>CAZSBK010000023.1:0-60618 GCA_964604945.1 uncultured Candidatus Solibacter sp.
TACTGATAGGAAGTCGCTTAGATGGCACCCTCGAAACGATAGCCGGACAGCAGTGATATTCAGTAGAGGGCTACGCATGACTCTGACAGAGTCTGCTCCGATAGTCGCTGAATCGAAGGAATGGTCCATCTACGTGGCAGAGGAGTTCATCCAAGGATGGGAAGACCCCTTTTTCATGGAGGTCGAAGAATTCAACAAAGCTCTGGTTCTGAACGTCGACGGAGGAAGCCGGATCGAACAAGTAGTGGATTACAAGGAATGGATAGCCCCGTGGAGGCAGAGATGGGCATCGGCGCGGCCACCGCAAGACACACCGATCGATTCGAGACTAGGATACTACAGCCCGCATTCGCTGTACCGGGATCCGATTTCGAACCGCCTGATGACAATTGCCACAAACCCCGCCGTGCGACAACTGGCTGTGGCCGATCCGGTGAATCGCCGGATATTGTTGCTCAACGAGAGGGGGCAGTACATCAAAGAACTAGGAGGAATTGGGCAAAGACTGGGCGATCTCGCAAGCGTTCAAGGAGTCGCGATGGATCGGTCGGGCAAGATCTATGTCCTCGACTCAATGTCAGTGCAGATCTTCAGTGAAGATGGCTCGGCTCTGAAGCGTTTTCAAATCGGCACGGCAAGTGACTCCATTGCGGTGAATGACGCGGGGGAGGTGTCTGCAAACACTCCGCGCACCGGAACTCTTGTTACTGTGTACGACTCACAAGGGAGGAGCAAAAGGAGGTTCGGACAGTTGCCTCCACTATCAGCGCTCTATCCAGGCAAGAAGGACGATGCGTCAATGCTCTCACCGATGGGAAGAGCATTCCTGCTCGCGGGAGAAGAGAACTCGATCTACGTGTGCTTTCAATTTGCGCCAGTTCTTCAAAAGTACGACGCAGGCGGCAGGCTCGTTTGGCAGGTGCGCTTGAACGGCGCGGTGGTCGACGAGATGACAAAGACGTTTTGGCACGAACCAGGCGCCCCTCGTGGGCGGGGTTCGAAGAACATGGATGGTATTCAATTAGCGAAGATCACTTCGGGGGTATGTCGTACAAACGACGGAACGATAGCGGTCCTACTCGCAAATAATGCGATCGTTTTAGTTCGACAGGACGGTAGGCAGGTGGGTGTGCTGCACAGTCGGCCGTCGAGTGGCGGCACCTGTGACGGATTCGGATTCCACGGAGGAAGTTACTATTTCACTAGCGGAGCAAAAGTCTGGAAAAGCATTGCGGTGACCGAACAAGTGAAAGTGGTAGCCGAAACCGATACCAGGCTCTCGCAACAGGTGGGTCTGCAACCTGCGAAGAAAGGAGGTGAGAAACGATGAAGGAAAAACTAATGCTTGGGCTGTCGGTGGCAGTTCTCGGGCTTAGCTTGGCGGAGCCCGTTTACGCCGATTGCAGCACGTCCTGCTGCTGGGGCATTGTCAGTTGCTCTGCGTATAGTGGAAGCAGCTGCTATAGCTGGGAATCATGCCAATGCACCTGCGATTGCCTCATTGGGTGCAATTGCTCGTGCGTCAGCTAGCGAAGAGTGCCTGTGGGCTTGGCCGTAATGGCCAAGCCCCGTCAGTGCAGTGAGTATATCCTTGAACCCCCTGCAAGCGGGGCAACGGCGTTAGAGAAAAGATGAGCGCACTAGACACCCGCAGCAGGTGAAGAGGCTGTCTTTCGGTGTGTGCGCGGAGTTCGGCGCATGCGGGGCAGAGGCGGGGCGTAATTCCAAGCTCCGCAAACTGTCCATTTCATCAGTATGGCTGTCCAGACCACTTCAAAACATTAAGCCTTAGCTGTTCCAGATGCCTATATTGCACCCGAAGAGCAAATGGCAGTGCACACCAGTGCGCACAGGAGGGGAGGGAGAAGCTGAAATGAAAGTACTCCAACTGATTTATCTAAGCTACATATCTGATACTATTGCTCGTCGGTTTCACAGCCTCGTATTTGAGGAAGGCACCGTACTTGAACATTTCCTCCGGTGGAATGAGCGACTGCAACTCGATGGTGAGAAAGTCCTTATGGGTCACAGCCAGAGAGAGATCGAGAGCCTAGAGGCCACAGCGAAGAGGTACGGGTGGAAGTGCATGTTTCGCCCGAGGATGAGCGAGGCGGAGGCTATGGACAGCTTAGCGAAGGCGACTGGGGCAGACGTCATCGAATGTTTGCCGTTCGGGGTGATGCTGCTGCCGGATGGCTTCCGAAGCCGGTTGCGCGAACACCATGTGCGGGAAGGCAACGATTTTACCGAGAGCTTGGACGCACCCATAAACACCTCACCGTTCGTGGCTTCTGCTAGGCTGATCGAGTTCCTGCGAAGTATGCCAACCGCGACAGGGCAGTCCGGCATTAGGAAGTTGGTGCGGCAAGTCAGTAGAGTGGCTGCATCTATTCAAGGTGGAGAATACGGCATCCCGGTTAAGGCGGCATCGTTCGAGTTTCGGGCAGCGTACAAGCTAGAACAGACGGAGATGCCGAGGGCAGTCCGCTTCGACACGGCGGAAGAGACGGAAGTGACTTTGTCGTGTTTGCGGGAGCGCTGCAGAACAAATCGTGAAAGTGACGAGATCGAGTTGCTCAAGCACTACAAGCGCAAGATGGTGCAGGTCTTGGAGGACCGCTATCGATTCGCGGCGAGGGAGGCCGAGGATGATCGTGGGAAGGCGGCTATGCAAGGACTGCGTGTACTCTATGTGGCCAACCGCAGCGCGTATTCAGGCGCGGAGGAAACTCTGGTCCGGATGGTTGAATCGCTGGTCAGGAGGGGCGTGGAGGCTCATGCCGTAGTTGCCCAAAGCGGGATGTATGCAGAGCGGTTACAAGGGGCCGGCGCAGTCGTACAAGTGACGGATTCGGACTTCGCCGATGCAAGGGTAACAACCGTGCGCCATTTCGATACGGTGCTTGAGCAGGTTGCCCCAGAGGTGATCCATCTAAATGGAGCGTGCGGACAGGCGATTCTGTTGAGTGCGGCGAGGAAGAAAATCCCAGTGATCCAGCACTTGCGGAATTCGGACGTGGACAGCCTCGGTGAGGCCTTGCACTTAGCGAGAGCGGTGGTATCTGTGAGCGAATTCCTGGCTAGCTACGCGAGACAGTTGGACATCGACAGCACGAAGCTCCGCGTGGTGTATGACGGGATCGAAACGCGGCATTTCTGCCCGGGAGTCTTCGACAAGGGAGAGTCTCGGATCAGGTACAGGATTCCTGCCGATGCGAAGGTGATATTGAAGATCGCCAGGCTGGCTCCGCATAAAAGGATTGACCTGCTGCTTGAGAGTTTCGCCTTGTTGGCAGAGCGGTTTCCTGAAGCGATGCTGATCATTGTGGGTGAGCCAGATGGAGACTGCGATTACCTAGCCAGTGTGAGGCAGCAAGTCGCTACCATGGCGAACCGCGGACGCGTGAGGTTTTTGGACTTCCAAAGCGATATTCGTTTTATTGAGTGCGCAGCGGATGTGCAGGTGTCGTGCTCGGAAAACGAGGCATTGGGGACCTGCATCCTAGAATCGATGAGCTTGGGGGTTCCTGTCGTCGTAAGCGACGCCGGCGGCCTGAAGGAAATCGTCGAGAACGGAGTGAGTGGGTTTGTGGTACCGGCTGGGAATGCCCCGGTGTTGGCAGACAGGATTGCGCTGCTGCTGGCGGATAACGCCCTGCGCGAGCAAATGGGCAGATCGGCGCGGACGGTGATCGAAAGAAATCACTCCATTGAACATTGCGCGGAAGAGATGCTTCGGGTATATCTTGAGGTTGTCACGGGACGGAAAATCCCATTCGCCTCGGTTTATCGTGGAGCAATGTCTACGTTATCGGGGATGGGCTGAATGCTCGAAGTCAAAAACCTCACGAAGACGTATGCATCGTTGCCAGCGGTGAACAGTGTCTCGTTCTGCGCCGGCCAGGGAGAGGTGACAGGCTATTTGGGGCC
This sequence comes from uncultured Candidatus Solibacter sp., assembly GCA_964604945.1. GTDB lineage: Bacteria > Acidobacteriota > Terriglobia > Bryobacterales > Bryobacteraceae > PNKE01. Next base: position 3,931 of record CAZSBK010000023.1, read on the forward strand.
GAACGGATCAGGCAAATCAACAACACTGAAAATGATTGCCGGACTAGTGGCTCCGACATCAGGATCAATTCTTTGGCGGGGCCAGGAGGTAGACACCAGTTCGGAAGGTTACAAGCGGGGAATTGGCTACGTTCCAGAGGAGCCTCACCTGTATTCGTTTCTGAGTGGGCAAGAGTACCTGGAGTTGGTGGGGCAGTTGCGCGGAATGGAGCACAGGACATCACACCGCCGAATCGGGCGGTTACTGCGGGTCCTTGGACTGGATGAGAGCAGGCACTCCCGCATCGCAGAGTATTCAAAGGGGATGAAACAGAAGCTGCTCCTTCTGGCAGCATTGTTGGACAATCCCAGAATACTGATTCTGGACGAGCCGTTATCGGGCCTGGACGCGGCAACGGTGCTGGTGGTGCGGCAAGCGATCAAGTCAATGGCCAGCATGGGTAAGACGGTGCTGGTGAGCGCGCACGAACTGAGTGTGATGGAGGATGTGGCGGACCGAGTGGTGATTCTGAAGAAAGGCGGGGTGGTGGCTAATGACACGGTTGAAAGCCTGATGCGGCAGCATGAAGTGGGAACGCTGGAGGAGGCGTTCCGCCACCTTGCGATCGACGTGAACTGCGTGGACATCGCTCGCGATTTAGTGGAGGCGATGGAGGCGTGAAAGCCAGCCATAACCGAGTCGTGGGGTTGTTGCGGCTGTTTCTGCTGCGTTCGTTCGACACGGATCTGGTCTCTCGCGGCGGAGAAGCGCACAGGCTGGCAGTAACGGCGATCTCTGTGTTGGCCGCAGCCAGCCTTACCCTAGCCGTAGTGTTTGTCATTCGGTACCTGAATCTGTCGGAGCGGCCAGAGATTGCGGCGTTGATGCCTCTGATTGAGTGGCGGGATAAGGAGTTTCTCATTGCATTGTCGATGATGGCAACTGCGCTGGCGCTAGGACTCACTGCGCACACGATGTTTCCCGACAGACGGGACGCAGCAATCCTCGGAGTGCAGCCCGTGCCTGCGTCTGCGTTGTTCTGGGCTCGAACCGCGGCAGTCTGTGTGGCGCCAGCATGTCTTGCGGTGGCGATCAATTCATTCACGGGCCTCGTGTTTCCGGCGATTACAGCTGGATCCGACGCTGGGCTGCGCGAAGTATCGAGGAGAGTTTCAATTCACATTGGTGTGTGTCTGCTTGCTGCGGGCTTCGTGATTGGACTAACCCTAACTGCGCAAGGCCTGTTATCCAGCCTTCTGCCACAGCGAGTGCGCCGAACAGCGGCTCCGATGGTGCAACTCGGAATTCTGACATGGATGATTCTCTGTTTCACATCTGGGACTGGCCCCTCAGGTGGTGGAAGGCAAGAGATGGTTCCGACCAAATGGTTTCTGGCGCTCTATCAGAGATGGGTGGGAGGCGAGCCTATGATGGCCTCGTGGCTGAGCGACTTGGCGGTGGGGTCGCTCGCGACACTAACAGTCGGGGGACTAGGGCTTTATAGCATCGGCTACTGGAAGGCGTGGCGACAAGCCGGAGAGGAAGCGGGAGAGCGATGTAGCGGGCCCGGCTGGGCGACGCGTAGTACGCGGGAATTCCTGCGAGTAACGCTCTTGCGAAAACCTGAGGAAGAGGCGGCGTTCTACTTTGCTTGGCGAGCGCTCACCCGGAATCAAAAATGCCAGTTTGTGCTGGCGTTGTACTTAAGCCTCGGGACAGGGATTGTTGCGGTGGGCTGGGAGCGGCTGGCGATCGAAGGCCAGAGGGCGGGACCTAGCGCGCTGGCGGTGTCACTCCCGCTGGAGTTTACTGCGCTGCTAGCGATCGGGCTTCGGGCGGTGATGCCCCTGCCCGTAGAGTTGCCAGCAAATTGGGTGTTTCGCTTGCACGCCAGCGGTTCTCCGGAACTGTACGGCCGCGCGGTGCGGTTGCTGGCGGTAATGATCATCGTGGTGGCCGCCGTGCTGGTGCCGTTGCCCATGTTTGCAAAGGCTTGGGGAGAAGAAACAGCGCTTCAGATGGCGGCCCTCCACAGCCTGGTGATTGCCGTTCTGGTACGGGCTCTGTATGGACGATATCATCAGATCCCGTTCACATGTCCATATGTGCCGGATAAGGCGAATCTGCGGATCCGATTGGGATGGTATGTTTTGGCATACCTGTTCGCGGTGGCTTTAGTGTCGCGTGCGGTTGCGAGCGTACTCCAGGGTGCAACCTCATGGGCCACGCTAGCATCGCTGCTAGTGATAAGTTATCAAGTATCTGCGTGGCGGGCGAAGCGGCATGGGAGCACGATGGAGACCGTGATTTTTCACGAGGACGCGCCGCCGACGTTGACGATGCTGGAGATTGAACAACGGTGAGGAAATGACGGCATGAATGAGGACGCTCCAATGTGGCGAAGCGCCATTCCGGCTTTGGGCGACGTAATTGGAGACATGAAGCGCGCAGCAACGCATATCTTCCGGCAACCTGCGTATGTGCTCATCTCGGCGTTGACGCTGGCGCTGGGCATTGCAGTGAACATCTCGCTATTCCAACTCTTCGACGGCTTTGTGACAAGACCGGTAACGGTGAGAGAGCCGGAGCGGGTATTGAGGTTGTATCGGGGCGGAGCGAACGGTTACGGGACCGGTTTCTCCTATCCGGAGTACGTCATGTTTGCAGAGAACTGCCGGTCGTTCACGGGGCTGACGGCCTCGTCGCCGACACTAGTGCGACTGGGCCACAACGAAGAGACGTCAGAAAATGGGACGGGGCTGTTGGTTTCTGCCAATTTCTTTGAAGCGTTGGGCAGTCCGATCGCCCTGGGCCGCGGCTTTCGGGCCGACATGGAGGGCGGGCGGGACGCGGCTCCAGTGGCCATTCTCGGCTATGAGTATTGGCGGAGCCAGTTTGGCGCGGACCTGCAGGTGGTAGGCCGGAACATTGTATTGAATGGAACTCCATTCATAGTGGTTGGAGTGACAGGTCCCGATTTTTCAAGTTTCATCGGAATACCCCCCAAAGTGATTGTGCCGCTCGAGCAGGAGCGGGTTCTCGATCCGGAGAGCCAAAGGCTTGAACGACGGCGACAAGATTGGCTGGCAGTTGCGGGACGCCTGGTTGAGGGAACGACGTCTGAACAGGCCGAAGCTGAGTTGAGTGCGCTTGACTCGCATTGGCGAGAAGGAGCGAGCAAGTGGGAACAAGGGAGCCGGATTGCGATAAGCCACAACCTGCGATTTGCGCCGGACCAGTTGCGGAGAGTGGAGGCTGCGTTCGCGCTGATGAGTGCGTTCACATTGTTGGTGCTACTGATTGCAGCAGCGAATACGGCCAACCTTGTGGCGGCGCGACTGGCGGCGCGACGGAAGGAGATTGGCATCCGGCTGGCGCTCGGGGCCGGGCGGCGGCATCTGGTGCGGGAATTAACGGCTGAGAACGCGGTGGTTGCAGCGTTGAGCGGAGTGCTGGGTCTCCAACTCGCCCGTTGGCTTGAAACGGCTGCAACGAAGTGGATCGAACTGCCGCTCAAGTTGGGGATACGGTGGGACTACCGCGTGATTCTATTCACAGTGGGGGCCTCCGCGCTGGCATGCGTGGCAATCAGTATCCTCTCCATAAGACGAGCGAGTCGGGCCGATGTGCTGTCTGTGATCCGCGAGAACCCTGAGTCGGGCCTCGGCGCATCGACGCGGAAGATATCGCAGGCTCGGTTGGTCGTGGGACAAGTGGCGTGCTCCTTTGTGCTTCTTGTGGCGGCGGGATTGCTTTTAAGGGGGATCCAGCAAACGCGCAAAATCGATCTCGGATTTGATCCGCGGAGTGCTCTCGCGGTGTCCTTGCCATTGGCATCGAACGGCTATGACGCAGCGCGGAGCGAAGCGTTGTTGAGTGAGTTGACTGATAGGATCAAAGGGCTTGGACAGGTTACCTCGGTGGCGGTAGCCGATTCGTACCCGCTAGGGAGCCTCCAGAGGACCACGGAGGTGGAAGCGATGCGCGTATTGGTTAGCGCTGTGTCGCCGAACTATTTTGAGACTCTGGGCGTCCGAGTCCGCCAGGGACGAGGATTCAGTGAAGGCGAACAGGAGGCTGAAGTGTTTTTAGTGAGCGAGAGCCTTGCCAGGCGGCTTTGGCCTGGAGAGTCCGCCCTGGGCAAGATGATTCAGGTAGGAAAGCGGACAGGCCAAGTGATTGGGGTGGCGGGCGACGTGCAGATGTACCAACAGCAAGACATTGTGACAGGACAGATCTACCAGCCGGTGCGGAGATCGGACATGATCCACGCCGCCCTCTTGGTGAGGACGACTGCGCCACCGCGCCGACTTGCAATAGACGTAGGACGACTCATAGCTGGGCACCATTCCGCTCTGACGGCCAACACCTACGTACTTGAAGACAAGCTCGAGGAGTCCATTCAACCGTTTCGAGCTGCAGCTCTGGCGGCCAGCGGCTTGGGAATTCTGGCGTGTCTCCTCGCGCTGGCCGGCGTTTACGGCCTGGCGGCATACACTGCGAAGGCACAGGTGAAGGAGTTTGGCTTGCGGATTGCGCTAGGGGCGAGCCGCCGTGACATCTTGGTGTTCGTGCTGAGAGAGGGGATGAAGCCGGCGGTGTTGGGCATCGGAATTGGGTTGATAGCGACGCCTCTCGCGCTCGGGTGGATGCGAAGTATGTTGTTCGGTTTGAGCCCGGCGGATCCGGGTACATTAGCGGCGGCGGGAGTGTTGCTCGGCGGGGCCGCCATGCTTGCCGTGGTGATGCCAGCCTGGAGAGTGAGCCGCCTAGACCCGATGGATTGCTTGCGGCATCAGTAGCTCGCATTGTGTGGACGCCAGTAGGGTCGAGGACTGGCTGTGGGTAGTCAGAACCACATCCGGCGCGAAGCGCAGCGATACGTATCGGTGACCTCGTTTGGCCCGAAAACTCAACTGGCCCCATCCCGTTTGGCCCGAAAACTCAACTGGCCCATCTCCTTCGCCAGCCAGACGTTACATCTCGTTTCGAGTCCTGCTGAATTCGTAAGCGTCCGGCGAAAACCGCCTGGACTTCAGGCTGCGCGGCACGAGAATCTTGAGGGGTGGTTAGAGCGAGCCAGAGTCCTGACACCGAAACTAATCCGGGTGTCCCCAAGAGCGGTCAAGGGCCGCGACTTCGGCGGACGAAGCAGGAGCGGCGGTGTATTGTCGAAGAGACTCTCTTACCGCGTATGGCCCGAAAACTCGAACAGCCTCAAGTGCTTGACCAGACGAGCGTTGCATCTCGTTTCGAGGTCCACTGAATTCCCACTTTGGGCGGGAAACTGCGCCACCAAGCACACCGTGGACGCTGTGGATTCCGCGCCAGACACGCTAAGATCCGATTCTGAGCACGCCTTCGGCCCCTGAATTCCGGTTCGGACCGCGATGGTCAACCTGAACCCGCCCGATCAAGCCGCGTCGCGGTAGTAGTAGTTCAGCATGCCGCCCAGTCGCTGACGGCGCCGGATGGCACCTGACGCGCCCAGGTGGCCAGCCTCAGGGCGGATGATTCGGTTCGAGAGGCCCTGGTGGTTCCGCTCGGCGTGATAGTGCTCCACGAAGTTCTGAACGGCCGTCCGCAGGGACGCCTCGCCGAAGAAGATCATCCGATCCAGGCAGGACTCCTTGATACTCCGCACAAACCTCTCGGCGTGGGGATTCAAGTTCGGCGAACGTGGCGGAAGCTTCACGGACTTCACGCCAGCAGCCTCCAACGTCTGTAGGAACTCCGCCGTGAACAACGGGTCGCGGTCGTGGATCAGGTATCTCTTCCCCGCGAGCACTCCATCGACGGCATCGGTAAGGTTCCGTGCGACCTGGTTCATCCACAGGCCATTGGCGAACGGTGAGATGCCGGCGATCTCCACCTTGCGGGTCGCCATATCGATGAAGAACAGCACAAGGAAGCGCTGCAAGCCTCGGCGAGTCCAAACCTCCACGGTGAAGAAATCTGTCGCGACAATCATCTCCCAATGCCGGTCCAGAAATTCCTTCCACGTCGTCCGTCGATTTCGTTCCGGCGCAGGCTCGAGTCCGTGCCGTTCGAGGATCGCCGCGATCGTGCTGCGAGCGATCTCGTGCCCCAGGTTTGACAAGGCCCCCTGAATGCGCCGATAGCCCCAATCGCGATTCTCCCCGGCCAATCGCACGACCAGCGCTTCAAGTTCTCCGGCAGTGCGCGGCCGGCCCGGTCCTCGTTTGCGACTCCCGTCGTACTTCTGAGCGATCAGTTTGCGGTGCCAGGCGAGCAGGGTCTCCGGCGTGACGATGGTAGCAACTTCCGCGAGGATGGTCCGTCCAAGCCCGTGGGCCTTGGCGGCCAACCGGCGGCGCTGATCGTCATCCAATCGGGGGCGTTTGCCGCCAAGCTGTTCACGGAGGACTCGGTTTTCTTCGCGCAGGTACTCAATTACCTGCAACTGGCGTTGGCTCATCCAGCCGGCGACCGTGACCAGGAGGAACCGGAATGGATCCAACAGTTTCGACATCTTGTCGATCCAATTCTGGCAGAGTCCTCCCAGCGCATCGAAGGTGAGATAGTGCAGTGATTCGGCCGAGTCCACCGGTTACGCAGCCCATTGATCATGGACTCTATGATCGTGCTGAGCCCGCGGCTATCGAGTCCCTTTCCACGAATCGCCAGGAATCTTAGAGATGAACCTCTCCAGGATGACCTCCCCCGCGCGTCTGGCGTCGAACTGATCGGCTGCATCGGGGGACAGAAGTGGCGCGATGTCGGCGAGGAACGTGGGATCCTCCATTTTGCCAAGGAGGTTTGCTTCGAATTCAGCACGAGACACCCGGGTAGCTGACCTCCGCATGTACTCAAGGAAGCACCCCACCGTCTTCTCAATGTCAAGGGCAGGGCGGCGCTGAAGTGCCAACGCGAGGTCAAAGAGATCACGGCCTTCCTTTCGTTGGTACAGAGCACGCAGCTTTGTCCCGAGCAGTTCCTCCAGAAAGTAAGTCCGCAGGCTGGCGGCACCGGAGAACCAGGGACTATCCACTTCGAATCTTTTTGTTTCGAAACCATGCACGGAGAAGTGCTCCCGAGTGTTGATCTCGACCTTCAATCGGAGCGGTGTGATCGGCGGAATCTCCGAATCGAATCGATAGATGAAGGTTACACCCTGGCCTTGCTTCCTTCGCGGCTCGCCCAGCCAGTGATCGAGGCGAGCGTGAAGGGCCGTCATCACTGGACCAATTGCGCCGGCATCGGTCTGGACCAGATCAATGTCTTCCGAATAGCGTGGGGCCGGAAGTAGCTGCAGCTTGTACAGCGCCGTGCCGCCGCGGAACGCAAGTTGGCTCTTCAATACCGGGTCCGAGAATATTTCTACCAGTGCGCGGGACAGAACCAGATCCTGTTCGACTTGGGCGTCTGTCGACCAAGGCGCAGCCCCCCGCCAAGCCGTGATGTGCGCACGGGAGATCATCCAGACACCTCGATCTGTTCATTCACCAGAAGCCTCCACCTTCGCTCGCGCACGGCGTTCGCGACAGGACGATCCGGCCGGAGAGGCACAGTTCTGGGCTGTGCAGCCGCGACCCACTTCGAGAGCGGGGCGGCCTTGTCCCCGGCACCAGCCTGTTCCATCAAATATCCCAATCTCTGGGCGGCGGCGACGTCGGCGGCGGCGCTTGCGGCTTCAGCGAGCCGGCCTGGATGGATGATCTCAGCAAGATCCGATAGCACTTCGGCGACATTGCTCCAGCCGCCGGCATGCCCGACATACCGCACCAGATCCACTGCGGTCGCCTCTGGTGTGGAAACTCGCATCGAGCCGGTCTCAGTTTTCACCCCCACCACTGGAGTCCGATCCACGCTCGTTTTCATGAAGAACCGGATCCGCCCCCGACCCACAGGTGCAGGTCTGAGCTGGCGATTGGTGATCACCTGGAATTCCTGCGGCTGCTGAGCAGCCGCCCCATGCAGAGCGGCCGCGGAGAGAAGGCCAACGTAGTAAGGCAGTTCGTGAAAGCGCATCAAGTCATCGATGAACCAAGATGCCGGAGGAGCGCCGGCGGACTTATACTCGAGCGGGACAATCACGAAGAATCCGCGCCGGGGAGCAATCATCCGTCCTTGTGCAATCAGCCGTTCAGCGGCCCGCTTGACGGCGACCCGCGAGAGGGGCAGATCTCGGGTGGTGGCCTCGCGAGTGAAGGTGTAGCGCCCGGCCTGCTGGAGGCGATCGACGTACTCCGGAAAGCTCTTCAGACTTTGAACCTGTGGCCTCACACGCATAAAGTACCACGAAAGGGTTCGTTGTGCTTGTCAGACCGCACTCCGAGCCGGAGAGAATGTTAGAGCACCGTTGAGCTCGGGGAGCCACACCTTCCACGTCCGAACCTAATCCGCCGGTTATCTTGACAGCAGCGTCAGTCGCCCGGCTCGCCCGTATCCGCTACATTCCGCTGGTTCTTGCGCAGACACGACTCTCTCCTGTTGGAAACGTGACACCTCGGAGGGGCGGGCTCAACCCCGTGGTTGAGGTTGAACCCCACGTTTTCGGGTACCAATTCTCTGGTTTCTCCGGTTGACAGGTCGCGTCTGTTGACGGGCCCGTCCAAGACGGCTGGCCGAGAAACCACTGCAAACGCCGCCTCCTCGTTCAGTTTTCGGATCATCGGAGTTGCCCGGACATCACTTCGGATAATATTCATCGAGATCAGGCTTCGGCTTCGTCGGCATCGCGGGCATGGAATCGACGTCGCTCGGCGGGTAGTACTCCCAGTCCAAAGAACTGGCTAGCCCGCAGGCAATTGAGAGAAGGTCAAAGTGTTCTTGCAGGGTCGCGCCGTTCTTAAGGCCTTTCGGTGGCTTCAATTGCCGCGAGTGTTCGCGCACGAATCCTCCGGGCAGTTCGCGATGGTGGAGCGATCTCTGAAGAGTCAGCAGGCGTCCACCACCGCCAATGACAAAGAGGTCAAATCGCTTGTCATGCGGGGCTATTAGCTTGTTCTGCTTCACGATCTCGCCGCAAGTCCGCTGGTACTGCATGCAGATATCCTCAACGCTTCGCACCACGGGAATTGAAGGCGGCCCAGCCTCTTTCCGCTTTTGAGCTTCTTCAATACAACAACCCCAGGCTTGGGCCAGTTCCAGGTCGATCTTGACGCCGCCTACAGCATCCGTTGAGTCAGCCAAGTAACTCGGCCGAAAGGGATGGCCCGGCTCCAACATCGCTATGCCGTTGAAGAAGAACGACACCTCCGTTGTCCCGGCGCCAACGTCCACGATAGCGTATGTTTTTGACTCTCCATGTGGGGATTCGAGGAAAGCTTTCACTGCCGCGAGCCCCTCCGGCTGCACGAAGTAGTTTCTCTCGCTTGGAACGGTGATGGCCAACCTCTCCACAAGGCGCGTAGCCTGGGCCAGCAGCGAGATGTCCGCCGGGTTTGGCACTTGCCTCCGGAGTTCTATGGCGGCACCTGTCATCTTCTCCCACTGGCTCCGCAAGTCTCCGATGTCAAGATGATCCATCGGGCAGCCAACGTTCCAGATCAGGACTAGCTCATCATCAGGAAATCGCGCCGACAATCTCCCCTCAACCTCGCGAAACACGTGTGCCAGGAACAGGCATGCGAAGGAGCTTGCCGGAATTGTATCCGCCGATCCGGGGAGACATATCATTCCCTGGCGGGCCGCAGCGTTTCCGCAGCGGCAGATGGTGGGTTTTCGCCGGCACAGCACGCATAGCTTGATCGACTGCAACAACACGTCCCCTTCATGGGCTTCGGGCCCAGGGACCCCAAAGTGCATCGATCCATTTCGAAGCAAGACTGTCGACGGCAGGAGGAACGAACTCGAACCGTTGGACGTACGCCATTGAAACACTTCGAAGTGGTTGTCGCCCAGGTCCTGCCAAATGACCTTAGTCGAACTCGTCCCAAAGTCAACGCCGACCACGACCGTGCGCTCGTTCCGTCGTGTCGGACGAGATGGCGGCCGCTCGACGACATCCACCTCGGGCACTTGAGCCGGCGTCGCCGGATGCGCTGGCGGCAGGCCCATCCGATCGGCTGGCTCCGGTGGCGCTGGAGGGCGGCCAAACCTCCCACGCAGAAATGAGAGGACTCGCTTCAAGACAGCCGAACTCGATGTGAGGATGATCTTCATTGCAACCTATGCCCCATGAACCTGCAAGAACCCAGCCGCGATGATAGCGTGCTCCGCAGTCACTGACCTAAGCTGGCCAATTTCTGTTTCGCGCCGCTCCTGTTCTGCCGTGAGATTCCGAATCCCGCCCTCGAGCATCCGGAGGTAGGAAGTCTGTTGGTTGTGCGCGCGCGCCCTTTCGAGAAGGGCTTTCTTTCGTTCGATCTTCAGCCTATAGGATTCCCGAACGCTGGCGAGTCTGGCGTCCACGAATGCCTGATTGAGTCGCTCAACCCCATCCCGCCTATCTTGGAACCGTTCGGCCAGCACCGACTCAGCGACAGCATGAGCCCGTCGGAGAACATCGTTGTCGACGACGGGCACCGGCAAATCCATTCCCTCGCTGACCATGCGGGCCAGGCAAATCTCGGCTGCGTCCTCGTCGAGAACCTCCAGAGATTCCAGGCTGACGATTGCCGGCAAGATGGTGTCTTGTTCACGCGCGGCCCGAATTGTAGCCCGAGCCACAAGATACAAGTAGTCCCCGCATGGCAGGGAATCGGACGAGGCCACTTGTAGCCTCGCGACCGGATGAAAGTGGCCTTCCCCCTGGCGGTACTCGTTGACAATAGCGCGGATAAAGAAGTGCCTTACGTGGATGAACGCAAGTTCCTTGTCCCGTTCTGCCGCGTCGGAGTCAAAAGTGAGCCGTAGGAACTTCTGGTGCAGGCGGCCACAAAACTCGGCTTTCTGTGGATCGTCCGGTTGACTGACCACCAGTTGCACAAGCTTTTCGCTGGCCTCCAAACAGTAGATGCCAGGGCTCTCCTCTAACAACTCGGACCGGCGATCGTAGTGCGCAAGAAAGTCTTTCACGAACCTCGCCAAGTCCTCCTGCCGAATGAACCTTCCGAGCACCTGCGCGCGTTCCACCTCCTGCCGGTAGTACTCATCATGGCCAATGAACTGTGGGCTAGACTTCTCCCACTCGTCGAACTGTAGCTTCCGCTTTTCAAGCAGCAGGCCAGCCTGGTCCATGCGAGCGTTGCGCTGCTCCTCCGACAACTCCGGATCGAACAGGTCCTTGGTGAGACTCGCGATCTCGTTGCCCAGAATCGCCTCCAGGTCGCCAATATACGACTCGAACAAATTGATGCGCCGATAGAGGCGGTTCAGAATCTCATCTTCGATGGTGCCCGGCGCAGAGAGGTTGAAAATGAGGATCTTCGCCGCCTTCTGGCCGAACCGATCCAACCGGCCGATCCTCTGCTCCACGACCATGGGATTCCAAGGCAAGTCGTAATTAAAGAGGATATGGCAGAATTGAAAGTCTAAGCCTTCGCTGCCGACCTCTGTAGAAAGCAGGATCTGATGCCTTCCGTCACGGAACTGGGCAATCCTCTTATCTCGCTCAATCGGCGGAAACGATCCGCTGATCACCGTGTTGGAGTAGCCGAGCGCCCCCAGTCTCCGGGCCAAGTACTCCAGCGTCTTCTTGAAGTAACTGAAGATGACGATTGGCTCTCCTGCTTGCGTCTCCTGTAACTCCTCAAGGCACTGCTTTAAGATGGCGAACTTGCTGTCCGGCTGCCCGTCCTGATACCAGGTCTGGATCAGTTGACGTAGGTGTTGGCGCCGTGTCTCCTGGTCCGGTGCGGCGCCATTGTTCCAGTCCTCAGGGTCGGCATCAGACTCTTCGGCGTCCAGACCGGCCGCGGACGGGCCGATTTCGCCTTCATAGTACTCCACCATGGCGGGGATGCAGCTCGCCAATTGCCTCTGCGGCATCATCAGGCCGAACAGGAGCGCCGCGTCCTTCCCTTCGCGGAGGTATCTCTCGCGGACGTACTCGAGAACCGCTTTATAGAGGCCGCGCTCGGCGACGGTCATGTCCACCTTCTTTACGACGGCGATACGCTCGGTCCCTATGTGGACATCACGGCGACGAGTCCTGCTGAAAATACGCGAAAGAAAGTTCAGTTCTGCGAGATTCCTCTGGATCTCCACGGTGGCGCGGCGACTCGCTGGATCAGCTTCGGCCAGCATCCGCAGGGTCTCCGGGTAAAGAGGATGCCGACGAAGCGTTTGGCTGACAGTCAGCCATCCCTGCGTCAGTTCAATGGGTGAGGACCAGAAGCCAGCCTCAGTGATTGCTTCGCGCAGCAATGAACTCTTGTCATCGCCGAGAGACTCTAGGATCTTGTGCACCACCTCGAAACGGTCGGGATCAGTCTGAGCGATTTTCTGCTCGGCCGCGACGATATGGCGGTTGAAGAGCATGCACGCCTCAAAGTACTGGTAGGAGGCAAACTCTTCTTCGTCCAACAGCGAAAGAATGTTGAAGAGATCCCGAGAGCCGATCTGGATGGGTGTTGCCGTCAACGCCAGCACAGCATCTGCGGATTCCGCAGCCGTCCGGCAGGCCTTGTGAGCTTTCGTTTCTGCGTTCTTTAAGTGATGCGCTTCGTCGATGATCAGGAGGTCGAGTGGAGGCGGCATGGCTTCCCACTCTTGCGTCAAGGTTGAGTTGCGGAACGACTCCAAGCTGCAAATGGCGCGTAGCTCAACATCCCCGTCCTCGCGGTACCGTCGCAGGAATTCGCGCAGCTGCTCAGCTCGATAGATTTCAAATTGGAGATCGAATCGCTTTCGCATCTCCATTTGCCATTTCGCACAGAGGGAAGCCTTGCAGACGACCAGAGCCCGCCGAAAGGTGTGTGGGTACCTGGCCAACATCTCACACACGATGAAACCTGCTTCAATCGTCTTACCCAACCCGACTTCATCAGCGAGAAGAAGCCTCTGTTTGGCAGAGCGGAGGAACTTCAGAAGTGGCTTGAACTGATAGGGCTGAAATTCGGTGCGGCTGGCCCGCAATGCATAGAGGGTATCCTGCAAAGGATGCCGCAGACGCTCGTAGGTGAGCAGGCGGGAGAATGTGCTCTTGTCGCCGAACTCACAGTTCAGCAACCTCTCCTCGATCGACATTTCGAGGTTGACGATCTCCAAGTCGCCTTCCGGGACCTGGACTGGGTTCGGGCTGCTGGGAAACAGTACCCGGTAGAAATTCCGGCCGGCTAGCCTCTGGGCCGAGCCTCGAACCGTGCCTCGCTCATCACGCCTGTTGCGCCGTACAACAATGTCGCCGTGCTGGAACAGAGGCACCACGATCCTCCATACTATGGTCTGGCCAGGCTACCAGGCAAACAATCCACAAATGTTTGCTTAAGCCTGATAAAACATAAGCTTAATGCAAGTTCTGAGTTCAGTACCCGAGCAAGGACAACTTGCGGTTGTGCGACAACGGCGCTACGTGGTCACCGACGTGCGTCGCGGTCTCAATGACACCCAACTCGGCGAGCGGCCGCAACACCTGGTCAGCCTCGCATCTATCGAGGACGATGCTCTGGGCGAGGAGTTGCAGGTCATCTGGGAAATCGAGCCCGGCGCTCGTGCCTTCGAGAAAATGGAACTGCCGGAGCCCAAGGGTTTCGACCATCCTGCCGACCTGGAAGCATTTCTCGACGCCGTCCGCTGGGGTGCCGCCTCGATCGCCGACACTCGGCAACTCCAGTCCCCATTCCGCAGCGGCATCGAAATCGAAAGCTACCAACTCGATCCCGTGGTTCGGGCGATACAGATGCCGCGCGTCAACTTGCTCATCGCCGACGACGTTGGCCTCGGCAAGACCATCGAGTCCGGCATGGTCGTCCTCGAGCTGATGCTCCGCCACCGTGCGAACCGCGTGGTCGTGGTTTGTCCGTCCTCCCTGCAAATCAAATGGCGTGACGAGATGCTGGAAAAGTTCGGGCTCGACTTCGCCATTGTCGACAGCACGCTCATTAAGCGCTTGCGTCGCGAGCGCGGCCTTTATGCCAACCCCTGGACTCACTTCCCGCGCCTCATCACTTCGATGGACTACCTGAAGCGAGGGTATCCACTGCGCATGTTCCGCGAGGCGGTGGCCCATGATGGCGCGCGTCCTGGCCTGCGCGACTTCGACATCCTCATCGTTGACGAGGCTCATAACGCCGCGCCCAGCGGCACCGGCAATTTCGCCCTCGACTCGCAGCGCACCCAAGCCCTCCGCGAGATTGGCAAGCACTTCGAGCACAAGCTCTTCCTCACCGCCACTCCCCACAACGGCTACAAGGAGAGTTTCTCCGCTCTACTGGAACTCCTTGACGACCAGCGCTTCGCCCGTAGCGTCGCCCCCGATCCCGCCCAACTCCGAGCCGTCATGGTCCGCCGCCTCAAGAGCGAAATCAAGAACTGGGACGGCTCCGACAAGTTTCCGCGCCGCACGCTGGAGCACATCCCGGTTGATTACACCGACGAAGAGCAGCGCATCCACGCCCTCCTGACCCAATACACGCGGCTCCGCGCAGAAAGTTACCGCGACAATCCTGAGCGGTTCGCCACGGAGTTCGTGCTCAAGTTGCTCAAGAAGCGCCTTTTCTCCTCACCGCAGGCGTTTCTCAACACCCTCAATCGTCATCGCGCCTCGCTCCGCAAATCAGCCCGATACGAAGCGCTCGCCCGCTCCACGGGCGCTCTCGCACGCATCTTTGAACAGGCCGAAGAGGACTATTCCGACGACGCCGAGCAACAGGAAGCTGAGATTGAAGCACTGGAAGCCGCCGCCCGCGCCTTCCGGCCCTCATCGGCCGCCGAGAACCAGATCCTCAACGATCTTGCGGGCTGGGCGGAGCGTGCCGCCGCGCAACTCGACAGCAAGGCGGTCAAACTCATCCAGTGGCTTGGAGACGTCGTCCGGCCCAACGGCCAGTGGAACCACGAGCGCGTCATCATCTTTACCGAGTACCGCGACACACAGAAGTGGCTCCACGACCACCTGGCTACCCGTGGCTTCAAAGCAGGCGACCGCCTCGAACTCCTCTACGGCGCGCAGGACACCGACGACCGCGAGCGCGTCAAGGCCGCTTTCCAGTTCGATCCCAAGGACTCGCCCGTGCGCATCCTGCTGGCTACCGACGCTGCCAGCGAAGGCATCGACCTCCAACGGCATTGCCACCGCCTCATCCACTACGAGATCCCTTGGAACCCAAACCGCATGGAGCAGCGCAATGGGCGCATTGACCGCCACGGCCAGCGTGCACCGGAAGTGAACGTTTACCACTTCGTTGCCTCCGGCTTCCGTGAGGAGGCCGATGTTGCTGAAGGCTCAGGCACCTCTCTCGCCGCCGATCTGGAGTTCCTCTTCCGCGCAGCCAAGAAGGTCCAGCAGATTCGTGAAGACTTGGGCAAAGTGGGCCCTGTCATCGCCGAGCAAGTGGAAGAGGCCATGCTCGGCAAACGCCGCCGCCTGGATACGGCCCGCGCAGAACGCGAAAACGAGCCCGTCAAGCGACTGCTTCGCTTCGAACAAAACATCCGCGAACTCTCCCGCCGTCACGCTGACCAACTTGACGAGACCAGGCGTGATCTCCACCTTACCCCCGGCAACATCGAGGCCGTGGTCCACATCGCGCTCGATCTCGCCCGCCAGCCGCGACTCATCCCCGCCGTACTCGACCGTGTTCTACGCGCCTTCGACGTACCCCGGTTTGCCGACCCATCGTGGCAACCCTGCCTCATCGGACTTATCCATCCTCACACCGGCCTGCAACGGCCCATCACCTTTGACCCCGAGGCAGCGGCTGGGCACGACGACGTTGTGCTCGCCCACCTCAACCACCGCCTCGTGCAACGATGCCTCCGCCTTCTGCGCGCCGAGGTCTGGGCGCCCGCCGACCGCCAAAAGATCCACCGCGTTACCGTCCGCATGGTCCCCCGTGCCGCACTGCGCGCCCCCGCAGTGCTTGCCCACGCCCGCCTCACAGTGGTCTCGAGCGACAGCCACCGTCTCCACGAAGAGGTGATCGCCGCCGGCGGAGTCATCCAGGAAGGCCGGTTGGAGCGATGGAATGTCACGCAGACTGCCGAAGTCCTCGCCGCCGCCACCGATGCTGAACCGCCGGACTCGATCCGCCATCGCCTCGCTGCACTATGGCCGCAACTGGCCAAGCCCTTGCTTGCCGCACTAGACGCTCGTGGTCGCGATCGCACCGACTCTATCCGCAAACAGCTCGTTGATCGCGCTGAGGACGAGACTCAAAAGATCACGGCCATCCTGCGAGAACTCGAAGCAGCGATTCTCAAAGAGATCCAGCGCGCCCCGGACGCTCAGCTATCGCTCTTTACTGATGCCGAGCGTGACCAGGAGCAACGTAACCGCGACTTTCTCGCCGCGCGTCTTGCCGAGCTCCCCGCCGAGCTCGCTCGCGAAACAGAAGCCATCCGGCGCCGGTACGCCGATCCGCAGCCTCGCCTATTCCCTGTGGCAGTCACGTTTCTCGTTCCGGAGGGTCTCGACTGATGTCCGCCGCCTCCGAATACGCCGAACTGCTGAAGCTCATCGAAGTCTCCGGCCCATTCGTCAGTCTGCCGGTGTTCAAAGAGGTCTTCCCACAGGGACTCGTAAAAGACTCGCCGGACCTGACTCGTGAGCTTCGTGAACTGCACGACGAGTGGCGGGAAGCCCGCCTACGCTCCCAGGGGATGGTGAGTCCGGCTCAGCGTGAATGGCTGAAAGCCGTCTTTTTGACTCTGTTGGAGTGGCCCGCCGAATGGCTTGTCGAAGACAACGCCATTCCGCAGAACCTCTCCCGCTTCGTCGCCCAGCACCATGAGACGCTTCGCCCCGACCTTGTCCTCTTGGAAGATGGCAAGCCTCGCCTATTGATCAATCTGCTCCCGCCCGGTCAGCAGCCCGATCGACGGCCTACTGCCACAACATGGAATGCCACATGCGCAGCTCGCATGGCCGAACTGCTGCACGCGACACGGGTCCCCCTCGGCCTGGTGACCAATGGCGAACGTTTCACCCTGGTCTACGCCGAGCCCGGCCAGCCCACCGGCTTTGCGGACTTCCGCGCTGAACTGTGGTTCGACGAGCGCCTAACGCTACGCGCGTTCCGCGACTTCCTCTCGGCCGGTGCCCTCTTCAATCGCCCGCCTGAGCAGACCCTCGACGCCCTGTACCGCCGCAGCCTGGAGAACCAGCAGGAAGTTTCCATTACGCTCGGCCGCCAGGTGCGCCGCGCCGTCGAGATGTTTGTGGCCGCCCTCGACCGCGCCGACCGCGAAAGTGGCCGCGTGCTCTTACAGGGAATCCCCGAAGAGCAGGCCTATGAGGCGGCGCTCTCATTGATGATGCGATTGGTCTTCCTCTTCTTTGCCGAAGAGCGCGACCTGCTGCCCATCACCAACCCGGTCTATCGCGAGAACTACGCCGTCTCTACCCTGCACGACCAGCTGCGCGAAGCCGCCGACCGCTTGGGGGAAGAGGTGCTCGAACGCCGCTACGACGCCTTCCCCCGTCTGCTGGCCAGTTTCCGCGCCGTCCACGGCGGCATCGCGCACGATCTCGCCGCGCTCCCGGCCTATGGAGGCGACCTCTTCGACCCCGACCGTTTCCCGTTCCTGGAGGGCCGCGCGGCAGGTTCGGATTGGCGCACTACGCCCGCCCAGCCCTGCCCCATTCACAACCGCACAGTTCTTCATCTTCTCGGCGCCCTCCAGTTCCTGGAAATGAAGGTCCCGGGCGGAGGGCGCGAGACGCGGCGGCTTAGCTTCCGCGCCCTCGATATCGAACAGATCGGCCACGTATACGAAGGTCTGCTCGACCACACTGCGCGCCGTGCCTCGGAAGTCGTGCTGGGGCTGGACGGCAAGGAAGAACCGGAAGTCACGCTTTCCGAACTCAAGCGCCGTTGCGCACAGCCGGACTTTGTCGAATGGCTTGCCGATGAAACCGGCCGCAGCGCAAAGGCCGTCGGGAAGGCGTTGGCGCAGACCACCGTCGATGATCCGCTACGTTGGCCCGAGTGGGAGCAGGTGGCGCCGTTCGCCGGTCTGGTCCGCCGCGACGACAACGGCGACCCGTGGGTGATCCCCGCTGGCAGCCTCTACGTCACCGCCGGGACAGCGCGCCGCCAGACGGGGACACAGTACACGCCGCGTTCGCTCACCGAATCCGTGGTGGAGCACGCGCTGGCGCCGCTGGTCTACACTGGCCCCGCTGAGGGACAGCCGCCGGAAGCCTGGAAGCTCAAGCAGGCCGGGCAGATCCTCGATCTCAAGATCTGCGACTTCGCCTGTGGCTCGGCGGCCTTCCTGGTGGCAGCTGCCCGCTATCTTTCCGCGCGCCTGGCAGAAGCGTGGGAAGCCGCGCAGAGAGAGCACGGTGCGGACGTGCTGATCACTCCCTACGGAGATCCTTCAAGCGGGATGCCAGAGGAAGAGCTGATTCCGAGGAACACCGATGAACGCGGTATCTACGCGCTGCGCATCGCTGTCGAGCGCTGTCTGTATGGTGTGGACCGTAACCCACTTGCAGTAGAGATGGCAAAGCTCTCGCTTTGGCTGCTGACGCTCCAGCGCAACCGGCCGTTTACGTTTCTCGATCACGCTATCCGCTGCGGCGACTCGCTTTTGGGCGTGAATCTGAAGCAGCTTTCAACCTGGAGCCTCTCGGGTGAAGGCAAACAGAGCGTACTCTTCGATGACGACCTCGCCTTCGCCGCTGACAAGCGCGAGGGGCTCATGAAGATGCAGTATCGGACGGGCGACCAGCGGCGATTGCTCGATGCAGCACTGGCAAAAACGCGCAGACTCCGTGCCGCCGCGGACCGCTTGATCGCGACAGCATTTGAGGCCAAGTCCGAAGCCGCCGCTGCCGCCGTCGCCATGGGGTTGGAGGAACAGGAGGCCGAGGCGCGGAAGATTCTCAAAGGGAGGCGGCCGTTTCACTGGCCTGTTGAGTTCCCTGAGGTATTTCTGCGCGCCGGAGGGTTTGATGCGATCATCGGTAACCCGCCGTTCATTGGCGGCAGGCGAATCACCGGAACGCTCGGCTCCGAGTATCGCGAGTACTTGGTGGAATTGATTGGGCGAGCCGTGCGAGGGCACGCGGACTACGTCGCGTATTTCTTCCTGCGGGCCGAGAGTCTGCTCAAACCAGGGGGCACCGCCGGGTTGCTGGCCACGAACACGATTGCGCAAGGCGATACTCGCGAGGTGGGGCTGGACCAGATGACGGAGCGGGACACCACCATCTACCGTGCCCTGCCCAGCCGGAAGTGGCCAGGCGAGGCAAATCTGGAAGTGGCTCACGTCTGGTTCCGGAAGGGCTCGTGGGATGGTCAGTTCCTGCTGGACGATTCGGCGGTCGATGGCATCACTAGCCAGTTGCAGCCACCTAGCAGCGTGAGCGGCAGACCGTACCGGCTGGTTGTGAACGCCGGAAAGAGCTTTCAGGGATCAATTGTGTTCGGCATGGGGTTTGTGTTGGAGCCGGAGGACGCACAACGGCTGCTGGACAAGGACCCGCGTAACCGAGACGTACTGTTCCCATACTTGAACGGCGAGGACCTCAACAGCCGATGGGATCAGTCGCCGAGCCGTTGGGTGATAAACTTCCGTGACTGGCCGCTGGAACGGGCGATGGAGTACCTGGACTGCTACGAGATTGTGGAGCGACTGGTGAAGCCGGAGCGGGCGACAAAGGCTGCGGATGTTGCGGCGTGGCCATGGTGGCAGTTTTGGCGGATTCGCCCGGAACTCTACGCTACCATTGCTGGGCTTGACCGGGTACTAGTGATTCCCGAAACAACCAAGTACTGCACGTTCTCGCTGTGCCCAACCGGCATTGTTTTCTCGCATATGACGAAGTTATTGGCCCTGGGCGACGGAGCATCAGCAGCCATCGTGATGAGCTCGATTCACGAGGCTTGGGCCCGAACTTACTCTTCGACATTGGAGACTCGGCTCAAGTACATTACGTCTGACGGATTCGAAACCTTCCCGTTCCCGACCTCGCCTAGTCTGCTCGAATCCAGTGGTGAGCGATACCACTCCCACCGCCGCGACATCATGATCGCCCGCCGCGAAGGCCTCACCACGACTTACAACCGCTTCCACTCTCCGCACGAAGTCTCGCACGACATCGCCACCCTCCGCTCAATGCACGTCGAGATGGATCATGCGGTCGCCGATGCTTACGGCTGGACCGACCTTGAGCTTGGGCACGGCTTTCACCAGACGAAACAGGGCATCCGCTACACCATTTCCGAAGCCGCCCGTCTTACGGTGCTCGACCGCCTGCTCGCTCTGAACCACGAGCGCTACGCCGCGGAGCAGGCAGCACCTGCGGCCCGTCCGAAGCCCAAGGCCAAAGCACGCAAGCGCGCCCCGGAACAGCCGGGCCTATTCTGAGGAGTCACCATGTCCACAGCACCGCTCCGCCAGGAACTCGAAGATCTGATCCGCCGCGACTTGTTGGGTCCCGCAGGCGGCGAGCAGGAAATCATCACCGAGCAGAGCGTCCGCAACCGCTACCTACTGGGCATGCTGGCCCCGCTGAAGATCATCGAGGTTGACGAGGAGCCCTTTGAAGAATTGGCGGATGGGTCGGAAGACAACGCTGAAGAGGGAACAGCAGAACCCTCCACGCCAGCCAAACGCGGCGTTGCGCCCTCCACCCTCGGCCTGAGCTTCTGCCTGGACCTGACGGAGACCACTTTTGACGCAGTAGCTCGCTGGGGCCAGTACTTGCGCGAGCAGGACGAGAACGGGAAGCTGGTCTGGAAACGGTATCCGCGCGGCGGTCGTCAGGCGATCGCATTGACGGAAGGCACTCTGCCCGCCTGGGAACCGGATCCCGAATGCCCCAACGTCGTAGTCCGCGGGCGGGTGCGTCGCCGAGCCGATCATTGGAGCGTCACCCTCTTCCTTTCGAACGAGCAGACCGAGGATCGTCCTCGCGACATGTACTGGCTGTTTCAGGCGGAAGTTGTGGTCCACGGACGATTTGCCCGGCGGCCAGGTCAGGGGCACGTCTCGACCCTGGACGCCGTTTCCCGCCTCGAAGATCGAACCAACGAGATGCTCTACCGCCGGGAGGTGGAGTTTGCCCGTGGTCACGGCATCAGTGTCGAGTGGGAATTAGCCGAGGGGCGTGTAGACCAAGCCACAGTGATCCGCACCGCAACCATGCCGCGAGCTACTGTGCGAACCGTCGAACAGTGCCCAGTTCCTGGACTCATCACAGACATGAAGGAACTGGCCGAGACCTCCGATGCTGAGCTCGCGGCGAAGCTGCGCCCGCTTGAGGAAGCCTATGCCAATTGGATCGCAGAGCTCGAAGCGCGGCGGGCGGTGGAAGCTGATCTCGCAGGTTACACCGATGCCTCCGACCAGGTGGTGGGACGAGCGCGTGAGGTGCTGGGCCGTCTGAAAGAAGGCACAGCGTTGCTGGAGACGGACGCGGACGCAAGAGAAGCGTTTCGATTCGCCAACCACGCTATGTGGCAGCAGCGTGTCCGCTCGGTGTGGATCGAGGCGACGAAATCGGCTCCGACACTTGAGCTGGCAGATGTTGACCTGCCACAGAACCGCAGCTGGCGAGCATTTCAGTTGGCGTTCATTCTGATCAACCTACCAGGGCTGACCAGCCTTGATCATCCGGACCGCGATATCGGGCCGTTTGCCGGTGCAGATCTGTTGTGGTTCCCCACCGGAGGCGGGAAGACCGAGGCCTATCTCGGTCTGGCGGCCTACACCATGGCTGTGCGGCGATTGCAGAAGGACGCAGGGGGGCGCGACGGTGAGAATGGCGTGGCGGTTCTGATGCGCTACACGCTACGGCTTCTCACGCTCCAGCAGTTCCAGCGCGCCGCGACGCTGATGTGCGCGTGTGAGCAGATCAGGCTTGGCGACACAGCTCGTTGGGGCGAAACCTCTTTCCGGCTCGGCTTGTGGGTCGGGCGCAAGACGACACCGAACCGGACCGCGCAATCGGCGGAGGTGGTGGAAGCTCTGCGCAGCGGGCGGAGGCCGGTGTTTGGCGTGGGGTCGCCGCACCAGTTCCCGACGTGCCCGTGGTGCGGGGCCACCATCGATCCTGGGCAGAACATCACGGTCGAGTATTACCCAGCCGGACGAGCGCGGACGGTGATTTACTGTGGCGACACTCGGGGTCAGTGCGAGTACTCGAGACGCAGGTCTCCGGACGAAGGTCTGCCGCTGATGGTTGTGGATGAGGAGATCTACCGGCGGCCGCCGGCTATGCTCATTGCCACGGTGGATAAGTTCGCCCAGATGGCATGGCAGGGCGCGGTCCAGACGCTGTTCGGCCAAGTGACCGGCTGGTGCCCGCGCCACGGCTTCCGTTCGCCGGAGATCGAAGATACGAATTCACACCAGGCCGCAGGGAGGTTCCCGGCGATCGCGACGCAGCCGCATGCGCTACTGCGCCCGCCGGATCTAATTATCCAGGACGAACTTCATCTCATCAGCGGACCCCTCGGAAGTCTTGTTGGAATCTATGAGGGCGCGGTGGATCAGCTGTCCACCTGGGAGGTGGGTGGAAAGAAGGTGCGCCCCAAGGTGATCGCGTCGACCGCGACTGTGCGGCGTGCACAAGCCCAAGTGGCTGCTTTGTTCAATCGTAAGGTGCGCGTGTTTCCGCCTCCGGGGTTGGAGGCAGGTTCCAATTTCTTCTCTCGGGAATTGCCGGTAAGTGATGCGGCACCCGGGCGATTGTACGTTGGCGTGTGCGCGCCAGGGAGGAAGCTGAAAGGGGCGTTGATTCGGGTCTACGTCGCTGTACTCGCCGCCGGGCAGACGATGTACGAAAAGTACGGGGAGTCGATTGATCCATTCATGACTGCCGTAGGTTATTTCAGCTCACTGCGGGAATTGGGCGGAATGCGGCGACTCGTGGACGACGACGTGCGCTCCCGGTTGACCCAAGTCGACGCCCGCGGATTAAGGCGACGGAACCTCCGGCTGCCACAGGCCGTGGAGGAGCTCACCTCGCGCAAGTCCGCGACAGAGATTCCCGAGGTGCTCGAGCGCATGAAGTGCAAGTTCCCGCCTCCGGGGCAAACCGCCGCGAAGCCGCCAATCGACGTGCTGCTGGCGACAAACATGCTTTCGGTGGGCGTCGACGTCGGGCGGCTTGGGCTCATGATTGTCGCGGGGCAGCCGAAGTCGACGTCGGAGTACATTCAGGCGACGAGCCGTGTTGGCCGCGCCAGCCCGGGGTTGGTGATCACAGTCGCCAACTGGGCGCGTCCTCGCGATCTTTCTCATTTCGAGAGTTTCTATCACTACCACGCCACCTTCTATCGCCAAGTGGAGGCTCTCAGCGTGACGCCGTACTCGACGGGCGCGATGGATCGTGCGCTGACGGGCGTGATGGTGAGCGCGATCCGGCAGGCGGGCGCCGACTACAACCGCAACGACAGCGCTCATCAGATGCAGCCGGCAAGTGCGATCGTGGAGGCTGCTCTGGCGATGCTTCCAGTGCGGGCTGCGGAAGCAGGAACTGGCGGAGCCACGCTACAGGACTTCGTGCAGGCAGCGCTTCAGCAGAGGATTGACGCCTGGCGCGACCGCGCTGTTCGGATGCGAGGCGGCGCCCGGCTGGGCTACACCGATGGCCGGGACGGAGTCACAGTGGGACTCCTGCAAATGGCTGGCAGGGCAGCATGGACTGAGTTCACCGTGCTGAACTCTCTGCGTGATGTGGAGCCGGAGGCCGTCCTCACATTCGACGATAGCGGCATGGACAGCGCGGAGGTGGGGCAATGAGTGGACGTGATGTAGGCGGAGTGAGACCCACACAGCTCATCTACACCTACGGCGTGGGATCAACGGTCGATCTGCCACAGTTTTCGGCCATGGTAATGGGCCTTGACGACTGGCCCGCAGGACAGATGGAGGCGATCCGCGAGGATCGGCTGTTGCGTGTGGTGCGACACGTCCTGGGTGCGCAGGTACGGCAACTGAAGGCCGCACCAATTCGTGACGATGCTCCAGGTCCCCTGTTCCAGCACGCCTCAGGGGATGGCGTTCCGGTGGCTGCGTTTCCTCGATGGTTGGTTTGCACTCAGTGCCGTCTGCTCTCGCCCATCAAGTCGGGTCTGTTCGAGTTCCGTGCCGACACCACGCGACCGGAACGCTCGCGATTTATCCACAGGAACTGTGCGCGATTGGCAAGCGCAACCGCCGTTCCGGCTCGCTTCCTTGTGGCGTGTGAGAACGGGCACCTGGACGACTTTCCCTGGAACGAATACCTGCACGGCGCGGGAGGGACTTGTCCGGGCCTACTCGAGTTCCGCGACGTCGGCGCGAGCGGTGAGGCTGCCGACGTTATGCTGATTTGCCGGCTCTGTCAGAAACGCAAACCGCTGGCTCCGGCCTTTTCCGAGGATGGCCGAGCTGAATTGCCAAAGTGTCGAGGGCGGCATCCCCATCTACGGGTGGCGCCTCTCGAAGAGTGTCACGCAGAGTCTCAGCCAATCACGCTCGGCGCGACCAACATGTGGTTTTCGCGGACGCTTTCTGCTCTATCGATTCCCTCTTCCGCAGATCCCCTGGAGCAGTTGGTCGAGCAGGACTTGACGGCCCTGTTCGAGGATGCGGAATCGGAGCGCGATGTCAAACTCGTGCGCAAGGGCCGCGCACGGTACGACAATTACGCGGATTCACAGATCTGGGCAGCCATCGAAAAGCTGCGGGCGTTGGACGGGGCCGCTCCCCTGACTCCTAAGGACCTAAAACTGCCGGAGTGGAGGCTGTTTTCCACTCCTGATCCGTCGAGAAACAGCATCAACCTGCGGCTGCGGGTGGGAACGCCCCCTGCAAAGTATGCCCCGTGGATCGAAAGCGTGGTGCTAATCGAGAGGCTGCGCGAGGTGCAGGCAATTGTCGGTTTCACGAGGCTGGAAGCGGCCGGCGACGACTCACCGGCACAGTTGGCGCCTTTGAGGCGCGGACCGGCAGAATGGGTACCTGCCGCTGAAGTGCGAGGCGAAGGCCTATTCCTGCGCCTCTCCGAGAGGAAGGTCTCCCAGTGGCTGGCCACAGCAGGAGTTCTCGACGCACAGTTTTTCCGTGCACACCAACGCTGGCGTTCTCAGCGAGGCCTCGAACCATCGCTTGGATTCCCAGGGTTACGGTACATACTCCTGCACTCCCTGGCACACGCTTTGATCCGCCAGTTCTCGGTGGAGTGTGGATATGCAGCAGCCAGCCTTAAGGAGCGGATCTACTCCTCGACCCAGAATGAGGACGAGGCGATGGCGGGCATTCTCATCTATACAGCAGCACCCGACAGCGAAGGCACGCTAGGTGGGTTGGTGACTCTGGGGGAATCCGCCAATCTGGAGCAGCACCTGGACCAGGCCTTGGAAGGACTCGAGATCTGCTCATCCGATCCGTTGTGTGCCGAAACGCAACCCGAGCAGGCTTTCCTCTCATTGCACGGTGCCGCGTGCCACAACTGCCTCTTCTTGCCGGAAACATCTTGCGAGCGGGGCAATCGGTACCTGGACCGTTCGGTGTTAGTTCCCACTATGGAGCGCGGCGAGTTCGCGTTTTTTCGCCCATGACTGCAGCCGAGGCGTGTCTCAAGTTGGTAGCGGACTTGCCAAGCAGCCTGGTTCAGTCGCTGATTGGACAATTGCAGGGCGTTGCGGTCCCGGCGATGCCCAACCCCGGCTACCAGGGGAGGGTAGACGAGTTTCTGCGTTGCTGGGCCGAGAGGCGAGGCGAACTGGCGCCCATGTTGGAGGTCGCTCTGGCGGCGAAACGCTGCGCACCAACCACGGAATTGGTTTGGACTGGGCCGGCGACGGCCGGAGTGCCTGGGCGCCGGACCGAACAGGTCCTGTTCGACCTGATCCAATGCGCGGAGCGGCGGCTCACCGTCATGAGCTTCGGCATTTTTCAAGTCGCGCGCCTCGTCGTCGGGCTGGAACAGGCACTGGCAAAGGGAGTCGGACTGCGGATCGTGCTGGGTGACCGCGAATCGTTCGGCGACCAGGAGATCGATCGTCAACGACACCAGTTGGGGGCAGTTGTAGCCGCGCAAGCATCGCTCCTACAGTGGCCGCCACAGCGGCGGCCCCGTGATGAGAGAGGTCACGCAGGACTGATGCACGTCAAAGCCGCAGTGGTCGATTCCCGTGTCGCGTTTCTGACGAGCGCGAATCTCACTGAGGCAGCATTGGAGCGGAACATGGAACTCGGGGTTCTGATCCGGGGTGGGACACTGCCCCCTTCGATTGACCGGCTGATCGACGCTCTCTTGGAATCGGGCGAGTTGCAGGCGGTGTAGGCTCTTTCGGAGGCCTACGTTCCACCCACTCTGGGTCGAGACCGCCCACCTAAATTCCATGACGGGGCTGTCCGGATTAGGCGAACAAGCTGCATAGCACTGCTGCTCAGCTGCCCAACAGTTCCCTAAATGACTTAAATTTTACTCGAAAGCGATGCTCTTTCAAAATCTCCAACGCCTGGTCGGCTTCTTCGACACTCAGCACTCCCGAATGAATCGCGGAGAGCAAGATTGCCGGCGTGTTGATGAGTCGCCTAGGGCCAAGCCGCTGTTGTGCTTCGCGCCGAAACGGTCCACCTTCGTCGGAAGCGACCAAGCAGCCACGCCGCTGCGCCAGTGCCAAACAAGCCGATTCGCCCTTCCCCAAGAATGAGGTCAGCGTCGCGAACTTTGCGAGCTCTTCTGTATCCCGGAAGGCCACGCGGGCAAGGTACTCACCATCAATTGCTGCCTGCAACGATGCCGCCTGTTCCGCATCAAGAACCTCGGCGGCAACCTCATCCGGTACAACAAACTCAAATTGAGCCAGCGCTCCCAGGATCGAGAGGCGGCCAATGTGGATTAGGTTGATGAGGATGTTCGCGTCCGTTACGACGACCTGGACTTTGACCATTACTGCTCCGGAAGGACGACAGAATGGAGTTCCTCTTCATCAAAGCCGGCGCTCTGAACCAGGGCTTCGGCGTCATCCCGACTTGCGCCGACTTGAGCCGCCAGTTCAACGAGCTTACTGCGGCTGATCAGTTCCCGGCGGAGCGCCTCGAGCGCGAGTCCCAAAAACCGCCGATTGAATTCGGCTGCATGATCGACCTGGTCGATTTGTGGCAGGGTGAGTAGCTTGGCAAGCCGCTGGCTGTTGCCGTCCTGATCGAGTTCCTTCAGATGAGTGAACTCCGGCTCAGTGATCAGCTTCAGGTTGAGGAGGCGGTAGAGCGCTGAGAGCGGACTCACGCCGAAGTAGTGCGCGAGTTGCACATCGTCGTAGAGTTGGATCTCCTGCGTGCCCGGCTCAGTGCGGGAGTCGACCGGCACGACGTCGGTCCCGTCATAGACGTCCGCATGAATCCTGCTCAGCGCGCCTTTTCCCAGACTTCCAACAAACTGCCGGACGCCTTCTTCGGACATCAGGAAATTCGCAGCGAAGGAGTTCGCGCGCACTTCGCGCAGATCATCACGCTCGCTCACGCGACTGACCAGGCCCCTGGAATCACGATCCAGGAGAACATGGCAGTACTCGTGACACCACGAAAAGCGTTGGCGGACTGCTGGATGGGTTTGATTGATGACGATGAAGAGACCGACGCGAGGATGGCTAACCATCAGGCCGGAAACATCGGCCGGCATCTGCACTAGTCCAGTCCGAATCCCCTGGCCCTCGAGCAGAGCGACAGGATCGCCAATGGGCGCGGAACCCAAACCCAACCGGCGCCGCTCTTCCATCGCGACCTGCGCTCCGATCTGGATTGCATCCCATTTGCTTCTGGGCACCGGGAATGGGTAAGACGCCACGGTCGTCAGGGACCTAGTGATCCGGAGCAGGTCTTCGAGGTTTGATAACTCCCGGCCCAGCGCCATGCAGTCACGCAAGGCCTGTTTCACTCCGTCGCCGTCGGAGTCCGTTTCCGAGCGAAAGAGCGCATGAACCAAGTCGTCTTCGGCGTACTCCTGAGCAACGAAGTCTTGGATGTCGCGGGCGTACAGATACGCAAGCTTCGACAGTTCAAGCCCCGAGACCGATCTGTTCCCCAGTTCGATCTGGGCCACGGTGGCGCGGGAAAGGCCGAGATGTTTGGCGACATCCTCTTGCTTCAGGCCGCAGGCCTCGCGCGCGTCGCGCAGTCTTCGGCCCAGTTCCTGCTGAGTAATTGCCATGTCGTTTTTCCCTCCCCATTAGATCAACGGGAGCGATCGAACGCTGCCAAAGTCGAGAGCCAGATGCGACCCCCAGCCGGCAAGAAACCCGACCAGCGCACCGCTGACGAGACAAGTCAGCACGTAGCAGATGCCATAGAAGGCTCGCACAAGCGGGTCGGCAGTGGTGTGCTGGAGACACCGGAGGCGAACTGCTTCCTCTCGAAGCCAGGCCTGCCAGGCATCGATTCGTCGACTCGCAAGCCCAGTCAGGACACACGAAACAGCGGCTGAATGCCCAACTCCGCGATGCAAGGGCGAGGTTGGTGGGTCGACCCAATCCGGCCCCAAGCCGCCAACGGCAGCTCCGAGAGCTCCCCCAGCGACTTCGGCAGCATACTGCAAGCCATTCAATTCACGTGCTTTATACGCGGCTGTGAGCGTTCCCAAGGGAACAGCTGTCGCCAGATGGGTCGGTCGGTTAGGCATCTCTACTGCCATCCTAACGCAGAATGGCAAAAAATGGAAGATATGTTATAATTGGAGTAGAGGATCTGCTTTATGGCGGCTACAGTCCCTGCGTTCTTCACCGACGACGCCCAAGCTCAACTCGATGACCTGCTCATGCTCGTTTGCGAGGAACTGCAGCTCGCCCCTTCTCGGTATCGGTTGGCGGTCGAACGGTACGGAGCCGTTAGCCGAGTTCTCGAAGGCGAGGGGAGCCCTTTCCGCGGTATTCCACAGTCCATTTACCCGCAGGGCTCCATGGCCCTGGGGACAACCGTGCACCCGCTGGACGGCCCCCATGATCTCGACTTTGTCTTCGAACTGGGGATCCCGCATCAGCGCATTGATCCAATGGCTCTCTTGGGGACGTTCTACAAATTCCTGAAGGGGCACGGAACCTACAGCGAAATGGTGTCCCTGAAGAACCGCTGCGTGCGCATCACCTACGCCAACGACTTCTACCTGGACGTCCTCCCGTCCTGCAAGGATCTCCAGTTGGGCGGGACCTGCATTCAAGTCCCAGACCGCGAGCTGGCGAATTGGAGCCCGAGCAACCCCAAAGGCTACGTCGAATGGTTCCGCGATGCCTCGACCAGATTGTACATCGTCGAGAAGGCAGCTCAGCCCGTTCCGCCTCAACAGCCAGCGGACGAGAAACTACCCCTCCAACTCGCGATCCAGTTGATGAAACGCTGGCGGGACGTCTTCTACCCCAATCCCAAACAGGCACCGATTTCGATCGTCTTGACGACCCTCGTCGGCCGGTGCTATCGCGGTGAGCTATCGCCGAGCGCTGCGCTTTCGGGGGCAATCGCGAGAATACTCGGCGCCATCGACGCGGCTGACTTGGCCGGGCGCCGGCTGGTAGTCGTAAATCCGTCGAACCCGCACGAGGACCTGAGCGAGAGGTGGGACGATAACCCTGATGCGTACCTGGCATTCAAGGCCGGAATGCGGCAGTTCTCGAAGGACTGGGGCCGGGTACTTTCGGGCGGCCGGGAGACAAATCGATTACTCGAAGAGCTGTTCGGCGAACCCGTAATGAAGGCGGTAGTGCAGCAGGCACAGAATATCCAGGAAAGGCGACGGGCAAACCAACTCGGAGTCCGATCGAGCGGAGTGATTACCATGGCGTCCGGCGGCGCCACGGCACTTCGCCCCAATACATTCCATGGCAAGACATAAGTACCTGCGACCGAGATACCTGACGACGGCACAGCAGGATTGGCTCATGCGAGCCAAGTACCCGCAGTTCCGGTCACAGAGCAATCGCGGCATCCGCATCAATTGGACGGGGGAGCTCCAGCCGACGGCCCGAAGCGCGATCTACTTGGTAGAGATCAACTACACAGTTCCGGCGAGGCCGAGAATCCGCGTCCTGCGACCGGAGTTGAGGCGGCGCGAAGGGTCACAGAATCTGCCGCATGTTTTTGAGGACGACCTTCTCTGTGTCCATGAGGCGCAGGATTGGAACGCCACGATGATGATCGCCAACACCATCGTGCCTTGGATCAGCGGTTGGCTGTACTTCTACGAGGTCTGGCTGGACACAGGATATTGGGAAGGTTCGGGCACGCATCCGCACCGACCAGAACATCAGTCCGCGGCATGAGGGCTATGGCAGCGAAGAGGACTCAGCGAGGATACAAGGATCAAACTCTGAAGCTCCTTTGGGGGCGGGCAGCGGGAAGATGCTCGGCTCCATGGTGCCGGGTGAATCTGATTGCAGACGAGACGGGACACGACCCCGCGGTTCCGATCGGGGAGATTGCCCACGTTGAAGCGGCGGCGGACGGCGGACCCCGAGCCAACTCCGCCCTATCCCGAGAACAGCGGGATTCTTACGAGAACCTCATTCTGCTCTGCGCGCACTGCCACGCGAAATTTGACCGTCAAGAGAATGCCCATTCTGTAGAGTACATTCGCCAACTCAAACGGGATCATGAGGCTTGGGTGAAGGCGAGTCTCCCGGAGCGAGGGCGATCGACGCGCGGCTGGCGGGCGATTCTTCTCAGGGGCGACCATCCCGTCGATCCCGCAACATTCGACGAGGCGATCTCCCCGGACTACATAGAAGGTGGAGTCTTTGAACTGAGTGTTGCAGGCATCGGAAACGGTTGGAGTGATGTGCCGGCCATGCTCAGCGGCGGATTGGAGTCGGCTCTCGCGGTCAGTGATCTGTTCGAGAGCCGCTTCGCGGTGTTTCCGCTGGCACCGGTGAGTGCCTGTCTCTATTTGGGATACCTACTGACGAACCGACCAACCGTCCGGCTCTTTCAGTTTCATCGCGACGAGAGAACCTGGGTTTGGCCGGGGATTCAGGCCGAACGAGAAGGTCTCTCCGTGGCCACAGAGCACGGATGTGAGGAACCCACAGACGTGGCCTTCTTGTTCGAACTGAGCGCCGCCATCGATCGTGAGAGAGTGAGGTTAATCCTCCCTGCTCGGACGCAGATTGTTTCAGTGTCAGTCCCGACTCCTCGAACGAGCTGGCTCCAGTCGCCCCGTCAGCTGGTTGATTTGGCGCGCACGGCGAGAGAGATCTTTGAAGACGTGGTGGCCAACAGCCCAGGAGCTGGCCGGTGGCACGTCTTCTATGCTGGCCCGGCGCCTGGCGCGGTTGCGGTCGGTCAGCAGTTGAACCCAACCATGACGCCACCGGTACAGTTGTACGAGTTCCGGCATCCAGGCCATATCCCGAGCGTCCTCATCGAAGGCCGCCGAATCGAAGTCCGTAACCCATGAAAGGAGACCATCAAAATGGCAAATCGAAAATCACCGCCAGTTCGGCATGACGCCCCTGGCATGAAGGGCCCCCGAAGCAGGAATGAGGACGGGGAGCTTCGCCGGAAGCGCGGAGACACGCACGTAGGAACCATCGAGGAACAATATGGCGTCAACTTCGGCGTACGGAGCGACATGAAGCTCGACACGCTGCGTGAGCGCCTTGGCGCGACCTCGATAGATGACCTAATCGACAAGGCCGGTTCGTAGACCGCCCGGGTCCGTCGCCCACTCTATCAAGATATCGATTCCAATAGCGGAACGAAGGTATTGGTGGAACAGGGAGGTATGGCACCGCGGCTCGCTCGTTGTTTGATTCTCCGAGGTCAGGAAGCGTTAACGCTCGCGAGATCTGTGCACTCCACGGGCTAAACTTCCTTTTCGCCGCACTCGGTTCCGAAGCGGGGGTCCGGCAGCGAGAATAGCTTGTTCAATTCCTGAAGGTCGGGGTCTGCCATCACGAACTCCGGAGGCTCCGCCAGGTCACCCGCCCCGTTCGGGAAGCTCTTGGTCCAGCACAACGGCAATGCGCCGCCGACCGACATGAGCCTTTCCACCGTGTCTTCCTGTTGCGCGCGATAGTGCGCACGAAGCGTTTCCATCAGCAAGCCGTCGGCAGGAGTGCTCGCTATGTGAACGCCCTGGTACCGGAGCCGAGTCGTAGTGTAGCGCTGAATCCCGACGACAGTTGTGGATACGGAGCGAAGCGCCGTACTCCCGTCGCCCAACGGCTCGGCCTCGAAGACGAAAATGGCGAGGTAGTGGTCGCTCAATGGCTTGACGTCACGCTCAGCCTGGAGAGAGTAATTGTCGGCGAAGCCCGACTCGGACAGAAGCGACAGGACCGTCGCCCGTTCGAAGACAGTCCGAATTGTGAGTGGCATCATTTGTTCGATACCCATCGTACCGCCGGCCTCAGGAATCAGCCGAACTGGTTTGGAACTGCCGGATGCTCCTTCTAATCTCGCGTATAGTGAGCCTGCCAA
Source organism: uncultured Candidatus Solibacter sp. (assembly GCA_964604945.1). Taxonomy (GTDB): domain Bacteria; phylum Acidobacteriota; class Terriglobia; order Bryobacterales; family Bryobacteraceae; genus PNKE01. The sequence continues at coordinate 36,335 of CAZSBK010000023.1, forward strand.
CATAGAAGAGCTTCCTGAGCTCATGGTCTGGAACCCGAACCAGGTCCCCGAGGCGGTGGTAGCCAGCACCCATCAGCGATCGGAGGACAACCGGGCGCAAACGAATGTTGTGCTTGGCCAAGTCTTGGGGATCATCGAGAGCGATGTCCATCCAGGCGGGGCGCCGTGCAGGTTCGACTGAATCGAACCGCTGCTTCCCCCCCGAAAGGAAACCCGATGCGTACGCTTCCTGTGCCAGCCTCAACATGCACTCGCGCAACTGCCGCTTCGTGGACAGGACTTGGTTGCCACGAGTAAGCGGCAGTGAGGCCAGCGCCAGATCAACCAGGTCCTGAGCATCTGCGGGATCGAGTTCTTCGAGCACGCACAATCTCCTTCTGCGGTAAGCATAACCCCATCTTCGTCGTTGGCGGTCCCGTCCAAGCCGGCCAACAAATTCGCAAATCTTCCAACTCCCGCCGGTATTAGTTGACAGGGGCGCGAACGCGCCCCAGATCACCAGATAGCGGGCAGGCCGCCAAGCGGGACTCGTTGCGGGCAACCGTCGTCCAGGGCAGGTGCAGACAGCCTGACCCGTCGCTCTCGAAGTGCATGCCTGAGGAGCCCCGGTTGGCCATCGGTCTTCGGTGGTATGCTCGACTGGAAATTGGGCGATCTTCACCCTACACAGTCTCGCCCGGTGGACGAGGATGAATCGAAGCAGATGATGCTGCGTGTGGTTTGCTACTCCGGGCGAAAAGAGGACGAGCGACCGCTCCGTTTCCAATTGGACGGTCACGAGTATCTGGTCGAAGAGGTTGTCGATCAGTGGTACGGACCGGACGATGCATTCTTCAAAGTCCTTGCCAGCGATGGGAACCTATATGTTCTTCGCCACCGTTCATCTACACCGGAGGTTGAGTGGAGTCTGGAGTCATTCATGGACCTCTCACGAGGGGGAACGAGAGGATTCCCGGGCACCGGATGCCAATCCAAGTGACCCCGACTCCAAGTTCTGAACGCCGAGGCGCCGCACAAAAGTTGACGCCCCCGTCCAACTCGGCCACGCGGATTTTAAGGGAGGAAGAAAGAGCAGACGAGTCTCAAGGGTTCACGGACGCACAGTATGCGCCGAGGCTTGCCGGTAAGCGTCGCTGCATGTGTTTCGACATACGGGAGCAGCCGTGGCCCCCCACAACAACTGAGTTAAGGCGCGCCCTCGGCAACGAGGTCTCCTATTGATCTCTTCAGCACCGCCCGCGCAATCTGGTAGTCCCACTGTGCTCCTACACGAGTTGCCTCCGCTCGCGCCAGTGCGGTCTCGGTGTCGAGCAAGTCAGCGATGGTTCCGGCCCCGACCTTGTAACGCTCATTCGCCAACCGGAGGCTCTCTTGTGCGTCCTTAACCAAGGCCTCGGCTGCGGTCGTCGCGGCAGAGCTCTCTTTCAACCGCGAATGAGCCGACCAGACTTCCTGGCGCACGATCTGTACCAGGCGTTGGGCCTCAGCCTCTTCCTTCGAGACTTCGGCCTTTGCGCGAGACAGCTTATGCTTTCGGGAAAAGCCGTCGAACAGCGGTAGTTCCACCGATAGGCCCACGGACCAGTCCTTGTCATTTGGCAAGAATGTTTCGTCGCGCCAACCGAATCTCGCCTCGCCTCTCACTTTCGGTCCGAACGCACTCCTCGCCGCCGAGACTCCGCTTCGCGAGGCAATGACGCGCTGACGGGCGGCCCTGATCTCCGGTCGCAATTCCACGGCTGTTTTCAAAGCCTCAGCGAGATTGATATCCTCCGGCCGCGTCATCTCGCGACGCCCGCGGTCGACCTCGACGCGCATCTCGGCCGGTAGTCCCATGGCGGTATTCAACCTGCCCGTGCCGATCCGCACTTGGCTTTGCGCTCTCTCCAGAGCCAAGCCGGCCTCAGCCACTTCCACTTGCGCACGTACGACATCGACTTGAGGAACAGCCCCGGCGTCTTTCCTTGCCTTCGCCAGCCGCAGGTGGTCTTGCGCGCGGTCGAGCGCTTGTTGCGCCACAACTTCACTTTCCAGTGCTGCCACCAGACCAAAATAAGCCTCGTGGACCTCCAAAACGAGATCCTGCCGCACGCGCGCCGCCTCTTCGTTCGCTCCACCCTCCCGCGCCCGAGCGGCTTTCAGTTCCGCACGCCGTTGCCCGAAATCGAAGAGCGTGTAGCGGGTCGCAACTCCCGAAAACCAGTCACTGGTGGGCCCGATGGTACTCGGAATGCCCGGCCTCACAACACCGCTGGGCAAGAAGGCATGCCGCTCCCATCGGCTGTAGCTGGCGCCGAGCGAGAGGTCCGGATAAAAAGGCGCCCTCGCTTCTCCGACTGCTTCTTTGGCCATGGCGATTCCCTCCCGCGCGGCGCGATTCAGCGGGTTTTGATCGAGGGCGATCCGGACGGCAGTTTCCAAGTCCAGAATTTTGCCGGCGGGCACAAGTGATTCGGAACTCTGTTGATCCGGTGGCGCCGCTCCCGCGAGCCCGGATATCGCAGCGCCAATCAATATCATTGCGGACCACATCCATCCGCGCGACCGTGAGTTGTTCCCGTTCATGTGAGTCTCCAACCTTTGAATATCCAAGTCTTCGCTCGATCCCTCTTTCGAATCAGGCGAGCGTTTTGTGAAATCGTTTCGTAGCCAGCCACAAGGCGACGCGCCCCATGACGGCTAGTGCCAGCATCTGGGGCCACAGGACGCTCGGCCCCACGCCCTTAAGGAAAATTCCTCGAATGATCACCAGGAAGTACCGTAGCGGGTTCAGATACGTCAGCCACTGAACGGCTTCCGGCATGTTGGCAATCGGAAACATGAACCCTGAGAGGAGCACCGCCGGGAAATAGAAGAAAAAGGTGCTCATCATGGCCTGTTGCTGTGTCTGACTGACCGTCGATATCAACAGGCCGATAGCGAGTGTCGTCAGCAGGTACAAAGCAGTCGCGACGAACAGCAAGCCGAGGTTGCCCCGGATTGGAACCTCAAACCAGAACACGCCGACCAGGGTGATGAGAATCACATCCGCGAAGCCGATCAAGGCAAACGGCACGGTTTTGCCAAGGATGAACTCGGTGGACGTGATTGGTGTCACCATGATCTGCTCCATGGTGCCGATCTCCTTTTCGCGCACCACCGCCATGCTGGTAAGCATCAGCGTGATCAGCATGACGATGATGGCGATCACACCCGGAACGTAGAAGTTGCGGCTCTCGAGGTTCTCGTTAAACCAGGCTCGCGTTTCGACAGCCACGCGGCCGGTCTGCCCGAGGGGTCCCGACGAGCGGAGGATGCGTTGAGTCAGGAGATCCGCCGAAAACTGTCCGGCGATTTTTGAGCTGTATCCGAGTACAATCCCGGCGGTGTTCGAATCGGTTCCGTCCACGATGACCTGCAACTGCGATGTCCTGCCGGCCCGGAGATCCTCCTCGAACCCCTTGTTCATACGCAAGACGGCCCCGACGTTGCCACGATCCAACAACTCGCGGGCCCTGTCTTCACGGTCCGTGTATTCGACGACGTGGAAGTACCCGGATTTCACAAACCGGCTCACGAGTTCGCGGCTGGCGATGCTGTTGTCCAGGTCATGGATTAGCGTGGCGATGTCTTTTACGTCAGTGGTCACCGCATACCCGAACACGAGCAACTGAATGATCGGCATGAGGAAAATAACGCCTTTCATCCGGGGATCGCGAAAGATCTGGATGAACTCCTTGACGAGCATGTGCTTGATGCGTTCCCACATGATCACACCAGCCTCTTCTTGAACTTAACGTTGGCAAGCAGCACCATCGCGGCGCCGAACAGCGCCAGCAGGCCCGCTTCGAGCGCCAGGATCTCGAGCCCGATGCCCTTCAGGTAAATGCCCTTGAGCAGGGCGACAAAGTACCTCGCCGGAATCAAATAAGTCACGAGTTCGATTGGCTTCGGCATGTTACTGATTGCGTACATGAACCCGGAAAGCAGGAATGATGGCAGAAATGTCAGGACCATGGCCAACTGACTAGCCAGGAGTTGACTCTTCGTTACGATGCTGATCACCATCCCCAGCGAGAGCGCGCCGGCAAGAAAGATCGCCGCCATCGCGAAGAGTAACGCTACGTTTCCACGCAGGGGAACCTGAAACAGGAACTCGCCCATCAGGACGGCCAGCAGGACGTCCAGCATTCCGATCCCGAAATACGGCAAGAGTTTCCCGAGGATTAGCTCCGGGCCTTTCACCGGCGTTGAGATCAACTGCTCCATTGTGCCGCTTTCCCATTCACGGGCTACGGTCAGGGAGGTGAGCAGCGCGGCGATCACCATCATGATTACCGCAATCAAGCCTGGAATGATATAGTTCTTCGACTCCATGTCGGCGTTGAACCACACCCGTGGGCGCAGGTCCAAGGGCACTTGAATCGCACGCCCGCCGATCCTGTGGGTCGCCTCCACCGCGACGTCTTGTGAGTAGGCCAACGCGACCATGTCGGCGTAGCCCATGGCGATGGTGGCCGTGTTCGAGTCGCTGCCGTCAACGACGATCTGCACCGGCGCGGAACGCCCGGATTCGATGCGACCGGCGAAATCCGGGGGAATCACCACCGCCATGAGTGCGCGGCCTGAATCGATGGCTCGCTCCATGCCGGGGTAGTTGTGAACGTAGTCCTGCAGCAGAAAGTAACGCGAACCGAGGAAACCGCTCACGAGCCGGCGGCTCGCCGGCGACTCGCTCTGATCCCAAATCACCAAGGGCACGTTGTCCACATCGAGAGTGAGCGCGTACCCGAAGAGCACCAGCAACAGCATGGGAATCGCGATGCCCATGCCCAGGCTGCGGGGATCGCGGACGATGTGGGTGAATTCCTTGCGGGCAACCGCCCAAACGCGAAGCGGTTTCATATGCGAACCTCCTGCTGAGGCTGGTCAGCGCGGTCGCGCGCCTCGATCAGCGAAACGAAAACATCCTCGAGCGAGGGGACGATCTTTTCGACGCTGGCCGCGGTACCTAGCAGGTTCCGGATCTCGCTCGTAGCGCTCCCCGCGTCTTCTGCCACCACGTGCAAGCCCTTGCCGAACAGGGCGACTTCCTTGATTCCGGGAAGCTTCTCGATCTCGCCCATGGCATCCTGCGGCCGCTCACAAAGAACCTCCAACACTTCCTCCTGCATAAACTCGGTCTTGAGCGTATCGGGGCTCCCGATGGCGATTAACTCTCCCCGATAGATCAAGCCAATGCGGTTGCAGTACTCGGCCTCATCCATGTAGTGGGTAGTCACGAAGATGGTGACTCCTTTGCCCGAGAGTTCGTAAATCAAGTCCCAGAATTGGCGCCGGCTGACCGGATCCACTCCCGCGGTCGGCTCGTCAAGAAAGATGATCGGGGGCTCGTGCAAAATGGCGCATCCGAATGAGAGGCGTTGCTTCCATCCGCCGGAGAGTATGCCCGTGCGCGAGTGGCGGCGTTCCTTGAGGCCGGCCATCTCGATCACCCATTCCTTGCGCTCGGTCTTCTTCTCGCGCGGGATACGATAGATGCCACTGTAGAAATCGATGTTCTCCTCCACTGTGAGGTCCTCGTAGAGAGAGAACTTCTGGCTCATGTAGCCGATGTTGGACTTGATCTTTTCCGCCTGGGTCCGAACGTCAAATCCCGCCACCGTTCCGGTGCCGCCCGTCGGCGCCAGAATCCCAGTCAGCATGCGGATGGTGGTCGACTTGCCCGCGCCATTCGGACCGAGAAAGCCAAAGATCTCACCCTTCTGCACCTCGAAGCTGACGCGGTTTACGGCGATGAAACTGCCGAATCGCCTCTCCAGGTTCTTGACGACGACGGCGCTGTCGATGCTGCTCGGGTTCATGGCTTCAGTTCTTCTCCTCGCCGGCCAGGACCGATATGAAGACATCCTCGAGCGCCGGCTCGATCGCACGGACTGCACTGACCGAAAGGCCCGCGCTGGCGAGCACTCGCTCCGTCTCCGCCGCGGCTTCATCCGGCCGCTGTGTGAGCAAGTGAATCCGGTCGCCAAAGAGGCTGGCTGAGGCTGTCGAGAGCTGTTCGCGCAGAAGTGCGGTGGCCCTGCGCGGTTCCGAGGAGCGAACCTCCAGGATTGTTCCCTTCATCAAGCGCTTGACTTCGCCGGGCGTTCCTATGGCCAGGAGTTTGCCCCGGTGCATGAGTCCGACCCGGCCGCAACGCTCCGCCTCGTCCAGATACGCGGTCGAAACGAAGATGGTCACCCTCTCGCGCAGCAGTTGGTACAGAATGCGCCAGAAATCGCGCCGCGAGACGGGGTCCACTCCATTAGTCGGCTCATCCAAGAACAGCACTTTGGGCGTATGGATCAGCGCACACGCCAAGCCGAGCTTTTGTTTCATGCCGCCGGAGAGCCTGCCTGCCTGGCGTTTCTTGAAAGGCGTCATGTTGCTGAACGACAGCAGTCGCTCGATCTTTTGCCCGCGGCCTTCCTTCGGTACGCCATAGATGTCCGCGTAAAACTCGAGGTTCTCCATTACGGTCAGGTCCGGATAGAGACCGAACCGCTGGCTCATGTAACCGATCTCTTCCTTGACCGCCTCCGCCTCCCGGACCACGTTATGGCCGGCTACCCAGGCTTCGCCCGAGGTAGGCTCCATGATCGAGGTCAGCAACCGCATGGTGGTCGTCTTCCCAGCTCCATCCGGTCCCACGAGGCCGAAGATTTCCCCTTCTTCCACGGTCAGGTTCAGTTGGTCGACTGCCGTCAGGCTGTCGAAGGACTTCGTCAGGGCCACCGCCTCAATTGCGGGCATCGGTGACCTCCTTGGCAACCAGCGTCATGGACTTGTTGGGCACCTTGGGAACTGGAGCCATGCTGGGGCTCCGCGACGGTGGGCTCGTCCTCTGCCCGTCAAGTGTGTGCGCTTTCCCGTCCGCGCCGGGTCCGGTCAGAATCTCGGCATCAGCGGGCATACCGGGCTTCAGCTCCATGCCTGGGTTCTGGATCTCGACCTTGATGCGGTAGACAAGCTTCACCCGTTCCTTCTCGGTCTGCACGTTCTTGGGGGTGAACTCCGCCTGAGAAGCGATAAAGGAGACCCTTCCGTGGTACTGCTTGCCGGGATAGGTGTCGGTGGTCACCCTCACCCGCTGGCCAACCTTGACGCGGCCGAGGTCGGTCTCGGCGATGTAGGCTCGCAACCACACGTTCACCAGGTCGCCCACCGTGACGACCGGCGTTCCAGGGGCCGCGTACGATCCGCCCTCCAGGTTCTCTGACAGGACTACGCCGCTGATCGGCGCGACAACGGTCGTGTAACCCAACCGCGTTTCGGCTACCGCAAGAGCCTGCCTGACTTGTTCCAAGCGAGCGCGCGCTTGATCGATCGTCTCGTGGCGGGGCCCTTTTGTGACTAGAGCCAGCCGCTCCGTGGTCTGCTTCAGGCTGGCGCGGGCCTGCTCGATCTGCTCCTTGCGAGGACCCTCGACAACCAGCTTGGATCGCTCCTGGTCCTCACGCAACCGCGCCTTTGCGGCCACTAGAGCAGCCTGGGTGGCCTCGTACTCGCGGGCCGAGATCACATCGTTCCTGTAAAGGGTCTCCTGCCGCGTGTGCTCCGCCTCCAGCCGGTCCACTTCCGCTTTCGCTCGCGCAACCGTCGCTTTGTGCGCCGCGATATCTTGCGGCCTGGATCCGGCCACCAGTTCGTCGAGCCAGGCCCGTGTCTTGTGAACCGCCGCTTCCGCCTCGCGGATTTCCTCTGGCCGGGAGCCCGCCACCAGTTCCGCTAGCGCGGCTTGCACGGCGCCAACCTCGGCACGGCGCACCGCGACTTCTTGCATGAGTTCACCGGGGTCGAGCTTCGCCACCAGTTGACCGGCTGTAACGGTCTCGCCTTCGGAGACAGCGCGCTCCTCCAGCCGCCCGGAGATCTTGAAACTGACCTCGACATCGGTGACCTCGATGTTCCCGGAAACGCGGATCGCCGCCGGATCGCTCTGGTACTTGCCCCGGATGAGCTTGTAGCTCACAACCGTAGCCACAACCAGCAACGGAAGCAGGACCAGCAGCTTTCGTTTGTGCTTCATATTCCACCTCCAAGTGAATCTAAATTCACATTCTTGACAAAAAAATTCACACTGGCCTGAGACGCTCGCTGAAGAGCTGCCAGGCGCGCTCCACCTGCTTAGTCACATCGAAGCCGCCGTCGCTCAAATGCCAAAGAATCGCGGCGGGTTGAACCAGCCCAAGCAACATGAGTGAGACAGTTGCCGGGTCCACGTCTGGCCTAATCTCTCCATTGGCCTGTCCGCGCGCAACCATCTCCGCCAACTTGCCGAGGTAACACTTGACCAGGGCGTGAACCCTGGCCTTTCTCTCCGGATGACCGTTATGCACATCCTCGCTGAAGACAACTTGCAGGATTCCGCGGTTCTCCCGGATCATGCGGACGTGGCCCATTAGGAGGACTCGCAGGGCTTCTAACGTATCGCCTCCAGTGGAGGCGACAGCGACATTGGACAGAAGCCTTTTGCCAATCAGGTCGAGGACCGAGGAGAGCAGTTTGTCCTTGCTGGAAAAATGGCGGTACACCGCCGAGGGAACCAGACCGATCCGACGCGCTACCCTAGCCACGCTTAAGCCCTTCAGGCCGTATGCGGCGATCAGGCTGAGCGCCGCCTGCGCCAACTGGTCCTGCCGGATTTCGGTATTGAGCTTCTGAGCTTCCATGAGATGTGACTACTAGTTCACATTATACAAGCAGCGTTCTGCTCCGTCAACACAAATTTTACTGTCTTCTCAACTGATTGATTATAAACGATCAACTGAGTCACGATCGACTCGTGCACAACCTCATCTGTCGTTGTGTTCAGTAAATCACAATATAGAAACCTTGCGCGATTCGTTGCCGTCTACCAGCCTATGATCGGCAACTTGCACGACGAGGGAACCCCGTCTACAGGTCTTGCCCGCGGCGGGGGGCGCCGCTTCCCGAGGTTAATAGCAATAAGGAGAGCTATGGGAATCACAGTCCAAACGCAGTCAAAGAACCCGTCGATACTCGACAGCGCTGGTCTCCCCAACTCCGTGCCAGCCGGCTGCCACTCCTTGGACATTAGTGGCAACTCGGCAGAGACGGCGGAGAAAACCGTATCAATCCTCGTGATCAGCCCCTTCGAAGAGGACCACATAGTCCTGGCTGGCATTTTCAGCGAGGAGGGCTGGAAAGTGCACTACGCCTGCACTTGCGAGGAAGCGGTCGAATGCCTGTTCGCCAATCGCATCTCGGTCGTCATCTGCGACCACGGCCTGCCCGTCTGCCGTTGGAGAGAAGTTTTATGGCGAATCGAATCCCTGGCCGGGCCCCCAGCCCTAATCGTGGTCCATCGACTCGGGGACGATTCGCTCTGGGCGCTTTGGGCGGAGGCGCTGAACCTGGGCGCACGCGACTTACTGCTGAAGCCACTCGACCAGAAGGAGGTGCTCTGGGCGGTCCGCTCCGCCTTGCGGCACGGTCCTGGGGGTTGTGCACCGAGGTAGCTATGACTCGACTGGAACTTGCCACAAGCTTCCGAGGAAACTCGCGTGTCGTTTTGTCTCTATCGGGCGGTCTCCAGATCAACCACTTGGTCAAACTGCTCATGCTGGTTCAATCGGCCCAGGGCCTCGGCTTGCGGGTCACTTTAGACCTGGCGCAGTTGAGATCTGTCGATCGCGAAGCTTTGAGAGAGATCGTCGGTTGGCGGGATTACGGAGTTCAGATCCGCCGGTGCCCTGAGTACGTTCAAGAGTGGTTCCGGACTGAGAAAGCCGCCGCAGTATCAACAGGACCTTCACCGGGAATTGACAGCACACCCACGGATGAGTCCTGGCCTGGCACACTATCCGCGACGGTCTGCCGCGTCCCAGCGTGCGCTGAAACCTTGAAGGACGAAAGGCCGTGATTGCAGGAAAGATCGGACTCGCCTTGGCGGGCATTCTAGTGACGGTTTCCTTCGCGCCGCTCTGTGCGCAGGAGGACCATACAAAACCAGACGCGAAGAACCGCCGCGCGGAGTTGGTGGCAAAACTGAGGAGTGACCTGAGCCGGGCCACTCTGAATCCGAACACCGGCGAGAAGCAACGCGCTAAGCTCGAAAAGATCAACGAGAAGTCGGCGGAAGCTGAAGCTGCCCTGTGCAAGGGCGGCAGCATCATTCCCTGGACATGGTCAAGATGCAGGGTTCGATAGAGGAGTCAGGCAAGCACCATATGGAATCCCAGCAGGTATTTCGAGCTTCAACGCCCGCCTCGAAGGAAGGGACGGTCGGGTCGCCCTACACGCTGACGCCGGCCATGGCTGACCGTGCGGCGGCCCGGCTGGGCTGGGTGTCGATGGCGTTTGTGCTGACCGTGGCCGTTGGACTCACGATGCAGGTTTTCTTGCAGCCAGAAAACCGGCTTCTGCGCCAGGACGGCATTTTCTCGCTTTCGCTTGTGGCGATCATTCTGTTCGCAGTCGGGTTGGTGGTGGTGCAGCGGCTCAAGCTGCTGCCGTCGATCTTTGTACTCAACCTGGGCATGATCTTCGAGGTCCTGGTCGCCTGGTTCATGGGATACGCGGAGACGTTCCTGCCCCTGCACGGCGGAGACATGGTCCGCGGCGCGCCGATGGTGGCATTGTGGCTGGCGTTTGTCGCTTTGCTGGTGCGGCACACGCCAATTGTGACGCTCCTGACGGCGATGGCGGGGGCCACCATGTGGCCGCTGGCATACTTCTTCAACGTCTGGCAGCACGGGTATCAACTCCTGCCCTGGAACCGACTGGCGATGTGGCTGTTCGCTCCTTACATGTCGGCGTGTTGGGTGTATCTTCTCACCAAGCGGGTCTTTCGCCTTGAGACACAGGCCCAAAAGGCTGAGGACCTGGGCAGTTACAGGCTGGTCTATCGGATAGGCGAGGGAGGTATGGGCGAAGTGTGGCGCGCGCGCCACCGCCTGTTAGCCCGCGATGCCGCCATTAAGATCATCCGCGGGAACCTGGCGAACACCTCCGCGTTCCAGGCCGACGTGCTGCGTAAGCGATTCGAACGGGAAGCGCGGGTTATGGCCAGCCTGGAATGCCCGCACACTGTGTCCATCTTCGACTTCGGCGTGACCAGCCAGGGCGAGTTTTACTACGTGATGGAACTACTAAACGGGATCAGCCTTCAAGCGCTGGTGGAGCACTTCGGTCCGCTGCCGGCGGGCCGCGTGGTTCATTTAATGAAACACACCTGCAAGTCATTGGAAGAGGCCCATCGCAAAGGGATGGTTCACCGCGACATCAAACCCGCGAACATTTTCAGCGCCAAGGTTGGCCTGGACTTCGACTTCGCCAAGGTGCTCGATTTCGGCCTGGTGAAATGCGTGAACCCGGCCGAAACCGCGTTCCTCACACAAGGCGGTTTTACGGCCGGAACGCCGGCCTATATGGCCCCCGAAGCGGCGCTGGGGGCGGAGAAGGTGGACGGGCGGTTGGATCTCTATTCGCTGGGCTGCGTGGCCTATGTCATGCTGACCGGCCGCTTGGTGTTCGAAGAAACCAACTCCACCGCCACCGCACTGGCGCATGTGCAGAAAGAGCCTGTCCCTCCCAGCCAACGCACCGAACTCCCCGTTCCAGTCAGCCTGGACCGGCTCGTCCTGCGCTGTCTGGCGAAGTCACCCGGAGACCGGCCGGACAGCGCGGCCGAGCTGATTGAAATGCTGGAAGCTTGCGACGGAGTCGAACCCTGGACCGGTCGACAGGCCGAAGCGTGGTGGATGACGCACTTGCCGGAAATCGTCGCGGGCGTAGCGGCGACGCCTTCGGGCGAGTTGGGCGCAACCATCGAAGTCTCCTAGGGATGTCGATTGACTGTCGTTCGCCGACTGGGGAAGTCTGCATGGCCGGCGAAGGCTTGATGGTGGGGTACTAGGCGGCGGGCAAAGGGGAGATGGGAAATGGTGCGGGCGCACACGGCGCTGCCTGAGGCCAAGACTCGAATCTGAAGGGAGAACCACAATGGCACGAAGTATCGGGCTTGCGATAACGAGCATTCTGATTTCGGCAGCCTTCGGGACGCTGGACGGCCAGCAAGGCAGCCCAAATCCCGAAGTAAAAGGCCAACGCGTGCAGCTGATTGCGAAACTTCGAGATGACCTGAATAGGGTTGCCTTCAACCCTGGCGTCGGCGAGAAACAACTGGCAAAGTTTGAAAGTATAAAGGGTAAGCTGGCAGAGGCCGAAGCTGCGTTGCGAAAGGGAGGCATTATCAGTCCGCTGAGGATGCTCAAGATGCGGGGGGCAATAAACGAGCTTACGCGGCTCGCCGAGGACGGCGTTCTTTCGGCACCGGATCGTCGGCTTGTTTTGGATGACATTCACCGACTGAAGCAGATGCGCCCCTAAGAAGGAACTGAATAGAAGTGCGAACATCCCACTCAGCGCGGTGACTCACTCTATCGCTCGCTCGATTCGGCTGATATGGCCGTTCGCAGCCCACTGCAGAAAAGTTGACGAGTCGTTGCAGTGAGCGTTTGCCGTTTGCCGATTCAAAGGCGCGACTGGGGGAGTACAACACTGCCTCCATCAACACGCCGGTCATCATACGCAGGCTCCAATGGAGTTCTTCACGCGGCTCTCCTTGCATATGGGGCCTCAACGCTTCAGGTGAAGTGATCAGTCACCTCGGTGAATTGTCGCGCGAAATGCTGCCGAGACGAGATTTCTGGATCGAGACGTGATCTTCCGATCAGGCGCAGGACATCTGCACTCTGGGCATCATCCCGCCCGGCTCGGCACAGGACCGGCGCGAAATATGCTGTGATGACATGGTCGAGAGGAACGACGCCCCGCTGTGCCAGCGCCTCACAATCTCGGAGGAGTTCGAGGCGCTCGCGGTTGATTGGATCGAATCTCCGTAACCAGGACGGCGTGAAGTAGTTCCTCTTTGGAATGAAAATGGTAGTTCAGTGCCGCCAGATTGACTCCCGCAGACGTTGTTATGGCCCTCAATGAGGCCCCGGCAACAAATTCTCTTTCAGCAAAAAGCTGCTCAGCGGCCGTCATGATGCGCTCCTTCGCATTCCGCTGTTTCGAGGAATCCTCCGGAAGGCCGATGCCAGTCTTGAGACGAACAGGTGTTCGTCTCACCAGATCCGCGGAACATGTGAAAAGCCCTCACACGCTCATCCGGCACGGATCGCATCACTGAAAATCTGCCAGGCTCTCTCAGCGTGCTTAGTAATGTCGATTCCACCGTCGCTCAATCGCCAGAGAATGGCCGCCGGTTGGATCATTCCGAGGAACATCAGCGACACCGTGGACTGGTCCAGCCCCGCCCGGATTTGACCGCTCTCTTGGCCACGCCGCACAATCTCGGCCACGCGATTGAGATACGCTTTCACCATTTCGTAGACGGCTGCTTTTCGTTGCGGGTGTCCGGCGAATACCTCCTCGGAGAAGATGATGCGCGGGATGCCCTGGTTCTCGCGGATCAACTGGGCGTGTCGCATCAGCAGCCGTCGGAGGCACTCGAGCGGTTCTGTGCTCTCGTTGCATACCGCTGTCACGTTGCCTAGAAGCCGGTCCCGAATCACGGCGAGAACGGCATCCAGGAGTTCATCCTTGCTGGCGAAATGCCGGTAAACCGCCGAGGGCACCAATCCCACGCGATGGGCGACGCGCGCAATGCTGAGGCCTCGCAGACCGTGTGCCCCTATGATGTTCAAAGCGGCCTCGGCAAACTGCTCCTGCCGGACTTCCGTATCAAGCTTCTCGCGCGGCATGTCGTATGTGACCGATAATTCACAGAATCGCACGCAGAGCGGCCCTCGTCAAACGGTTGCCGCCGAGTCAATCCCAACCGAGAGCTTGATAGTGACTATTGATTCACAATTTTTCCACTGTTATGCTGAAGGCGCGGGTGCCGTAAGAAAGAGGCGGCGTGCCCGCGAGGAGACGGATATGAAACACACTTCGACGGTCAGGTCGCTCATTCTTGCCAGCCTATTGCTGGCTGCGCCTATAGGAATCAAATCCGCCTACGCCCACTGCGACGGAATGGACGGCCCGGTGGTAAAGGCTGCCCAGAAGGCCTTGGAGGCTGAGAATGTGAACTTGGTCTTGATATGGGTCCAGATGAACGACGAACCGGAGATAAGGAGGTCTTTCGAGAAGACTCTCGCTGTCCGGAAGTTAGGTGCTGAGGCCAAGGAACTCGCGGACCTGTATTTCTTCGAGACCCTGGTCCGCGTGCACAGGGCCGGCGAGGGTGAGCCGTACTCCGGGCTGAAGCCGGCCGGGCGCGACCTGGGACCCGCCATTCCCGCCGCAGACAAGGCCGTTGAAACCGGCTCCCTCGAAGCGCTGGCGAGGATGATCTCAGATGCGTTCGGCAAGGAAGTGCGGGAACGCTTCAAGCGCGTTTCCGCGCAAAAGAGCTACGCGAAAGACGACCTCGCCGCCGGCCGCGAGTACGTGAAGGCCTACGTCGAGTTTCTCCATTACGTCGAGGGGCTTCACGAGGCAGTCCACAGGGGCGGCCATGAGCATTCTCATGAACCTCTCCCCCGGTGAAACCCGTTGCCTACTGGGAAGGGATTTGCCCACGCCCAGGGCCTTCCGGGCCGCCTATCGAGGGCGTCAAGGGAAAACTCGAGGAGCTGTGCCCGCAGCCCAGAGCCGCCGACCCGCGACGGCGCGGGTCCAAGGAGCCCCTGCCGAATCATGGGAGAGTTGGTTAAGTCCCGCTGTTTCGCCCCCTTTCTGAGCCTGTCCGCTAGAGACAGAGGAGGGCGTGGAGCAGCGGTTCGAGCCATCGGCGGTAGGCAGCAACGCCATCACGGTCCCACATCTCGATCACAGGCTTGATCCGTGCGATCTCTGTCTCGGTAGAATCGAACTCCATTGCCGGGATCGAGAGCTTGAAGCAGCCGCAAACGATCTTTGTAAACTCGATGAGCGACCTGTTTCACCAGGACGTTCCACTCAGCTTTATCAGCCGCGTCTTTGATGTGATGAAACGAGCGCACTGGCATCGTTGCCAGGTGTTGACGAAGCGGGCTGAGCGTCTTGCGGAGTTGAACCGGAAACTTCCATGGCCCGACAACGTCTGGATAGGGCTCAGCATCGAATCCGACAAATACTGCTACCGGGCTGAGCACTTGCGTGAAACCAGTGCCCGCACTAAAGTTCTTGTCGCTGGAGCCCCTACTGGGGCTACTGCCGAGCCTCAACCTTTCCGGAATCGACTGGGTCATCGGCGGCGGCGAGTCGGAGCCTGGTGCGAGGCCGATGGAAGAGTGTTGGGTGCTCGACATCAAGGCGCTCTGCCGGGTGTCGGCTGCGCCTTTCTTCTTCAAACAGTGGGGCGGCGTGAACGAGAAGGCTGCTGGACGCCTTTTGAGGGGCCGGTCCTACGACGAGATGCCAACGGCTCGCCGCGAGCGCATGAGCAACACCGAACTCTTCACCATCGCATAGGTCGCTCTATTTCCAGGCACATCGGGCCAGGGCGCCAACGGGACTTCGTTGTGCTGCTGTTCGCAGTTTCCGAATCATGCACGTCTGCGCAAGCGATGCACCCTCGCCGCTCCACGGGTAGATCGCCGCGCTAGATCTCCTTGCCGCCACCCTCGGATCCGAGCCGGGGGTCCGGAAGCGAGAAGAGATTCTCCAATTCCGCAAGGTCCGGATCGGCAATCACGAACTCCGGCTGGCTTGCCAGGTCACCTGCACCATTGGGGAATCTCTTGGTCCAGCGCGGCGGCATTCCGCTGCCGACGGACATGAACCTCTCCAACGTATCTTCTTGGTGTGCGCGATAATGTGCGCGAAGCGTCTCCATCAGCAAGCCCTCGCTGGGGGGATTGGCGATGTGGACGCCATGGTATTTGAGCCGAGTTGTGGTGTACCGCTGAATCCCGAGGACAGTGGTGGAGACGATGCGAAGCGCCACCCCGCCGTCACCCAACGGCTCGGCCGCGAAGACGAAAACCGCGAGGTAGTGGTCGATGGTGGGCTGTATGTCACGCTCCGCTTGGAGAGCGTAGTTGTCGGTGAACTCGGCCTCAACCAGGAGGGACAAAACAGTCGCCCTCTCGAAGACCGCACGAATCGTGAGTGCCATCATTGGTTGGATACCCATCGTACCGCCGAGCCTCACGAACTGACCCTTGATCCCGTACGAAACTCCCGGATGATGCTTCTGATCTCGCGTATCGTGATTCTGCCAACGTAGAAGAGTTTCCTGAGTTTGTGGTCGGGTACCCAAACAAGGTCCCCGAGGCGGCGATAGCCAGCACCGACCAGCGATCTGAGGACCACCGGTCGTAGGCGTATTTCGTGTTTGGCCAGGTCCTGCGGATCATCCAGTCGAATGTCCATCCAGTCAGGACGCTGCCTGGGACCAAGCAATTCGAACTGCTCCTTCTGCCTCAACAAGAAGCCTGTCGAGTAGGCCTCCTGAGCCAATCGCAACATGCACTCCCTCATCTGCCGCTTCGTGCACACGACTCGATTGCCGCGCGCAAGCGGCAATGAGCACAGCGCCATACCCACAAGATCCTCAGCAACGGCGGGATCGATTTCCTCGAACACGCACAATCTCCTCCTACGTGAGAATACACGGATCAGGCGACAGGAGGCGTTGACGCCCTCGTCCAACTCGGTCAACAAACCCGCAAATCTTCCAACTCCCGCGGGTATTAGTTGACAGGGGCGCGAACGCGCTCCAAATCACCAGATAGCGGGCAGGCCGTCAAGCGGGACTCGTTGTGGGTGCTGGACATTGGATCGAGCATTCACGTTACTCGCCGCCAACGGTTTCACGATCGTCCGCACCCACTCCCATTTCGCCAGGCAGCCCACCCGTGGGAGGAGGAGACTATGCAACCCGGCGAAGAACCGAGAGTCGACGATGTTCTCAGCGAGATTACAGCCCTCCTCGCCACCGCCTACCAGCGGCGTGCGCGGATCCGCTTGATCCAGCCCAAAACCGGGCAGCTGCCGTCAACAGAAGAACTTGATAATGCGCCGGAACAGAGCCTTCATGAACTGACGTTGACACGTAAGAGAAAGGAGTCAGCAAGATCATGAAGAAACGCGAGGGGCCGCCAGACATCGGGCAGCTCCCCCGATTGGGCCCGGCGGAATTGCAGGCGATTCACCGCGAGATGTTCGGCGCCGAACACCCAATCGCGAACTGCCAGCACCTGCGGCGGAAGATTGCCTGGCACATTCAGGCAGCCAGGGAGGGCGGACTGCCGGAAGCCGTGCGCGCGTTCGCCATCTCCATCGCCCGCGAGACGGAGTTGAGGACGCGGATTTCGCAGAACGCGCAGCGGCGCCGGGATGCCATCCCATCAGGGTTATCAATGACCACGACGGTGGTAAGCCCATCACACGACGCTCGGCTGCCAATGCCGGGGAGCCTGATCACGAAGAAGTACAGAGAGCGGACCTTGGTGGTGAAAGTGCTCGACGACGGATTCGAGTACGAAGGCCGGCATTACACCTCGCTCAGCACGATCGCCGGCGAGATCACCGGGACGCGATGGAATGGCTTCGCCTTTTTCCAATTGGGAAAGGAGGCGCGGAATGGGTGCTGACCGACGGAGGAAGGATCCCGGCAACGTTGGCGGCGCACCATCGATTGTGCGCTGCGCCATTTACACTCGCAAGTCGACGGACGAAGGGCTGGAGCAGTCCTTTAACACGCTTGACGCACAACGCGAGGCCGCCGAGGCGTTCATCAACAGCCAGCGGCATGAAGGATGGGTGCCGCTGCAGCAGAAGTACGACGACGGCGGCTACACGGGCGCCAACATGGACCGGCCCGCGCTGAAGCGGCTCCTGGCTGACGTCGAATCCGGCATCGTGAACTGCGTGGTGGTCTACAAGGTGGACCGCCTGACGCGTTCACTGCTCGACTTCTCCCGGATCATCGAAGTGCTCGACAAGCATGGCGCGACGTTCGTGTCGGTGACTCAGCAGTTCAACACGACAAACTCGCTGGGAAGGCTCACCCTGAACATCCTGCTCTCCTTCGCGCAATTTGAGCGGGAGATGATCTCGGAGCGCACGCGCGACAAGATGAGAGCTGCCCGGCGCAAGGGCAAGTGGGTGGGCGGGAATCTCGTACTCGGCTACGACGTCGCTCCGCAGGGCGGCTCCATCGTTGTGAACCCTGCAGAGGCGCAGCGAGTGCGCAAGATCTTTGGTCTCTACCTTGAGTTGGGCTCGTTGATCCCAGTTGTCGAAGAACTTGACCGCCGCGGATGGCGCATGAAGTCCTGGACGACGCGCGAAGGCCGGCAGACGGGCGGGAAGCCCATTGCCAAGAACAGCCTCTACAACATGCTGACCAACATGATCTACGCCGGCAAGGTCGATTTCGGCGGCACGGTCCACGAGGGAGAGCACGAACGCATTGTCGATGACGACACTTGGAACCGGGTTCAGGCGGCGCTGAGCCGGAACGGCCGGCGTGGCGGCCGCAACGTCGGCAACAAGCACGGCGCACTGCTGAAAGGCCTGGTGCGTTGCGGTAGTTGCGACGTCGGGATGATCCACAGTTACGTCAGCAAGAAGAACAAGCTGTACCGCTACTACGTTTGCGTGAAGGCGCACCAACGAGGATGGGCACAATGCGAGACACGCTCGGTCTCGGCGCCAGCGATCGAAGATGCCGTTCTGAGTCAACTCCGTGGCATCGGGCGCAATCCGACCGTGCTGCGATCGGTGTTGCGCGAGATCGAAGAGCGCCGGCGTCGGGATGTTATGGGGCTTCAGAGGGAGAAGGCAGATGCTGAACTGGAACTCAAGCAGATCGTACAGGAGATGAGCAGTGTCGCGCCGATGGCCGGCACCCTACAGTCCGCCACGGATCGCATGGCCGAGTTGCAGGATCGTTCAAAGTACTTGAACAATCGTGCGTCGGAGCTCCTCAGCCAGCTGAACCGCATCGAGGCTGAGGCTGCCGATCCCAAAGAAGTGGAGGCGGCGCTCCAGGAGTTCGATCCGCTGTGGGAGCAGTTGTCGACCTGGGAGCAGGAGAGTTTCATCCGGGCACTGGTTGACCAGGTGCGCTACGACGGTAAAACCGGAACGGTGACTCTCGGATTCCGGTCGAGCGGAGCACGCAATCTGTGCGACTGGACAGCCGAGCGGATGAGAGGAACACAGGAATGACCAACACAAAATCCGAAATCCAGTTCCGGCTCCACGCAAGCAAGCGGGCGGAACGAAGCACGACCGCCGAGGCGCCGTCCTCCCGCAGGGGCCGACTTCCCCGAGTCACACAGGTGCTGGCGCTCGCCATTCAATTCCAGGACATGATCCTGCGCGGAGAGGCTCGGGACTATGCGGATCTCGCCCGCCTCGGCTGCATCACCCGGGAGCGAATGAGCCAGATCATGGAGTTGATCTGGCTCGCGCCGGACATCCAGCAGGAGATCCTGGAGTTCCCGACGAACAAAACGGGAAGATTCCCGATCAGCGAAGTTGCAGTGAGGCGCGTGGCCGAAAATCTGGCCTGGCCGGAGCAACGGGAGACGTGGCGTAACCTCAAGGATGACAGCCATTTAGGCTGAGGAAAACAGGCACATAGATTTCCTCAGCCATCCACAGCCTCAATCCTGTCAACAAGAAGATTAGTCGCAGAATCAAGCGCTTGCGATGTGATATTCTTCGCCCTGTCTTCGCCGTGTTATCCTGCGGGTGTTCGCTGCTAAATTGATCCCATACGGGGCTCTGATCCACTCCTGGCATGCAATGCCGGGAGAATGCGCACTTGGTCGCCGACGTACGACCAAGCTAGAAGCCCCTATCATTCCTGGAGGCTACCTGTGCCCGCATTCTTTGATCTACCCTCATTCTTCCGCCGCGTCTCAAATCCCCTGCTGCAGCGTTTCTTCGCAGACAGACCGGCGTTCACGGACTTCGATTGGTCGGCCATCAGCGCCAGGAAGATCGAGCCGATCCTGGATCGCTTCAACACAATGACGCCCGACGAGCGCCGGGAGGCCTACCAGGTTTTCCGCCGCGCGGAGTCTCTGGCCAGTTCCATGGGAACGCAAGTTCTCATTGAGGCTTGCCGGGACAGAGACCCCGCCGTGGCCGCCAAACTGGCGGCGATGCGTAGCGCCTACGACCGGGCCTTTTGGATGTGCCTGGAACATCCGGGCGTCATTGACAGTGCAAGGACGCTGGCCCGCATTGAATTGCTCTCGAAGAGGATGTGGGAATCGCGTCAGGGGCTTCCGGTACGGCAGCTTGAAGTCACCGATAGCATCAAGTCCGAGCTCAGCCGCCAAATCATTGAGATGCTTCAACCCGAGCAATGTCGAGGCGACCATTGCGTGGTGGAACACGTCCGGCGGGAGGGCGGCGTCGAGTGTTTCTTCGCCTACCCAGCCGACTATTCGGACGAGCGCGAAGGCTACGACCTAGAAGGGCATTTCGAACGGACGAGTTGGAACCCGGCCTTCAAGATCGTCTTCGCCTACCACACGACCGAAGGCTCGCTCGACGTCTATGCCGAGGGCGGCGCCAAGATCCGCAACCGTCTGGCGCACATATTTGCCCGCGCCGTGCTCGGAGCCGACCTGGAGTTGAGGCTTCCCGAGTTGGACAGCTACAACCTGGAGATCCTGAAGGACCCAAATTTGACCTTCCCGACAAATGCCGCCGACCGCATCGGGCACGTGCGGATTCAGACGATGGAACTCAAGTTCCGCGGAGTGAAGCCCTATACGATCAAGCTCTCGATCGATGGGCGCCGGCGGGACGGCTCGATCCACGAGGTGATCGCCGACAGGTTCCGGGAGCCGCAGGCCATGTTCACGACAGCCACAGTATCCAGTGCCGTCTTGCAGGCATTCATTTCCACTTCAACAGGAAAACAGCGAAGTATCAGCTTCCGCCTCTCGGCTCCGTCATTCTGCGACCTGGAAGACTCACCCGAGGAACAGGCGTTGCGGGGTTATCTGCGTGCATGGGGAATCGAAAATGAAGAGAACAGTCTGGCAACGGCTGCTTGACATAGTGGCGGCGGGCGATGGCATGTTCGGGGACGACGACTCTCGCCGGTGGAATCCGCGCCAGCGCGAGGAGGTGTTCGGGCTCGGCATCCTCCGCGAGAT
The DNA here is from genome assembly GCA_964604945.1 of uncultured Candidatus Solibacter sp. GTDB lineage: Bacteria > Acidobacteriota > Terriglobia > Bryobacterales > Bryobacteraceae > PNKE01. The sequence goes on from CAZSBK010000023.1 coordinate 57,445, forward strand.
GGAGTTGGCCGAATCGGTCTACTGCGACCAGTGCGGAGACCCGCACTTTTCCGATGTCCACTGGGTGACGCCGGGCGTCGCGGCTTGTTTCGGATGCCCGACCGAGGGCGTCATTGACATCGAGATCGACCGACTGCGGCAGTGGCGCATCGACACCGACCGCATTGCCGGCCTTGTCGCGGGATCGCTCGATCTCAGCTCGCCCGTCGAGGTGAGCCTCCGCGATCACCTCTGGCACCTGGGCCGGCGGCGGCTCGGCGGACGGTACAGGGACGTCTTCTTTGGTATTGGCGCACGCACGCCTGTCTCGACGATGTCGGCCGCGATCCGGTCGAGGATCGGTCCGGGTTCGGCGCTGCTGCTCGCCGTTGGCTGCAATGGAAACCCCGAAGGCCTTCCCTCCAACCATCATCTGATCGACTTTGCCTCTGTCTCGCGCGTGGAAGGCGGCCGCGTGCAGATCGATCTGGATTATGTGGAGGACCGGCTGGCCGCGAGCGAACCGGCTTCCCCGAAGTCCGTGCGCAGCATCTCCGTGCCGGCGGGGGCGACGTGGGCGGACGTTTCGATCGTCGTGTTCGACGCAATGCTCGAAATCACGGTCCGCGGCAAAGTGCATGAGGTGGACTTCGTTGGACTTGGCGTCGACCAGCAGACTCAGCCGATCGAGTTGCTGAAGCTGTTCGCCGCCGCGCGCGGGACGCTGGATGTCGCGAAGATCCAGGATTTGGTCTCCGGCGAGTCGCCGCTGAAGATGCGCATTCTCCGCTTGCGCCAGCTTTTGAAGGAATTGATCGCCGTTGATGGCGATCCGTTCGACTACAAGAGGAAGGCGCAGACCTACATCTGCCGGTTCGAGGTTCGGCTGGCCTCGGATGACGGCTTCCATGTCCCGGCTGGAGCGACCTGGCTCAACCTCGTATTTCATGAACGGGCGGATGGCCGAATCCTCGTCTCCGTTCCGGAGAAACAGCAATTCCGAGCATTCGGTTCGCAGGGTGTTGGCCGCAAAAGAAGTGGCGAGGTCGCGGAGGAGACGGGGATGATCACCCGCACGTACTCGCTCGAGGAAATGGGCCTACGGTCTGATCGCGGGCGGCTCACCGATGAAGGTGCCGCTTTCATAGCGTTGCTCCGCGCCGGCGGCAGTCTCCCGCGCCGCAGCGACGACATGATCGTTCTCAACCTCGCCAAGTTGCTTTGTGAGTGGACTGGGCTTGAGGGTGAACCACTGCGGTTGGTCGCGACCTCTAGGTCATGGACGGCAGTTTTCGCTTGCACGAGCCAGGTGAAGGAATCGTCACGAGAGAATCCCAGACTCAGCTGTGTGATAGTCCCTCGTCAGGGGGGCGGCAAATAGGGTCTTAGTTCGTCACGGATCACACCAACTGATCACACCAACCGAGCGTCCGGGCCAGCGCCCCTGTGGCTCGTAGGTGGATGCGAACGCCGCGCGCTCACTTGCGGCGGTTATATGGCGACTGGTTGGTCGGCTTAAGCGAAATACCTTCTTTGCTTGCTTCGGCTTGAACAGCCTCTGGCGTGCGTCTCAGCTTAAGGCCCATCACACGGGTGGGCGTATTCTCACGGACAAGCTGCTTTAATTGACTGATGTCCTGGGGGGTCCAGGGCTTGCCGTGATTGCCTGGCGTCTTGGCCATGATTTGACCTTTCCTTGGGCTGACTGGCGCGGCTTCCGCCGGTGATGCCCACTCACAGTTGTCGATTATTACTATACAATCACACCCGGTGCTCTCAAGTGTCGACCGGGTCCGAGGGAATGCATCTCCACGAGCTGCGGTTGCCTTGGCACTCTGGCCAATAGGCCCCAGAGTGTTGATGGGTTAGTCCCGTCGCTCGGTTCTCGACACAACAGATGCCCGAGGAAGGATTGACAGAAACAGCCCTCGCTGGCGAGGATCCGTGTATATAGACAAAGTTCTGGAGGCGCCCTCCCACTCGCTTCGCTGAAGCCCATTTCCGCCTCATGGTGCGCTGACTATTAATTCAGTCGACGTTTAAATCGTCAGATCCAGATGGGACGTTCCCGGCTTGTCAGCATCAGGACCTCGACAGGGTGAAGGTGACTATCAAAACCCAAAAGCAGAACCTGATCCGCCTTACCGAGCCTCAATTGATTCAGGCCCTGTTCTCGAAGTGAAGGCATTCGAGGTGCCGTCGGCCTAATCACGGCTCCAAGGACAACATTCGTTTCATTCCAGCCTTGAGCAGTAATGGTCAGTCCGTGCGCACTCGCCGGCTTCTGAAGGCATTTCCTCAGACCCTTTTCGAAGTTCAGCTGTTCTTCGATGCTGGCCGTGAGCAGCAGTATCGCAGCTTCGGGCCAGTACAAGCCTCTGTATCCACGCAGGAATTCGATCGTCCTCCGCCAGAACGGCGTATACCGTCGAACTGGCCGCACCCGTTTCATTCCCGAACTGGGCGGTGGATAGAAGTCGCTGATTTGTCGACCGAGACCAGCCAACCGCACAAAGCAATCCTTGGAGGGGTAAGAAGTCCGCATCTGGGCAGCGATATAGAAAAGGAGAAGGTCCCGCTCGTCACCGTCGAATCGGCCGCCAGCCTGAAGATCAAGTCTGCGATAGAGGTAATCGGCCCGTTCCTCCTCGCTGAGCAAGACTTCGAACACGACTGCCAGATCGAACAGGTTAATCGTGAGTGCAGGCTTTTGACCGCCGGAGATGAACCCAGACTCCTGCATTGCCCTCACCTCGGTGGAAAGTGGGCTCCCGACCGCTTCCAGCGAGACGTTCAGGCGGAGAATGCGGCTTATGTCGGCACTGTTGAGTTCATATGGAAGACCCTTCTTGCTGGTGAGGCGGTGCTTCCGGGGTTCACTGCTCAGATACTCGGCGAACCGAGCAGATTGCTGCGACGGCCGCTCGATGAGGCGCCGAATCTGCTCATCCAAGCTGCCAGGTGCGCCCCTCCTCGCGGCGGCATTTATCTTGTGCGACTTAGCTTCTATGAGAATCAGCCAATTGCCCAAACACACAAGTAAGTCATTCTCGAACTCCGCCGACCCGATTGTGAACTTAGTGCCCCGGTGCACGTCTGCAGAGGGAAGGCCAACGCGGATGATACTCTCCACCTTATCTTCTAGCAGTCCGTGGTAGAAGTGCCTTTTTGGCTGGCCACCGGCAGACGACACCG
>CAZSBK010000024.1:0-58578 GCA_964604945.1 uncultured Candidatus Solibacter sp.
CGTTGCGCAAAGAAAATTGTCAGAGCATCTACAGTATGGCAGAAAATGGGCTAGAGGACGGAAACGGGGTCCGGCCACTACTAGCCACTACTACAGGGTCCTGAAACGGAGGCGCAGATCATGTCCATGTCTCGACTCGCAATTCTATTGCTCACCGCGGGGGCCGTATTCGCCCAGTCCTTCATCCGGCCACCGGCCGTGCCGCTGGTCGCACATGATCCGTACTTCAGCATCTGGTCCATGGACGACAATTTGACCGGCAGTCCGACACGGCACTGGACAGGCTCGGAGCAGCAACTCACCGGACTGATTCGCATCGACGGCTCGCCGTGGCGCTTCATGGGCGCGCTACCGCGGAACAGCCCGGCCATGAAACAGGTCACTCGTGAAGTGACCCCCACACGCACAATCTATGTCTTCGAAGAGGGCGGAGTACGGCTCACCCTGACCTTCCTCACCCCGGCGCTCCCAATGGATCTGGATGTCCTTTCGCGCCCGCTCAGTTACCTTGTCGCCGATGTGCGCTCGGTGGATGGCGCCGCGCACAAGGTCTCGCTTTACTTTGACGCCAGCGCTTACTTGGCGACGAATACGCCGGAGCAGCGCGTCGGTTTGTCCCGCTTCCGGCTTGGAGAGATGGAGGTGCTGCGCGCCGGGACGGTGGATCAGCCGGTGCTGGCCAGGTCTGGCGATAATCTACGGATCGACTGGGGCTATGTCTATCTTGCCGCGCCCGCTCAGCAGGGGCTACGGACCCGCATCGCAAACGCTGGTGCGCGGGCGGAGTTTCTCTCCTCTGGCGTCCTCTCCGATGCCGATGAACTCGACATCCCGCTGGCATCCCGCTACCACCCGGTGCTTGCGGCATCGTTCGACCTGGGTCCAGTTGCCGCCGAAACGGTCTCCTGCCACCTGATGCTCGCCTATGACGACCTGTTCTCGCTCCAGTATTTCCAGCGCAACCTGCGCCCCTGGTGGAGGCGCAATGGTGATGGCGCCGTGGAACTCCTCCGAGCTGCCGCGAAAGACCTACCGTCTCTCGTGGAGAGATCGCGCCGTTTCGATGAAGCTCTGACATCGGACCTCACGCGCGCTGGAGGCCGGGAATACGCTGAAATCGCCGTGCTGGCGTATCGCCAGGCACTGGCTGCTCACAAACTGGCGGCTGACATCGATGGAACACCGATTTACCTGTCCAAGGAGAACTTCTCCAACGGCTGTATCGGTACGGTCGATGTCTTCTACCCGGCCGCCCCTGTCTTCCTTCTCCTTAACCCTGCTCTGATCAAGGCCCAGATGACGCCCATCTTCGACTATGCCCGCACGGGCCGCTGGCCATGGCCGTACTCGCCGCATGACCTCGGCCAGTACCCGCTGGCCAACGGGCAGGTCTACGGCGGCGGAGAAAAGAGCGAAGACAACCAAATGCCCGTGGAAGAGAGCGGCAACATGCTCATCCTGGCTGGCGCTCTCACCAAAGTGGAAGGTAATGCGGAGTATCTCCGCAAGTACTACCCACTGCTGAAGCGCTGGGCGGAGTATCTCGGCGAGAAGGGCATGGACCCGGAGAACCAGCTATCCACAGACGACTTCGCTGGTCACCTGGCTCACAACACGAACCTATCGATCAAGGCGATTGTTGCACTCGGCGCCTACGCGCAGGTCGCCCGGGCACTGGGCGAGGCGGCAGAGGCGGACCGGTATGCAGCCAAGGCGAAGCAAATGGCGGCGAAGTGGCCATCGATGGCCGCTGACGGGGACCACTACCGTCTGGCGTTCGACAAGCCAGGGACCTGGAGTCAGAAATACAACCTCGTCTGGGACCGCCTGCTGGGCCTGAACCTGTTCCCGGTGGAGGTCGCGCGCAAGGAGATGGCGTACTACAAGCAGAAGCAGAATGCCTACGGGCTGCCGCTGGACAACCGCGAGACCTACACCAAGCTGGACTGGATTCTCTGGACTGCCACCATGGCTGAATCGCAGGAGGATTTCCTGGCTCTGGTGCGCCCGGTGCACCGTTTCCTGAACGGGTCCAAGAGCCGGGTGCCGATGACAGATTGGTATTGGACAGTCGATGGAACGCAGCGTGGGTTTCAAGCGCGGTCGGTGGTCGGTGGAGTGTTCATCAAAGCGCTGGCGGACGAGGCGATGTGGAGAAAATGGGCATTGGCCCCGCCGGTGCGATAGCTCGCCAGGAGCGGTTTCACTGAGGATCTCAGCGCCCCTGCCAGATCAATTCCAAGCCCGCGACAACGCTTCGGCCGGGCATGGTCACGCCAACGATTTCCTCGTACCGGGTTGATGTCAGGTTGCCGAATTGGACGTAGGGCCGGAAGCGTCCCAACGCTTTCGTTGCCGACAAGTCCCAGACGCCATAGCCGTTTTGATTGACGCGCTGAAGCGCGCCAACGCGGGTACGCAGGGCGATGCTTCCCGGCAGCAAGGCCGTCCAGGCGAAAACGCCGCTGTGCGAGGCGTAGTTGAAGGCGTACTTCGATTGCAGACCCGCGAGCGGCGCAGTGCTGCCCTTGAGCGCGGTGTAGGACCAGCCGGCCACCTGTCCATGACCTCGCCAGGATATCGAGGATTCCAACCCGGTGAAGTTCAGCCGCTGTACGTTCATCGCCTGCCAGTAAGAATCAGGCGACGTCCGGGCGTAATCGATGATGTTTGAATCGTGGCGGCGGAAGATCGTCGATTGCAAGCGCCAGTTCGTGCCAGGGCGATAGTCGGCACCCGCTTCATAGTTCCAGGCATGTTCCGGCTTCAAGCCGGCGTCGCCACGGTTGGCCGGATCGCGGTAGTAGAGGTCTGTGAACGTCGGCAGCCGGAAGGCCTTGCTGACGCTTCCGCGCAGCTTCAGCTTTCCCCCTGCCCAGTAACCGCCGGCCAGCGATGGATTCCACTCCGACAACCCGCGGTGGCTTTCGGCACGCATCCCGGCAGACAGGCTGAAGTTCTTGAGCATCCGGACGTCGAGCAGCGTGTAGGCCGCGCCGCGGCGGCGATCGTGCCGTCCGAGGTTCGTTGAATCGATCGAATCGCCGAAGCCCTCGCCGCCGTAGTAGAACGAGACCCCCTGCGCCAGCGTCTCCCGCCGGCGTAGGCTGGCGTGCCAGGATTCGGCGACGTGATGGTTGGCATAGACTTGAGGCCGGTCGCGAGAGAGCACAAAGAGATCGGTGTGGCGGCGGTAGCCCAGTGAGGCCTCTGTTCTCTCGCCGATGCTCTGCCGGAACGATCCCATCCAGGTTTTGGTGCGCTCCCAGGAGTTGTAATTGCCATAGAACTGGTTGGCGCCGAACGGGCGGTCGCTGTAGCCTAGATCGATGCCCGTGGCGCCGAGTTTCGAGGTCCAGTTCGTGCCCGAATAGAGGGCCAGGCCGCGGTAGTCCCGGCCATCCATGAAGCCGGTGGAGAAATCACGAGCGATGGAGAGAGACTGGCTCAGAGCGCCTCGAACGCCGGTGATCGAGGCGCGCTGCTGGTTGACGCCGAAGTTGCCCAGACCCGCGTTGAGCCGGATCTCGCTGTGTCCGGTCGGGCTTGTGATCAAGTGGACGACGCCGCCGGCAGCGTCGGCACCGTAAAGCGTGCTGCCGGCGCCGCGCAGTACTTCGATGCGATCAATCGCCTCGAGCGGAACGGCCAGATCCATGTGATGATGGCCCGACTGGGGGTCGTTCATCCGGCGGCCATTGACCAGCACCAGAACCTGGCCGAACGATGATCCGCGAAGAGAGATGTCGGCTTGCATTCCATTGGCCCCGCGCTGGCGCAGGTCGATCGACGGATCCAACTTCAGCACGTCCACCAGGGCGCTGAACAACAGGGTCTGGCCGCGGACGGGCAAGGATTCTACGCTGCGGTCGGCCTCTTCAAGCGGGATGGGATCGGGAGCGCCCGTCACCACGAGCGTCTGTTTCAACGGCGCGGGTAGGACCGGCGGACCGGACTCCGGCCCCTGACAGGCCCAGACGGGGATTGCGCAGATGAGCGCGCAGAGGGAGGCATTCATTCGTGCCTTCCCATTGTCTCAGATCCCGTTCGGGCGGGATGCGGTGCGACAGTCCGCGCTAGTCTTCTTCCTGCGCCGGCTTGGCGGCGCCCTCGGTCACCGCGACCTTTGCGCCTTCCTCGAGCCGGTTCAGACCGCCGACGGCGACGCGCTCGCCCTCTTCGACGCCTTCCAGGATTTCGACCTCCTGGGAAAAGCGGTCACCAAGTTTGACATCGCGCACATGGACAGTCTGATCGGCGGAAATCACATACGCCTTGTTCGTGCCCAGAACATAGTTCAGCGCGCGCGACGGGATCATACGGATCGATTCGACGCGATCGGTGACGATCTTGGCTTTGGCATAACTGCCAGGTTTGAGTTCGCGGTTCGGATTCTGAATCAGCGCTTCGACGACGAAGGTGCGCTTGTTCTGATCCACGGTCGGGGAGATCCGCCACACCTTGCCTTCAAACTGGCGGCCCTGAAACGCCTCGACGGTGACCTCCACCCGTTGGCCGAGCTTGATCCACGGCGCCATCCGTTCCGGCACCTCGATGCGCAGCCGCACCGGATCGATCTTGACCAGAGTGAAGAGTGACGTATTGGCCCGGACGAACTGGCCAGGCGTCGCGAGACGATCCTTGACGTAAGCGGCATAGGGCGCGCGGACGGTCGTGTCACGCAGCCGCTTGCGCTGCAACTCGAGCGAAGCCTTGAAACGCTCGACCTCCTGGATCAAGTTGCGAGTCTGGTTCATCGTCACGTCGTAGGCCGCTTGCAAGGACTGGAAGCGCGCCTGGGCCGAGTCGAGATCCGACTGCGGGCCAATGCCCTGGTCAACCAGTTCACGCGTCCGCTTGTACCGCTGCTCGGCCTCGGTCAGGTCGGCGCGGGCACGCCGCACGTCGGGCGTCTCCCGGATATCCTTCACCCGGTCATTCTCGTTCTGCAGGCCCAGACGTTCGAGCGATTGGCGAAGTTGGGCCTCCTGCTGCGCGACCAGGTAGCGCTGCTCCTCATCCGAGATCTTGGCCAGTACGGCGCCCTGAGCCACCATGTCGCCGAGATCGGCGCCGACCGATTCCAGCCTTCCGTCGACCTCGCTGCTGATGATCGCTTCGTCGAATGGATACAGGTTGCCGACCGATTCAACGCTGCGCTGCTGCGAGCGCGTCTGCACCGGAACCACCCGGACCGACACCTGTCCCGAACCAGACTGTTTCTTCTCCGCGCTCTTGCGCGAACCGCAGGCGCAGATGACCAGACAGAGTCCGGCGGCGAGTGGGATGAGCAGACGTTGGTGCAACTTCACGGATGATCCTGGATGAATCCTATCAAAGAAGGACCGCCCGCCTCTGGGGCGGTCAATCTGATTTGGCGCGGCCCATCCGGCGTTGGTTACCCGGAAACGCGATCCGCGGCGTGAAGCTCAGCGCGTCAGGGCGCGACGTCCGGCTTCAGGAGGAAGAAGAACGTGGTCTTCAGCCCGTTGGCGTTCTGCTTGGCCGACCCGCCAGAAACGGTCAGATCAGCCGATGCCGTATATCCGGCAACGGCAGTGGAGCCATCGGCTCCGACGGTGAGCGCCGTGGCGACATCGCCTAGCCGTCCGCCGAACAGGGCCGAGTAGTCAACCGCGCCGGGGCCGCCAGTATTGGGGTCAATCGCGGTCAGAAACGCTTCCGTGCCCCGGGCTTCCGCGGACTGCGATACCGGCGGGTTTTTCACGGGGTAGTCATAGGAATCGGTGTAACCGGCCACCACCAGGCGGCCTCTGGCGTCCCTGGCCACGGCATAGCCGACATCTGTACCCGCGCCACCGAGATAGCTGGAGTAGCGCACGAAGTCGGCGCCGGCCTTGGCCGGGTCCACCGCGGCCACCCAGGAGTCTACGAAACCGTTTTTCATGGTCTGGTAGGCGCCGGGCGAGAGCGGGAAATTATCCGAGACCGTGTAGCCGGTCAATAGAATCAAGCCGTCGGAGGTGCGGGACATGCCCAGGGCGACGTCGAGCGAGAAGCCGCCGAAAAAGGTTCCATACTTGAACGCGTCGAAGCCGGACTTCGTCGGATCCAGAATCGCCAGGTAGGCGTCGCCTTCGCCGCCATAATCGGCTTGATACGCGGCCCCTTCAATGGGCAGATCCCAGCTCATGGAGACGCCGGCAAGATAGACGAGGCCAGCATCGTCCATTGCGAGTGCGTTGGCGAGGTCCGTACCGTCGCCGCCGAAGAAAGTCGCCATCAGAAGCGTCTCGCCGTCGCCGCCGTGGGCGTTGAAAGTGTAAACAAAGCCATCGACGCCGCCGCGGTTCGAGGGCTGCAGAGCGGTGGTGAGAGCGCCTTCGGGCAACTCCCCGGCCGCGGTGTAGCCTGAAACCGAAATCCAGGCATTCGAATTGGCGGCGACGGCCTGCGGCACCTCGGCGTCCTCAGTGCCGATGTAGGTTGTGTATTCGAGCGCGTCGTAGCCCTGCCAGTAAGGGTTGTAGCGGACGACGAACACGTCGCCCTCTCCGAGGTTCTCGGTCTGGTGCGAGTAACCGGCCATGGGGAAGTCGTCGGAATAAGTCCGGCCGCCAAGGTTCATGACGCCATCGCTGGTCATGGCAAGCCCGACGCATTCGTCGTCGGAGCCGCCGCCAAAATAGGTCCAGTGGTCCAGTTTCCAGCCGGTGGATGGGTCTGGCACCATACGGGCGAGGAACACATCCTTGGATCCGTTGCGGGCGGTGTCGTAAGGCTCTTTGACCCAGGCGGAATCGACATCGGAAGTGCTGGTGCCGGCGACCCAAACCGCACCTTCGGCGTCGACTGCGACGCCCGAGGCGATATCGATGCCCGCGCCGCCGAGGTAACCGGAATAACTCAGCACCGGGTCGATCACCAGAGTCCGGTTCTTGTCATATTCGCCAAGCTCAATACTGACCCGGCCGCCGGGGCTGAGCCGGTAGGCTGCTTCAACAGGTTGCCGCAAGCTGCCGTCGATTTGGTAAGCCACCGGGCGGCCCTGCCGCACGGTCACTTGTCCAAGGTCGTACTCGAGATTACCATCATGCGTCAGGTGGGCCTTGGCGCCCTCAATCCGGAAGCCGATCGAAGACGGGTCGGCGCCGGCCGCGACGACGAAATCGTACTCAAGCAACCTTCCCGACGCGTACCAGACCACATCAATTCCGGGGTAGGCCTGTTCCAGCCGCACCTGGCCGTAGTGGGCCGAATTCATGCGCCACTGGCTCCGTTGTGTACCGACGAAGTAGTCGGTGTTGGACGCCCGCGCAGCCGTGCCGCTCGTCCGGACTTGCGGATTCGCGCCGAGCAAGCTCCAGCGCAGCCGTTCATAGCCATCCTTGGCGCCCGCGGCGCGGAAAGCAAGTTCGGCGCGGGTTCCATTCAGGGCCAGCTTTCCTTCGGTTCCACGGGCGGCGAACGAACCGCCTGGCAGTTGCTCGAACCAGGCCGGGATCGCCGAAACCGCCGGCGATGGCGTTGACGCGAGTCCCGGAATGCAGGCCGCGAGCGAGAGCAGGCTGATGTAGTTGAAGCGCATGTAATGTGTCACTGGGCGCAAAGCCGCCAAAGATCCATTATAGAGGTCTGTTTGGGATGGACGGAGCCGGGCGTCTGCCGGTTTCAGTGGTCTTTCGTCCGTACAGTTCAGCTGGCTTTCCGCCGATAGGCTTTGAGAGCAGAGATGTCCGCGCCGAACAACCGTATGCTATCGACCACCATCCGGCGGCTGACCATTGTCACGGGCTTCACCATCCTGGGGCCCGAACTGCTGGGCTTTTCCGTCTCAAACGTCACCCAGTATTTGGCGTACCTCCTGCTGGCGGTGATGTCGTCCTACTTCCGGGTCGGTATCCGGTCCGAACAGGGCCATGTCCCGTTGAGCGTGGCGTTCGTCTTCCTGGGGCTGATGAACGTCGAATTTGGGGCCGCGCTCGCCATGGCCGCCGCATCAGCATTCGTCGTCGAATGGGTTTCGCACCAGGGTCCCAACCGGATGGAGCGGTCCTTATTCAGTTCATCCGCGATGATCCTGGCAGTGGCCATGGCCCAGGTGGCCTATGTGGGCACGCCAGGCTCGCAGGGGATGCACCTGGCGGCGCGGTTTGTCCTCACCGCGACGGTGCTGTTCCTCGGGGTCAGTTTCCCAACCACCTTCGCAGAGGCGCCTGAAGAGAACCGGCGCATGGGTTCGTTCTGGAAGGAACGCTATCTCTGGATGCTGCCATACTACGTCGGAATGGCTGTGCTGGCCGGGGTGTTCACCGCCGCCAGCGACCTTTTCCGGGGCTGGCAGATTCCGTTCATCACTTTCCTGGCCGGCTACCTGGTGTACCGTTCATACCGCCTCTACATGGCTCGGCTTGAAGACGGCCGCGTGCACGCCGAAGAGGTGGCCTCGCTGCACCTTCGCACCATTGAAGCGCTGGCGCTGGCCATCGACGCCAAGGACGAGACTACGCACGACCACCTGCAAAGGGTGCAGGTCTACGCCGTCGAGATCGCCCGCGAGTTGAGGCTGCCGCCGGACGCGGTCGAGGCCGTGCGCGCGGCGTCGATGCTGCACGATATTGGAAAGCTGGCCGTACCGGAGCACATCATCTCGAAGCCTGGGCGGCTGACGCCAGAAGAGTTCGAGAAGATGAAGATCCACCCGGTGGTGGGCGCGGAGATTCTGGAACGCGTCAAGTTCCCGTACCCGGTGGTACCTATTGTTCGCTCGCATCACGAGAAATGGGACGGCTCGGGCTATCCCGACGGGCTGAAGGGGGAAGATATCCCGGTCGGCGCCCGGATCCTATCGGCCGTTGACTGTCTGGATGCGCTGTCCACCGACAGGCAGTACAGGAAGGCGCTGCCGCTTGACCGTGCCATCGGCGCGGTTGTACAGGAGGCGGGACGCTCGTTTGACCCCCGCGTTGTTGAAATCCTCGCCCGCCGCTATCGGGACCTTGAGCGCATGGCCCGCAGCACGGCCAGCGAACCGTTACGGCTGAGCAAGGATCTGAAAGTGATCGCCGGTGAGGCGCCGGCCGCCGGCTTCGTAGGCGACTCCCAGGCGCCCACGACGCAGCCTGCGGAACGCGTCGACTTCCTGCACCAGATCGCCGCCGCGCGCCAGGAGGCCCAAGCGCTGTTCGAGCTCGCACAAAATCTCGGTTCGTCCCTGAGCCTGGACGAAACGCTTTCGGTGGTTTCGGTGCGCCTGCGGCGGCTCATCCCGTTTGACGCGATGGCTGTCTATATCAGGAAAGAGGAAGTGTTGGAGCCGCAGTTTGTCAGCGGCGACAATATGCGGCTGTTTGCCTCACTGAGCATTCCCGTGGGCCAGGGATTGTCAGGATGGGTGGCCGAGAATGGGCGACCGATACTGAACGGCAATCCGTCGGTCGAGCCCGGGTATCTGAACGATCCGTCCAAGTTCTCGACCTTGCGTGCGGCACTGGCGGTTCCGCTTGAAGGAGTGCAGGCGATCGTCGGCGTATTGGCGCTGTATCACAACGAGAAGGACGCCTTCAGCCGCGACCACTTGCGTATCCTCCAGGCTGTGAGCTCAAAGATCGCTCTTGCCGTGGACAACGCTCTTCGATTCAAGCAGGCCGAGACTTCAGCAGTCACCGACTTCCTGACGGGCCTACCGAACGCGCGCTCGTTGTATCTGCAGCTTGACGCGGAGATCGCCCGCTGCGAAGCGCTCACGCAGCCGCTCACCGTGCTGGTATGCGACGTTGACAATTTCAAGAAGATTAACGACGAACTAGGTCATCTGGAAGGCGATAAGGCGCTCAAGTCGGTGGCCGCCAGCCTGATCCGGCAGTGCCGGGACACCGACTACGCGGCGCGTATGGGTGGCGATGAGTTCGTGCTCCTGCTGCCCGGTTTGCCACAGGAATCGGTCGCCGGCCGCATCCAGCGGATGAGGCAGGCGGTGCTCCAGCAGACGCAGGCGGAGACGGGATGGCCGCTGTCGGTCAGCATCGGGTCGGCCTGCCTGCCTGCGGACGGGCAGGACGCCGAAGCGCTGCTAGCAACCGCCGACCGCAATATGTACGTTGCCAAGAATGCTCGGCCCAAGCCCGCGACCTGCCTTGAAGTGGCTCGCGACACGGGAATTCGTGCAGTCAATTGATCCAGCGGGTCCGGACCCGCGTCAGTCCTGGGTCTTTTCTATGAGCTTTTCAACGCCGGCGATGTAGACGGCCGATTTGCCGTGCATCCGCGACGTGAATACCACCGACTGGCTGTCGGGCGTGAAGACGGGCCTACAAACGACAGGATCCGGGTCGCCGTGTTCGCATAAGGTGAATTCGCGCTGGGTGGCCCGCAACAACAGCAGAATGTGCGGGGAGGCCTTGCTGCGGCTGGCGCCCACAAATGCAGTGCCGTTCGAGTTGGGCGCGAAGCTGGCGAACTGGCTGGTCTTCGCCACCAATTCGTCGGCACGGGTGTCCACTTGCTGTTCGCGGATCTGGACGAGTTTTGACCGGTCTTCCGGTTCGAACAGATACAACGTCGACGCGCCGTCGCGCGACCAGTAGAATTGCAGCACCCTGCCGCCGGGCGTTTCCATTCGCTTTGGCTTTCGTCCGTCCAGGCCGCCCAGCCAGAGAGCACCGCCCCGTGTGCGCCATGCCAGCAGCGCGCGCCTCGGATTCGGAGCCAATTCGGCGACGGCTTCTTCGCATTCGGCCAGCGGGGCGACCGAAACGGCGCCGAGCCGCGCCGACCGAATCCTGGCACCTCCCGCCAAGGATTCGGCGAAGTAGAAGGTCAAATGGTCAGGGGAAGCTGCCAGACCGGCCTGCAAGACGGTACCCGGCGAGAACCGGGCCAGCGTCTGGTGCCGTGCCCCCTGCCGCTGCAACGCGGTCAACTCCTGCCCGGCGGCATAGGCGATCCAGCGGTCATCGGCCGTCATAGCAACGCTTTCCGGGTCCAGATCCAGGGGGGCGGCGACAATCCGGCCGGTGCCAGTTGTCCGGTCGAGCCAGACCAGGCTTCTCCGGCCCTCGCGGACTACGGTGACCAGCATGGACCCGGTGCGGCTCGAAATGCCCCGGCCCGGCGAAACCGGCAAGCAGGTATCAAACGCCGGCGAAGTCAGCCGGACGAGGACCATTTCCGTGGCGCGGTCGGTGTAACGGACGCGTTCGCTGGCCAGAGTGAGGCCAGAATCCTGTCCCTGAATGGTGGCGGCTGTCGACGCTAACGATATGAAAACACGCCGCGTCACTCGCCTGGGACGGGCCTCGGGGAACGACATTGCCTTCAGTCTAGCACTCAGTGGGCTGGCGGCTTGGCGTCGTGGCCGTGAGTTGCTGGACTCGTCCTGTAATGGCGCTTCAGCAGGTCCTCGCCCCAGTCGCCCTGGAAGTCCCTCCACACTGAGTGGACGTGGTTCGCCTGGTTCTGGGTGTTGTCGTATTCGATCAAAAACGCCGGAGTCTGAACACGGTAATAGTGCGGCCCGCCCCGCTGCTCGACTCCGGCCCAGGCGAACCAGATCTCGCCGTTAGCCGACTTCAACCGGGTCCGGCGTTGTTCGGCTAACTCCGCCGGGACGTTGTCGATGTACTCCGCGATCAGCGCATCCAGCAGCCGCTTCTGCGTCACAGTCATCTTCGAAGCGTGTAGGCCCGAAGGCTTGCCATCGAGCGCCGCCCTGCGCGACGCCGCCGTCAGTATGTCGCGATACGCCTTGGCGTCAACTATGGCGAGTTTCTTCTGCTCCGGCGTCATCGACTCCAATAGCGCCCGCGCCCTGTCCTCCTCATTGGCCAGCACCCGCAGTCCCTTGAACGGGCCGCTGCGAACTTCGGCCGGGTTCGACCCGAAGAACGTCGGATTGCCAGTTGCCACACCATCGATGACGGTGAAGTGCAGACTGACATGATGGCCCTCGACGCGGTAACCCCACACGCCCTTTTCCGCCGGTTTGCCAAAGATGCTGAAGTGGTACTTCTCCGGGTTGCGGCGATCTCCCGAATCGCCCTCAATTGCCCGCAAGACCTCTTCAAGGCTCATGATCGTCGTTGCCTTGATGTAGCCAGCCTGCGACAAACCGGCGCTGAGCAGCGCCGAGGCCAGGTGCTTCTGCTGTGGAGTCATCTCCCGCAACGTCAAACCCATGCGCGACCGCCTGACGGCTTTCGGGAAGTCGTCGCTTGGGATGTAGTGGAAGAAGAACCGCTCCTCGTCGTCGAACGGGAATTGGGCCTTGGCGCGCAGTTCGGGCGACAGCGCTTGCAGGAAACGATTGGCAGTTTCGGCCATTTGGGTGCCCGAGTGGCCGGGGTGGGCGGCCAGGAGGCACATTGAAAAGAGAAACACAGAAACCCAGCGTGTCATTGGCCGGATTGTATCATGTAGTCCAGATTGGGGCCTTGCTGTGGTATGTCACGGCGTCTACGGTATCATACGAATATTCGAGAACTAGAATATACTATAAAGATGAATAATGCGATCCAGCAGATGAAGGCGGAGATTCTGCAGGCGTTGGCGCACCCTACCCGCATTGCCATCGTCGAGGAACTCCGTAAAGGGGAAACTTCAGCCGGAGCGCTGATTTCCCAATTGGGCCTGGACCAAGCCAATGCCAGCCAGCACCTGGCCCTGCTGCGAGCACGGCAGATCGTGTCGCACCGCAAGGCGGGTAGTCAGGTCTTCTACTCTCTGCACGACCCGGCGCTTGGTGAAGTGCTGGAACTGCTCAGACAAATCTGCAAACGACGATTGGAAGAGTCGGTGCATCTGCTGGAGGAGATGGGTAAGGAACAAGTGGAGCGGCATACATCCGGCCCAGGAGTGGCCAGGTGAGGCGTCTCATCTGGCAGGTTCCCGAATGGAGTTGGCGTCCGAAACTGCTCGACTGCCTGAAGACCTACCGCCGGCGCGATTTCCGGGCCGACTGCCTGGCCGGGCTGACAGTCGGGCTGATCTCGCTCCCGCTGGCTATGGCGTTCGGCATCGCCTCGGGAGTGACGCCGCAGGCGGGCATCTACACAGCGATCCTGGGTGGGCTGATCGTGGCGCTGTTTGGCGGATCGAAGATCCAGGTTTCCGGGCCGACGGGTGCATTCGTGGTCATCGTGGCAGGGATCATCGCCAAGCACGGACTGTCGGGCTTGTTGATGGTTACGATGATGGCCGGAGTGATCCTGGTGGGACTGGGCTTGACCGGTCTGGGCACGGCCGTGAAGTACATTCCGCGGCCAGTCGTGATTGGATTCACCAACGGTATAGCTCTGCTGATCGCCTCGACGCAATTCAAGGACTTCCTGGGACTGAGGAACGCCAGGAATCCCAGCGAGTTTTTCGCGCGTATGGAGGAGGTGGCGACGAGCTTGGGCGGCACGGACTGGCTCAGTTTCGCCGTCGGGGCGGGATCGCTGGCGCTGATATTCCTTGCGCCTCGCATCGTGCCCAAGCTTCCCGGATCGATTGTTGCTCTGGTGGCTGGCACGGCCGTCGCGGGGATCCTGGGGCTGCCGCTGGAGACCATCGGGACCAAGTTCGGCGGCATCCCGCAGGGGTTGCCAGTGTTTGACATACCGGAATTCAAGCCGTCTCTGGTTTTGCCCCTGCTGCCATCGGCGCTGACGGTCGCGATCCTGGCGGCGCTGGAGAGTCTTTTGTCAGCTGTCGTTGCCGATTCGATGACTGGCGACCGCCACAATTCGAACGCCGAATTAGTGGCCCAGGGTTTGGCGAACATCGCTACTCCGCTCGTGGGCGGCGTGCCCGTGACCGGGGCGATCGCGCGCACGGCGACCAATTTCCGGAGCGGCGCGCGGACTCCCGTGGCAGCGATCATCCACGCTGCCACCCTGCTCGCGGTAATCCTGGTCGCGGCACCACTGGCGAAGTTCATCCCGCTGGCGACGCTGGCGGCGGTGTTGTTCGTAGTGGCTTACAACATGGGCGAGTGGCGGGAGATCGGCGCCATCCTGAGGCTCAGTTGGGCCGACAAATCGGTGTGGCTGATCACATTCCTGCTGACGCTCATGGCCGACCTGACGGTCGCCGTGGAAGTTGGCATGGCCCTGGCGGCGCTGCTCTACATCTATCGTGTCTCGCAAACGACGACGGTGTCCGCCGTCACGCCCGAGTACATCGAAGCCGGAAAGAAGCACATCCTACAGGACAAGCATGTGCCGCCCTATGTGACGATCTTGCGCATCCACGGGCCATTCCTGTTCGGCACCACCGACAAATTGGACGAAGAGACGGCCAGCCTGAAGACATTTGCGCCCATCGTGATCCTGCGGCTGCGGAACATGACGGCGATCGACGCAACCGGACTCCATGCTCTAGAGCGTCTGAACGAGCGGTTAAAGAAGAGCGGCCGGCGGCTGCTGCTCTGCGGCGCGCGCGCGCAGCCCGCCGAGTTCCTGCAGCAGGCCGAATTCGTTGAGCATATCGGTCAGGAGAATATTCTGCCGCACGTTGAAGCGGCCCTGATCCGGGCGCGCGCGGTGGCATCGAGCTTCTCGGGCGTTGGCGAGGAGTTCGCCCGGGATCTGAGGAGCATCAGGTTGTAGCTTGCTAGAGGACGAAGAACCACGACGGCGAGTAAAGTCTCGCCGTCTCGAGTGGCGGGACGCCCGGCCGCATCTGGTGTGGATGCCACTTGATGCCCCATTTCTGTTCGAAGGCGGCGAGGTTGGCCTGGAAGATCTCGTTGGAGCGATCCGGATCGAGCTGGCGGAACGACCCGTTACCGAAGTGGTGGATGAAGCAATCCTCGGCGGTAACGGTTTTCAATCCGGCGTGGCCCAATCGGAGGCCGTAGTCGTCATCCTCGAACATGCCGACGCGGAAGCGGTCGTCGAGATCACCGACCTCCTCCCAGGTCTGCCGGCGAAGGGCGGCGCAGAGCAGGGGCGCCATCGGCACATCGAGGGTCTTTCCGGACTGGGTCCGCGCGATGTAGGCAGCGAACTGTTCCATCTCGGTGACGCCGGAGTAGACAGCGTCGATTCGGGTCTGATTGCCGGAGTGGTTGGTCACAGGCGCCGTCATCCCCACTTTCGGGTCGTTCACGAGGGGAGCGAGCAGCCTGCCGAGCCAGCCGCGTGTGACGACAGTATCGGGATTGAGGAAGACCAAGTAGTCGCCAGAGGCCAGTCTTGCTGCGGCGTTGTTGCCTCCGGCAAAGCCCAGATTCTCGTCAAAGAGGATCATTCGAATGCGAGAGTCCTCCGACGCGAAACCAGAGATCAGGTTTTGAGTCGAATCGGTTGAGCAATTGTCTGCGTAGATCAACTCCCAGTTTTGCCAGGCTGTGTTCTTCAGCAGATAGCGCTGAAATTCAGGCAGGAATGCCTCGCTGTTGTGTGTCAGGACGACGATGCTGACCAGCGGCGTACGTGCACGCATGGCTTTTTCCATGAGCATCACGCGAGAGTTCCAGTTGTTGACGCGGGCGAACTCGATGCGCCGGGCGGCGAGAGCGGGATCGGATTCCGCAAGGGCGGCATCGAGTTGGCGAACATAACTGTCGTGGTCGTCCGCGAAGTAGACCAACTCGTGGGGTGCGTGCAACTGCGTCAACCGGCTGGAAACGACGGGCTTGCCCTGGCTGAAGTACTCATAGAGTTTGACGTGGTTGGCGTACTCCATGAGAGGCCCGAGGTGGTTAGGGAGCAAGCAGACATCGAAGCGCTTCAGGAACGAGGGTAACAGGGCGTATTTCTTCTCGCCCAGCAGGTGAACGTTCGGCAATCTCTTCAGTGGCCCAGCGTCGACCGAGGGGACCACCTCGCCGATGATGACGAAATTGTATTCAGGGCGGCTGGCAGCCATGTGCGCCACGGCTCCTAGGTCGAACCAGTCCGCGACGACTCCGAAGTAGCCGATCACCGGAGGTTTGAGATGGGAAATCTCGCCATTTGGGAGGGCCAGTTCAAAGAATTTCGTGTCCGCGGCGTTCGGTGCTAGAACCGGTTTGGCGCCGCACTGCTTCGCCCGTCTGCCGAGGCCCTCGGCGGTGACCGTGACCACGTCGGCTTCGGCGAACAGGCACCGCTCATCGGCACAGTTCGCAGCGCTTGGTTTGGGTTCAACCGGCCAATCCTGGAAACTGTCCATGCAGTCGTAGAGCATTGGGTAACCGAATTTCTCTCGTAGCCGCAGACCGAGCTTCCTCCAAAAGGGGAACTGGATCAAGGTCCAGGTCTCGGCGAGGCCTTCGTTCAGGACCATCTCCTCAATCGAGACTGCCAAGCTGTCCAGGATCTCCGGGGTCATCTCCCCGGTGTGGAGTTCGTAGTCCAGTGAGTTCATGCGCACTTCGAGAAGGTTCCGCCGGATGGGCACGATCTCGTAGGATCCGGCAACGCGCCTGGAGGGACGTCGCGACGGTGAGATCCAATAGACGGTGTGACCGTTGGCGGCGAATCTGGCGGCAATCTGCTGAGGCCGCTGAAACCGGAGTTCGAAGTCGAAGATGGGCAGGACAATCAACGAGTAGCGGGCAACTCCGCCACTCGGTTCAGATAGGGAATGCAGGGCGAACTGGGCCGTGCTCTCAAACGCCGGATTCCGGGCCGGCCCGGCGGTCCCGGCGGGCCTATCCTGCAAAGCTGCCAGTGCGTCGGCAGGTAAGAAATCCCAGACACAAGGGAATTGAAGATCGTGCTTGGCAATCGGTTCGGTGAAGATCTTCTTGAAGGCGGTCAAAGGCTTTTTGGGGGCTTCGCGGAACAGCAGCGTATAGTACTTCCGGAACAGCAGCATCAGCTTCCAGGCGCGCTGGTCCCGATAGACATCGAGCTCCTTCTGGAGGAAGTCCTCGTACCGCTTGATCGAGCCGAGCAGTTCCGTCCGGAGTTGGACATCTTTCTGTTGTGCTTTGCTCACGCGAGGCGCCTCGGCTCAGATCGGATTCGCCCACCATGCCATGGGTGGAGGATCTTTACGAGATTATCCCAAGCGGAGACCGGCGGAACAAGGGCAGGCCTCCCGGGGCCGGGTCACAGTGGACCGCTGCTCCCGGTCGTCAGCCTATGTTGTACTCCTTCAACCGGTACTGCAGTGTCCGCAGGCTGATGCCAAGTTCACGGGCTGCGTGAGTGCGGTTCCCGGCGTGCTTGCGTAGTGCATCTTCGATAGCCAACCGCTCGATTTCGCGCATGCTTAGGCTCCCGGCCTGCTGCGCAGGGGTGGCGGCCGACCGCAACTCGGCGATCACCAGGTGCTCGGGCTCGACCCTGTTGTCGGCCAGGATCGCCGCCCGTTCCAGGACGTTTTCAAGTTCACGAACATTGCCCGGCCAGGAATAGGCGCGCAGCTTGTCGCGTGCTTCGGCACTGAGGTCGGCCACCGGTTTCTCCATGCGGCGGGCAGAATTGGCAAGGAAGAGGACGGCCAGCGCGTCCAAATCGCCGGGCCGCTCGCGAAGAGGCGGGATCTCGATGGGGAACGTGCTGAGGCGGTAGTAAAGATCGGTCCGGAACTTGCCTTGATGGGCAAGGCTGGGCAGGTCGCGGTTGGTGGCGGCGACGACGCGGACGTCCACCTGGACGGTTTTGCCGCCGCCGACGCGTTCGAAGGATCGCTCCTGGATGACGCGCAGGAGTTTGGCTTGCAGGGTGAGGTCAAGTTCGCCGATCTCGTCGAGGAAGATGGTTCCGCCGTTGGCACGTTCGAAGACGCCTTCATGGCGGTCGGAGGCGCCGGTGAATGAGCCTTTTTCGTGGCCAAAGAGCTCGCTTTCGATCAGCGTCGCGGCCAGGGCGGCGCAGTTGACGGCGACGAAGGGGCCCGCGGCGCGCTTGCTGTTCATGTGAATACAGCGCGCCAGCACCTCCTTTCCTGTGCCGCTTTCGCCGAGCAACAGCACGGTGGCTGGCGTCGGCGCAACTTTGCGGGCCAACGTCAGGGTCTTCAAGGTCTTTGGATCGCGGGCGATGAGGGATTCGCAGGCGAAACCGTCCGATGACGGCGCGGCACAGCTCAGCGGGGAAGGCTCCAGGGCGAGCGCCCGCTGGACGAGGCGGCGCAGCTCGTCGGGGCTGCGCAGGGGTTTCTCGAGGTAATCGACTGCGCCGCGTTTCATGGCTTCGACCGCTGTGGTGACCGAGCCAAATCCTGTGATCAGGGCAAAAGAAGTGGCAGGAGAGTGCTCCGCGAACCAGTGTTGGACATCGAGGCCCGTACCATCGGGCAATTTCAAGTCGGAAACGACCACCCGGTACTTCTTTTGGGCGCACGCCTTGCGGGCAGCGGCCACATTATGGGCCGTGTCAACGGCATAACCTTCGGCCTGGAGAATCGTCTCCAGCAGGCTGCGGAAGCCCGGGTCGTCGTCCACGACGAGGATCGCGATTTTCGATTTCATTTCGTCCATCTCAACTCCATGCACGTGCCGCTCGATGCGGCCGAATTGACAAGCAGTTCAGCGCCGAGGGCGTGAGCCAGTCCTTTGGACACGGCGAGGCCGAGGCCCGTGCCCTGGGCTTTGGTTGTGTGAAAAGGCTCAAATGCTCGTCTGAGGGCCTCTGGCGTGAAGCCCGGACCGTCGTCACAAACAAGGATCCGGCGCTTGCCTGCTGAAACCGTCACTTTACTGGCAGCGGCCTCGAGCGCGTTCCGGACCAGATTCAGGATCACTTGTTCGAGCATCTCCGGATCAGTTTCGAAGCCGATGTCGCTGTCTTCGACAACCAAGGCCGCCGCGGACTGATTCCGCGTGTGCAGGCCATGCTCCCGGATGCGCACCACCATCTCGCTCCAAGCCACTGGACGCTTAACGGGCTGGGGAGGGCGGGCGTAGTTGAGCAGATCTCGTACCAGGCTTTCCAACCGCTCGGTCTGGCGCAGCGAGGAGTCGAGCAGGGGCGCCAGGTCAGCGCCGGCCTTTTCGAGCGCGAGTTGAGTGAAGCCCTTAATAGTGCCGAGAGGATTGCGGATTTCGTGCGCCAAAACGGCGCTCATGCGGCCCAGTTCGGCGAGCTGCTCGAGTCTGGCCTGCCGGCGGCGCGCGATAACGCCCCAGACACCCAGTCCCAGCATGGCCACTCCGGCTATCAGGGAGACGCCGAGGGTCTGCCGAGCCCGGTCGGTCAGGAAATCGGCCGCGCTGACGGCGATATCAATGCGCACCAACGCTCGGCCCCGGTCACCATCCACCGGCACGGTGACCCGCCAGGTGGTTTGACCTTTATTCAGTGCGTAGAGTTGTTCGCTGCTCAGTAATCGCTTTTCCTCGGCCGTGGACGGCTGCTGGACGGTGTCGATCGAAACTACCGCCGGTTCCTCTTCGAGCAGTGCGTCGCCCATCGACGCTCGCGCCGCCACCGAACCCGACAGACTCCGCAGATAGGCTTCGCGGGCGGTGTCCAGATCGCGCCATACCATCGCCGTGTGAACCAGCAGCAAGGCGGGTGCGAGGAAGGCGAGCGCTGCCACCGCCGGCCAACCCCAACGCGGCCCGGAGACTTCGCTGCGAGTCAAAGCCATCTCTAGGAACCATGATGCAATTTTTGCGCCGTTTGTGACCGCCAGGTCCGCGACAGCTGCCGCGTGATCCGGAGAGCAAGGCCCAAGATCAGCAGGTTACGGGTGGGGCGAAGAATTGCGGAAGCGAGGACGGATGTTCAATGTGCCCTCGGTCACACTGCAGAGGGCCGTAGGCCTCACCACGATGAAGGTCGGCCCACATGATTCCGCCAGGGGGACCCTCGGACCCGCCGGTCCCCGGTCTGTCCGATTTTACGGATGCGGGTTTCAAGATTGTTCGGGTATTCTGCGCGCCCATCGGCGCAGGAC
Organism: uncultured Candidatus Solibacter sp.; assembly: GCA_964604945.1. GTDB lineage: Bacteria > Acidobacteriota > Terriglobia > Bryobacterales > Bryobacteraceae > PNKE01. The sequence continues at coordinate 19,780 of CAZSBK010000024.1, forward strand.
GAGCACGACGACGCCAAGACCAAGCAGCGCGGCAAGGGCCGGCAGCGCATAGGCGGTCAGCGACAGGTTTCCTTCGGGCTCGACCAGGACGCGCGAGCCGTACTTGGCCTTGAACCAGTCCAGAATCTCGCGGTCGGTTTTGCCGTCCTTGATCAGGCGCGAGAGTTCCAGCCGCTGCTCCATGGCCGTTTCGCTCCGGTGGTAGGCGATGGTTTCAGCCCAGCAGCAGGCTCCCATCAGCCTGCCTTGAAGCGCCCGTTCACGCGGGCTGATGTCCTGGCCGGATACGCTCGACAGGAACAAGAAAAGGCCGGCGGCCAAGATGGCGCCGGCTGTGAGGAACCGAAGTTGAGGGAATCTCATTTTTGCTCTCGATCGTGGCCTTTCCGGCCGTGCCAGCCATACCCGCTGCGCATCCACAAAGGCCGACCCTCGCTGTCGCGAAAGACCAAAGGTTTCGCTCCAGCCAGGCTGATCTCGATGGCCACCACTCCATCCTTCATCTTATAGCCCTTCACCCCTATCGCGTCGCCGGCCTTGGGGTTGAAGTCGTTCTGCATGAGGAACCTCATGGAGCCCAGATACACCTTTACGGTCTCCTGGCCGCTGCGCATGTCCAGGAAAGGCATGCCTTGGCCGGGCGCTGCAGACACTTTCGACACGGTCCCTTTCAATTCAACCTTGGGCTGAGACGCGATCGGCGCCTGCTCGGGCGTCTGCGCCAGCGCCGAAACAGTTGTCAGAATCAACAAACCGATTGCCCGTCTCATGGCGTCCCCCAGCTCACCTTGCAGGCGGGGCTGCGTTGGCCGGACCCTGGCCAACCCCGTTCCGCTTGCAATTCTCGCAGTTGCCGCATTTGCAGGTATTGCGCCGCGCCCCCTTGCCGCCGCCCTTCGCCATGGCCTGCTGGCCCATTCCCCGGCCGTGTCCGCGCCCACGGCGGCTGCCATCGCACTCAGCCTGGGGCTTTGCATCCTGCCCCAGCGCAGGCAACACGCAGGCGACCGGCAGCGCCATCAGGGACATTATTGTTCTTCGCAGCATCCTCTTCATCGGCCTCCGTCCATTTCGGTGCAAGACCGATGCCAGATCGAAAGTGGTTGATTTCCATCACGATGGCGCACTACAGCGCAAGTTCTGCATGCACTACAGTGCAGGGTTTGCGGGGTTCCGAGGCAGCACAAGAACCCTGATCCCACTCGCCTTGGTCCCGCCGTGCGCAATGCGCTGCGTCGCCACGACGAAATCCTCCGGCTTCGCGTCGGGTATGTTTGGTACGAACTTCTGCGGGTTGCGATCCACCAGCGGGAACCAACTGCTCTGGATCTGGATCATCAGCCGGTGACCCTGCTTGAACGTATGCAGGATGTCGGGCATGTCGAAGGCGAGCTCGACGAATTCTCCCGAAGGCATCGGCTCGGGCTTCTCCATGCTCACGCGGAAGCGTGCGCGGAAGGGTTCTCCGCGGACCAGTTGCTGATAACCGCCCATGCGGTTGTTATCCGGGTCAGGGTAATCGGCCGGGTAGACGTCGATCAGTTTGACGACGAAGTCGGAGTCCGTGCCAGTGGTCGAGACCCACAGCTTCGGGCTCACCGGCCCGGCCAGAGTCAGATCTGTTTCAAGTGGCGCTGTCTGATAGACCAAAACATCGGGCCGCTTGGCGGCATGGCGTTGGTCGTCGACCACGTACTCGCGTGCCATGCCGAGCGTGATGAAACTAGTGAACGGGACTGGCTTCGCCGGATCACTGATGTACTGATCCGTGCCCGAGGCGGCAGGCTTGTCAAAGGCCAGTTTTCCGCCGGCGTCCAGATAGAGAGTCTTCTGGGCGGTCCCGTTGGGCGGCCAGGCGTCAAAGGTACGCCATTGCCAAGTGCCGGTCTCGACCATGCGCGCGGCCGGCGCTTGCCAATTGCCGTCACCCTTGAGGTGCGATTCGAAGAATGGAAATTCAATCTTTTCACGGTATTCCGGCCCAGTCTTCACACCGAACTTCACTTGTCCCATGCGGTCCCCGTCGCCGCGCGACCAGCCTCCATGGCCCCAAGGGCCCATCACCAACGTGACCGGTCCTTTGGGCGAATTCGCCTTGGCGGCACGGTAGAGCCGCAGCGGGCCTTGCAGATCCTCGGCATCGTACCAGCCGCCGGTGATCAGCACAGCCGGGGTGAGGTTTCGGACATGTTGTTCGAGGTTGCGGGACTTCCAGAACTCATCGTACGTCGTGTGGCGGGTGAGCGCGGTCCAATAAGGGTTCTTGAACTTGAAGTACTTCTCATCGGCGTTGGCGATCGGGCCCAACCCGAGATAGAACTCATAGCCGTCGTTGGTGCCGTACTTGAAGCGCTCGGCCGGTGCGCCCGGCTGGGCGGGACGCGTTTGCGGAGCAAAGAAGCTGTAGAAGCCGAAGTTCGCCGCCAGGTAGAAGGCGCCATTGTGGAAACAGTCGTCGCCACGGAACAGGTCGATCATTGGCGCTTGCGGGGAGACGGCTTTCAATGCAGGGTGGGCGTCGATCATGCCCGCGGCGGCATAGAAACCAGGATATGAAATGCCTGTCAACCCGGCGCGGCCGTTGTTGCCCAGCACATTCTTCAGCAGCCAATCAATAGTGTCGTACGTGTCCGAACTCTCATCCACGTCCTTGGGCCCGCGCTTCACGGCCTTGTGCGGCGTCATTTCAGTCCACTCGCCTTCGCTCCGAAAGCGACCTCGGACGTCCTGGTAGACGAAGATGTAGCCCGACCTGGCAAACTGTTCCGACGGACCCAGGTTGCTCCGATAGGCTTCGGCGCCATACGGTCCGGAACTGTAAGGCGACCGAACCATCATGAACGGGTATGTCTTCGACGTGTCCTTTGGCGTATAGATGGCTGTGAACAGTTTCACGCCGTCGCGCATCGGGACCATCACCTCCTGCTTGGCGTAATTCGCCTTGACCCAGTCAACTCCCTGTCCGAACAGAAGCGAACAGGCGCAGAATAGCAGCAGGAAAGCTCGTCGTAGCATAGTGAACTTCCCAGTTTAGCTTTCCGAACAGATCGCCGCCGGGCATCGTCTGGGGTTGTGAGGGCGGCCCGGGAATCGGCAGGGGCCCCTCCTCCGGCTCCACCGCGCACCGGTCACCGCCCTCGCCCACCTGTTATCCTCCAATCGGGACGAAGCCTCATGAAGACCATCATCGAGCCCTTCCGCATCAAGAGCGTCGAGCCGATCCGCCAAACCACACCAGCCGAACGAGCAGCCATCCTCGAAAAGGCCGGCTACAACCTTTTCCTGATCCGTTCGGACGATATTCTCATTGACCTGCTTACCGATTCCGGCACGTCGGCCATGTCCACGTCGCAGTGGGCTGCCATCATGCACGGCGATGAATCCTATGCCGGGAGCCCGTCGTTTTTCAGGCTGCAATCGGTCGTCCAGGATCTGACGGCGTTCCGCCACGTCATTCCGACACACCAGGGCCGCGCCGCGGAGCGCATCCTGTTCAGCGTCCTGTGCAGGCCCGGCCACATTGTCCCGTCGAACACGCACTTCGACACCACTCGCGCCAACATCGAGTTCACGGGCGCCGAAGCCGTCGATCTCCTGCCACCAGAGGCCGCCGACACCCAGGCCATGTTGCCGTTCAAAGGCGACATGGATACTACGGCGCTGGCCAGCCTGATTGATACTCACGGTTCTGCGAAGATCCCGCTCATCATGCTGACCGTAACCAACAATTCGGGTGGGGGCCAGCCCGTCTCGATGGCAAACATCGAAGCCGTCAGCGCCATTGCCCGCGAGGCCGGCATCCCGTTCTACCTTGACGCCTGCCGTTTCGCCGAGAACGCCTGGTTCATTCGGGAGCGCGAGCCTGGCTACGACACCTGGACGCCCCGGCAGATTGCGCAGAAGATGTTCTCGCTGGCCAGTGGCTGCACCTTTTCGGCCAAGAAGGACGCGTTCGCTAACATCGGCGGATTGCTCTGTACGAACGATCCCGTGCTCGCCGTGCAGGAGAAGAACCTGCTGATCCTGACCGAAGGATTCCCCACCTATGGAGGCCTGGCCGGGCGGGACCTGGAGGCGATCGCCGTGGGATTGGAAGAGGTCCTGCACCCGGACTACTTGAACTACCGCATCGCCTCGACTTCGTATTTGGGCCGGCACATCTCCGAGAATGGAGTACCCATCGTGCAACCGCCCGGCGGCCATGCCATTTACATCGACGCCGGGCGCATGCTGCCGCACATCCCGCCGGAGCGCTTCCCAGCGCAATCGCTGGCCGTCGAGCTGTACCGCCACGCCGGGATTCGTTCGGTCGAGATCGGCTCAGTCATGTTCGGCACTCACGCGCGGAACGAATTGCTGAGGCTGGCGATTCCGCGCCGGGTCTATACGCAATCGCATATCGACTACGTCGTGGAGGCAATCCTCGAGGTAAACGGGCACAAGCAGGACCTGCGCGGATACGAGATCACAGAGCAGCCCGAATTCCTGCGCCACTTCTCGTGCCGGTTCCGACAGCTCGGGTGACCGGGCCGCCACCACGTTTCCGGATGCCGCCGCCAGGATTCGCCCTGTTATACTGGCCTGCGATTGGAGGCCAGTGTTGAATCAAGCCAGCGGATTGACGCGTGGAGAGTTTCTATTGGGAGCCCCGGCGATGGCGGCGGGCGGTGCGCGGGCGATGAAGAAGATCAAGGATGTGGTCATCTACCGGGACGAACGCTTCCACAGCGCCTTTCCGTCCATCGTGAGGCGGCGGGACGGGGAGTTGATCGTCGCGTTCAGGCGCGCTCCGGACCGGCGCAAGACGGGCGCTCCCGGGGTCACGCATACCGATCCGAACAGCCAACTCGTCCTGGTGCGGTCCAAAGACGGCGGCTCGACCTGGAGCAGCGAGCCCGAACTGATCTATGCGCACCCTGAGGGTGGATCGCAGGACCCTTGCATGATCGCGTTGCGCGACGGCACGCTGCTCTGCGCCAGCTATTGGTGGTATCAGATGCCCGTGGTGAAAGACCCCAAAACCGCCAAACAGCCCTTCGAGTTCATGGGCGGCTACATCGTGAGGTCGCGTGACTGGGGACGCACCTGGCAGACGCCAGTCTTGCCGCCGCCCACGCCTGGAGTCGAGAGGAAAGACCCCTTCGGGCGGCTGCTGCCGTCCTACAACCGCGGGGCGATGTGTCAGGGCAAGGACGGTAGGATCTACTGGGCCGTGGCGCATCAAAACCAGTGGGGCTGCACGTCGATCTCGCTCATGATCTCGGCTGACGGCGGGACGACGTGGAAGTACTCGTGCCCGATCGCCGAGGATCAGAAGATCACTTTCAACGAGACGTCGCTTTACGAGACGGCCAAGGGCGATCTGATCGCGTTTGTCAGGACGGCGAACTTCGACGATCACACCGTGGTGGTCCGATCCACGAACGGGGGCAAGAGCTTCGGCAAGTGGGAGGATGCCGGCTGGCAGGGCCACCCGCATCACGCCGTCCGGATGGCTGACGGACGGGTCTGGCTCGTGTATGGCTATCGCCACAAGCTGTACGGGATCCGGGCTCGGATCCTGAACGCCGAATGCACCGATATTGCCCAAACCCAGGAGATTGTGCTGCGGGACGATGGCGGATCGACCGATCTGGGCTACCCCTGGGCGATGGTGCTGCCCGGCGGACAGATATTGTCGGTCTACTACTTCAACGAGGACAATGGTCCGCGCTACATCGGCGGAACGCTGTGGGGGTGAGCGGCGGTCAGAACTCGATCTCGCCGGTCAGATAGAGCACGCCTTTGCCTGACATGAGGACACGGTCCCCTGCGAGCACGCAGCGCAGTTCGCCGCCGCGGGGCGACACCTGCCGGGCCAGCAACTCGGTCTTGCCCAGGCGTGCGGCCCAGTAGGGAACCAGCGTGCAATGGGCGGATCCGGTCACCGGATCTTCTGGTACGCCGTGCGCCGGGGCGAAGAACCGCGAGACGAAATCGCAACCATCCTCACCGGGCGCAGTGACGATGACGGCGAAACGGTCGAGTTCCATGAGGCCGTTCATGTTGGGCTTCAAGGCGCGGATTTCGCTCGCCGTGTTGTAGACCACCATGTAGTCGCGCGAGGCCTGGACTTCGACCGGCTGGCCGCCCAGAGCGTCGAGCAGGAAGGCGCAGGGCGTCGCCGGTTCAGGGGGGCGGGCAGGGAAGTCGAGCGTGAGCCAGTCGCCGTCGCGAGAGACGGAGAGGCGGCCGCTGCGGGTATCGAATTCCACCTTGGCCGCGCCTGGTTGCAGGAATCGAAAGATGACATAGGCCGTGGCCAGAGTGGCGTGGCCGCAGAGGTCGACTTCGGTGCCGGGCGTGAACCATCGGAGGTGATAGGCGCCGCCGGCAGGGACGAAGAATGCCGTCTCGGCGAGGTTGTTCTCCATGGCGATGGATTGCATTACATGGTCCGGTAGCCACTCGGAGAGCGGGCACACGGCCGCCGGGTTGCCTTTGAATACCTCGCTGGAGAAGGCATCGACCTGGTACATCGTGAGGCGCATAGAACCAGGATAGCCCGGCCGGATCACGTTACCGGCGCGGCGTGAGCGTGAACGACTCGACTACCTTGCCGCCGCGGGCCTTCACCTCAACCGTCATCGCATCCCCGCTCGCCGTGACCGTGACGAGTTGATCCTGGCCGGCGATTAGATGATGAAAACGGTTTTCGCCTTCCCTCGGCAGCAAATGGGCAAAGCGGTGGTTGTGACCGGAGATGATGAGATCGGCCCCTGCTTCATTGGCGAGTGCGTTCCATTTGGCGGTTTCAACGCCGGTCAGGCCGCCCCATCCCGGCTGGTGGACGAAGAGGACGCGAAACGGCGCAGAACGGACTCTGCCGGTGGTGCGGACATGACTGGCGAACCAATCGAACTCCTCGCGGCGGTACGCGGAAAAATCGTTCAAGCCGGCATAGACGTTGGTCGAATCGGGCTTGTCCTCGCCGCTGTCGATCACGATGATGTGCAGCGGGCCGTGGTCGCGGGCAAAGTAGTGGCGGCCCTCGGGAGGCGTGACGTAGCTGCTCACCTCTCGGGCGAAGGAGCCGCGGGTTTCGTGGTTGCCGCGCATCCAGATGAGAGGGGCCGAGTGGTTCAACACGTCGGAAGCGGGGTCGAGCCAGCGGTCGAAGAGATGGTCTTCGCTCTCGATGGTATGAAAGGCGTCGCCGCCGTGGACCAAAAAGGAAGTGGTCTTCCAGTCGATCATCCCGCTCAGAGCCTTGATCCGAGCAACGTCCTCATGGGTATCGGTGAAGAACGCAAACGAGACGCTGGGCTTGCTCCGGTCGAGCGTCGTGAACGTGTGAACATCGCTTTCAGCGCTCAGTCCCTTGTCCGGATAGTAGCCCTTCATGCGGACGACGCGCGTGGAGACGACCTTGTATTTGTAGGCGCGGCCGGGCAGAAGACCGGTCAGGTGGATCAGATGGCGCGTGGAGATGGGCAACAGGCCGTGTTCGTTTGGTTCGACGGTTCGATCGGCCGCTCCCTCGCCGAAAAGAACTCTTGAGTGGCAGGGTGTGTCGGTGGTCCAAAGTATCGAGACACCGGTTTCAGAGGGGTTGAGCAGGATTGGCCCATGCGTGATGACAGGCTTAGTGTCGAAGACCCGGTGCTGGACCGAAGCGGTCTGGCCGAGGGCAAGCGTGGCCAGGCAGCCAGCTAGGATGAACATGGATGTCTGTTTGAGCATCTCGCGCCTCAGGGTCTCAGCAAGAGTTTGCCCGCCGTCCTGCGCGAAGCCAAATCGTCCTGCGCCTGGGCCGCTTCGGCGAGCGGATAGATCTTGTGGATCTGGGGTGTGTAGAGGCCGCCCAGGATCCAATTGAAGACGTCGGAGGCTCGCCAGTCCAACTCCTCGCGCTTGGCCGCATAGTGGGCCAGACTGGGGCGTGTCAGGTAAATCGACCCCTTCTTGTTCAGCAGCAGCGGCTGGATCTCCGGTACCGGGCCGGAGGCATTGCCGAAACTGACCATCATGCCGCGCGGACGAAGCGAATCCAGAGATCGCTCCCAAGTCGCCGCGCCTACCGAATCATAGACCACATCCACGCCACGGCCCTCGGTGATGCGCTTCACTTCGGCGGCGAAGTCGGTTGTCGAGTAGTTGATGACATGGTCGCAGCCGACCGAGCGGGCGATGGCCGCTTTCTCATCGGTCGAGACCGTGCCGATCACCTGCGCGCCGCGGATCTTGGCCGCCGCCACAATCCACTGGCCCGCGCCGCCGGCGGCGGCATGAACCAGGCAGATTTCCCCCGGCTGCAGGGGATGTGTTGAATGCGTCAGGTAGTGCGCCGTCATGCCTTGCAGCATCGATGCGGCGGCAAGATCCAGCGCGATGGCGGGTGGAACCTTCACGAGCAGGCTCGCAGACACGGCGGCATATTCGGCGTAACTGCCGCGCGCCATGGCATAGGCGACCTGATCGCCGGGCCTCACGGCCTCAACCCCCTCGCCCACGGCTTCCACCATGCCTGCCGCCTCCATACCAAGTACGACGGGCGGGGTGGCCGGATAGAGGCCGGTACGGAAGTAGATGTCGATGAAGTTCACGCCTGAGTAGGCGATCCGGACCAGGACCTCACCGGACGCCGGCTTCGGAGTAGCGATCTCTTCGTAGCGGAGCTTGTCAATTCCGCCAAATGTGGTGACAAAGACTGCCTTCATAACATGCGCACCTTTCTGCGGAGGTGGACCCAGCCGGCAAAGGCCAGCAGGTAGCCCAGCGTAAACGGGAACAGCGCCAATCTGCCGATGGTGGACACGGCGTTGGCGCCCGACAGCCCGGCGCGATAAAGGACGAACTTGCGCATCACCGGAATCTGCGAATAGTCCACCCAGAAGTAATCGCCGTTCTCGTTCAGGATGAAAACCTTCGCCGGCGCGTGAGCGGCGATGGCCCACTTCCACTTGGTCATCACCGCCTCGCCGGAACAAACGATGCCGCAGATGTTGTAATCGGTCTTCTTCAGGTTTTGGTACAGTCGAGCCCGTCCAGCTCCGCCCTGAAACTGATGGACGCGGAGAATCTCGCCGCGGGAGTGGTCAAACGTTGCCGGCGCGCCGGGAAAACAGGTGATGACGTCCACGCGTTCCAGTTGCGGGTGGTGGTGATAGATCCCCGGCAGCAGCGCTTCGAGCAGGTAGCGCGAGCCGCTTTCGACCAGCAGGACACGTTCGAAGTGCGGGATTCGGCGTTTGAAGAAGAGTCGCACCGGAACTGTGATTTTACCGCTTTGGCGAGTGTTGCTTCCGGCCGCGCGCTATTTCTTAATGGACGCGTCGACCCTGGCCCGGATCTCATGGGCCTTGGCGAGAATCTCAGGCACATTGAGCGTCAGCGGTTTGCGGCCACGAACGACGGTGCGGCCCTCGATGACGACATCTTCGACGTCGCCGGCCTTCAGGCTGTAGACGAGCATCGAATAGGGATCGTGCGCCGGGGTGGCGTGCGCACCCAGTGTCGAGACGGTGATCAGGTCGGCGCGTTTGCCCACTTCGAGCGAGCCGATTTCGCCTTCCATCTGCAGCGCGCGGGCGCCGCCGATGGTGGCCATCTCAACCACTGTGCGGGCAGAAACAGCGTTCAGATCCGAGGCGTTCACCTTGGCCAGCTTGGCGGCCAGGTCCATTTCCTCGAACATGTCGAAATCGTTGTTCGACCCGGCGGGACCATCGGGGCCGAGGCCTAAGCGGACACCGAGCGACATGAACTCAGCCAGAGGCAACTGGCCGCTGCCGAGCTTCATGTTCGACGACGGGCAGTGGACGAGTCCCACCTTGTTCGCGACCAGCAAGGGCCGGTCCTCGGGCGAGATCCAAACGCCATGGGCGAAGACTGACCGGCGGGCGATGGCATGATTATCGGCCAGCAGGCGGATGGCCGACTTCTTGTGCCTCTCGTAGATGGGCACGTCCTCAGGCTTGGTCTCTGAGACATGAATTAGGAACGGGACACCGTATTTGTCGGCCAGTTGGGCGGCGGCGTGCAGCGTTTCGGGAGAATTTGTGTAGACGGCATGCGGCGCGACGGCGGGCGTGATGAGCGGGTCGTTCTTCCACTTCAGGATGAACTGCTCGGTGGCGGCAAGCGCAGCCTCCGGGGTTTTGTAGTCCGGGGCGGGGAAGCCGATGACAGTCTGGCCGAGGACGCCGCGCATGCCGGCTTGTTTGGTCACCTCGGCGATGTCGTCCTCGAAGTAATACATGTCGGTGTAGGTTGTGGTTCCGCCGAGGAGCATTTCGAGCATGCCCAGGCGCGCGCCCCAGCGGACGAATTCACGATCGACGTTCTTGGCCTCGGCCGGGAAGATGAACTCGCGCAGCCAGGTCACGAGGTTGACATCGTCGGCCAGGCCGCGCAGCAGGCTCATCGACGCGTGCGTGTGGGCGTTGATCAGGCCTGGCAGCAGGATCGCGCCGGGGCGATCGATCCGCGATTTGGCCCTAAACGACTTGACGATCTCCGCCTTTGGCCCGACGGCGAGAATCCGGCCGCCGGAGATCGCCACAGCACCATTCGAAATGGCGCGATGCCCGGCATCCATGGTGAGGACCGTTCCGGCGGAAACGATGAGGTCGGCGGGCTTCTGCGCGAAGGCCGAGGCGCAGAGCAGGAGGAAGCTAATCGAGGTTTTTCGCATCAAAGGGTTCCGGCAAGAGCTGCGAGAGACGAAATACGCGCCTGGCCCCGGTGAGGTTGGCCAGCGTGATTTCCAGATCGCCGCAGAACTCCCACAACACCTGGCGGCAGGCGCCGCAGGGAGGAGTGAGCTTATCGGCGGCGGTGACGACCACGGCCTGTCTGAACGATTTTGCGCCCGCGGCAATGGCGCAGAAAATCGCTGTGCGCTCGGCGCAAATGGTCAGGCCGTAGGAGGCGGATTCGACGTTGCAGCCGCTGAAGATACGGCCGTCGGAGGCTTCGACCGCCGCTCCGACCTTGAAGCCGGAGAAATCAGGCCGGGCGTTTTCCCGCGCTTCGATGGCAGCGGACAGCAGTAGGTCGGTTGTCCCGCTCACGCTTTCAGTTTAGGCAGAAGAGAACGCAAAAGCGAGGCCAGCGCCGAAGCCGAAGTGCGTCCGGTTTCGAGGACTTCCTCATGGCTCAATTCGGCCTGCATACCCGAAGCCATGTTGGTGACCGTCGAGATGCCCAGAACCTGGATGCCCATGTGGTTGGCGGCAATGGCTTCGGGCACCGTGGACATGCCGGCGAGGTCGGCGCCGATCGTGCGCAGGAAACGGATCTCGGCCGGGGTTTCGAACGACGGCCCAAGCATGGCGGCATAGACGCCCTGGCCGAGTTCAACGCTTGCTTCGGACGCGGCGGCGAGCGCCTTCTGGCACAACTCGGGCGAGTAGACGCGCGACATGTCGGGGAAGCGTGGTCCCAGTTCAGCGTCGTTGAGCCCAACCAGCGGATTGGATCCCTGCAGGTTAATGTGGTCGGTGATCAGCACCAGCAGGCCGCGCCTGTAGGACGGGTTGATTCCACCCGCCGCGTTAGTCAGGATCAGCCGCTTGAGGCCTAGGCGGCCAAGCACACGCACGCCGAAGACGACCTGTTGCGGCGTCCAACCTTCATAGAGATGGACACGCCCGCTAATCAGCGTCACCGGCACCCCCGACGCTTCGCCCACGATCAGCTTGCCGGCATGGCCAGGGACCGACGGAGCGGGCCATTCGGGGATCTCCTGGAAGTCGATGGCGACGGGATCGGCGAGTTCATCGGCGAACGATGCCTGCGCGCTGCCCAGCACGATCGCAGTCTCAGGCCATGCGCCGACGCGGCGCCGAAGATAAGCGGCGGCCTCGCGCGTCATAGCAGGATCCCCGCAATGCAGGCCGACATAAAATTGGCTAGCGTTCCGGCCATCATTGCCTTCAGGCCCATTCGCGCCAGATCGGACTTGCGGCTGGGCGCCAGCGCCCCAATTCCGCCGATCTGGATGGCGATGGAACTGAAATTGGCGAATCCGCAAAGGGCGAACGTGGCAATCACAAAACTGCGTGGATCGAGCGTATTCTTCAACTCGCCCAGCCGCAGGAAGGCAATGAATTCGTTGAGCACCATTCGCGTGCCGAGCATGTCGCCGACGGCCGCGGCGTCTTTCCAGCTCACGCCGAGGATCCAGGCCACCGGCGCGAAGATGATGCCAAACAGTTTCTGCATCGATTCTGGTACGGCCGGGATCATCGTGTGCACCCAACCGAGCATCCCGTTCAGCATGGCGATCAACGCGAGGAAAGCGATCAGCATACCGCCGATGTTCAGGGCCAATTGCAGCCCATCGGCGGCTCCGCGCGCGGCCGCGTCGATCACATTGACGCCGGGTTTCTCTACTTCGATCTTGACCGTGCCGGCGGTTTCGGGCTGGCCCGTCTCGGGCACCAGGATCTTGGCGAGCAGGAGCGTGGCGGGCGCCGTCATGATGACGGCCGTGAGCAGGTGCTTGATGTCAACGCCGGCGATCTTGACGTAGGCCGCCATCACCGCGCCTGAGACGTGGGCCATGCCGCAGGTCATCACTGTGAACAGTTCGCTCTCGGTCAGCCGGGGCAGGAAGGGCCGGATGGTCAGCGGGGCTTCGGTCTGGCCCATGAAGATCGACGCGGCGACGTCGGTCGATTCGGCGCCCGACGCGCCCATGATGCGCTGCATCAGCCAGGCCATGGCCTTGATGATGATCTGCATCACGCCGAAGTAGTAGAGGATCGAAAACAGCGACGCGATGAAGATGACAATCGGCAGCACCTGGAAGGCAAACACGACGCCGAAAGCTCCCGATTTCGCGCCCAGGGGCCCGAACAGGAACTGGCTGCCCGCTTCGGTGTATTCAAGCAGCGCATTCACGGCGATGCTGGCCAGTTCGAACAGTTTTCCGAAGTCCGTCTTCAGGACCAGAAAAGCGAAGCCGAACTGCAGTCCGAGGCCCCAGAGGAGCAGCGACGGACGAATGGACTTTCTTGAGGTTGACAGCAGGTAACAGAGGGCGAGGATGAGAACCAAGCCCAGCACGCCGGTAAATCGGTCCATCGCGAACGCCTCGCTATCTGAGGATGGTCCTAATGGACCTGTTTAGCCGACGACCTCGAGAATCAGTTCGCGCATTTCCGGCGCGGTGGTTGAGATGCGGAAGGCATCCTCAATGCGCTCGGCGGCCTCTTCCAGGCGGTCTTCCTTGGTGTAGTAGAGGCGGCAAAGGACCGAGCCGGCTTCAACCCGCTGGCCTGCCTTGACCTCTAGGATCACTCCGACGGCCGGATCGATATCGTCTTCCTTGGTGTCGCGGCCGGCGCCGATCATCGTCGACGCGCGACCGATCTCCTCGGCGTCGATCATCGAAACGAAGCCGGCACGGGGCGAAGTGATCTCCATGGCCCCGGTAGCATTTGGCAGCAGGTCGAAGCGGTCGAGCACCTGCGAGTTGCCGCCCTGGGCGTCGATCACCTGCTTCAGCTTGGCATAGCCCGACCCATCGAGCAGACGTGCTTGGGCAACTTCCCGTGCGTCGTCAAGCGTTTCGGTGATGCCGCCGAGGTGGATCATGCGGGCGGCCAGTTCCAGCGAGAGTCGCGTCAGATCGACCGGACCGGCGTTCTGCAGCGTCTGCGAAACCTCCATGATCTCCAATGCGTTACCCACGGCGTAGCCGAGCGGCTGGTTCATATCGGTGATCAGTGCCTGGCAGCGGAGATCGGCGCGGCGGGCGAGGGTGGTCATCAACTGGGCCAATCGGCGGGCGTCGATCTGGCGCTTCATGAACGCGCCCGAGCCGACCTTGACGTCCAGCACCAGGCCATCGAGCGAGGCCGACAGTTTTTTCGACATGATCGAAGCGGCGATCAGTGAAATCGACTCCACTGTCGCCGTGGCATCACGCAACGAGTAAAGCTTGCCATCGGCAGGCGTGATGGTCGGGCTTTGGCCCACCAGCGCAATGCCGATTTCATTCAGTTGCGCGATCATCTGCTCACGGTCGATATCGGTATTGAAGCCGGGAATCGCTTCCAGTTTGTCGAGCGTGCCGCCGGTATGGCCGAGCGCACGGCCCGACACCATCGGCACCTTGATTCCGGCCGCGGCGGCCAGCGGTGCGGCAATCAGGCTGGTCTTGTCGCCGACGCCACCCGTGGAGTGCTTGTCAACCTTTGGACCAGCGACCGACGATAAATCGAGTCTCTCACCCGTGGCGATGATGGACTGCACCATCGCCCCGACTTCCACATCGTTCATGTCCTGAAAGAACACGGCCATGAGGAAAGCGGACATCTGGTAGTCGGGGATCTCGCCCCGGTTGTAGCTGGATACGAGCCAGTCGATCTCCTCAGGGAGCAACTCCTCGCCGTTCCGCTTCCGTTGAATTAGGTCGATGGTGCGCATTATCAATCGCTTAGGGTAGCATTTCGGGACACTTGAAGTAAAGGCGCGGCTGGTCCGGCCAGGCCCTGATTAGAGGCCCGGTACGGGGTAGCGGTAGTGGCCCTGGAAGACCTCTGAGAACAGCTCCAGCATGGGCTCGTGTATGCTGGCATTGCTGACGGCGATATGCGGCCCGTCCAGTTTCACCAGCCCGCCGTGCATGTCTGTGGTGCGCCCGCCGGCCTCCCGGATCAGCAGAAGCCCGGCTGCCATGTCCCACGGATTTAGACCGAATTCCCAGAATCCGTCCAGTCGCCCGCAGGCGACGTAGGCCAGATCGATGGCCGCGGAGCCGCCGCGCCTCACGCCGTGTGTGCCCATCGCCACTTGGTGGAAAAAGTGGATGTTAATGTTCTCGTGGCGTTTGCGGGAGGGAAATCCAGTTGACAGCAGCGACTCCTCAAGCTTCGCAGCCTTGGACACGGAGATCCGGCGGCCGTTCAGAAACGCCCCGCCGCCCAGTTCGGCGCCGAACATCTCCTGGCGCAGGGGATCGAAGACCACGCCGCAGATCAGTTCGCCGCTTCGCTCCAGCGCCAGTGTGACGTTGAACATCGGGTAGCCGTGGGCGAAGTTCGTGGTACCGTCCAGGGGATCGACATACCAGCGGTATTCGCTGTGGTTATCTCGAAGCCCGCCTTCCTCGCCCAAGACCGAATGGGAGGGGAAATGGGTGTTCAGGCGTTCGACCACCAGTTTTTCGCTGGCCCGGTCGGCTTCGGTCACCAGGTCGTAGTCGCCTTTCAGTTCAAAGCCGATGCGTCGTTCGTAGTAATGCGCCAGCAGCGAACCTGCTTCACGGGCGATGTCGATGGCTGTTTCCAGGTATCCGGGCATGGGGCGGGTTTAGCTGCGTTCAATCCTCATCAGACTCTTCGATGTAGCGTATTCTTTCCTTGTAAATGAACAAGTTAGGACCCTCGTCGCAGGTCAGCCGGATGAAGCTGGCATCCCAGTATTCCACTACGCCCTCCACCTGCTCGCCTGTCACCAGTTTGACCCGAACCGGAGCTTGAGTCTCAACCAGTTTCTTCAGGTAGTAGGCTTCTTCGAACGTCTGGGCCGGGGCCTTCGTCTTCGGCAACGCTATCTCCTTCTTCCATGGTAGCGCAGGGCGCGGATTCGCCGTCATCAGCGGCCGGACCGGCTGTCCCCGGCATCGCCGGAATAATAGCCATTGCGCGAGCTGACCGTGTGGCGCTGGCGGTTCACTTCGAGCCTGACCTGGTGAAAGCGCTCCTTGGACGGCGGCACGTTCGACGGGTAGTATCCGAGGAGGTACTGTGTGCGGAGATCGCGAATCACCTGCGCAAACGCCTCATCCAGGCTGGCGCCCGGCGTGGGCATGAAGAACTGGCCACCGGTCCAGGTCGACAGCGTGATCAGCGCATTTTCGCCGCGCAGGTTCCGGCCGGCCTCGCCCTTCACTGGCACTGTAACGATGGAGTACAAAACGGCGTCGGCCGAGTGTAGTGCTTCCAGCGCCTTCTGGAACGGGTAGCGGGAGACCGTGTCGCCGCCATCGCTCACCACCAGTACGACATGCCGGCCGTCGCGGCGTCGCAGCTCGCCCGACGCCAGATAGATGGCATCGTAGAGCGCCGTGCCTCCTTCGCTACGCAATTCACCCAGACCACGCTTGATGACGCCGCGGGCTCGGGTGAAAGGCGTCAGCGCTGTTACATCGGTGTTGAAGCTGAACAGCGCCAACGTATCGCCCGGATTGCCCTCGCCTGTCAACCTTGAAACGAACGTGCTGATGCTGTCCAACTCGTAGCGTTTCTCGCGCTCGGTCGACCTGCTCGTGTCCACTAGCAGGGCGATGGACAACGGTTGTTCGGTATGCCGTTCAAACACCGTGATCTGCTGCTCGACTCCGTTGTCGAAGATGCGGAAATCGCTCTTCTCCAACCCGCCCACCAGCTTGCCCATCGGGTCCTTCACCGTCGCCAGCATGCGTACCAGGCGCACATCCACTTTGAATGTGGGCGGTTCCCGCGCCGCCAGGACCGCTGCGGCGGCGATGGCTGCGGTCAGCGCCGCGATATGGATTCGTCCCACGATCCCTCCACCCAGACTTCGCCCCCTTCGAAATACTCCTTCTTCCATACCGGGACCAGCCGCTTGACCCGGTCCATCGCTTCGGCACAGGCCTCGAATGCGGCCTTGCGATGTGGCGAGGCAACCACCACGGCGATGCTCGACTCCCCAATCTCCAACCTGCCGGTGCGGTGAACGATGCCAATCCGGCTGATCTCGTGGGCCGCGGCCAGTTCGCGCCCTATCCCGGCCATCACCTCCACCGCCATCGGTTCGTAAGCTTCGTATTCGAGATACAAAGTGCGGCGGCCCTTCGAGTTGTCCCGTACCACCCCGTCAAAGATCACCACCGCCCCGTCGCGACCCTGGACCAGCTTCGCCTGAAGCGCCGCCGCATCGATCCGCTCGTGGGTGATGGCGAAAAAATGCCCTTCCGGATCTTCAATCAACTGCGACCATGGCCCCGTGCCGCCGCTGACCGGGGGCATGAATGCCACCTCGTCGCCGTCCGCCAGCAGATGCGCCCGCGGCACGAACTTCCGGTTCACCGCCAGCACCATACTCTTGGACATGTCCTTCAGGGCAGGGAACTGGCCGGCGAAATGGTCGAAAAGAGCCTGTACTGTTGCGCCGTCGGGCATCTCGGCGGTTGCAGACGGTCCGCCTGCGATCTCCTTCGCCATTCCAAAAAACAGGACTTCGATCTTCATCAAGTTCAAACGTCATCCTACCAGACGCCCCTCCCAGCCCACCCGTTTCGGCTGGGAAGCGGGCGATAATGACCGGTGTGCCCCTTCCTGAGAAGTCCCAGGTCCGTTTCCGCGTCCGCTACGCCGAAACCGACCAAATGCGGGTCGTCTACCATGCCAACTATTTGGTGTGGTTCGAGATGGCCCGTACCGAACTGTGCCGGATCCGTGGTGTCCGCTACCGCGACATGGAGCGCGACGACCAGATCCGTTTGGCCGTAGTCGACGCCCACTGCCGCTACCACGCGCCAGCGCACTACGACGACGAAATCATCTCCGAAGGCCGCATTGCCGAAGCCAATCCGCGCATGTTGACCTTCGCCTACGAGATCCGCAACGCCGAAACGCGCCAGTTGCTGGTCACCGGCGAAACCAAGCATGTCTTTCTGGACGCCAACGGGCGGCCCGTACGCATGCCGGACAAGTACAAATCCCTGTTCGGACTCGATTGATGCCGGCTTCGCTGCAAGACGTCCTGACCCACGCCTATCAGAAGCGCGACGGGTCGGCCGTCGTGCTGCGGATCTCCGATGGGGCGGTGATCGCCCGACACCGCCCGGATTGGATGAAGACGGCTCAACGGCCGCCCGGGTCTTCGATCAAGCCGTTCACTCTCAAAGCGATTCTGCGGGGAGGCGCCGGATCCATGGTCTGCCAGCGTCGCCTGACCATTGCCGGCCAGGTCCTCGATTGCAGCCATCCATCGACAAGCGAACCCATCGGCGCCGTAGACGCCCTCGCGCTCTCATGCAATTGCTGGTTCGCCGCCATGTCCGCCCACCTCACGCCCGAACTCCTCTTTCGCGAATTCCAGGCCCACGGCCTGCGCGCGGGCATCGCTCGGACTCGCAACGCCGTCATCCTGCAAGCTCTGGGGATCGATGGCGTCAGGTGCTCGCCCCTCGATCTTGCCCGCGCTTACCGCAAACTCGCGCTAGGCCGCGCTAGAGAGGCCAGGACCTTCTCTCCGGTCTACGAGGGACTGGAGGAGTCTGTGAAGCGTGGCACATCGATTGCCGCCGGTGCCGGGGCAGTAACGAAGGTACTTGGCAAGACCGGAACCACGAAGGAAGGGGCATGGTTTGCCGGTTTCAACGGCGATATCACGCTCGCCGCTCTCCTTTTTCGGGGTACCGGCGGCGCTGATGCCGCACCCATTGCAGGGGAGGTCTTCGCCGCATGGCGCGACGGCTCACGTTAGCGTTACTCGGCATTTGTTTCGCCGCGTACGGCCAAACCGTGCGCGTGAAACTCTCTGGCCAGCTGAAACCGGTCCAGATGGACATTGAGGAGTACGTCGCGGCGGCGCTGGCGGGCGAGGCCGGCGGGTTCAAGTCAATCGAAGCGCTCAAAGCGATGGCCGTCGCCGCCCGGACCTTTGCCCGATCCAGCCTCACCCGCCACCGCTCCGAAGGTTACGATCTTTGCGAAACCACCCACTGCCAGGACTTGCGCGTCAGCGCCGTGAACGGCCGCCACCGGTCGGCCGCCGAAGCGACTCAAGGGCTCGTTCTCTGGTACAACGGGCGTCCGGCGCGGATCTTCTACACCGAGCACTGCGGCGGCCATACCGAAAGCGCCGCGTCCGTATGGCCGCGTGCCGCCGCGCCCTATCTGCGGGGCGTCAAGGACGATTTCTGCCTCTCCGCCGGGAACCGGAACTGGACCGTCACCTATGTCCTCGCCGATCTGGCGCGCGCCTTCCGGCTGCCGTCGCTGGAAACGATTGAAATTGGCCGCCGCACATCAAACAGCCGCGCCGCCACGATCCTGCTCAATGGCCGCTCCTACACCGCCGAGTCGTTCTACATCGCCACCGGAAGGCAGTTGGGTTGGAACCGGCTGCGCAGCACCCTGTTCACCATCGAGGTGCGCGGCGACGAGGCCGTCTTCAGCGGCGCGGGCCGCGGTCACGGCGTTGGACTCTGCCAGACCGGAGCGGAACAGCGGGGCTTGGCCGGCCACG
The DNA here is from genome assembly GCA_964604945.1 of uncultured Candidatus Solibacter sp. GTDB lineage: Bacteria > Acidobacteriota > Terriglobia > Bryobacterales > Bryobacteraceae > PNKE01. The sequence continues at coordinate 38,992 of CAZSBK010000024.1, forward strand.
ACTTCCGCCGCATCCTGGCCGCATACTTTCCAGGCACTCGAATCGGCGTTGCCGCCCGTGACATCGCCTGGGTGTCGTCAAAATCCGGCCGCGCCGACATCCTGGCCACCAGTTCCGCCCCGGCAGGGCCTTTGACCGCCGCCGTCGAACGCGCGATCGCCCATGCCGAAAGCCTCACCGGCTTGAAGCTGCAGGTGCGGCCCGAAATCCGTGTCTATCCCGGCATCGACGTCTATCGCGATGCGACCGGCGAACCCGGCTTCGTCGCCGCCGCCACCCGTGGCCGTGTCATCCACCTGCAAAGCGCCGCCAGGCTGATCGCCGAAAACCGCCTGGACTCAGTCCTCACCCACGAAATGATCCACGTCCTCATCCGTGGCCGTGCGCCGTTGCCGCGCTGGCTTGAGGAGGGCATGGCGCAGGAAATGGCGAATCCCGGAGCCGTGAATCCGGCCCCGCTTGCGCCCACGACCGAGGCCACGCTCTGGCATCCACGAAACGAGGCCCGTCTGCGCGCCGCTTACTCCAATGCCCAGGCCGCCGTCGCCGCGCTCATGAAGAAGCACGGCCGCGCTACTGTCCTGTCGTGGATAGTGAAGGGCCTACCCGCAAGCCTCAAGTGATGCCCCTGACTCCAGCACCAGTACGTGAGCCTCAAACGATTCGCGCCCGAATGTAACCAGCAGCACCGCTTCGACACTCACCGCCTCGCCTGCGAGAAACCGCGCCGCCTCGCGCACCGCAATCCGCGCGGCTTCTCGCATCGGATACCCATACACCCCCGTGCTGATCGACGGGAAGCTGATCGTTCGCGCCCCCCGCTCTTCCGCCATCTTCAAACACGCCCGGTAGCACTTTGCCAGCGCCTCCGGTTCGCCGCTTGCGCCATCTCGATACACCGGCCCGACGGCATGAAACACCCACTTCGCCGGCAACAGCCCCGCCGAGGTCGCCACTGCCTGGCCCGCCGCCAGCCGACCCACCGTCGGCCGGATCTGATTCAACTCCTGCATGATCCCGGCCCCGCCCGCGCGGTGAATCGCCCCGTCCACACCTCCGCCTCCCGCCAATGCCCCGTTGGCCGCATTTGCCATGGCGTCCACCGCGATGCGCGTGATGTCGCCCTCGATGATCGTCAGCCGCCGTCCGGGCCGGATCTCAGCCGTTCGCTCCATTGTCCTCCATCACTCTCCGCACGACGGCGCACACCAGCAGCCATCCCGTCACGGACAACAGCACGGCCAGGGTGAAGCGCAGCGCCGCGCTCGCCGCCTGCAAACCCACTCCAGCCAGGTCAGGCGCCCACTGAATCAGCCACCACGGCAAGACCATCCCAAACAGGACGAACACCACCAGGGCCAGCCAGAATGAGCCGGCGCTGGGCAAGCGCGCCACGCGCCCATCATCTATGCGGTACAGCGTTAAGGACTGCTGGGCCAGCAAACCCAGTGCGCCCGCCAGCAACATCCCGCCCACCACCACCGCCGCCAGTCCCGCAAAGCCGCTCAGCGGCAAGCCGAGCCAGAGGTAGAAAAGGCTCAACCAGACCACCACCGCCGCCGCCCCAATCAGCGGCGCCAACGGCTTCGACCGCACATCGGAAACCGCCGTTTTCATCGTTTCAATCGTTGTCATGGTCTCGTCACCTCGAACTTCTCCGCCGACGACGAACTGAAGATTTCCGGCTGATACATCGGCTCCACCCGCGCTGGCGGAGCCTGTATCTTCCCTGCTGTCGTCGCCCGGAAAAGGTACATGTACTCTGCTCCCCGCTTCCACAGCCAGGATTCGAGGAAGCCGACTCGGGAATCCCTTACCTGCCTGCGAGCCCAGCCCGCCCGCCACCACGGCGGCGCTCCCCTGATCTTGTAGAGGTCGTCGCGCGGGATGACCTCGGCGCCCGCCGGCAGCGGATCCTCAATCAACACGTACCTGTGGTCCGCCCCGCTCACTGTCAGCCGGCAGGCGATCAGGTCACCCTGTTTCACCTCCCCGCTGACCGGCGTCAACTGGTGCACGATCCGCCCGCCCTCGTTCACCGGAGTCAGTTTGAAATACTCCCGGCGTAGCCTCAAATCCGAATTCGACGGCTCCACTACGTCGCCGGTCAGCAGCCGCATCGAAGTCTTTGCCGTCCAATGCAACTGTCCTTCGCCCGACTTCTCCACCTTCAACTCGAACCCCTGGCCCGTCTCCTGCCCGCTCATCGCCACCTTTACCGGCTTTTCGAAGACGTCGCGCGAACTGAACCGGCGCTTCAGGATCTCGCGCCCGTTCAGCGTCACTCGGGCCGTGAAGTTAGGTTCCAACTCGCCCGTCCGGTTCAGGTACTCGGTCAGTCCGAGGACCGCGAAGGCTGTCTCCTTCGTGCTTTGCCACCGTGAACCGCGGCTTCGCCTGGATAGGAGCCAGCGGGCCGCGGGCGCCGCCTGCGCGGCGCCGTTCTGGTCGGCGGCCATGAACTTCAGGGCGAACGCCGTGGCCTCGGTCGAAGCATCGCGTGCGAAGTCCAGCATCAGATCGCGATCGGCCGGCCACCATTGATACGGTCCGGCGCGCTTGGCCATCACGTCCAGTTGCAGACCGATCTGCTGTGTTCGCTCGTCTTTCATCGCCTGGCTGGCCAAGCCCATCAGTGCCCAGCCGAGGCTGGTCAACTCCGAGCGCTTTTCCCATACGGAATCAAGATCGCGTTTCGTCGCCTTGCCCGTGCGCGCCAGTGCGTGCAACTGCCAGGCGCGGACGTCGGCTTTGTTCTTCGGCGACGGCTTGTCGAATTGCTTGCGCAAGGCGGCGTCCGACCGGTTGCGCATGTGGTCGTGGGACGTGTAGCCGGCCTCCACGGCCTCTTGCAGGCCCCAGGCGACGTAGGCGGTCATGAATGGGTCGGTTTCGTCGCTCTCCCACCAGCCCCAACCACCGTCGTCGTGCTGCAACGCCGCGAGCCTCTCGAATCCGGCCTGGACCTTCTTGTCCAGCGCCTTCTTGTCGATGGCGCCTGGCAGGTTCAGCTTCTTCATCGCTTGGGCCACCACGATGTTCGGCACGAAGCTGGACATCGTCTGTTCGGTACAGCCGTAGGGGTAGGTGACCAGATAGTCGAGGGCGGAAAACAGCGTCCCGGCCACCGATGGCGCCACCTCCAATTCCAGTGTCCTCGTGTGCGGCACGGACCTCGGATCGAACGACATCGACGCCTGTTCGGACGTCTGTGTCCCAAGCACGCCCGTCTTCGATGTCACGTATTCCAGCCCTGGCGGCTCAACAGGCAGTTTCAACTCCAGCGCGTCGGACTCATGCCCGCTCAGCGCCTGCGCCAGCAGCGTCACCTGCTTGCCCGGCTTCACCCGGATTAGGTAATCTACCACCGCTTCGCCCTTCGGTTCCAAACGAACCTGCTTGGCCCCGCCGTCGATCACCTCGACGCCTGTCGCTTCCAGGCTGACCTTCACATTCGCCGCCGCCGGCAGACTGCTGCGCACGATCACCGGCAGCACTGCCTCGTCGCCTTCGGTGAAGAACCGAGGCGTGGCCACCGACACGATCAGGTTCTTGCGCACCAGCGTTCGCGCCACGGCCTGGCCCACTTTCGTGTCTGCCGTCACGCCGCGTGCCGTGGCCCGCCACGTGGTCAGCGAATCGGGGAAAGCGAATCGCGCCTCGCCCATCCCGTTTGCACCCGTCATCAGCGACGCAGTCCAGAACGCCGTATCCGGGAATTCCTTGCGCGCCCGCGGCTCGGCCATCCGCTCTTCCTTCAGCTGGCCGTACCGCACAGGCGCCCGGCCGGCCTCCTGCGCCAGTTGGATTCGGCTCTTGCCCGCCGATCCGCCGAAGTAAAAAGTCAGGGACGAATCCGTCCCCACCCTGTTCCACTGCTGCCCGTAGAACACGTCCTTTATGTTTCGCACCGTCTCCCGCTGGACCGCATAGATGGATTCGTCCACCACGCCCAAACTGAACTCGGCAGCCACCGGCTTGCCGTGGGCGTCTGTCGCCTTCACCTGAAACACCGCCGGCTCGCCCGGCTGATAGGTCGACTTTCCGGCAGCCAGATCCACGTTGATCAGCTTCTCGGCCGCCGGCACCTTCACCTGCTTCGAGCCGCGGTGCAGCACGTCGCCACGGACGAACACCGCCTCGATGTGGACGTTCGGCTCCCAACTCGACTCCACCTTGGCTTCAACTGTGACCGACGATCCCTTTACCTCTACCCAACGCTGCCACAGCACCCCGCGGGCCTCGGCTGACACCCAGACATGCGCCGGTCCTCCCGTCACCACCAGAATCCGCGCCGTCTCTCCGGCCTTATACGTCTTCTTGTCCGGGACGACCTGGATCCGTTCCTGGTCAGGCAGATCGAATCCCTCGCCTTCCACCCAAAGCAGGCAATCGTCGTCCAGCGTAATGCCGCCGGGCGCCGAAGCCCTCACCCTCGCTTTGTAGACCCCGCCTCCCGGCGCGACAAACGCCGCCTCGCCTCTGCCATCCGGACCCGTCACCCCGTGCAGGGTGGCGAACACCGGCTGTTTCGGCTTCTTCCATTCGTGTTTGGATACGTCGACGTGGAAGGCCACGCCGCTCACCGGTTTGCCGTCATAGTCGCGCGTCTGCACCACCAGCTTCGCCTGGCTGCCGCGGGCTGAAATGAAGCTCGCCGGCAGCACTGAAACGAAAAACGGCCCGCGCGTCGCCGTTACCGATGCCGCTCCGCTGATCTCTCGCCCCGACGCATCGGTGACGTTCACCTGCAAGCCGTAACGCAGATCCGTCTTCGCGCCCGCCGTCGCGACCCGGATCGTCAACCGGCCCTCGCTGTCCAGTTCGCCTGTCCCCTCGTCCACCTGCTGGGAGCCGTAAGCGATCCCGTCGCCGCCCTCTCCCTCGCCCTCCATCTCTTCCTCATAGTCGAACCACGGCGGCCACGACCGGCTCCGGTAGATCGTCCATGTCACCTTGGCGTTGGTCACCGGCTCGCCATAGTAGTATTTCGCCGTCACCTGGAACGTCACCTGATCGCCCTGGATGACACGCGACTGGTCCGTACGCACGCGGACCTCGTATTCCGGCTTGCGGTACTCCTCCACTTGGAAACCGCCATAGGCCATCCCTCCGCCGATACTCACCCGAACCGGGTAGTAACCCAGCGGCGCATCGGCGGGCAGAGTCACATCGGCCGAAACCGTCCCGGCTGACGTCAGCCGCACAGTCTTCTTCAGAACCGTCCCATCGTCTGGATTGGTGATCTCAATCTCGGCTTCGTTGTCGCCAGGCAACTCGTAACCCTGAACCGCGGGCCGCCGCAACACGGCCTTCGCATGCACCGGATGGCCCGGACGGTAAACCGGCCTGTCGGTGTACACATATCCCGTCAGGTCCTCACGCTCGCCGCCCAGCGCCCAGGAATCCACCGTGGTCACGGCGAATTCCGCGCCCTTGCGTGCCGTCACCAGCAATCCCTCCGGATACCCTTGCTTGCCCTGCCACTCGAAGGCCCGGCCCGGCGACGTGACCTGTTCGCCCGCAACCTCCTCGCGTGATGCGTCGTACAGTCGCACCGATACGCCATCCACCGCCGCGCCCGTCGTCCTGTCCACCACCCGGACCAGCGCTCGCCCCGGCTCGGCCTTGGTCAGCAGGGCCAGATCAGTGACCGAGAGGATTGTATAGGCCTGTTTCTGCCCGTCGGTAGCCTCCAGTAGGTACAGCCCTTTTTCATCGAGTTTCACCGGTACGGTGACGCTGTCCCATTTCGTCTTCGCCTTCACGCTCTGCTTCCACACCCGCACCACGCGCTGCGGATTCAGCAGCGGCGCCTGGGCGTATTCGGTCGCAGCGGCCTTCGACGGCGGCGCCTTGGCCGGCACTTCTTCCGGCTTGTTCATCCAGGCCCGGATCTGGTGGCGCTGCTCGGCGCCGAACTGCAACCGCACGACGTCCCTCATCGCCGCCCTGACGTTGCGCCGCCATTCGGCGAATTTCTCAATCGGCGTAATGGCCTTGGCTCGCCGTCGTGCCGCCGGCCCGGCCGAATGGGGGTCGCCCAGCGTTTCAAAGAACTGCACCGGGTCAACAACCCGGTAGAGCCGGAATTCCAGCGAGTCGACGCCCTGTGCCGACACTCTGACGGGCACGGTCCCGCCCGCGCGCACCGGACCTTCCGTAGAGAGCGAGAAGTATCGCCTTGCCTCATCGACCTGAGCTGGCGCGCACAGCGCCGCCATCAGCAGAGCCGCCCACGCGATGGATTTCGATTTCATACTCTAGCCCCGCTCCAGAAGGGTCCAACCGAAAACGCCAAGGTAGTTGGAATTGCCCGCCACGGGCCGCCATTTCGCCTGTTGATGCCGCCGCAGTTCATCGTAACCAAGCCGCCTCACTTCGCCCGCCCAACTTCCTTCTGGTCCCGTATGGTACACCACCGCCTCTCCGGTCACCACCATCGAATGGAAAGGCTGCGCCGGCGTCAGTTGCCGGTAGAACAAAACATCGCCTGGACGCCCCGCTTCCAAAGCCCCTGCCACCCGGCGACAGTTGTACCGCATCAAATTCTCGGCGTCCGCGAAATGCCGGTAGCTCCCGTTGCGTTCATCGCCAGGACGATACTGCCCCGGCCGCACTCTGAAAACCGCCCCGCCCATCCTGGCATGGATCCCGATGGCCGATCTCGCGTCCGGCATCGCTGGGATCCCATCCAGGCCCAACTGTCCGGCCCACTCGCGGTCGTGCCGTTTCATCGATTCGCGAAAGCAGAATCGGACAAACCCCGAACAGTCCTTCACGTCCGCTGGCAGGTTCGGCTGCATCGAATACAGCGCTTCCGCCAGCCACACGATCCACCGCCGCACGGCCTTCCGGTCGGCCTCTCCACTCAGCCGCAAACCAGCGCCCCCTTGCGCCCACGCCAAACCCGGCGTCACCGCCAACAGCGCTCTCCGGCTCATCGCCACGTGTTTGAGTTTAGCAATGCGACAATACTCTAAATGCTCACCGTCCGACTGGTTGCCGCACTCGCCCTGCTCGCCCCGCTGATTCTGGCTCAGCAGGCCCGGAAATGGTCTGCCGCGGAGGTCATGCGCGTCCACCGCTCTGCGCTGCTTATCGACACCCACAACGACGTCACCAGCGAAACCGTCACGGGCCTCGATCTGGGCGTGGCGCGCCAAACCGGCCATACAGACATCCCTCGTATGAAACAGGGTGGCATGGCCGCCCAGTTCTTCGCCGCCTACGTCTCGCCCACAACGATCGCCAAGGGTACTTCGGCCCACGGTGTCCTCCGCATGATCGACACCATCCGAACCGGCATCGTCGCTCGCCACCCGGAATCGTTCGTCCTCGCCACCACGGCCGCCCAGATTGAGCGCGCCCCCAGGTCCGGCAGGATGGCTGCGCTGATCGGAATCGAGGGCGGCCACGCCATCGAGAACGATCTTCACCTCCTTCGCGCCTACTACGGCCTTGGCGTCCGCTACATGACCCTCACCCATGGCGCGGACCTCGACTGGGCCGGATCCAGCGGCGACGTCACGAACAAGGGCCTGAGCGATTTCGGCCGCCAGGTCATCGCCGAAATGAACCACCTCGGCATGATGGTTGACATCGCCCATGTCTCGGACCGAACTTTCTGGGATGTGATCGCTGCGTCGAAGGCCCCGGTCTTCAGTTCTCACTCGTCGTGCCGTGCCCTCTCGAACATCCCGCGCAATATGACCGACGACATGATCCGCGCCGTCGCCAAATCCGGCGGCGTCGTTCAGATCAACTTTGGCTGTGAGTTTCTCTCCCAGCAGTCGGCCGATACCTCCGCCTGGACCAACCCCGCTGTCGCCAAGGCCGCCGCCGATGCCACCGCTTCCATCGCCGATCCCGTCGGGCGCCAGAAGGCCATCGACAACTGGCTCGCCGCACGGATGCATCAGGCCACAATTGACGACGTGGTCGCCCAAATCGATCACGTCCGCCAGGTCGCCGGCGTCGACCATATCGGTTTGGGCAGCGATTTCGACGGCGTCTCCTGCGTCCCCAAGGGTTTGGAGGATGTCTCGCAGTGGCCCAACCTGACGCGCAGACTGCTCGAACGCGGTTACACCCCATCCGATATCCGAAAGGTCTATGGCGCGAATTTCCTGCGCTTCATGAAGGCCGTCGAACGCGCCACTACCGTGGCATTGACCCGGTGAGCGTTCTCCACCCGGCGTGCAGCCTGTGAAACCACGCCGTGTTTGGAAAGAACATGAACGGGCACTCGCCCGCGATCACCCTCACCCCCAGTTTGTCGCAGGTCTCGACGGCCTCGGGTGAAACCGCACCCCCTGCGGCCGCCTTGTATAGCCACACCAGCTTTACCCCCCGCGCCGCGCTCTGCCGCACCATGTCGCAGGAGTGCTTCGACGGCGTCATCACCATCACGCCCTCCGGCGCTGGATCCACCGTCTCCAGGCTGTGCGCGCAGGCCAGTCCCGCAATCTCGTCCGCATTCGGATTCACAGGCACCACGTCATAGCCGCGCCTGACGAACTCGTCCATCACATACCGGCTGAAGTGCTTGGGATCGCGCGACGCGCCCACGATGGCGATGCGCTTATATGCCAGGAACTCATCGATCCACGCACGCGGGTGACTATGCATTGGCCTCTTTCCTGTGTCCCGTATTCGTGTGCTCAACAGGGAACCGCCAGCCATTGTGACACGATAACGGTCGTTTCGGCGAGTGCCAATTTCACCCGTACTGGTACACCAACTCCCCGTCCATCCACGTCCGCAGTACCCGGATCGACTGCGCCGCCTCGTCAAAATCGAATTCGACAAGATCCGCCCGCTCGCCCGGAACAAGTCCCTGCTGGCGTCCGGCAATCCTGCCCGCCTGCGCCGGATTCAGCGTCGCCATCGTCACCGCCTCGCGTAGCTGTAACCCGCAGATTCGCATCAGGTTCCCGACTCCCCGGTCCATCCTCAAACTCGACCCCGCCAGCCGCGACCCATCAGTCAGCGTCACGTTGCCCGCCGGGTGCAGAATCACGTCCACCTCGCCCAGTTTGTACTGGCCCGGCTCACAACCCGTCGGCATCACCGCGTCGGTGATCAGTATCGCTCTGTGCAGACCCTTGGCCCGCAGCGCCACTGTCAGGAACGATTTGCCCAAATGGATCCCGTCCACAATAAAACTGGCCCACAGCCGGTCCTCGGCCATCTGAGTCCAAAGAAAATTGGGATGCCGGGGCAGGGAAAAGGAAGCCCCGTTGCCCAGATGCGTCGACAGCGTCGCGCCCGCCCTCACCGCCTTTTCGATCTGCTCCTCATTGGCCTCCTGGTGCCCTATCGCTGCCACTACTCCCTTGCTCGTAATGTGCTCAATATAGCCCGGCGTGCCCTCCCACTCCGCCGACACCGTCACGATACGGATCAATCCCCCAGCGGCCTCCTGCCACCTGTCAAACTCCTCGATTGATGGCGGTCGCACTGCCGGCCGCGGATGCGCCCCGCGCGGACCATCCATCGGCGATATGTGCGGACCCTCGATGTGCAGCCCTTCCATCGCCCGGCCCCGCGGCAGCGATGCTCGCGCCTCGGCCAGCATCCTGATCGACCCAATCATCGTCTCCGGCATGCCGGTGATCACGGTCGGGAAGAACCGCGTTGTGCCGGTCGCCAGTATCGCGTCAACGGCCCGCCCAATGTCGCCCAGCGACGCCCCTGGGGCACAAAAATCCACTCCCATGAACCCATTCACCTGCAAGTCGATGAAGCCCGGCGCAAGGTATGCTGCGCGCCCGTGCGCTCCCGTCGGCCGGTCCACAGTCTGAATCCAGCGGTCGAAGCCTACCTCGATGAACGCGCCGCTGAAGACGTCATATCCGGAACATTTCTGAGTCATTCTGTTTTATCCACAACTTGCCCACAGCCTGCAGCCTCTATCTGCCTCATTCCAGACAGCTTATACCTGTCAAAAACCGGGCCGGCGGGGATCGTTTTCGCTTCCCCCCAGGCCCGGCCTGAGTGTACGCTCTTAAGAGTTCGGGCCGCTGCGGGCCGTTCCGCTTGTTCAATCTCGGGGGAGGTGAAGACATCGGGAGCGGCTTGGGCGGCTCGAATTGTCTCTGTCTAAGCCTCCACGGCCACTCCAACCGGCGTCAGCCAGCCGTGTCTGTCGGCCGCTTTCCCTTCGACGATCTCGAAGAATGCCTTCTGCAGCTTCTCCGTCACCGGACCGCGGCGCCCGGCTCCGATCGGCGATTTGTCTACGCTGCGGATCGGAGTAATCTCGGCGGCGGTGCCCGAGAAAAACACCTCGTCGGCAACATAGAGCATCTCGCGCGGGATTACCGTCTCGATGATCGGGATGCCAAGTTCGCGGGCCAGCGTCACCACCGTGTCGCGCGTGATGCCAGGCAAAACGCTCGAGCTCAGCGGTGGCGTATGGATCTTGCCATCGCGGACGACGAAGATGTTCTCGCCCGAACCCTCGCTGATCGTCCCGCTCGCATCCAGCGCAATTCCCTCGGCATAGCCGTTGCGGTCGGCCTCCATGCGGATCAACTGCGAATTCATATAGTTGGCCCCCGCCTTGGCCAGTGCGGGCAGAGTGTTCGGCGCCAGCCGCGTCCAGCTTGACACGCAGACGTCGACGCCCTCCGCCAGCGCCTCCTCGCCGAGGTACTTGCCCCACTCCCAGCAGGCTAGAAATACCTCGGTCGGGTTGTTCATCGGCATCACACCGACCCCGCCATAGCCGCGCAGCACGATCGGCCGGATGTAGCAGGAGCGCAACCGGTTTAGGCGGACCAGCTCGAGCTGGGCTTCTATCAATTCATCAATGGTGAAGTTCACCGGCATGCGGTAGATCTTGGCCGAGTCAAGCAGCCGCCGCGTATGCTCGCGCAGCCGGAACACCGCCGGACCGTTCACCGTCTCATAGCAGCGCACGCCTTCAAAGACGCTGCTGCCGTAGCTCACTACGTGGGAAAGCACATGAATTCGCGCGTCATCCCAATCGATGAAGCGCCCGTTGTGCCATATTTTCTCTGTGGGCGTCATAATGGTAATTATGACGCAAGGAGGTCGCGATGATGATGCGTAAACGACTGCCCGTCGTATTTCTTGCCGCCTCAGTCCTTCTCTTCGCTGCCGGTGCTCGCAAGCTGCCCAAGCCCGGCTGGAATCTGTTCAGCAAGGATCAAGACGTTCAGTTGGGCAGGGAAGCTGCCGCCGAAATCGAAAAGCAGATGACCGTGGTCCAGGATAGGGCTCTCACGGAGTACATCAACCGCATTGGTACCCGCCTGGTCGATCGTGGCGGTCTGGAGAAGTACCCGTTCTCATTCAAAGTCGTTAAGGAGGACAGCATCAATGCCTTCGCCTTGCCGGGCGGTCCGATGTACGTCCACACCGGCCTGATCAGCGCTGCTGAGAGTGAGGCCCAGTTGGCCGGAGTCCTCGCGCATGAACTTTCTCACGTCGTCTTGCGGCATGGCACCAACCAGGCTTCCAAGTCTCAGGGCCTCGCCCTCATCGCCACACTCGGCGGCGCGCTGGCAGGAGGCGGAAGTTCGATGGTCGGCACGCTCGCCCAACTCGGCATCGGTCTTGGGGCCAACTCCGTCCTGATGAAATACTCCCGCGGCGCCGAAAGCGACGCCGACCTGCTCGGCATGCACACCATGGCCAAGGCCGGCTACGACCCACTCGAGATGGCCCGGTTCTTCGAGAAGCTTCAGGCCCAGGCCGGCAGTGGAAACTCGAAGTTCGCCGAGTTCTTCTCCTCGCACCCCAATCCGGGTAACCGCGTCAAAGCCGTCGAGAAGGAGATCCCCTATCTGACCAAGGCATCCTACGGCCAGACCGAGGGCGATCTCACCGCGATGAAGCAAATCGTTGCCAAGCTGCCGGCCGCGCCGAAGAAAGCCCAGGGACAGACGGCCCAGTCAACCCCCAAGGCGTCTTCGATGCCCCAGATCCAGGTCACCGGCCGCACGAAAACCTATCAGGGCGGGGGAGTGACCTTCTCCTATCCTGAGGGCTTCGAACAGCAGGGCGACGGATCCAACGGCGTCACCCTCGCTCCCAAGGCCGGAATCGTCACGGGGCAGGACGGCGCCTCCGCCATCGGTTATGGAATTATGGCTGGCACATCCCAGCCTCAGGGGGGCCAGGTCAGTCTGGGCCGCGACACTGAGGCCTTCCTGAAGCAGGTCAGCCAGTCGAACCAGAATGTCAAGGTTGAACAGCAGTCCCAGAAGATCCTGATTGGCGGCTCGAACGCGTACGTCACCACGCTGTCATCTGAGTCGCCGTTCCCGAACACCAGGGAAATCGACGTTGTCATCACGGTCGACCGCGGCACCGCGTTGTATTACTTCATCTTCGTATCGCCTCAAAGCGACTACCAGCGCTTCGAGTCCATCTACCAATCCGTGGCACGGAGCATTTCCTTTACCCAGTGAACCAGAACAATTCGATTCAAACCACCCGGCCGGCACTCCTGTTCGATTTCGACGGAGTGCTGGCTGATACTGAGCCCCTGCACTTTGAGTGCTGGCGGGACATCCTCCTGACCAAGGGCATCCACCTCGATTGGGACTACTACAAAACGAAGTGTATCGGCATCTCCGACCGCCAGACGCTCCATACTCTCGGGCAGAGGGGGCCAGTTCATTACTCGGCGGATGAACTAATGTCCCTCTACCCGTTGAAAAAGAAGCTCTTCCGAGATCGGGCCGAGCAGACAGCACTCATCTCGCCAGAATTGAAACGTGCTCTAACATATTGTAATAACTACGAGATGGCTGTCGTTACTTCAAGTGGTAAGGCAGAAATTGAGCCTATCCTGCTCAGGGAAGGCGTGATGCCTCTTCTGTCTGCGGTTGTGTACGGCAACGAAGTGAAGGCGCTGAAACCTGATCCGGAGCCGTATCGGACTGCAATGGAACGGCTTGGCGTCACAAGCGCCATCGCTTTCGAGGATTCCGAGGCGGGCGTCGCCAGCGCCCGGGCCGCCGGGTGCGAAGTGGTCGAGGTGAAGCACGCCAGTGAGGTCCCGGACTTGATCCGCGGGGTGCTGGCGGAGAACCGAGTAAATGATCCGGACCGCGCTCGGGAGCAGCGCAATCACGGTCAGCATGTGACCTTCGAGTAGGTACTGGACATGTCGGGTCGCGCTCCTTGCGCGAACCTCCATTGTAGTCAAGACCAGTTCCGACGCTATCGGACCGGGCAGGCAATCAGTATGATCCTTGGTAGAATCGGCAGGCTCTGGGAACTGCTTTAATCAACTTCCGATAATCAATATTATGTTAACTAAAACTATCATCCTCAAGATCTCCCGCTCGCCGCAGTTCGTTTGGTCGCAACCTCCGGACGCACCCAGACCCAGTCAATTCAACCACTTAAGGTAACTGACCGGGCCTGATATTCGAACTCAACTTGTGAGCGAGGCTACCGCCTGCCGCCGCCTCCGCTGCTTCGGCCACCGCCCCCACCGTTGCTGCGACCGCCGCCGGACGAACTTCCTCCGCTACTACGGCTGCTCATTCCGCCCCCTCCGCCGAACGAGCTGCCTCCGCTGCTGCGGGAACTCATACCACCCCCGCCACCGAACGAACCGCCACTGCTGCGCGATCCCATTGAAGGGGCACGCATTCCGCCGCCACCGCTATAGCTCCTGCTCTCCATGCTCCTTGAAGACGGCATCGACCGCGACTCGCTCATCCCGGAACTCCTGCTTCCGAACGATTCACTCCGGCTCGCCGACGACCGGCTCCCCATGTCGCTGCCACCAGTAGACCAGTTGCCGCGATTGCCGGACGAAGTCGACCTCGATTCTCCTCTCGCTTCAAACCCCCCTGTCGATCCAGACCCGAAGCTGCGCGGGCTTGCAGCCTCGCCCGAGCCTCCCCCTGTGGACCACCGCGCCGTCAATCCACTGCTTACAAAGCCGGAAACGGGCGCGCTGGAGCGCGCGCCCGCCATGTCGTCATTGTTGCTTCGCCCACCTGTGCGGGGCGACGAACTCCTTCCAGACGGCTCACTTCTCGAAGAGGAACCTTCGCTCCTCGACGCAGGGGCGCTCCGCGACGGTTCGACGCTCCTGGATTCTCCTCGCGAGGAGGAACCTCCAGTCGATTCCACGCGGCTCGAACTGCCGCGGCCGCTGTCGCTCCGGCCCGTGTCGGTCCGTGTCGATCCACGGTCGCTGCCGCTGTCTCCGCCCCGCGTGGACCAGGTCGCCCGTCCGCTGTCCGAGCGGCTGCTGGTGGCTTCGGTCGAGCGCGAGGACCCGGAGCTGCGGGATCCATCGGTTGCTTCAGCGCTACGTGATCCGGACGAGTTGCGTGACGGGTTGCCGAAGCCGCGCCAGGCGCTGCCACCGCCTGTGCCGGCCGCTTCCCCGCCCCGGGCCTCGTCAGAGCCCCGGACGTTGGTCCGGGTCGTGCCGGTGTCGCCGCCGGTCCTGGCGCCGGACGGGTTACCGAACGTCTTCCAGCCGCCGCGTTCAGTCGTGCCGCCGGAGTCGCCACTCCTCGGCATCGCCGTACGGCCTTCAACACCTTTGGTATCGCGGCCTCCGCCTCGATCGCCTGAGCCTTCGCCAAGCGTCCGCCAGCCGCCACGGCCGTCCTCACCGGTCCGCGCGTTGCGGCCGGTGTCGACGCCGGACGTCCGGCCGGTCGTCGTCTCGAGCCCTTTGCTGCGGGCGTTTTCCCCGCGGTTGGTCCCAATGCCTTCACTGCCTCCACGAGCTTCGGGCCGGCTCCTGCGCTCGGCCGCCTGAATGGCTTCCCGCTGCCGCTCGAACGGCACACGGTCCACGCTGCGGGCAGCCGTCTTCGAGTAGAACCGTTCACTATCGGCGTTGCGGCCCTGTGGCCTCGCACCGGCTTCCCGCTCGGCGAACCTCATGCTCTCGCGGCCCGGTGACACCGGCACCCCGCCGCGCATCACGCTGGCGCGCCCGAGCTCATCCGAGTTGCCTCGGAACGCCTGGCCTCTCATGCCGCGGCTGAAGTCGCCGTCGTGCACAGAGATCGAGTTGCGAACGCGGGCGTTGCGGTACACATTCGTGATGTTGATATTGTTGACCACCGTCATCCGGCTGTGGTAATCGCCGTTGCGGTAACCGCGATAGTGGTCGCGGCCCCACCAGCGATGGAACGGATCGTAGGGAGCCAGCGGGACCCAGCCCATACGGCCCCAGCCGCCGCCAACACCGATGCCGATTCCGCCGCCACCCCAGCCGAACCAGGCGACAATGCCCGGGCTCCAGTAGTGGCGAGAGCCGAAGACGGCGCCCGGGTACCAGCACCAGCGCCCACCGTAGTCGAACCAGCGGCCGTAGTGATATGGCGCCCAGCCCCACGGGTCGTAGCTGACCCAGGTCCAGCCATAGTAGTCTTCCCAGGCCCACCGGCCGTATCGGTAAGGAGCCCAGTCCACAGCCACATGCGGCCGCCAGACATTGCCGTAAGGCGCGACATATACCCAGTCGCCGTTGCCATAGAGGTCTTCGGCGCCATAGATGTCGCGGGAGACGTAGCGGTAGGTCTCAAGACCGCGCCGCAGTTCCTTGTCGCGCTCATCGTTGAACCGGTCCCAGTCATCCCTGCCGATGGCCGCGACAGTCTGGAACTCAGGTCCGCCGCCTTCGCCGTTGCGCACCAGCATCGTCCGGCCGGCCTTCAGTCTCTCGGTGCCACTCGGCGTATAGATCTCGACCTCGCCGCTACGGACCGTGATCTCGGCCGTGCCGTCGGGCCCAACCGTGATGCGGTAGCTGCCATAGGCCACCGGACGGACCGCCGCCGCCGGCGTCGAAATCTCGACCTGTGCGTCGCCGCCCTTCAAGGCGCTGAAGGTGGCTGTGCCACGGGCCAGTTGCAGCAGATAGCGTCCGTTTTCAATGTCGGCCAAGCGGACTTCCGTGTCCGCAGCCAAGCGAATCCTGTGATAGTAGTCAAACTGGACTTCGGCGCGAGACCGGGGTCCGGCAAACACGCGGTCCTCGGTCATCAACGGGGCGTTGATGGCTCCGGCAACCCAGTCGCCGGAGTCGCCCCGGCGAACCGAGACTTCTCCATTCATCAGGCTCAAGCGCGCTACCCCGCGGCCTGGGCCATCGGCGTCGTCTTCGTTGCCCGTCTGGGCAACCGTGGGAGGAACGGATCCAGCCAGCATCAGCGCGAGCAGAGCCGGGATGGTGAGATTGCGGCGTTTCATGGCCGTCGGCCTCCTTTCTTTCGACCAATATACTTGCAATTGCCGGGCCAACCGTCATTTGTTTGATTCTGCTAAGCTTTTACTCGAATACGGGGTTCCTGGCATGGCTGAAATCCACCACTCCGGACAGAAACAACCACCATCGGGCCTCTCCCGCCTGGCCGCGGCCGCCCTCCTGATCCTGCTGGTCTGCGGTTTCTATTGGAAACTGCTGCTGACCAACCAGTTCACCTGGCTATATGGAGGCGACATCACCGCCCAGGTTTTGCCGTGGCTGCAGGTTCAGGCGCGAGAGTGGCAGGCCGGACGGGTTCCTCTCTGGACCTCCCACTCCTGGTATGGCCAGCCGCTCATAGGCCAGACCCAGCCGGGGGTGGCTTACCCGCTGAACTGGCTGCTTTTCGCCACGCCGCTGAGGGATGGTTTTCTCAAGACAGGCTGGCTGAACTGGTATTTCGTGGTCATGCACTTGGTGGGCGCCTGGTTCGCCTACCTTCTGGCACGGGACCTCGGCTGTCGGCGTATGGCGGCTGTCTTTGCTGGCTGCGCCTTCACGCTACTGGGATGGATGGGCCAGACTGAGTGGCCACAGATGCTCAACGGCGCGGGCTGGACGCCTCTGGTCTTGCTCTTCACCTTCCGCATCTGCCGGGGCCGGTCGATCTGGACCTCGGCGTTTTATGGTGGGCTGTGCTTCGGCATGACCTGGTTGGGGGGGCACCATCTGGCGCCGACCTTCCTCGCTCTCGCTTGTGGCGGCATTCTGCTCTGGAACGGCGTGCGTGATATGCGCAGGTTGGCCGCCGCAGCGTTGTTCTTCGTGATTGGAGGCTGTGCCGGGGCGGCGCAAATCCTGCCGTCGTATGAGTATGGCCGGGATGCGATCCGCTGGGTTGGCACGACGG
Source organism: uncultured Candidatus Solibacter sp. (assembly GCA_964604945.1). Classification (GTDB taxonomy): domain Bacteria; phylum Acidobacteriota; class Terriglobia; order Bryobacterales; family Bryobacteraceae; genus PNKE01. The sequence goes on from CAZSBK010000024.1 coordinate 56,109, forward strand.
ACCCGATCGGATGGGACCAGAAGATCCCATGGACCGTGCACCGGGAATTCCGCGCCCGGCCGGCAGACCTGCTGGGCATTGTCTTTCCGGGAATGAACTCCCATTGCACGCTATACCTCGGCGTGGTGACCTTCAGCCTGGCCCTGTCCGGCGTCTGGCTGTGGCGGCGGCGACGCGAGGCTCGATGGCTGGCGGCCATGGGCGGACTGGCGGTTGTCTTCGCACTGGTCGAAAACTCGCCGCTGCACGGCTGGTTGTATAGCCTGGTCCCGATGGTGGAGAAGGGCCGGAATCCGTCGGGAGCGGTCTACTTGATGGAGTTGGCGGCGGCGATCCTGGCGGCGATGGCCTTGAACCGTCTCGGAAGGGACCCGGCGGCCATTGGCCGCGCGGCGCGTTGGCTGCTCTGGTTTGGCGTTGGCATTTTCGGCCTTCGCGCCGCATGGGCGCTGACGCATGAATACGGGCCGCTCAAGGAAGACCGGACGTTGATTACGGCGGTCTGCGCCCTGGCCCTGGCATGGCTGTTGACCTCGGTTCGGAAGCGGCGGGCCGGGTTAGTGGCGGCGGCGCTCTGCGCCACGCTGTTGATGGTAACCGAAGCATCAAACGAGAATTCGTTTTTCCTGCCGGCCTACGTTGAAAAGGATCGTGTCGCGCTGCGAACCGCGATGTCTGAGCATGATGATATCGCCAGGTTCCTGAGAAGCCAGCCCGGTTTTCCCCGGACGGTGGTCGACGACACCAAAATCCACTACAATTTCGGCGACTGGCATGGCTTGGACACGACCGGCGGATACCTGGTCAGCGTAACGACCCAGTTGTTCCGTTCCGGAATGGTGGGGCCACTAGGTTACCGCTTCACGGGCAGTGCGTTCCTGGTCAGCGACAAGCCGTCCGGAAACCACACGGTGGATGTGTTCACCGGCAAGTCCGGCCTGAAGGTCTTCAAGGATCCCGAGGCGCTGCCACGCGCTTTCGCAGTGCACGAACTGCTGGAATGGCTGCCCGTGCATACCGCCGAAATGATGAACCACCACTATAGGGAGCGCCTCTCGCAGGCAGCCTTCGTCACCGGTCCGCCGCCTCGGCTGGAGTCGTGCCCGGACCGTCCCAGCCAGGCGCGGCTGACGCTGCACCACCCGTCGAACGTTCGCATCGAAGCCAAGATGGGCTGCCGTGGGATGGTGGTGTTGACCGACACCCATTTCCCCGGCTGGAAGGCGACCGTGGATGGGGTTGAAACGCCGATTCTGGAAGTCGATGGGGCGTTTCGGGGCGTGGTTGTTGGAGCCGGCTCCCACCGCATTGAAATGGTCTACCGCCCTGTTTCCGTGCTGGCGGGCGCTGCGATGACCGGCATGACCTGGCTCGGCGGAGCAGTTCTATTTGTCTTCAACCGGCGGCGGCGAAAAGCGCCGAGACTGCTAACATAGTCGCTTGAGCGGGAATCGATCTCTATCCGAGGTACATTCATCGGTCGCCACGGCGCACCCGTCGCTGTGGCGGCGCGCATTCGCCTTCGCCGGACCGGCCTACCTGGTCTCGGTCGGGTACATGGACCCGGGCAACTGGGCCACCGACATTGAAGGCGGCGCACGATTCGGCTACCAACTACTCTGGGTCCTGGTGCTGTCGAACGCGATGGCGATCCTGCTGCAGACGCTCAGCGCGCGGCTCGGCATCGCATCGGGCCTGGATCTGGCGCAAGCCTGCCGGCTCACCTACCCGAAGCTCGTCTCGAAAGCGCTGTGGGTGCTTTGCGAACTGGCCATCGCCGCCTGCGACCTGGCCGAGTTGCTAGGCGCGGCAATCGGTCTGAACCTGCTGTTCGGCATTCCATTGATCTATGGTGTGCTGCTGACGACGCTGGACACCTTCCTGGTGCTCTGGTTCACACGTTTCGGCATCCGCGTGATGGAATCGATCATCCTGGCTTTCATCACCATCATCGCCGCCTGTTTCTTCATGGAAATCTTCCTGTCCAAGCCGGTCTGGGGCGACGTGGCCGGCGGGCTGATTCCCCGGCTGAACTTCGACAACCTCTACGTCGCCATTGGCATCCTGGGCGCGACGGTGATGCCGCATAACCTGTATCTGCACTCGTCGCTGGTCCAGACCAGACGCATCAGCGAAGGCGATGAGGCCAAACGCGATGCCTGCAAATACAACCTGGTGGATTCCGTCATCGCCCTGAACGGCGCATTGCTAGTGAACGCCTCCATCCTCATTCTGGCCGCGGCGACGTTTTTCTCGAACGGCATCGTGGTGACCGAGATCAAGCAGGCCCACCAACTGTTGGCACCCTTACTCGGGACCGGTCTGGCGTCGGTTGCGTTCGCGATTGCGCTGCTCTGTTCGGGGCAAAGCTCGACCATCACCGGTACCATGGCGGGCCAGATCGTCATGGAGGGCTTCCTTGACATCCGGATGCGGCCCTGGCTGCGGCGTCTTGTCACCCGCGCCGTGG
>CAZSBK010000025.1:0-55879 GCA_964604945.1 uncultured Candidatus Solibacter sp.
AAGATCTTGTTGCGCGCCTCCTCGGGTGGCTCGAAGTTGATCGCATCCACCTTGATCAGGGCGAAGTACCGCTCGCCTTCTTTCGGCGGACGAATCTGGCCCGACACCGTGTCGCCGGTCCGCAAATCGAAACGGCGGATCTGCGACGGCGAAACGTAGACGTCGTCCGGCCCTGGCAGATAGTTATACTCGGGCGCACGCAGGAATCCGAAGCCGTCGGGCAGGCATTCAAGGACACCCTCGGAGAAAATCAGCCCGGCCTTCTCGGCCTGCGCCTGGAGTATCTTGAAGATCAGCTCCTGTTTCCTCATGCCGGCGATGCCGAGGATACCCAGGTCACGGGCGATCTGGTTCAGTTGAGTGATCGAGACCTCTTTCAGTTCACCCAGATCCAGGTTGCCGCGCTTGTTCAGCCCCGCCTTGGAGGGATCCAGCCGCTCTTCTTTCTCAACTGGTTTGGCCTCGACCGCCTGCGTTTCGGGCTTGGCCTCAACCACCTTGGTTTCGAGTTTGAGCGCTTCCTTCGCCTGCGCAGGCTCTTCGGCCTTGGTCTCGGGTGCCTTGGCCTCGGCTGCCTTGGTTTCGGCTGCCTTGGCTTCGCTTTGGTTTCGTTTCCTGCTCGGCGGGGCGGCGGGCTCGGCGGCCTTCGTCTCGGCCGCGTCCATACGTGCGTCCGAGCTCACTTTGATGTCGCTTTCGTGATCGTTTGCCAAAGTTCTTTCACTCCTTGGCCTGTAAGGCCTGAAAACCAGATGATGTCGCCGCCGTGGTGCTCGCGAATCGCCTTCTGGCTTGCGGATTTCTCTTTCTGGTTCAACTTGTCCACCTTGGTGGCGGCAACCGCATATGCCCGCCTGTGGTGCTCCAGCCATTCAACCAGCTGAAGGTCAGATTCCATCCATCCGCGCCTGGCATCCAGCAATAGGACACAAAGCGCAAGTGACTCACGCTCGCGCAGATACTCCTCTATCAGCCGCGCCCACCCCCCGGAAACCGTCCTGGGGGCGCTTGAATACCCATAGCCGGGCAGGTCGACAAAGATGTACCGCCCGTCAATCCGGTAGAAATTCGCCGCCTGCGTCCGCCCCGGCGTACTTGATGCGAACGCCAAGCCGGCTTGTCCGATCAACTTGTTCAGCAGCGTCGATTTTCCAACATTCGATCTACCCAAGAACGCCACCTCCGGCAGTTCCGGCTTTGGAAACTGCTCAGGAGTCGGCGCACTCAGTATGAATTCGGCCGGCGTCGTCAAGGCGTCGGTTCGGCCTCCATCTCTTGAATTTCAAATCTCGGGCCCGGTTAGTGGGCCCGATTCTCTTCGATTGGCTGCGAAGTCGGCAGGTCGATCGCCTGCCCGGCGGCCACGCGCTCCCGCAGGACCTCCAGGTCCCCGGCCAAGGCGACATCCAGTACATCGTCCATCGAATCGACGAAGTGGAACTTCATATCCTTCCGAATGTTCTCCGGAACGTCGACCAGGTCCTTTTCATTATCCACCGGCAGGATCGCCTCAAAGATCCCATGGCGATGGGCCGCCAACAGTTTCTCCTTCACTCCGCCAATCGGCAACACCCGGCCGCGCAAGGTGATCTCGCCTGTCATCGCCAGGTCGCCACGCACGGGCAACTTGGTCAGCGCCGACGCGATCGTGGTGGCAATCGTGATTCCAGCCGATGGACCATCCTTCGGAATAGCCCCTTCCGGCACATGGATGTGGATGTCGAGGTGCCTGTAGAAATCCCTCGGCAACCCGAGCATCGCCGCACGCGAGCGTATAAAACTCATCGCCGCCTGCGCAGACTCCTGCATCACGTCGCCCAGTTTGCCCGTCGTCATCAGCCGCCCACGGCCTTCCATGATCGTCACCTCAGTGGTGAGCAACTGCCCGCCCACCTCGGTCCACGCCAAACCGTTGGCCGTGCCGACTTCGGATTTGCGGTTCGCCGCCAAGTCACGGAATCGGGCCGGACCAAGCAACTCCGACACCCGTCCGTCGTCAACCACGACTTGCGCGAACTCTGCTGGCGCCTTCACGATGTCATGCGCCTCGTCGCCATCCACCACCTCTGGATCGGCGCTCCGGCTTTTCGACTTCTCCGCGCTCTGTTTGGCCTCACCGGCCGATTCCGCCTCGGACTGCGTGTTCACCAGCTTCCGTGCCACCTTCCGGCAGACGTTCCCAATCTCACGCTCCAGGTTCCTGACGCCGGCCTCCCGTGTATAGCTCTGGATCAGTGCCATCAGGCCGCCGGTTTCGAACTTCACCTGCGCCTCATCTAGGCCCGTGCCCTTCATTTGTTTGGGCACGAGGAACCGTTTCGCGATCTCCATCTTCTCGAGTTCGGTGTAACCCGATAGTCGGATCACCTCCATGCGGTCCTGCAACGCCAGCGGAATCGTATGCATTACGTTCGCCGTGGCGATGAAGAACACCTCGCTCAGGTCATACTCCACGTCGAGATAGTGATCGATGAACATGAAATTCTGTTCGGGATCGAGCACCTCGAGAAGCGCCGCCGACGGGTCGCCCCGAAAATCGGTTGACATCTTGTCGATCTCGTCAAGCATGAACACCGGATTGCGCGTCCCGGCCTTCTTCATCATTTGAATGATCTGGCCCGGCAGCGCGCCGATATAGGTCCGGCGATGACCACGGACCTCGGCCTCGTCGCGTACCCCGCCCAGCGACAACCGAACGAACTTCCGGCCCGTCGCTTTGGCGATCGACATTCCAAGAGAGGTCTTGCCCACGCCCGGAGGCCCAACAAAACAAAGGATTGAACCCTTTGGGTTCTTGACCAGCCGCCGCACCGCCAGGAACTCGAGGATGCGCTCCTTGATCTTCTCCAGCCCGTGGTGATCGGCGTTGAGAACTTCCTCGGCAAAGCGGAGGTCGCGGATCTCCTTGGTCTTCTTCTTCCAAGGAACCGACAGCATCCAGTCCAGGTAGTTCCTCGAAACGGTGGACTCGGCCGACATTGGCGGCATCTGCTCCAGCCGGCGCAACTCGGCGATAGCCTTTTCCTTCGCGTCGCCGGTCATGCCCGAACTGTCGATCTTCTTCTTCAGTTCGTCGAACTCCGACTTCTCGCCGCGGCCCAGTTCCTTCTGGATCGCCTTGATCTTTTCGTTGAGGTAGTACTCTTTCTGGGCTCGCTCCATCTGACGCTTCACGCGGCCCTGAATGGTCCGATCCACGTTCAGCTTCTCGATCTCGATGTCCAGCAGGTCGCCAACGCGCGTCAGACGGTCCATGGGATCAAAGATCTCAAGCAGTTCCTGCTTCTCCTCGATCGTGAGCTGCAGGTTGGCGCCAATGGTGTCGGCCAGTTTCCCGGGCTCGTCCACCCGGATGGCGGCGATCATCGTCTCGTAGTTGACGTTCTGGCTCAGTTTGACATACTGCTCGAACAGCGAAGTCACGCGCGTGGTCAGCGGCTCGAGCACGGATTCGCTCTGCTGCTTCTGGGGCGTCGTGCGAACCTGCACCCGATAGAAGCCGTCTTCCTCCGAGATGCTGACAATCTTGGCGCGCTCGACGCCTTCGACCAGCACTTTAATGTTCCCGTCCGGCATCCGCACGCTCTGGACAATATTCGCAATAGTGCCGACCTGATAGATGTCCTCAGGGCGAGGTTCGTCGATGGCGGCGTCGTGCTGGGTGGCCAGGAAGATCTGCTTCGCTCCCGCCTGGGCATCCTCAAGCGCACGCACGCTGGACTCCCGGCCGACAACAAACGGCGTCATCATGAACGGAAAGATGACGACGTCCCGTATGGGCATCATCGGCAGTCGCCGGGTTTCCGGCTTTTCCTTGGGGTTGCTCATCCTCTTGGTGTCTCTTTGATGTCTCCCGGCGTCGTCTGGGAGCAGATTGGCGGCTCTGAACAAGAGCCTACAACGAAACGGTCCGGCGCGCACAGCGCCCGGCGGCATCCGGCTGCCCTGCCCCGACTAGCCCGCCTTCTCCAGTAACGCCCAGTTGATTTTCTTGGACAATACCATTTCCTTGGTGACCACAAACTCCCGCACTTTCCGGTACGAGGGCATGTAGTACATCAGGTCCAGCATCAGCTCCTCGAGGATCATACGAAGGCCCCTGGCCCCGACCTTCCTCTGAAGCGCTTGCTCGGCGATGGCGTCCAGCGCGTCGTCGCTGAACTTTAGTTTAACATTCTCGAACTCGAACAGTTTCTGATACTGCCGGATCACCGAGTTCTTCGGCTTGGTCAGTATCTGGATCAGAGCCGGCCGGTCCAGATCCTCAAGCACCCCGCAGACCGGCAACCGGCCGATGAACTCAGGGATGAAGCCGAACCGGATCAGGTCCTCGGGCTGTATCTGATCGAGCAGCGTGATGTCGCGGTGCTGCGCCGTCGCCCGCAACATGACTTCCTTGGATTCCTCGATGTTCTTGAATCCAACTGTTTTGCGGCCCACCCGCCGCGAGATGATCTTTTCCAATCCCACGAATGCGCCGCCACAGATGAACAGGATGTTGGTCGTGTCGATCGGCGTGAACTCCTGGTGCGGGTGCTTGCGGCCGCCCTGAGGCGGCACATTCGCCACGGTCCCTTCCAGAATCTTCAAAAGCGCCTGCTGCACGCCTTCACCCGACACATCGCGCGTGATCGATGGATTCTCGTCCTTGCGGGAAATCTTGTCAATCTCGTCAATGTAGATGATGCCCGACTGCGCCCGCTGGACGTCCCAGTCAGCATTCTGCAACAACCGCAGGATGATGTTCTCGACATCCTCGCCGACGTAGCCGGCCTCGGTCAGCGTCGTGGCGTCGACGATGGCGAACGGCACGTCAAGAATCCGCGCTAAAGTTTGCGCCAGCAGAGTCTTGCCCGTGCCGGTCGGCCCGATCAGCAGGATATTGGATTTCGACAACTCCACGTCGCCGGTCCGGGCGCGGTTCATTTGAACCCGCTTGTAGTGGTTGTAAACGGCCACCGCCAAGCGCTTCTTCGTAGTATCCTGCCCAATCACGTACTGATCGAGAAGTTCCTTGATTTCCAATGGTTTGGGGAGCTTGCTGGGAGATCCATAGGCGCGCTTCGGCGCGTCGTCCTCAAGGATTGAGTTGCAGACGGCGATGCACTCGTCGCAGATGTAGGCGCGGGGGTAGTCACTCGGCGAGCTGATCAGTTTCCCGACAACATCTTGAGTCTTGTGACAGAAAGAACAGCGTAGAGTTTCGTCGCTTCCAGAGCGCTTCACATTTCCATCCTGGCCTCCGGACGATCAAGGTGGGCTGACCGGAGGCGGACCGGCCTCAACTTCGCCTCATTATCCCTCGAAAGACTGATCGGGAGCAATCGAACAATTCTGTAGGCCTAGTCCTATTACCTATCGTTACGCGGTGCAACTTGTGGCGTTTGGGTCAGGCTGCCGCGGCTTTCCGGTCATGCCTACTGCTTGGCGGCTTCGGCAGCGGCAGGTTTCCGAACCCGTTCGTAATAGCGCTGAACGTACTCCTGAAGGTGGAGTGGAACCTCGTCGCGGCTGACCTCGCCACCCGACTCCGAGTGAACCGCCTGGCGGTCCACCAACGGCGTCCTGAGCCCCTGGTTCTTCGACTTGGTCACCTCGACCATCACTTCACCCTTGACATTCAATGATCTACGGCCAAAAAGATCACTCAGTTTGCCCATCGCCTCGACGTCCTGGGCCAGTTCGGTCTCCTTGCGGCCGTCCTGCGTTCCCATCCCGCTCCTGGGATCACCCGAAGGCTGCTCCTGTGGCTGCCCGCTCTGGGCCTTGGTCTGCTGCGCCTGCTGGCCCTCCCCCTGAGCATCGCTCTGTTCGCCGTCAGCCTCGGCCTGAGCATTCTTCGACTGCCCTTGCTGGCCCTTGCCGTCCTTCTTTTGTCCCTGCCCCGGCTGAGACGACTTATTCGAAGCCGATTGCTTCCCGTCGCCGCCAAGTTGTTCCATCCCAAGCTTGTCCATCAGGCTCGCCATTGCGTCCCGCATCTTGTCCATCAGGGAGTTCGGCTTGTCCTGCTTCGAAGACTGGCTGCCGCTGCCTGGGGCGCGGCTAGGGTCCTGGGAGCCAGTCGGGGCCTCATCGGCCGATGGCTCGTCGCCGTTTTCGGCCGCCTCGCCGCCCTCGCCCTGCTGGCCATCGGCTGAGCGCTGGCCTTTTTGTCCGCTTCCGCCCGGCTCGTTCGAATCCACGTCAAGTTGTTGAAACTGCTCCTGCTTTTCTGAGCCGGTGAGACTCGCCGCTTCATAGCCTGGGATGTCGATTCCGACTCCCTCAAACGGACGCGCCGCGTCGGTCGAGGCCATCTTCTTGTCCGCCGCCACGCTCGCCCCGGTCACCGTGTCGAACCGGACCTCGGCCAAGCCGGCCCGCAGATCGAGCGTCTTCAGCACGCCCAAACGAACTCCAAGCAAAACCAAACAAACCGCTAACAGCCCGGCCGCAACGTATCCCTTGCGCGGCATGCGCCACGGCAGCAATGTTTCCACATCAGCCGTTGACGCCGTTTCGCCGGCCTGGCGTAAGACCGAATCGACGAAATCGCAATGACCGGGCGAACCCGCAAAATGCCAGGCGGTCGACAACAGGTCTTTGGATTCCAGTGCGTTATCGATGCGCTGGGCCGTGCGGTAGGAGTCCACCCGCCGCCGGCGCTGCTTCGCCCAGGCCCATACCGAGCCAGCCACGGCCGCTGCTGCGCACCATCCCCAATGCAGAATGCCCGAACCCGTGATCAGGACCAGCACGAAAACTGCCAGCGCTGAAATGGCTCCCACCAGCATCACGTCAATCGCCGCATGGAGCGACGCCCGCCGGCGGGCGCGCCCGATGAGTGCCTCGAGTTCCGGCGCTGGGTTGGGCTGGGGCATGTTCGCTTGGCTGACCTGCATTGACCAGCCGCTGATTTCATCATATGCCGAGGCTGGCTGGCTTCGCTGAAACCGTTCTGTCACCGCTTCCAAGACTGTGGACGGCGGCGGTGAGAGGTTCGTTTGGTCGCACTCCGCGGCGGGTTCGGGTTGCCGCATGCAGAGGGGCTTGGATACGATGTAAATTCAATCCCATGTTGCGTTTCGAAACCGCCGGCGAGTCCCACGGCCAGTGTCTCGTGGCCACGCTTACCGGACTGCCCGCGGGCGTCCCGGTCGATTTGGCGCGGCTCAACCGCGAACTCTGGCGCCGCCAGCAAGGCTTTGGCCGGGGCGGCCGGATGAAGATTGAGACCGACACGGCCGAGATTGTCGCCGGCGTCCGTCATTCGATGACCATCGGCGCGCCCATCGCCCTCCTGATCCGAAACAGCGACTGGGAGAACTGGACTGAGGTCTTGCCGGTCGAAAACCGACCAGATAGCGAAGCCCACAAGCGCAAAGTGGTCCGGCCCAGGCCGGGTCACGCCGATCTTGCCGGCTGCCTCAAATACAACCTGCCCGAGGCGCGCTACGTTCTCGAACGCGCCAGCGCTCGCGAAACCGCCGCACGGGTCGCCCTGGGAGCCTTGGCCAAGCAGTATCTGGCCTGTTTTGGCATCGATGTACTGAGCCACGTCATCCAGGTGGGTACCGCCCGTCTGGAGCGGACCGCGACCTGGGCGGAGATCATAGAACTCAGCCGCCGCGATAATGTCCTGCTCGGCTGCGTGGACCCTGAAGCCGAGTCACGGATGAAGGCCGTCGTTGATGAGGCCTACCGGACTGGCGACACCGTCGGCGGCATCTTCGAGGTTCGCGTGAAGGGCGTGCCGCCCGGTTTGGGTTCGCATATTTCGTGGGATACGCGGCTGGACGGCCAGTTGGCCCAGGCAATCGTCTCGATCCAGGCAGTGAAGGGCGCGATCATTGGCGAGGCTGACGAGGCGGCCTGGAACTGGGGTTCGAAGGTTCAGGATGAGATCGCTTACGACCGCAGCACCCGCGCTTTCGAGCGCGGAGCGAACAAGGCCGGCGGCCTCGAAGGAGGGATCACCAATGGCCAGGAACTGGTCGTCAAAGGGCTGCTGAAGCCGATCTCGACCTTGCGCCGGCCACTCAATTCCGTCGATCTTGAGACTCGTGAACCTTCGCCGGCGGCCTATGAACGCAGTGATGTCGCCGTTGTGCCGGCAGCGGGCGTGGTGGGCGAGGCGATGGTGGCGCTAGTGCTGGCCCGGGCCATGTCCGAAAAATTCGGCGGCGACTCGCTCACAGAGTCGCGTCGAAACTTTGACGGCTACATCCAACAGATCAGGGACTATTGATGACGCTGAAGATCAGAAAATACGGCGATCCCGTTCTGGAGACGCCCTGCGCGCCCGTGACCGAGTTTGGCACAGACGAACTGAAGCAGTTAGTCGAAAACATGTTTGAAACCATGTACGCCAACAAGGGTGTCGGGCTCGCCGCCCCGCAGGTGGGCGTTTCCAAGCGCCTGACGGTGATCGATCCGTCAGCCGGTGAGGATCCTGATGCCAGGCTGGTTTTCGTCAATCCGGAACTGGTGAAATTCGAAGGCAAGCAGGTGGGCGAGGAGGGCTGTCTATCGATTCCCGGATTCCGCGAGGACGTCAAGCGTGCAAACAAGGTGATGGTCCGGGCGAAGAACGCCGATGGCGTGGAGTTCGAGACCGAATGCACGGAACTTCTCGCCCGGGCGATCCAGCACGAAAATGATCACCTCAACGGCGTTCTCTTCCTCAAGCATCTGAGCCCGCTGAAGCGGGACATGATTCGCCGCAAGATCCGAAAGCTCCAACAAGCCGGCGAGTGGGACTGACCTAAATGAAACTGGTCTTCCTTGGGACGCCGGAATTCGCTGTACCGTCGCTGGAAGCCCTTGTCGAAGCCGGCCACGCTGTGGCGGCCGTCTACACTCAGCCCGACCGGCCCAAAGGCCGAGGCCAACAACTGGCGTTTCCGCCGGTGAAGGACTGCGCACTGCGGCTTGGCCTCGAAGTCCGCCAGCCGCTGAAGATCCGGCACTGCCTGGAAGAACTCGCCACGCTTGAGTCCGACGCCATGGTCGTCGTCGGCTACGGGCAGATCATCCCTCAATCGATCATCGATCTGCCGCACTACGGCATCTTCAATGTCCACGCTTCCCTGCTGCCGCTCTATCGCGGCGCCGCTCCGATGCAGTGGGCCGTGGCCAATGGCGAAACCGTGACCGGCGTCTCCATCATGCAGATCGAGGCCGGACTGGACACGGGGCCCGTCCTCAAGGCCGTGGAGACTTGCATCGGTCCGGAAGAGACGTCGATCGGGATCGCTCCAAGGCTTGCTGCAATGGGTGCACGGCTGATGGTGAGCGTGCTCGAGGAAGTGCTGGCGGGCCGGGCAGTAGCCGTCCCTCAAGACCACACGCGAGCCACACTGGCTCCGATTCTCAGGAAAGAGGACGGACTGATCGACTGGCATCGCTCCGCCGGCGAGATTCACAACCGCAGCCGCGGTTTCCTGCCTTGGCCGGGAGCCTATACCCGGTTCCGAGGCGAACGCCTCAGCATCTGGCGGTGCCGGGTGGCTGAGGGCGCGGCTTCCCGGGCTCCGGGCAGTCTCACCGCCGTGCAACGGCGATTGTTTGTCTCCTGCGGTGGCGGAACCGCGATAGAATTGATCGAAGTTCAGCAGGAAGGCCGCAAGCGGATGACGGCGGAAGCCTTCATCAATGGGGCGCGGATCGCGGACGGGGACCTGCTCGGGGAGTAAGAAATTGAAGTTGCCGCTGGGCTACCGCTATTCGGCTCTGTACGCCGGAATCAGAAAGACCGCAAAGGCCGACGTGGCGCTGATCGTTTCGGATCTGCCCGCCACCGCCGCGGCCGTGTTCACCACGAATCTTGTCCAAGCCGCTCCGGTGAAGCTGGCGCGCAACAACCTGGAAGCCTCGGGCGGCGTCGTCAGGGCCGTGCTGGTGAATGCCGGCAACGCCAATTGCGCCACGCGGACTGGCGACAAAGTGGCGCTGGCCACCACCAAGGCGCTGGCAAAGGGATTGAAGTGCCCCGCGTCTCACATCTTCCCGGCTTCCACCGGCGTCATCGGTGTCGAAATGGAAGCGAACAAGATCGTCGAAGCGGTGCCGGAGTTGATCTCCGGACTGAGGGCCGACGGCTTTGACCATGCAGCGGACGCCATCCTGACCACCGACCTCGTCCGCAAAACGGCGTCGACCGAGGTCGACGGCATCCGCATCGCCGGCATGACCAAAGGGTCCGGGATGATCCATCCCAACATGGCCACGACACTGGCCTTTGTGATGACCGACGCAGCCGTGACGGCGGCGTCTCTGCGGGTGATATTGAAGCGGGCCGTCGAGCGAAGCTACAACCGGCTGAGCGTGGATGGCGACATGAGCACGAATGACACGCTGCTGGTGATGGCAAACGGGGCGTCTGGCAAGCGGGTCACGCAGACCAACCGGGCCATCTTCGAAGAGGCGCTCGCCGAAGTCTGCGAATCGCTGGCGCGCCAGATCGCAGCTGATGGGGAAGGCGCGAAGCGGTTGGTCGAGATTCAGGTTTCGGGCGCCCGCGACAACGAGTCAGCGGCGCGCATCGCCCGCGCCATCGCGAATTCACCCCTGGTGAAAACCGCCGTCGCCGGAGCCGACCCCAATTGGGGCCGGATTCTCTCTTCTGCCGGCGCTTCTGGCGCCCAGTTCGACCCTGATACTGTGGACATCTGGCTGCAGAGCGTGCGGGTATGCCGTCGAGGCCTGGCTGCTCAGTACGACGAGGATGCGTTGACCAGGAAGTTGCGTGGGCGCGAGATCGACATGCGCTTCGAAATCGCCGGCAACGGCTCGGGCAAGGCCCGTTTCTGGACCTGCGATCTAACAGAGGGCTACATCAAGATCAACGGCAGCTACCGGACCTGAGCCCGCCTAACGGAGCGGCGTCAGCACGACACTGCGGAATTCGACGATTGCTCCTTCCGATTGCAGCGCGATCGCACCGAGGCTCTGGCTGCAATCGGTGGCATGATTGACCAGGTCGCCGTTCACCCAGACCTTCACCTCGTCGCCCAGCGCTTCGATCACCATCTTGTTCCACTCGCCCACGGGTTTCTCGCTGCCGTCGGTCAGGTTGAGGTACCGGCGGCCCTGCCGGCGTTTCTCGATATCGGCGACGATGATCGATGTCCCGATCACCCAGAAATCGCCGGCGTCGTCCTTTGCGAGTTGGACCTCGATCGATTTTGGCCACTGGCCCAGGGCGTTCCGAGACGTCACATGGACGAGCACGCCATTGTTGCCGCTGGTGGTCCCCAGAGGCCAGCGCCATTCGACCTCGAGGCGGTAGTCCTCATATTCATCGACGGTCCGGATGTAACCGGTTGGGTTGCCCTTACAGATGAGGATCCCGTTCTTGACAGTCCAGACATCGGACATCGGCGTGACCGCGTCCTGGGATTTTGTGGCCGGATTCCAGAAGTAGTGAGTCCAGCCGGACAGGTTCTTGCCATTGAACAGCGTGATAGGTCCAGAGGCCTGAAACGGCGCCGCAAGGGCAGAAAGCAACGATGCTGCGAGTACGACACGAAGAGGCATGGCGGATCTCCTCTGACTGTGGGTTCAGTCCCCCACAGTGTAGACCAGGTTTTCGGCCAAACGAACCTCCACGCGGCGCAAGTAGTTCAAGACGTTAGCGTTCCGTGCGCTGGATGCGGAGTCCGTCGCGGGCGATCCGCCAGTCAGCCGCCTTGACGAGAGTGCGCAGTATGGAAGGAGGTTTCCAGCGGTAGGGACCTGAGGCGGCGGCCCGAAACAGCGTCCAGGAAGGCCGTTAGCGACCGTGCGGTGACGTGAGATAGAATTTAACCTGCTCGCATGGCTCGCGGTGACCCTGGGGCAGTGTAGTAGATCGCGTCCCGCCAAAAGAGGCGAAGCCGGATCTTAGTGGTGCGGGTTGAGTTCGTCCTTGGAAACCTTACCATCACGAATAGTAATGATACGGTGGGCGTACTCGGCGATGTCGCGCTCGTGGGTGACCAGGATGATCGTGTTGCCCAGAGAGTGCAGGCGCGCGAAAAGGTCCATGATTTCCACGCTGGTGGCCGAATCGAGGTTACCGGTGGGCTCGTCAGCGAGCAAAATCGAGGGATCGTTGACGAGAGCGCGGGCAATGGCGACTCTCTGTCGCTGGCCGCCGGAGAGTTCGCTGGGCTTGTGGTACATGCGAGCTTCAAGGTCGACGGCGCGGAGCGACGCCTTCGCGCGCTCGATGCGCGCGTCGGCGTGCATGCCGGAGTAGATCAAAGGTAACTCGACGTTGTGCAGCGCACTGGCTCGTGGCAACAGGTTAAACGTCTGAAAGACAAAGCCGATCTCTTTGTTGCGGATGCGCGCCAGTTCGTCGTCGGTCATCGCGCTGACCAGTTCGCCGCGGATGTAGTACTCGCCCTTGGACGGGGTATCCAAGCAGCCAATGAGGTTCATCAACGTGGACTTGCCCGAACCGGACGGTCCCATAATGGCGACATATTCGCCCCGGCGAATCTCGACGTCGACGCCTGAGACCGCATGGATCTCCTGGTCGCCCATGACGTAGGTTTTCCAAAGGTCATAGGTACGAATGACGATATTGTCGCGTTTCAGTTGCTCGGAACGGGAGCTGGTCGTGGCGATGGCGGTCGGCATGGGCTTCTTGGGATTCCTTGTCCTTATGCTCTAGGCTCTAGTATGTCAGGACGCTGGCAAGGGCCGAAAGGTTATGTATCCGACTTCGCCGGCGCACGATTGTCAATCTTGACCTTGGCCTCATTGCGCAGCGTGCGAATCACCTTGTAGCTGCCGGTGATGATCTCGTCGCCGTCTTTGAGCCCGTTTAGCACCTCGATATCGGTGGTGCCGGTGATGCCCGTTTTGACTTCCCTGAAATGGGCGGCACCGTTGTTGACGATGAAGACGCCCTGGAGTTCTTCCTTATTTTTCTTTGTAGTAGCCGGATCCTGCTTGGCCGTGGCGGTGACCGCAGAGCTCTGCTTTGACTCTGGCAGAAGGTCGCCGCGCTGGCGGACGGTGAGCGCCTGAATCGGGATGGAGAGCGCCTTTTGGCGCGTGGCCGTGATGACCTTCGCGGTGCAGGACAGCCCCGGCCGGATCTCATCGGGCGGATTGTCCAAAGCCACAACGACCTTAAAATCCTTGGCTTCCTGGCTCGAGATGGCACTCTGGCTGGCGGCCAAGCCGCTGGAACGCAGAATGGCCGTATTCCCGATTTCGATGACGTGGCCCTTGAAGGATTTGTTCGGGATGGCGTCAATGGTGACGTCGGCCTCCTGGTTTAGCTTCACATTCACAATATCGGTCTCGTCCACTTTGACTTCAGCCGTGATCAGACTCATGTCGGCGATGGTCATGATGAGCGAAGCCGAGGAGTTTTGGATACCTGGTACGACGGTCTCGCCGACCCGGACAGGCAGATTGGTTACAATTCCGTCGATTGGCGTGATGGAGGAGTACTTCTTGAGTATGTCGCTGAACTTTGAAAGGGTCGCACGCGCCTGGGCCACGCGGCGCTGGCTGACCGACAACTGGGCGGCGGTCTGTTCGCGTTGGGCACGCATCTGCGCCAGGCGCGACTGGGCTTCGCGGACACCGGCCTGCAATGCGTCATACTGCGACTTGCGGCTGTCGAACTCCTGCTTGGCAATTAGCTTGGCCTTCCAAAGCTCCTCGCCACGATCATAGTCGAGGAGGGCCTTTTCGAGTTCGGCCTTGGCGCGGTCGATGGAGGCCTGGGCGGTCTTCAGGTTCTCATCCACTGCCTTCAACCCTGCTTCGGCAGCGGTGGCTTCGGCGAGCGAGGAGTTAAGAGACGCGTTCTGCGCCTGCACTTCAGCTTCCGCTTGGATGGACTCGAGTTGGGCAAGGACCTGGCCTTTGCGAACCCTGTCACCTTCCTTCACGTTGAGCTCGAGGATTCGGCCCATGACATTGGCGCCGATGTTGACATAGTTTCTGGGCTTGATCTCGCCTGATGCGGTCACCAGGCTGGTCAAGTCCTGCCGGACCGCACGGCCGGTCTGGACATCGACCATCCCGCGATCCTTCATCTTCACACTGGCAATGACACCGCCAGCGACAACCAGTACGCCACCTATGGCGAGAATCCATTTCCACTTGCGCTTCACTGCTGTTCAGACTCCTGTTTGATACTGACGTAACTCAGTGGCCGAATGTTCTTAAATTGTTCGGCTGAAGGAAGGAACCGACTTTGGACCTGCGGGCCGCACGGCCGCACCTCAATTATAGACACCGCGGGGAGGCGGGCGGGTTCCCAAATGGGCTCCCAATCCTGATGTTCGGAATGCGACACCGCACGGCCCGGCGGGAGCCCCGTACCAGACAGATTGATAGGAGGAGCAGCCAGCCATGAGCTTTGACTGACGTCAAGGGCCCCGAACAGAATGGACCGGTTGGCCAAACGGAGGAACTGCTTCGGAGGAAGGCGCGGCTCTGCCGCTGGAATTGGCAGATCCGCTCAGGGGCCCGAGTTTGACGGGGACGCGGAGGCCTGTGCGGGTGACCTACCTAATCGCTAAAGTGCAATCCACCTAGGACCGATAGGACTCATAGTGGTGAAAGAAGTCCACGCAGGAGTCCTGGCGGATGCAGCCGCCTCGCTAAGCCAGCAGTTCGAGGATGAACTCAAGCGGATGGCGTCGATCGTCGCTCCTTGGACGCCGTCTCTGGGCCGCAGGTTCAGGCGGCTACTGAGCGAAGCCGGTCATGACGCCGGCCGGAAAGCCGCGCTTTGCGCCATTACCAGCGGTGGGGCGGCAAGCATGATCGATTCCGGGCGCCAGTTGGCCGACTTTCTTGAAGAAGTGCAGTACCGAGGCAGACGGCTGGCTAAGTTGGGGTTGGCCCCAGCCGACGTGGTCGACGCACTCAGCCGGTATGACCACCTCCTGGACGAGGAGGTCAAGAAACATCCCGAATCGGCCAGTGTGTCGATGGCCTGGGTGCGCAACCAGTTGCATTTCCTTGTCGTGGTAGCGCTGAACACGGCCTTCTATCAAGTGAGGGAGATCGAGAGCCGGGCCTTCTATGACCTGTTCCGGGTTGAGGTGGAGTCAAACACGCTGCACCAGATGCTCGCCAGGTTTCTGGAAATCCTCTCGACGTTCACCAACGCGGACGCTGCCCGTGTTTACCTGACTGGCGGTCACTCGAAACAGTGGGCAAATGCCGCCGCGCTGCCCGAGAGCCAAGTCTCCTGCGAATGTGCACCCGAACCATTGACCCGGCGGATGTTGGCGCGGCCGCGCTGCTTTCAGCTTGACAACAAAAGCGCGCACCTGTGTTTGGACGCTGAGTGGGCTTCGCGTTTCCGGACCTGCTGGTCGATTCCGTTCAAATCCGAAGACACGCTTCGGGGCGTGATGCAGTTTTTCTTCACCCGGCAGTACGATTGGCTTCCGCGCGAACTGGATCTGCTCATGGCGGCAGCCGAGAGGTGCTGGCTGGCGGCTGAAAAGGCGAGACTGCTCGAAGACCTATCCATACGGGAAGAGCAGGTCAGGCGATTGGCCAACCACATGGTGGAGGTGGAGGAATCCGAACGCCGTCGCATTAGCCGCGAGTTGCATGACGAGGCGGGCCAGTCCCTGCTCTGCGTCAGGCTGCAACTGGAGATGATCGAACAGGAGCTTCCGGAGAAGGACAAGCTCGTGCGGCAGCGCCTGACCGAGGCTCGGGATCTGACCGAGCACACGATTCTCGAGATCCGGCGGCTGATCGCGGCCCTGAGCCCGGCGATCCTGGAGCAGATGGGCCTAGCGGCAGCCTTGCGCCAGTTAATTGGGCGATTCAGGAGGCTGCATCCGGCCGACGTCCAACTGCATTTGCCACGGGTCCTCGACCTGCCAAAGAAGGTGGAAATCATCGTATACCGGCTGGTGCAGGAGATCGTAAACAACATTGCCAAGTATTCTCTGGCCTCAGGTGTAAACCTCTGGATGGAATCCGCCGATGGGTACTTGAAGTTACATGTCGAGGACGATGGAGTCGGCTTCGATGTGGACGCAGCGTTTTCGCGCCGAGACTGTTTTGGGCTGTCCGGCATACGTGAGAGGGTGGCCCTTCTCGGAGGGACCCTGGTGGTGAGAAGCAAAACCCGGGCGGCGTCTCATGTGGACGGACCGGGATCGCCAACCGAAGACGACATCGGTTTCGCTGGGCGGATTGGCGTCGATCGGCCGGGGACGGCCATCTGGATTGAGTTGCCGATCGACACAACCGCAGCGCATGGAGACAGCGGTGACGGGGTCCTGCTACCGGCTGAAAGCCGCGGGGACCGGAGAACATTAGTGCGCAAAGCACAGCGGAGTTGAATTTATGGCAAAGATCCGAATCCTGCTCGCCGACGACCATACCCTCTTTCGCCAGGGGATCCGTCAGCTCATTTCGGCCGAGTCCGACATGGAAGTGATTGGTGAAGCTTCAAACGGCAGCGATGCGGTGGACCGTGCCGCTGAGCTGAAACCCGACCTGGTTCTGATGGACATCGGCATGCCTGGTCTGAGCAGCTTTGAGGCGACGCGCCAGATCAAGAAGAACCGGCCCGAAACAAAGGTCCTGGTGCTGACCATGTATGACGACGAAGACTACCTCGTCGAAGGTATGGAAGTGGGCGCCAATGGATATGTACTGAAGGACAGTCCGTCGCAGCAATTGGTCAGCGCGATTCGCGACGTCCAGCGTGGCGGAAGCTACCTCAGCCCGAGAATGCTCTCTCAACTGGTGGATGATTTCCGCAGCCGTATCAAGTCGGCCACGCGGTTACCCCGTTTCGCAACGCTGACCACGCGCGAGCGCGAGGTGCTGAAACTGCTCGCTGAGGGCAACTCGGTCAAGGAGATCGCCTGCGATCTCAACCTCAGCGTGAAAACGGTCGAGGCGCACAAGTTCAACCTGATGCGCAAGCTTGATATCCACAACAAGGCGCAATTGGTCCAATACGCGATTCAGAAGAAGATCATCAAGATTCCAAACCTCGCCTGAGCCGGCCTTCTTCCGGGGTGTACAATCGGCAAGAGAAACGATTGCCCAATCACCCTGGACAGGAGCCCTTGATGGACCGCCGCACATTTCTTTCTTCCGCATTTTCATCCGCCGCCGGCTTAACGCCAGCGGCGGCTTTTTCTACCGCCCGCCTTCCCATTCGGAAGGGTATTCTGCTCGGCATGTTGCCGACCAAGATGACGCACGCCGAGCGCTTCCAACTTGCGCTGGATTGCGGGTTTCAATCCATGGAGTGCGGCACCGAAACTGACGAAGCCACGGCCGCTTCCATCAAGGAAGCCAGCGTGAAGACCGGCATGCCAATTCATTCTGTGATGAACATGGCCCACTGGAAATACCCGCTCAACAGCCCGGACCAAGCAGTGGTTGAAGAGAGCCTCAAGGGGATGCGCGTCAGCCTGCACAACGCGAAGCTGTGGGGCGCCTCGACCGTGCTGCTGGTGCCGGCCGTGGTCAACGCCGAATTGTCATACAAAGACGCCTGGACCCGTTCGCAGATCCAGGTGAAGAAGCTGATCCCCGTGGCCACGGAACTGAAGGTGATCATCGGCATCGAGAACGTCTGGAATAAGTTCCTGCTCAGCCCGCTCGAAATGGCCAACTACGTGGACAGCTTCAAAAGCCCTTGGGTGAAGGCCTACTTCGACGTCGGCAATATCCTGCTCTATGGTTTCCCGCAGGATTGGATCCGCACGCTGGGTACACGCATCTGCAAGATTCACTTGAAGGACTTCTCCTTCCGGCCCAATCCGCAGATTAAGAAGCGTGTGGCCGATTTCGTCAACCTTCGCGACGGCGACCTGGATTGGAAGGCCATCCATACGGCACTGGCGGAGATCGGCTATAAAGGCGACGCGACCGTGGAATTACCGGGTGGCGATGAAGCGTATCTGAAAGACCTCAGCGGCCGAGTGGACAAGATCCTCGAAGGCGTTTGACGGCCCCGAATTTTATGAAGAAGTTTCTGCTTGGCATCCTCGCCGGCTTGATCCTGGCGGGCCTGACGGTGGTTGTGCTGGGCTTCGCGGCCATGCGGTTCAGCCAGCGGGAGCCATCGCTTCCCGACCGTTTCGTGCTGAATATCAGGATTGAGGGTTCACTGACCGAGGTCCAAACCACCTCGCCCCCGCTGCCCTCGATGGAGGATCAAGTACCGCTCACCGTGCCCGAACTTTACGCACTCTTCGATAGGGCGGCCCGGGATCCTCGTGTCAAGGCGGTCTACCTTCGGCCGTCCGGAATAGCCGCCGGCTGGGCAAAGGTAGAGGAGATCAGGCGGGGCGTCGAGCAGGTCCGGAAGGCGGGCAAGCCAGTCTACGCCTGGCTCCGTGCACCCAGGTTGAAGGAGTTCTACATCGCCAGCGCGGCCGAGAAGGTCTACATGTCACCTGAAGACCTACTTGACGCCAAAGGGTTGCGCCTCCAGGCGACTTATTTCAAGGGAACGCTCGATAAGTTGGGCGTCGCAATGGAGGTCGAGCACGCAGGCAAGTACAAGGACGCGGGAGACATCTTCACGCGGACTTCCATGAGCCCTGAGACCAGGGAAGCGATGAATTCGATCCTGGATGACAGCTACGGCCGCATCCTCGCAGTCCTTTCGACGGGCCGGAATAAGACGCCTGAGCAAATGCGCGCCTTGCTGGATGAAGGCCCATTCCTGGCGCCGGTGGCCAAACGTGAAAGCCTGGTCGACGAACTGAACTATGAGCCGGCGGCGCGCAAGGCGGTGATAGACAAGGCGGGCGTGGGCGAATCCGGCGTGGTGAGGGATCGCGCCTACCTGGCCGCGGGCTGGTCGCCGAAAACGGAAGGGAAACGCCGCCGGGTGGCGTTGCTCGTAGCGCAGGGAGACATTGTCCGGGCCGGGACGGCTTCTCCCTTCGGAGAAGACACACTCCTGGAACCGGGCGAGATGACAGCACTGGCCAAGCAGATTGGAGCGGATCGCACGATCGACGCGGTTGTGGTCCGGATTGACTCGCCCGGCGGAGACGCGGTGGCTTCGGACGAGATCCTGTCGGCGATGAAGGAGCTATCAAAGAAGAAGCCTCTGGTCATCTCGATGTCTGACCTGGCTGCTTCCGGTGGCTACTATATGGCGATGACCGGAGACCCAATTGTCGCAGAAGCAGGTACTCTAACCGGCTCGATTGGTGTGATCTACGGCAAGCCGAACATCAAGGGACTTTATGAGAAGTTGGGTATCTCGTCAGACTCGCTCACTCGCGGCAGGTTCGCCGGAATCGACTCCGCCGTCGAACCGCTATCACCTGAGGGCCGCGCCAAACTCCGCGAAGGCGTAGATTTCATCTATTCCGGATTCCTACGAAAGGTGGCTGAGGGCCGGAAAAAGCCGATCGCCGAAGTGGAACCTAACGCTCAGGGACGTGTCTGGCTGGGATCGCAGGCTCGCGAGCGCGGTCTGGTTGACGAAGTGGGCGGACTTGCCAGGGCGATCCAACTCGTCTCGGCGAAGGCCAAGTTCGGCAAACAGGACGCTGTGTCCATCACAACCTACCCCCGGAAGAAGTCGTTCTTCGAGCAACTGCTCGGCATGCAGGAATCACGCCTGGCCAAAGCCGATCCTACCGCCATGTGGTTGGTGGCAAACGCCCCGGCCGGCACGGCGGCCTGGTTGAGCGGCGGCATGCTACGAGTGATCCCGTTCTCGGTCGATCTGCGTTGAGCAAGTGCCGCGGGGAGTCAATATAAAAAGGCGCCCTGGGCACGATGGTCCAGGGCGCATCTCACGAGTGCTTCGTTTGCAGTGGACCGCATCCGTTGGGAGTGCGGAGTCAGAAGAGGCTGCTTGACGTGATCCCTGCGTCGTGCAGGGCATGGGCCATCTTTTCGAGAGCCAGCTTATGGATTTGCGAAACGCGGCTTTCGTTGATGCCCATGAGGCCGCCGATTTCCTTCATCGTCATTTCGTTGGTGTAGTAGAGTGTCACCACCTTGCGGTAGCGCTCAGGCAGGACTTCCATGGCGACATCGAGCTTCGAGCGAAGCTGGCGTTTGGCGCAAACGGAGTCCGGAAGCGAGTCCGAACTGCATGGGAAATCCGGCGCGGGCATGTCTTCCTGCTCGACGGGGCGTGAGGAGGCCGAAATCAGTCCCAAGTTGCGCAGATCTATAGCCATCTGACGCCAGCGCGCGACATCGACGCCCATCTTCTGGGCGATTTCGTCCTCGGTCGGGTTTCTCTGCAGATTGGCGGCGAGTTCGCGCGTAGCCTGCTCGAACTGCTTGTGGCGGCGGCGCATGTCGCGAGAAGCCCAATCGAGTTGCCTCAGGCTGTCCAGGATTGCGCCCTTGATCCGGTGTTTTGCGTAGCTAGAGAAGGCCACGTTCTTATCCGGATCGTACTTGGTTGCCGCGTCAAACAGACCGAGGATCCCGGCGTGAACCAAGTCGTCGAGTTCAACGTGGACCGGCAGACTGTCGTGGACTCTTAGGGCGATCGCCTTGACCAGCGGAAGGTTTTCCATCACAACGCGGTCACGGCGGGCGAGTACGGATTCCTTCACTGCGGGCTTGGGTGCGCACTCGCGTGCAGGCGCAGCCCCGGTTGCTCTCGAAGCCATTCGTTTCTTCTTCCTTCCTGCGGCGCCCGCTCGGTCTCTTCTAACGAGAGACTCGCTGGATCGGGCTTTCTTGCCATCGCCGGGAAGCTTCCTGGCGGTGGACACTACAGGTAAGGCAATCGCCGCGCCAATTGCGCCGGAGTCCCCTCCAGACGCGTGTGAGCGCAGCGCAAACGATAGATTTGTAAGACTTTGCGTTACTTCCGCCTGCCCGTGGGAGTTCGCCTCCAAGACGGAACTCGCCGTGCCGGGTTCGAATTTCCGGCGTCCTTTTCCCATTCTGGCTCCCCTCTCGCCGACTGCTCATTCACAGTGGAACAGACCGTCTCAAAACGGTACAAATTAGCTGCTGAACTACGAGCGGCTTACTTGGAACCACTCTTCTCTTCGGCTGATCGTACCGTGAACATGAGGAGTTTCCACTAGACTGTCGGCCTGATTCGACCGGAGAAAATCACCGATACGGAAGCGAGACCTGAGTCTGGAAATAGGGTGTTCGCCGGATCAGGAACGCTTATCCTGCTTTGCCGCGACCCAGCTTTTCAGGGCCAGGCCGGCCATCAGGATGAGGATGAAGGCCTGGAGCTTTCCATCCAGGGTGAAAACCGCCAGTAGGGTAAAAGCCGCGTATCCGAGCAGCGCGCGAGGAAGACGGGATTGCATAGTGGGCTTGATACCTTATCTTGCGGGCATGTTGTAACTGAATACGAGTTGAAGCCGGATTTCGCTGCCCTTGAACTCAGCCGGCAACGGCGGGAATGGGACAGAGGCGCTGACGCCCGCAACTGCGGCGCGATCCAGAGCCTGGGTACCGGCGGCCATGGAAATGACGAGTTTGGGCACCTGTCCCTGCCGATTGACTGAGAATTGAACGACGGACCGGCCACGCTGCCCCATGCGGGCGCTCTCAGGGAACACGGCCATCCAATTCCGTTTAACCGCCGCCAGGACTTGGGTCATGTAGGGTCGGAAGTCGACGCCCTGCGGATCGCTGAGCAGTTGCAGTGCACTGCCGGGACGGCCAGGTGTGGGATTCTGGCGAAGGACTTCGGAGATGCTCGGATTGTCGAACGCGCCATTGTCGCCCACCACTAGACCGGCTCCACCGGCCCCGTGTCCCATCGATTTCACAACATCGTCGGCTGTCAGCCGCGGCCTTGCGCCAGTCCCGGACTGAGAACCGCTGGCTGTCCCCAGCGGTGGACCAACCTGTTCGAAGGCCAGCTTCGGCTTGTCCTGCAGCGGGGTGTCCAGATTCGCTGGCGGAGCTGGCGGCAGCGAGGAAACGCCCTGCGCCGGAAGTTCGATTCTCGGGGCCTCAACGCGAGCCTGCTGGTTTGGCGAGCCTGGAGGGACAAAGACTCGAGCCGACGACTTCAAGGGCAAGGGCGCGCCCGGGGGCGCAGATTCCAGCCCAGGCCGGGGCAGCAGCCCAGCCAAATTCACTTCCGCCGCTGGTTTGCCTTGCTGCGGCTCTTTCTGGGTGAGGTGGAACTGCCGCATCACTTCGGGCGGCGGAGCGACCAAAGGCGTGGCACTGCTCCCGCTGGCGACAATCCGGGCGTCAGAGGAATAGACCGGAGCAACCGTCGGTATCAGAGTCACAAAGGCGATTAGCGCCGACTCGGCGGCGATGGCCAATACAGCAGCGAGCCTCTGTCGGCTGCGCGTTTCGGCATCGTCGAAGTCCAATAACAATTGGACCCCGTCCATGTCGTCGTGCCAGTAACGCTTGAAATCCTGAAGCATCGCTCAACGCCCAACCTAACCGGGTGCGACCCTACTCCTGTTGGACGAGCGTGCGGGTCACAAGGCTTGCATGCTCCTCGATCCGGGCAACGATCTGCTGAGCCAGATCCAGCGCCCGTGCCGCCGCAATACCGTCAACCACCGGCGCAGTGCGCTTGTCGATCGCGTTCAGAAAAGACTCGAACTGCCGCGCCAACGGCTCGCCCGGCTCAACCTTCTGCGGCTCGATTCTCACCTGACGGTCTTCGCTCACCGAAATGGCGACGCAGTCGCGGCGTGCATAATCCACGGAAATATATTGACGCGGCTGGAACAGCCGCAGTTTCCGGACGCGCTCAGTGGAGACTCGGCTGGCCGTCAGATTGGCCACAACGCCGCCCGGAAACGCCAGCCGGACGTTGGCTATGTCCACACGTTCCGAAAGGACCGAGATGCCAGCCGCGCGGACCTCTTCCGGCATGGCGCCGGTCAAAGAAAGGACGATGTCGAGGTCATGGATCATCAGATCGGAGACGACATCGACATCCAGGCTGCGAGGGGTGAAGATGCTCAGCCGGTGGATCTCAAAGAACAGCGGCCGGCGGACGATCTTCCTAAGCGCCTCGACCGCGGGGTTGAACCGCTCGAGATGGCCCACCTGCAGGATGCGGCCGCGCGACGAGGCGGCCGAGACCATCTGCCGCGCCTCGTCTGTAGTGATGGCGATCGGCTTTTCGACCATCACATCCAGACCCACATCCATCAACCGGCAGGCGACTTCCTTGTGACTGGTAGTGGGTACGGCGACAATGGCCGCTGTGGCCGATCCCGCGATATCGTCCAGCGACGCGTAGGCGGGACAGCCGAACTCCGCGGCAGCTGCCTGGCGGCGCTGCGGGTCCAGATCGTAGACACCAGCCAATTCCGCCAACCCGGATTCCCGAATTACGCGCAGGTGGTTACGCCCGAATGCGCCGGCGCCAACTACTGCGACGCGCGGCCGTGTTTCACTCATGTCTCTATTCTCTGTCTTCGGCCGGTTTCATGGCGATCACAGTGACTTTGGCCTCGCCCGCGAGTGACATCATCCGGTCGCGGTCGAGCAGTAGCGTCCGCCCGGCATCGACGGCCAGCGCCGTCGTGCCCGTCTCGGCCATCACCTGTATGGTCTCCGGGCCTGCCACCGGAACATCGAAGAGCAGATGGGCGCGCCGCCCTGACGCCTTGACCAAACGAAGTGCCCGCCCATTAACCAACGAGGCTGCTCGCCGGAGCATCGCGTCAGTGCCTTCCATCGCTTCCAGCGCCACACAGGCGCGTTCGCTCACCGCCACGCTTTGGCCCAGATCGAATCCTGATAACGCCGCCGCCACCCGGCGCCCGTAACCGATGTCCTTCATCTCATCCTCGGTCGGCTTGCGCGGGGTGAGTACGCCTTCTTCGGCCAGCAACGGCTTCAGTAGCATGGTGGAATCAACCAACCGGATGCCCTCCTTCGCCAGTTCGGCCTGCACGCCGCCGATCAATGCATCCGTATTGCGCGACGGCAGCGACATGAGCAGTTTGAAAAGCCGCCAGTCCGGCTTGAGGGAACTGAACAGTGACGTATGTTTCACCTGGCCGGCCATCAGCACCTCGTTGATCTGCTCCTTGTGCAGGATGTCGATCAACTTGCCGAGTTCGGCGATGGAGATCCAATGGCAGGCCACGCCGAGCGATTCCACCTCGGGCGGAGCGTTCTCCTTCACGGCAATCACCACGACTTCATGGCCCAGTTTGCGCGCCGTTTCAAGCGCCAACACCGGGAACCGGCCCGAGCCGGCGATGACGGCGTATCTCACTTGATGATCCCGCGTTTAGCCGAGACGATGAACTCAATCAGTTCTTCAACCTCGGGTGGCACAGGCCCGTCGGACCGGATTTGTTCGATCGCCTGTGACGTATTGAACTCATCGCTGCCCAGAAGCCGGAAAGCGCGCTGCAAGGCGTCGATGGTTTCAGTCGAAAACTCGCGCCGTTTGAGCCCGACCTTGTTCGCGCCATACACCTTGGCCTCGCGCGGCGTCACGGTCATCGAAAAGGGCAGTACGTCGCGCGTGACAACGCTGTATCCGCCGACAAACGAATGGCGTCCGATGCGGCAGAACTGGTGAACCCCCGAAAACGCTTCGACTATCGCCCAGTCCTCGATTGTGACGTGACCGGCCAGCGTGGTGGCGTTGCCCAGGATGCAATGGCTGCCGACATCGGCGTCATGGGCGATATGGGCGTAAGCCATCAACAGGTTGTCGTTGCCGACGAGGGTGACGCCGCCGCCACCCTCGGTGCCGCGGTGGATGGTAACGAATTCTCTGATCTTGTTGCGGTCGCCGATGCGGGTTTCGGTGCGCTCACCGTGGTACTTCAGATCCTGCGAGGCGACGCCAACCGAGGCGAAGGGATAGAAGATGTTGTCCTCGCCGATGGTGGTCGGGCCCTCGATGAAGATGTGGCCCATGAGGCGGGTCCGGGCGCCGATGCGCACTTCATCGCCGACGACAACATAGGGTCCTACTTCGACGGTGGGATGGAGTTCCGCCCCCGCGCCGATGATCGCCGTGGGATGGACAGCCATCGGTTAGCCCTTTGGCGCTTCACCCTTGGCCGGAAGGTCGACCACCTTGCACATGACCACGGCCTCGGCAACTACTTGGCCATCCACCAGCGCCGTGCCCTGCATCTTGACGATCGTAGCCTTGCGCTTCAGCGTCTTCAACTCCATGCGCAACACGTCGCCAGGCAGCACCGGGCGGCGGAACTTGGCTTCTTCGATAGCCGCGAACAGAACCAGTTTTGTCTTCCGGTCCTCGAGTTCGCGCAGCACCAGGATTCCACCCACCTGGGCCATGGCCTCGATGATGAGCACGCCCGGCATGACCGGATACTCGGGGAAGTGGCCCTGGAAGAAGGGTTCGTTCGCCGTCACGTTCTTGATGCCGACAATTGAGTCGGGGCCGATTTCAACGATCCTGTCCACCAGGAGCATCGGGAAGCGGTGCGGCAGGATGTCGCGGATGTCGATGTTTTCAAGTTGTCCCATGGAAACCCGCTATTCTAACAAACGATGCATCCCATTCTGAACCACCTCGCCCTCCGGCGCGAGGAGTCCGTGGAACTGATCCGCCACATGGTGTGCTGCGAATCGCCCACGGACGCGCCTTCGGCGGTCACCGCAATGGCCGGTCTGGTGGCCGAATTGACGCGTGATATAGCCAAGGCGAGGCTCGTCAATTGCGGCTCGCGTGTGGGCAAGGCGTTGATGCTCGAGTTCAACCTGCCCGGCCCGAAGCGGAAAACCGGCGCAGGCATCTTGGGCTTGGGCCACATCGATACGGTCTGGCCGGTGGGCACGCTAAAGACGATGCCGTTCCGGCGTGAGGACGGTCGGCTGTGGGGTCCAGGCATCTTCGATATGAAGGGCGGCCTCGCCTTCTTCGTCCAGGCCATGCGAGCATTGCGCGACCTCGACATGGCGGTGAAACGGCCCGTCCGTATGTGGCTGGCGCCGGATGAGGAGACTGGCAGCGACGCCTCTCGGGCCAAGACCGAAAAACACGCCCTGGCGCACTCGGTTGTAATGGTGATGGAACCCGCCCTGGGCGCCGCCGGCAACCTCAAGACGGCGCGCAAGGGCGTCGGCGTCTACACCATCAAAGCTCATGGCATCGCTTCTCACGCCGGGGTGGATTTTGCCGCCGGAGCCAGCGCCATCACCGAGATCGCCCGCCAGATTGTCCGCATCTCCTCGTTTTGCGACCTGGGCAAGGGCCTGACCCTGAATCCGGGCACGGTATCCGGGGGCGGTCGTCACAACGTCGTCGCCGATCTGGCCATGGCCGAAATCGATGTCCGTGTGCGCCGGCTTCGCGACTTCACTGCGCTCGACCGACGCATCCAGAAACTGAGGGCCGAGGACTCGCGTTGCAGCCTGACGATCGAGGGCGGGCTGAACCGGCCGCCGATGGAGCGGACCCCGGCCATTGCATCGCTGTTCCGCTTGGCCAAACGAATTGCCGCGCACGATCTGGGCGTGGCGCTTGGCGAATCCGAGACCGGCGGCGGCTCCGACGGCAATTTCACCGCCGGCGCCGGCGTACCCACTCTCGACGGCCTTGGCGCAGTGGGCGAGGGTGCCCATGCGCCACACGAGTCCCTCTACGAAGACCGCATCGACGAGCGGATCGCCCTGGCCGCCTTGCTCGTTCATCATTTGGGACAATAGTGAAGTTGGGACAATAGGTAGTCAGGATCGCCATGGTTGTCACAGGCATTTACTACGCGCTGACGTTGACCGCTCTGGGCGCGGGGCTCGGATGGTTGTTTTCGCCGTGGTGCGGCGTGGGCTTCTATGTCCTTGCCGCCTTCTGCCTGTGGTTCTTTCGTGATCCGGAGCGCGAAATCCCGTCCGGCCCCTTCGCTGTATCGCCGGCCGATGGCAAGGTCGTCCTCATCCGCCGCAAACCCGAAAGCACTCAGGTCTGCATCTTTCTGAACGTCTTTAATGTCCATGTCAACCGCGCCCCCATCGCCGGCAAGATCGTCGAGGTCGAGTACAAAAAAGGCAAATTCCTTGTCGCCAGCAAGGAAGAGGCGTCTTACGAGAACGAAATGAACACCATCACCATCGACGGCGACCACACGGTGATCAGGTTCTCGCAGATCGCCGGACTCATTGCCCGCCGCATCGTCTGCTACAAGAAGCCCGGTGACTTTGTCACTGCCGGCGAAAGGGTCGGACTGATCAAATTCGGCTCCCGCGTCGATATGACGCTTGGCCCGGAGTGGGAGATCGTCGTCAAGGAGGGCCAGCCAGTCGCCGGCGGCTCCACCATCATCGCCCGCCGCAAAGGCCAGGAACAATCAGCATGACCCCACGCATCAACCTGCGCGACAGACTCATCGATCCAAAGTCGCCTGAGCGCCGGCCGCGCCGCGCCGCCTACGCCCTTCCGACCCTGTTCACTGCCGGCAACCTATTTCTTGGCTTCCTCGCCATCCTGAAGTCGATTGAAGGCGCACTCTGGGCCAGCAGCGGCAACCTCGGCCACAATCCGCACTGGCAACTGGCGGCCCAGGTGATCGGAGCCGCTGTCTTTCTCGATGGGCTCGACGGGCGGATCGCCAGAATGACCAACACGGTCAGCGAGTTCGGCCGCGAACTGGATTCCCTGGCCGACGTCATCAGTTTTGGCATCGCGCCGGCTGTGCTGGCCTTCGTCTGGGGTTTCTACTTCCTTGACCCGGCAATTAGTGGCGATTTCCGTGACTATCTGAACCAAGCCGGTTACTTCGCCGTGTTCCTGTTCGTCATGTGCGGCGCGGCCCGTTTGGCGCGCTTCAACATCACGGCGAACCCCGTGCCTGCCAACCCTGGGCACCCCGGCAGAAAGTACTTTGTCGGCTTGCCCATACCCGCTGCCGCCGGCATCGTCGCAGCCATCGTCTATGCGGCCAATTCCGCCCCGTTGCGCTGGTGGCCTCTGGTCGCCTCCTGGATAGGACTAAATATGATTCTGGCCCTGCTGATGATCAGCAACTGGCGCTACCGCAGTTTCAAGGACCTGAATCTACTCAGCCCGCTCTCGTTCAAGTCGGTCGTTCTCATGGGAATGTGCTTCTACCTGCTGCTGAATTTCTCCAAGGTGTTCCTTTTGGTACTGTCCATCCTCTACGTTGGAAGCGGGATTGTTATCCGGGTTGGTGGTTTGTTGAAGCGGGCAGGCCGACCGCCGCACGCTCCCAAGCCTCAACCTCAGGCAGGATCGCCATCATGAAGTCACAACCGAAGTGGGTTTTGCTCGGCGCCGACTCGCTGGTTGGCCGCGAAATTAGAGAATTGGTCGAAGAGCGCAAAATCCCCGTCCTGCTGAGTTGCTGCAGTTCGGCGTCGGATCAGCGCGTGCTTTCGCTGGCTTCGGAAGACAACTTCGATGTTTTCGAAGAGCTCTCCGCCGACCTGCTGGTCGGAGTCTGCGCCGTCATCCTCGCCGGCACCCCGAAGCAGGCCGCGCAGGCGCTGAAACTCGCCCGCAACAGCCAGCCACAGCCCGTCTTCATCGATTTGACCGGCCAGTTTGACAAAGAGACGGACACGCCCGTCCGCGCGCCCGCCTTCGAAAAGAAGCCGCCCGCCACCCGGCTCGCCAACCACCAGATTGTCGCCCACCCGGCGGCCGTCGCTCTGGCCACTTTGCTTGAGGCTCTGCATTCCGCCCACCCCGTCGTCAGATCCGTCGCCACCGTCCTTGAACCCGCCAGCGCGCGCGGCCTGGCCGGCGTCGACGAGCTCCACCAGCAGACCAGCCAGATGTTCAGTTTCCAGACCCTACCCAAGAAGGTCTTTGACGTTCAGGTCAGTTTCAACATGCTGCCTAAGCTTGGCGACGAGGCTCAGTTGCCACTCGAACCGGGCGAAGCCCGCATCCGCCACCACCTCGCCGCTTTGCTGAATCCGCTCGGCATCCCTTTGCCATCTCTGCGGCTCGTACACGCCCCAGTGTTCAGTGGTTATTGCGCGTCGGTGTGGGTCGAGTTTGGGATTCGGCCTTCGGCAGACGTGATTCAGGCCCAGCTTGCTTCGGCTGGCGTCGAGTGCTGGAGCGCAGAGGATGGCCCGTTGACCAACAGCAGCCTGGCTGGCCAGGCGGGAACTCTTGTCTCTTCAATCCACGACGACCCGGACAACGCCCGCGCATCCTGGCTCTGGCTGGGCTGCGACAACATCCGGGAAACAGCGCTCAACGCCGTAGCACTCGCCGGTCTTGCTGCCAAGGAGGCTTAGCGCTGGAATGGATCGCCGCAAAGCCATTCTCGCCCTGGCCGTTCCGCTTGCAGGCGCCTGCGGCTACCGCGTCGGCGGCAAGGCCGATCTGCTGCCAAAGACCATCCACACGATTGCCATCCCCGCCTTCAGCAATATCACCACTCGCTACAAACTCTCTGAGCGCCTGCCAGCCGCCATCGGCCGCGAATTCCTTTCCCGCACGCGCTACCAGGTGGTTTACGACACCGCCGAAGCCGACGCGATCCTCACCGGTTCCGTGAACAACTACCATTCCGCTACAACGATCTTCGACCAAGCCAGTGGCCGCGCAGCGGGTATTCAGGTCAGTGTTTACCTCAATATCAAACTGACAAACCGCGCCAATGGGGATATCCTCTATCAACGCGACAATCTCGAAGTCCGCCAGCGCTATGAGGTGTCCATTGAGCAGCAGGCCTACTTCGATGAAAGCGAGGTCGCGCTCGAACGCTTATCCCGTGAGGTCGCGCGCCAGGTGGTCAGCACCGTCCTTGAAGCCTTCTGATGCCGGTCTCTCCCCAACAACTGATTCGTTCGCTCGAACGCCAGAAGCCCGCTCCGGTCTACCTCTTCCTCGGCCCCGAAGGCTGGTACAGAAAGGCCTGCCGGGAGGCAGTTGCCGCCCGCACACTGGGCGCAGATTCGATGGGAGAGGGCGTCACCTCGCTCGATCTCGAGTCGCACACTCTGGCTGAGATCATCGACGACGCGAGAGCGATGTCGCTTTTCGCCGCCGATCGCGTTATCTGGGTGTCGAATGCCGAATCGGCTCTGCCCCGAGGGCGAGCGACTGACGAACCCGACAGCGCCGGCGCGGGCCTTCTCGCAGCCTATTGCGCCGACCCAACGCCAGGGACGGTGCTCATCTTCGACGCCCGCCGCTATGAATTCGAGGGCGAGGACAAGACCAAGGTCGAGCGCCTGCGCAAATTCTATGCGCCAATCCAGGCCGTCGTGGAATTTCCCCATCCGTCGTCCGAAGAATCGGCCTCGCTCGCCCGGCAATTCTGTTCTGAGTTTTCTCTTACTCTGGGCAAGGCCGAGTTCGACCTCCTTCTGGATGCCACCGCCGGCGATCCCTCCCGTCTCCACAACGAAATCCAGAAACTGGCCCTCTATGCCCAGGACCGTGGAGGCAAGATCACCCGCGATGACATCTTCGCCCTGGTCCCGAATTCGTCCGAGACCACCATCTTCGCCCTGGTCGACGCCCTGGCGCGCCGCAACCGGGCACAAGCGATGGAGTTGCTCGACCGCTTGGTCCGCGACGGCGAGTACCTCCCGCTGGCGCTCACCTTCCTCGGCGGGGTCTTCCGCATGGCTCTGACCGCTCGCGAGCAGAACCTGCGCGGAGCCATGGACGTGCAGAGTTACTTCCAGCGCATGGGCCTGCCCATGTGGCGGTCACGGGCCGAGCAAATTCACGCTGCAGCGCAGAGATTTTCCAAGGAGAAGCTTGAAGAGGGGATCGGGCTCGTCTTTCGGGCAGATCGCGACATGAAGGGATCCAGGCCCGACGACCGGATTGTCATGGAGGACTTCGTCTTCCGGCTAACCGGTTGATTCACGATTAGCCGGAAGACGGCGGGAGCCAGCGGATCAGGCGGCCTGGAGGGCCTTGATGTGCTTGTGGAGGCGGCTCTTGTAACGGGAAGCGGTGTTGTCCTGGATAATGCCCCACTTCACGGCGCGGTCCACAACGGAGAAAGTCGCCGGCATCAGTTTTGCCGCTTCTTCTGCATTCTTCAGCTCGATGGCCCGGCGCAGGGAGCGCAGCGCGTTCCGCATCCGGGATTTTCTCTGCCGGTTCACAGCGGTGCGGCGTTCAGTGATGCGCACACGCTTCAACGATGAAACATGATTGGCCATAGTCTAGTTGTCTTGTACTCTTTGCGCAGAAATATCCACCTGCTAGCTTAGCGCACCCTCGCCGGCCGCGTCAAAGCGTGTTGCTCTGGAAGGCTATCGAATGGCCATGCTGAATGCCGGGCAGCTCATCCGCAGTGAATCCTCGAGATTGACGTAGGGGTCCTTGCCGTATCCATAGAAGACCAAGGCACCCTCTGGCAGCTTCCCGCCGAACAGCAGTTCCACCGTGTCCGGCGATTTCGAGGAGATCCGCTGCCGGTAGATCACCTGCACCGGCTTACCCTCGGCGTCGTGAATAGTGAACCCGGAGAGGCGGCCCCGGTGCGTCAAGTGGCCATTGATCTGGTCGAACTTCACCAGCACCGAATTGCCCTCCACGGTCGCCGACACCGGCCTCGGCCCACGCTTCACTTTTGCTTCCGCCAGATTCGCGACTCGGGCGGCGAGCAGCCGGTGTGAATCCGTTCCAACATGGATGCCGTCGTCGAGTTCGCAATCCAGGCAGGTGGTCATCCCCACGTTCGGCAGTACCGATTCAACTTCCAGTTGAGCCTGCTGCACAGCGTTCCAGGGAGCGGGGTCGTTGGTGTTGACGTAACGGCCAATCTGGATGTGGTAGAACGGCAGATTCACGAGGGCTGTGTCAGCCCGTAAGGCGTTGATCAAGTCAATCAACTTCTGTTTGAACAGAGGCGCTGCCTTCACGCTGGCATCCGACTCGCCCTGGTACCAGAGAACGCCCGCCACCCGTCCACCCACCGCCTCCACTCGGCGAATCATGCCTCCATAGAGCGATGCCCCGCCCTGATCCTTCAGCGCCGGCGACCACTGGTCCATCGACGTCCCCCCGTGCGCGCATGGCACCAATCCAATCGGTACGTCGGTCCTTCTCACCATCTCCAGCGCGAACGGCAATCCCAGCCCCGCGCCCTTCTTCCGCGCCGCGATCCACTTGTCCAGCGCCTCGCCGCTCAGCCGCTCGGGCTTCTTCTCGGGATTCCGCCGCCAATGGAAGGAATCCACGGCGTCCACCAACCGGTGCAGCGGATCCTCGGCGGCAACCCACGCGTCGGTCATGTCGAAGGAATTCACCATCGCTGAAGGCAACGGCGTATCCACCAGATTCCCGACGCCCTCCATATTCGATTGCCCAGCCAGTACCCACAGGTCACCCACCAGCAGGTTGTCCACCGCCGTCACCGCCTGCGTACCCGCCGCGCGCAATTCCAGCCGGTAAGGTCCTCCCACGGGAACGGCCGCAATTTCGGCCTTGAACTTCCCGCCTTGGATCGTGCCTATCTGCTTCCAATCGAAGCCGGCGACGACGAGCCCTTTAGCAATGAGCCGTGATTCCACCGCCCTGCCTTGCGCCGTTCCCTCGACGCGGATCATGGCCGTGTTCGACGCGTCGCGTTGAAACACCTGGTACGGCGCCGCGCCGCCGGTCACCTGCAGGCCTTGTCCTAAAGCGGCCGCCGCTACCAGCGGCAGGAGTGTGAGCAAACTGGATGTCCGTGACATAGAACCTTTCCAATATACGGCATGACGCAGTTCAGAACGGCACGATCCGGCCTGCGCCCCCAGTGAGCCACCCAGGCTGCATGCCCCGCCTCGTTTGCCTGCATCGGCCGGGCTACGCCGGTTAGGGGCCATTGACCATGGCCGCCGCCAGTTCCAGCCGTAGAGTTGAGATTGTTGAGGGTAGGACTACCTCTCGTCACCGGGGACGGGAGGCATTCCTTTGCCGGCGCGCTTCAGCACGTCCTTGGCCTTCTTGATGCTGGCCCTGGCCGCGCGCTCGCGGAAGTAGTCCTCAGTTCGCAACGCCGACAGCTTTTCCGCCACCGCTACGTTGATCAACTGATTCAACGCGACACCTTCGTTTTCCGCCACACGGCGCGCTTCCTCTAAAAGCCCCGTCTGAAGTCTCAGTGCAACGTTGCTTCTTCTCATCTTTGCTTCTCCGTCTTCTGCCTCAAAGCCTCGCCAGGCCTCATGGCTCGGACCCCGAATTCTAAGGCAGCCTCGCCCAGGTGCTTCAGGTTGAAAGTCACCAGGAGATCTGCCGCCCCGTTCACCGCCGTTTCAAGCACCATCTCATCGGCAACATCTTTCAGTCTCGGCCGCCAGAGGAAAGTCAGCCGGACAGGCTCGATCACTGCTGCCAGAGCATCGAGTATGGTATTCACGTCGTCCGCTGTGATCCCAGCCGCGGTCATGTGCTCCTGCCGCGTCAGTACGGCCTCGTACTCGATCATCAACGGAACCGAGACGAGCATAACGAACCGCCGGTCCAAGGCCGCCAGAAGCAGTTGCCGCGATGCGCCCTGGTCGCTGCGAAGCGCGGCCACCAATACGTCCGTATCCAATACAACCCGCATCTCGGCTCCACCTGGATGATATCACATGCAATAGCATTTCAACTGCGTTAGCCACGTCCAGCCCGCTGCCCAGGTGCCGGGTGGCGATCCAGCCACTGACGTTCGAGCCGGCGCACACGCTCACTCAGCGAGCGCTAGTGGTCGGGCGGCGGGTTGAGCCCTCTGTCCTCATCAAGCGCCGGCCGGAAGTAGCCTGGCCTGGAGATCAAGTTCTGGTTTTCCCCGTTGGTCCGCGCCCTTCGTTTCTGGAGAGGTGACGGTGAGCGCACCGTTCGGATTCCTCATTAGCCGCACACGTTCGGTCTTGTGGAGATTGAGTCGAGTCAAGGGCCGGTACACCTGACCGATCCCGTACTCGACATCGACTTCTCCGCGCGGCATGGCGACAGGCTGGGCTTCGAGCGCGCCTTCTGGCAGATAGAACGTTAGGCCAGACTTCGGATGCCGCAGCCGGATCTGGGCCCGAGGCATCGGCGCCAGCGCTTTGGGATCGGTCGCCTGCGGTTCAACGCCAACGCCACCCTCACTTGGCCACACCTCCACGATGATCGAATAGTCTTTGTCATCCACACCCCGGGCATCAAACGACAGAGTCACCGGACCCTCGGCCCCGGCAAGGAACTCACTGAGGCGCGTAGTCTGCGTCAGCGTTGCAACGGAATCGACCAAGCCGAAGTCCTCAGTAAGATCGATTCCAGTGGGATTCTGTTTACTCTCAACCCCAACGTACAGAATCTCGGACAGCGGGATCTTCGCATCTTCGAACCAGAAAGAGAGTTCCACGGGATTGGGTGGCGTCGGGAGCACGAGTTCCTCGGTATCGTTGATCCGCAAGTCGCTGGGCGGAAACACCTGTTTGTCGTCCGCAAGCGAAATCGTGAGTTGTTTTGTGACGCCCGGCTCCACATCAACGAGCTTCGATCCCGCCTCGTTGGGACTCCTTTGAGCCCAGACCTCGTAACTCCCTTGCTGCAATTGCATCACGAGTTGACCTTCAGTATTTGTCAACCCCATCGATTCCCCGTCGACATAGACTTCATACCCTGAACCCACACGCACCCAATCCTCCGGTATCGACTCAGGATTCTGATGCAGCACAGTCACGGCCACCTCGCCCACAGGCCCCACTTCGGTGGAGCGTGAACAGCCCTTGAGCGACTGCACCAGCGCCGTGGTACTTCGGTACAAGTCTGCGGGCATCCTGAATTCAGCCTTCTGGAGTTCGCGATCCAACACTCCGACCCTCTTCCCGGCCTTCTCAGGAACCAGGCGCCAGGCGCTGGACACGCCCGCCACGGCCCCGGCTAGCCACGCCTGCCTGTTTTTGTCGATAGTCTCGGATCTGAAGGCCGACTCAAGCCGTGCCAGCACGGCCTCGCATGAATCGCCCTCCGGATTGTCCTGCGCCCCCGCTTCCCCTGACAGCAACAACGCGACAAGCAGGAAACATCTCGGAATCGGATTGCACACGCCCTCGACCTCCCGGTCTAATTCCAACTCGCCAAACTCGCTCGTTCTACCGTGTCGTCCTCCGCGGGAACAAGCCCTGTCACCAGTCTCCATCTGGACTTCCGGCGAAATCAATCGGGATTTGACCTAATCCCTGGGATAGGGGCCACCACCCGCATCGCGCCGGCCCTGTGTGCGCGGAACGCGGAACTCAGCAGGCGCGTCCGGGTTCTCTCCTTGGAAAGACAAATGGTCCGCGGCGCGGGCCGTTCCAATATAATGCAGGCATGACGCAGTGCAGGATGGCCCGGCGCGGATTTCTCGGCACGGGGCTCAAAGCTGCGGCCGCATTCACGGCCGCGAGTTACTCACGGATCTATGGCGCGAATGAGCGGGTCAATATGGGTTTGATCGGCGCAGGAGAGCGCGGCCGGGGCGTCATGAGCAACTTCCTCGCCACCGGCCAGGCCAATCTCGCCGCTGTCTGCGATGTCTATGCCGAGATGATCGACCGCGCCAAGAAGCGCTCCCCCGAGGCCAAGGCCTTTAAGGACCACCGCGATCTCCTCCAACTCAAGGGAATCGACGCCGTCCTCATCGGCACGCCCGACCACTGGCACGCCACCACGGCCATCGACGCCCTCAATGCCGGCAAGGACGTCTACGTCGAAAAGCCCCTCACCCTGCGCATCGACGAAGGCCCGAAGATCGTCAAAGCTGCCCGCATTAACAACCGCATCTGCCAGGTCGGGCTCCAGCAGCGTTCCGGTTTGCACTATATCGAAGCGAAGCAGAAGTACTTCGACACTCAGGCGTTAGGCAAGATCACCATGGCCCGCACCTGGTGGCATGGCAACACCTACCATCTGCGCAAGGCCCCCCCGTCGCTCGCCACCCTGCCTTCAAACCTCGATTGGGCGCGCTTCCTCGGCCCCGTGAAGTGGCGCGAGTGGGATCCGCAGCAGTTCTGGAACTGGCGCGCTTATCTCGATTTCGGCGGCGGCCAGGTGACCGATCTATTCACCCACTGGATCGACGTCGTCCACATGATGCTGGGCAACGAGATCCCCATCTCCGGCGTTGCCGCCGGCGGCGTCTACTACTACAAGGACGGCCGCACCGCCCCCGACACGATCAACGTCCTGCTCGAATACCCCCAGGAATACACGGCCACTTTCGAAGCCACCCTCGCCCCGGGCATCAAGGGCGAGGGCGTCGAGATCTGCGGCACCAAGGCCAAGCTCTTCATCGATCGCAGCCGGTATGAGTTCACCCCGGCGGGCAAAGGCGCCACACCCGTTGTCGTTGAGGGGCCTAAGTACGACATGACCCTGGACCACGTGAAGAACTTCCTCGGATGCGTCAAGACCCGCAAATTGCCTAACTGCGACGTCCTCACCGGCCACCGCTCGGCCCAAGCCTCGCATCTTGGGAACATCAGCTATGTCGAAAAACGCCGGCTGAAGTTCGACCCGATCCGCGAAGAGATCCTACCGCTTTAGGCTTCGCCCAGCCGGCCTATCCCGGATGGCCGGACAGGACTTCCCTGCCCCGTGAGTGGACGTCTGCGTTGCCCGGAACTCGCGCTGTCGTGTGCGGAGCTGTTCGATAACCGCTCCAAGATGGGCCAAGGAGCGGCGGCCGAGTTGAGTTGAAACTTGACACCGTGTTACACGTCTCTACAATCATGAGAGTCCTTGTATTGCTCGTAACCCTCGCCTTGGGCCTCCAAGCGCAATCGGTCCATTTCGGCGTCAAAGGGGGCATGCCGTTGAATGACGCCATCGATGCCACCGGCGACTTCAAGTCTGATTTCAAACACTTCACGTTCGGCCCGATGGTGGACGTCTTCCTCCCCGCCGGGCTCGGCTTTGAAGTAGATGCGCTATACAAGAAAACGGGCTACAAGTTGGCGACCGGCGCCGCCGCGACTACGGAAGATCATAGCGCCGGTTCCTGGGAGTTCCCGCTTCTGCTCAAGTACCGCCTTCCAGGCGAAGGACTACGGCCCTATGTCTCGGGTGGATATGTCTTCCGCAGTATTGGCGACATGGCGCGACTGGAACGTAGCGGCAGCCATGGAGTGGCCGTCGGTGCGGGGCTTCTGATCGACTTGAAACTGGTGAAGTTCTCGCCGGAGATTCGCTACACGCGTTGGAACAACGACGTCTTTGGCGGTTCGTCAACGCCGATCACGCTGAAGTCAGTTAAGAATCAGGCCGAGTTCCTGATCGGGTTCACGTTCTAGGCGGTATGACAGGCATCCTCCCCTGTCATACCCCAGCACGTTTGACAGGCCGGCAGGCCGGTCCTACCGGATCAAACCGGTCAGCGGCGAACTCGCCGACGCGTAGAGCTTCTTTTCCATGCGGCCTGCCTCATAGGCCAGACGTCCGGCCTCGACGCCGTTCTTCATCGCAGTAGCCATCTTGACCGCATCCTTGGCGGCGGCAATCGCCGTATTCATGAGAATCCCGTCGAAGCCCATTTCCATGGCGATACAGGCGTCCGACGCAGTGCCGACGCCGGCATCGACGATCAGCGGAACGGTGGTGATCTGTTCACGCAGAATCTGCAACGCGGCCACATTCTGTATGCCCAGTCCCGATCCGATCGGCGCGGCCAGCGGCATCACGGCCGCGGCGCCGGCGTCAATCAACCGCTTGGCGGTGATTAGATCGTCGCTCGTGTAAGGCAGAACAATGAAACCTTCCTTCACGAGGATCTTAGTGGCTTCCACAAGGCCGAAGACGTCCGGGTACAGGGTCTTTTCGTCGCCGATCACCTCAAGTTTCACCCAGTTCGACAGGCCCAGTTCGCGGGCCAGCATCGCGGTCCGCACGGCGTCTTCCACGTTGTAGCAGGCGGCCGTATTCGGCAGCAGGAAATACTTGTCGCGGTCGATGTAGTCGAGCATCGACTCCTTGGTCTTGTCGGTCAGGTTCACCCGCCGCACCGCAACAGTCACAACCTCAGCGCCGGAGGCTGCATGGCACTGCTGCATCTCTTCGAACGTGCGGTACTTACCCGTACCAATCATGAGCCGGGAACGGAAAGTCCGCCCGGCGATGGTGAACTGTTCTGACATACCTCTATTGTAGGCGTCCCGGCCGTGGATTCAGATGCCGCCACCCGAAATGGACATTGTCTGCTCTCGCCGCGCCGGCGGGTTCGGCTAGAATCGGAGAAACGCGCTCCGCCGCCTCCGCGCGGTCCGCGCGAGTCCCAACCCTTCCCCGAGGAGAACGCCTTGTGAACCGAAGATCGTTTATCACCGCCTCGATCGCCGCACCTGTGGCCGCCGCCACGCCCGCCGTTCAGGACAGGACGAGTGTCGAGCGAACTCTGCGGTGTGGACCCGATGGCGCCTTTCGAATTCTGGCCATTTCCGATCTCCACTACACGCCGAAAGCCGACCCGCATGGCATCGCTCTGACCGGGCAGCTCATTGATGCTGACAAGCCCAGTCTAGTCGTCGTCAACGGCGATTGCCTGTCGGGCAAGAGTTGCGAGTCCGCGGAGGACCTTCGCACAGCGATCGGGCATGTCGCCGCGGCGATGGAGAACAAGCGCGTACCCTGGGCGATTACGTTCGGCAAC
Organism: uncultured Candidatus Solibacter sp.; assembly: GCA_964604945.1. Taxonomy (GTDB): domain Bacteria; phylum Acidobacteriota; class Terriglobia; order Bryobacterales; family Bryobacteraceae; genus PNKE01. The sequence continues at coordinate 38,457 of CAZSBK010000025.1, forward strand.
CACGACCAGGAGCACCTGCCCAAAACCGGACTCGACAAGGATGCCGTTATGGCGCTGTATGCGAGCTATCCGCACAACCTGAATGGCGGCTATCAGCGAGGCGTCACGGGCGGTGGCAATAAGGCGCTGTTGATTTGGGACGCGGCAGGCCGGGAACCGGTCTATTGCGTCTGGCTGATCGACTCGAACGAGTACTTTCAGGACGGCAAGAACCGTCCCTACGACTGGATTCACGCCGATCAGATCGACTGGTACCGCCAGACGTCGATCGATCTAGAGAAGCGTCACGGCGGCAAAATTCCCGGGCTGATGTTTTTCCATATTCCGCTGCTGGAGTTCAGCGAGATGGTGAACCACTCGAAGATCATCGGTTCGCGCCAGGAACCCGAAGCGCCGTCTCCCGTCAACAGCGGCATGTTTGCCGCCATCTCGGATCGCGGCGATGTCCGAGGCGTTTATTGCGGCCACGACCATACGAACAACTATGTCGGCCGCTGGCGCGGCATCGAACTCGGCTATGACGGCTCGCTCGGACACTTCTCCTACCCGCATATCGAACCTGAAGACCCAGCCAACGGGCGCATTCGCGGCGGCCGGATCTTTGAGATCACTGCGGGAGCGCCGGCGGCGCGCCACACCACTTGGATGCGGTTCAAGGATGGAAGCAAGAATTGGGAGGCAGCTTCGCCGGCCTACATCAAGGACAATCTCAAGACCTGAACCGGCGTCCGCGCGGCGGCGCTCCCTCTCCGGCGGCGCTACTGGTGTTTGAGTTCGGACCCGAACATCGAGTGAGGGATCAGGTAGACGGCGAAGGTGGCGATGGCCGCAAGCGCGACCCACTTTGGCGACTTGCGCCAGGCGGCAACCGCCCAAAGCAGCCAGGCGACAGCGGTCTTGTTGTCGGTCAGGTCCGTACCGAACGGCCAACCGGTCCAGTAAGCGCCAAAGGCGTAATTCTGTACGATCGGACCCAGGATCATGCCACCAACCGTCAGTAGGATGAAGGTCGGCCAGATCAGCCGCAGTGACGGTGATGGCCGGAACAGTTCCAACCCGGCGCGAGCCGACAAGAGCAAGCCGGCAAACATCGCCACGATATGAGGGTGTAGGACCCAGGCTGGAACCTCGCCCCGGAAACGAATGACGACTGGGCTGCCGCCCAACGTCACTCGTTCGCCTCCGGTCTGAAGGATGACCCGGTATTCGAGTTTGCCTGCGGGCGGTTGTTCAGGAAGGCTGGCGGCGAGCAGGCCGCCGCGGCGCTGCATATCAACATACGTCCAGCGATCAGCGGTTTTGTGACGCTTCCAGGCTAGAGTGCCGGAGATGGGCCCAGGCGCCTCGAAGTTGATCTCGGCGTTGCCTCGGCCGTGGGTCCGAATCAATTTGTACTTCACGTCGATGCCGCCGACCTTCGTCGAGCCCCGCGCCGGGTATGACGGTCCGGTCATGCGCTGGTAGATGGCTGAAGCCAGGGTGATGACGACAGCCGCCACCCACAGAACCCATGACTTCCTCATGGCACGGTGAGGAATCGGAAACCAGCGTCTTCCATCGCCGCCCGGTCGAGTGAACTGCGGCCATCCACCACCACGCGGTTTCTCATGCGTGGGGCCTGCTTTGCCCAGTCAAGCTGAAGGTACTCAGCCCACTCGGTGACCAGGATGACGGCATCGGCGTCGTCGAGGGATTCCTCGGGCGTGGCGGCGAGAATCACTTCCAGATCGGGGTGGTCCTTTGTGAAGGCTTCAGCGGCGACTGGATCGTGAGCGACCACCGTCGCGCCATGCTGCACCAGCCGACGAGCGATGTCAATGGAGGGCGCTTCCCGCAGGTCGTCCGTGTCCGGTTTGAAAGCCAGGCCCAGCAAAGCGATGCGACGGCCCTTCAGTATCTTCAATTCGCCCAGCAATTTCTCGACGACCAGCACGCGTTGGCGCTTGTTGACGTCGCGGGCGGCTGAAACAATCGGCATGGCCAGTCCATATTCGCCGGCCGTGGCGATGAGTGCCGAAGTGTCCTTGCCGAAGCAGGATCCGCCCCAGCCCAGTCCGGCCTGCAGGAAGCGCGGGCCGATTCGCGTGTCCAGCCCAATCCCCAGCGCCACTTGCCGGACATCGGCGCCGACACGCTCCGCAAGGTTGCCGATCTCGTTGATGAAACTGATCTTAAGGGCCAAGAACGCATTCGCGGCGTACTTGATCAGTTCAGCCGAAGCAAGGTCCGTGGCAACCAGGTGCACTTGTGTCATGCCGTCAGGACGAGGCAGAAACTCGGGTGCTGGGAAGCTCTGGTCGAGCAGCGGCCGGTATAGTTCCTTGAGGACGGCGAGCGCCTTCGGGTTGTCGCCGCCGATCACAACTCGGTCGGGGTACAGCGAATCGAGCAGCCCCGTCCCTTCGCGCAGGAATTCTGGATTCGAGGCAACCGCGAACCGGCCGTCAACCTTCGCTCCGTTCTGCTTCTCGTATGCGCCCCGGATGAGGGACTCGACCCAATTACCCGAGCCGATTGGTACCGTGCTCTTGTTGACGACCACTGTGAAGTCGCCTTCCAGGCAGCGGCCCACCTGCTCACTGGCGGCGCGCAGATACCGCAAGTCCGGAGAACCGTCTGGCGACGGCGGCGTTCCGACCGCGATAATCACCACATCAGCTTGCGGAACAGCCTCCGAATAATTGCAGGTGAACTGCAATCTGGCTCGCGATGCATCGAGGAGTTCAGCCAAGCCCGGTTCATAGATCGGGATCTTCCCCGCCAGAAGGGACGCTACTTTCTCTTCGTTCGTGTCAAGGCACACGACGTCATGGCCCAGCCACGCGAAGCAGACGCCTGTGGTCAATCCGACATAACCTGTACCCAGAATTGCGACTCTCATAGATGTTTATCTAGGGTATCAACCTTTGATGACACCCATCGGGCGCAGGCGGGCCACACAAGTCGCCAGACCCGCCCGGCGCACAGTCTCGACCACCTCGTCGACGTCTTTATACGCCTCTGGAGCCTCCTCGACGATTCCGTCCCGTGTCTCGGACCGGACGATGATGCCTTTCCCCCAGAGTGACTCGCGGATCTGCTCGGCATTCCTACCGGCCTTTGCCGCGCTCCGGCTCAGCAGCCGTCCGGCGCCATGGCACACGCTGCCGAAGGTCTCTTCCATCGCGCCATCCCGGCCAGCGAGCACCCACGACGAGGTGCCCATCGAGCCCGGTACCAGCACCGGCTGACCCACAGCACGGTACTCGGCTGGAATCGCCGCATGGTGGGGTGGGAATGCCCGCGTCGCGCCCTTGCGGTGAACCAACACGTCGCACTCCACGCCCTGCCACGTATGCCGCTCCCGGTTGGCGAGATTGTGGCATACGTCATAGACCATCGATAGCTGCGCCCGGGACCCGAAGATCCGCCCAAAGGACCCCCGAATGAGATAGGTCATGGCCTGGCGATTGGCCCAGGCAAAGTTCGCTGCCGCTCGCATCGCCGCCAGGTATTGCTGCCCTTCTGGCGAATGAATTGGGACGCAGGCCAATTGACGGTCGGGCAACTCAATTCCGTACCGCTTCATCGCGCCGCCAATCTGCTGAAGGGAGTCGGTGCAAACCTGGTGGCCCAGGCCGCGTGAGCCGGAGTGGATCGACACGACCACCTGGCGTTCCCGCAGACCGAAGGCGCCGGCCGCTGCTTTATCGTGGATGCTCTCGACAAACTGGATCTCAAGAAAATGATTACCCGAACCCAGAGTGCCGATCTGTGGCCCGCCGCGCTGTTTGGCGCGGAGCGAGACAGTCGCCGGATCGGCCTGGGCAAGGCAGCCGCCCGCCTCGGATAACTGTGCATCGGAAGCCTCGCCATAACCGCTTTCGACCATCCATGGCGCACCGCCGGCCAGAACCCGGTCCAGTTGTTTCGCGCCCAGGGCAAGTTGCCCTTTGCCGCCCGTGCCGCAGGGCACGTCGCGAAACACCTGTTCGACCAGTGCCTTCAGGCTGGCCCGGACCTCCGCCTCATCAAGATTAGTCCGCAGCAGACGCACGCCGCAATTGATGTCATAACCAACGCCTCCCGGACTCACCATGCCCTTCTGCCAATCCATCGCCGCCACGCCCCCGATCGGGAATCCGTAGCCTTGATGGATGTCAGGCATAGCCAGCGATGGCCCAATCAGGCCCGGCAGACAGGCGACGTTGACGGCCTGTTCGAGAGCCTTGTCTCTTTGGATCAACTCCAGCAGCGGCACCGTAGCGTAGAAGACAACATCCGTCCTCATCCCCGAGCGTGCTTCCCTGGGGACCCTGTACTTGACATCGCCGAGACGCTCAATCTTCATGGCACGTTTCTCGCAAGATGCAGATAGGGCGGCCTCCAGCCGGAAGCCGCCCTATGTTCACCTGCCTGTGCGACTATTTCAAGCCCAGGATGCGCCGGTTTCGTTTGGCGTCCGAGGCTGCGCCCGCGAAGTCGTCGAATGCCTTCGCCGGAACATCGATCAGGTGCGCTTCGATGAATGGCGCGCCCTCGGTCGCCCCCTGGACGGAGTCCTTGTAGCAGCATTCCCATTCCAGTACCGCCCAGGACGAGTAGCCCGCGGCCGTCAACCGCGTGAAAACCTGACCGAAGTCGACGTCGCCGTCACCGAGCGAACGGAAGCGGCCTGCACGATCCTTCCAGTCCGCATATCCGCTATAGACGCCTTGCTTGGCCGTCGGACGGAATTCGGCGTCTTTCACATGGAAGGCCTTGATCCGAGGTCCGTAGACGTCGATGAAGCCGATGTAGTCGAGACATTGGAGAATGAAATGTGACGGGTCGTAGTTGATGGCCACTCGAGGATGGTTGCCCGTGGCTTCAAGGAACCTCTCAAACGTCGCACCGTCATAGAGGTCCTCGCCTGGGTGCAACTCGTACGCGATGTCAACGCCGTTCTGGTCGGCGAAGTCCAGGATCGGCTTCCACCGTTTGGCAAGTTCGGCGAATGCTTCGTCAACCAACCCGGCCGGCCGCTGCGGCCACGGATAGAGGAACGGCCACAGCAGCGCACCGGAGAACGATGGCGTCACGGTCAAACCGAGATTGCGGCTGGCCTTGATGACATACTTCATCTGCTGCGTGGCCCATTTGGAGCGTGCCTTCGGGTCGCCGTGCACTTCCTTCGGCGCGAAGATGTCGAACATCTCGTCGTAGGCAGGGTGCGACGCAACCAATTGACCTAAGAGGTGCGACGCCAGTTCAGTGATGGCCAGACCATTGGTTTGACCCTTCAAATCTTCGCAATACGTCTTCGACTCAGCGGCCTTCTTCAGGTCCATTAGGCGGCTGTCGTTGGCTGGCACCTGCACGCCCAGGTAACCGAGCGAACTGGCCCACTCGGTGATGTTCGGAAGATTGTTGTACGGTTCCTGATCGCCCATGAACTGGGCGAGGAAGATGGCCGGTCCCTTGATCTGCGGCATTGTCTCTCCTGTAGTGCTTTCTGCGATGTGGGCTTGGTGTCCGTCGCCGGACTGCTCCATCATCGTATGCCAACTGGTCTGTCCCTGGCGAACAAAGAAAGGGACCGTTTGTCACCGTGCTGGCATGGTGCGCACTATGGGGAGGCTGAACGAACATGGCCAGGAAGCTGAAGTGGTCGATTTGGATAGCCGCCGCCATAGGCGTCCTGATGTTGGCGCTCGTCGCCGCGGGTTGGTGGCTTTCCAGGCGGATCGACCCATTTGTCCGGCAGAAGACGCACGACTATCTTGAACGCCGGTTCGACAGCCGCGTCGATCTCAAGAGCATGACGGTCTCAATGCCGGTGAAGTCTCCGTTGAGTATGCTGCTGAACCGGGGCCGCGGCGCCAAGGTTCATGTTCGGCTAGATGGCCTGGCGCTGCATCATCGCGAAGGCCTTGACCGTCCGCCGCTGTTGCGCGTGGCCAGAGTCCGGGCGGAGGTGGATCTGGAGTCGCTGTGGGGGGCCACGACTCTGGTCGGGCCGGTCGAACTGGTTGGACTCGAAATCACAATCCCGCCGAAAGGGGAGCGGCCGAAGTTCCGACGAAAGGGCGGCGGCGAAACTCCACCAGCGGGTTCCGCGCAGGACAAACTCAAACCGCCGCAAGTTCTGATTGATGGCATCCGGGCCGACGGCGCCAGGCTCACGATTCAGCCGAGGGATTCCTCCAAGGCGCCGCTGGTCTTTGACATCCAGCGGCTTCACATGAACTCGGCCGGACTCGGCGTTCCCCTGCGCTATACCGCCACTCTCACCAACGCCAAACCGCCGGGGCGGGTCCAGTCGACCGGGTCGTTCGGTCCATGGGACGCTATCGAACCCTCCGAGACTCAGCTTTCAGGGGACTATGACTTCCGTGATGCCGATCTGGGCGTTTTCAAGGGGATCGCCGGCACGTTGTCGTCGAAGGGCAGATTCAAGGGGAAGTTGTCGAAATTCGAGGTGGACGGCGAGACGCGAACACCCAACTTCAGGCTGAAGTCGTCGGGTAACCCAGTGCCGCTCACAACACAGTTTCACGCCTTGGTCGATGGGACCAATGGCAACACGCTGCTTCAGCCGCTTGATGCGACGCTCGGCTCATCCAAGTTTCGGGTCCAGGGAGGTATCGTCCGGAACATCGACGAAAAAGGCAAGACCGTCGATCTGGATGTCCACCTGGTCCGCGGCTCGATCGAGGACTTGCTACGTCTGGCTATGAAGGACAAGAAACCGTTTCTGCGCGGGGGCATCGCGCTGAAGATGAAGTTCAATCTCCCCACGGGGCGCGGCGAAGTCGCCGACCGCCTGCATATCGCCGGCAAATTCGCGCTGGACAATGCCCACTTCACCACACCCGCTGTGCGGAGCAAACTCGATGAACTCAGCCGCCGCGGGCAAGGCCAGCCGAAGAACCTGGAGATTTCCGAGGTGCCGGCGCGCCTGGCCGGCGATTTCCTGCTCGCCAACGGGAAGATTGATTTCCCCCGCGTTGGCTTCTCCGTGCCGGGAGCGACTGTGGCGCTGGAAGGGGTCTACGACTTCAACACCGAGATGCTGGATTTTCACGGATCGCTGAAACTGGAAGCCACGGTTTCGCAGACACAGAGCGGCTGGAAGCGGTGGGCGCTGAAGCCAGCCAATCGGTATTTCTCGAAGCATGGTGCAGGGACCTATTTGCCGATCGCCATCACGGGCCCGTCAGCATCTCCCACGTTTGGCCGCGACCGCTGATGTATGGAGCCCCGGCTAATCCAAGTACTCGAAGAGTGATGCCCTGGGGGCCGCCGCCTTCACCTTGAGAGCGGCCGTTTGTTGATAGGTTGCCTGCTCGAGTTCCAGAATCGCCGCCGTGCTGTCGGCATTCTCCAGGTCAGCGCGTTCCGACGACAGCCGAAGGATGAGAGACTCGCTCGTCGAGATACCGTTGTCGATTTGAGTCTGGACCGTGCCATAGAACATCAACGCGGCGTTCAAGTGCTGCGAAATGCCGCTCAGCGGTGCCAGGGCATCTTCGATCGTATCGTCATCGCCTGCCAGCAGCGCCTGCCGCAGCGTCTCGATCGACTGCATCACGTTTTTTGAGGCATCGTCGTTGTCGAAAATCGCCTTGGCTGTCATAGCGACATCAAACTCGATACCGGTCGGGTGCGCCGCTTGACGTGTGCTGGTCGTTCCGAGATAGGTTCCCCACGGCGGCGTTTGCGTGTCGAAATCCACCGCGTAGGCCGGACTCTGATCGGTGTCTCCGGAGAAGATGTACCTTCCGTCGACCTCGGTATTGGACAGGCCGGCGAACCGTTCTATGATCGACTTCAACTCGTCGGCGATGCCCTCGCGGGTCACCGCAGTCGACGTGCCGCTGGCCGCGGTGGCACCCAGAGAGCGCACACGGTCAAACAGCGTCACCGCACTTTGCAGCATCGACTCGGCCGTATCCACCTCTGTCTGCACTCTGCTCAGATTGGTCTTGGCTTGAGTTACTCGCCCCAGTTCGGCCCGCACCTGCAGCAATGCGCTGATCGAGTCGGGGTCGTCGGATGGTGTGGCTACCCGCTTGCCAGTGCTCACCTCGCGTTGTGCGCGGGCGATTCGATCGTTGATCGAGCGTAGCGCATCAAGATAGCGGTCGCTGGCGGCGTCAATGGAGCGAATCATAGTTTTGTCTCCCCACTACGAGTCAGATCATGTTGAGTACGGTTTCCGTCATCTCGTCCAGCGTGGTCACCATCTTGGCCGCGGCCTCGTATGCCCGCTGAAACTCCAAGAGCGCGATCGCCTCTTCGTCCAGGTTGACCTTGGATAGGTCATCACGTAGTTGCCGCACCTGCGTCGAAAGTGACGACTGAATGGACACATCGTCGGCGGCGTTGCTGAGGTCCCGGCCGGCCTGCGCGGTCAGCGACCCATAAAACGCAACCAGCGTGCCTCCGTCAATCAGGTCCTCGCCAGCGAGCGCCGCCAACACTTCGGCGTTGCCGCCGCCGCCCGGAGCGCCCACGCTCGCCGCAGCTAACTGGTCTGTCGTCAGGGCGTTTACGCTGATGGTCCGCGCCGCGCCGAGCGTGGCGTCATAACTGAACAGGTTCACCACCGGAACGTTGCCATTCTGATCCAGCCCCTGCCCAAGCTGGGTGTTCACCGCGTCAGCTAGCGTCAAGGCCAGGCGGTTGAGGTCGTCCAGGTAGGAAGGGATGGTCTCGTTGTAGAGCTTCGCCTGCGCCGCGAGCCGCCCCGAGGATATCTTGGACAGCGTATCGTTCCCCAGATGATCAAGTACTTCCGCCGGCGATGCGCTGATGTCGGCGGTCAGGGGATACAGGTGTTCGCCGATCAACACCGGCGTCTGGCCCCCGGCCGAGATATTGACGCTGCCATCGTCCGAACGCAGCACAGTGAAGTCCATCGACTCGGACAACTCCTCGAGCAACGAGTTCAGTCGGGCGTCCAGGCCCGGGTCATCCTGCGCCTGGGCGCTCTTTCTGAACTGCTGGTTGACCTCCAGCAGTTGCTGCAGTGTCGAGTTTATTTGCGTCGTCTCGTTGGTAAGCGCGTAGCCGGCTTCGCTCATCCCCGAGTTCAGCCCGGCCGTTGCCTGTTGCAGCGAGGACGCAACCGCGTTGGCGCTCTGCAGCACCATCTGTCGCGCGGCTGCGTCGTTGGGCGCCACCGACAAGGCGGAAAAGGAGTCGAACAGCTCCTGCATCGCCGCCGCCACGCCCGACCCTTCGCCGACGTCGAACACCGACTCTAGCCGCGACAACTGCGATGAAAGCTCCTCGGCATATCCCAGCGCTTGCAGCGACCGGCGCACGCTCTGCTCGGCGTAACTGCTGCGCGCGCTGATCGTGCCGCCACTGGCCACGCCCCCGGCAAGCCCGCTCGACACATCCGAGGCCGTCGCCACCAGCACCTGGCGCTGGCGGGCGTAGCTAGGCGTGTTGACGTTGGATACGTTCGACTGGACAACCATGATGCCGCGCTCAAAAACGCGCATCGATGCGGCGGAATTGCGAAGTGTGACGAATAGACCGCCCATGACAGCAGGTGCCTCTCTTTCCCCCGAAGCTGAACCGAGCGGCGGGCGCCGGCTCCTAGCTCCATTGCATGACCGTTGCGGCCTGGCCCGGCCGGCGGCACCGCTGCCCTCAACCGGGCCGGTGTCGTTCGTTCAATCCTTGACCCGGCCCCGCTCAGCCGCTGGCGTCACAGTGGCTGCCGCGGCCGGCGTCGGACGGCAATCCGAGTTCCGACCCATCCGGCCCATAGGCTGCTGCGCCCATGCCAGCGACTCTCGCCCATCCGGCATGGAACTCAGCCGCTGAATTCATGAGTGCTCCGACCCGCCTCAACCCAGCCCGGATCTGCGCAAGCGCGTCCGCGGCCTGGCGCCGGATCTGTGGCGGCAACGTGGGGGCCTGTTGTTGTAATTCCGCGCAGGCGTTCACCGCCGTTTCCAACTCAGCCGCCGCGACAAACAGCACGCTCGCCGAGCCCCCACCTAACAGCCGCTCAGCCCCTCGAACCGCGCTCAACACCTTCTCCAGCAGCCTAACCGCACTCGGTTCCGGGTTATTCATCGGCATCGTCACAGCGACCTTCACGCCGATCTCATTCCTAGGCGTCCCGGCCCGTTCACAGGGGCCGTTCTGGCAAGCCAATTCACGCCTGCTCCGCCGCTCATTCAAGCCCGGCCGCCGTTGGCTTTGACGCCAACGAATCCTCGATCAGACGGTCCGCCACGGCCGCTGTGTCCGGAGAGTACTTGCCGCTTGCCACTAGTCTGGACAGTTGGTCCAATTTTGCCAGGCTGTCAGCCGAGTCCGGCTCGAGCGACTGCACCTTTTCAGCCAGGCTGGACAATTGCACTTCGTCGCCTTGGTCCGATGCGCCGGCACGAGCCGCGGCCGCCCGTTGCGCCGCCTGCTCGGCCTGTTCAACCGACAGCGCGCGGCCTAAGCTCGCCGCATTCGCCGATGAGAGATTCTTGTCGTCGATTCGCATTTTGTTCTGTCCATCCGCCTGGGGCGGAGGAATGCAGCCTCACCTTGATTATCGGCTGGCGAATGGCGAAGTCTTAGCGAAAATTCGGAGTAGGAGACCTTGCGGCTGCAGTTTTCTGTAAGGCTAGATCGGTTGGGATATACCACTTCCCCACAAGAGATATCTCCTACAGAACCAAAGGTATAGCCCTTGTGTGGATCAGCCCAGCGAAAAGAAACGGAGCAGGGCGTGCGGCTCGGCCCGCTGGGGTTGTTGCCGGGGTGATGGCTCAGCCACGGGTTCCGGTTCTTCGATGGATTTCAGAAGCGGCGCTGCGTCGCAACCGATCGCTGCGGCATACTGCCTGATGTAACTCCTGGCAAAGAGGCCGCCAGGCAGTTCCTCCAACCGGCCATCTTCGATGGCGGAGAGGAATCTGACGCTAATTTTGGTCGATTCCGCGATTTGGTCCAGGCTCAGGCCTGCCGCCTTGCGCAGCACGGCGAGATCGGCTTGTTCGCCAATTGGGAAACGCTTGGGTGTGACAGCCAAACTTCAGTTCCTTCCGGCTCCGGCTGTGCAGGGTTCCCGGACTCCTATCGCCGAGCTTAACATACCTTCGCCTGCGGACGCCGCTCTGTCCGATGACGGCCACTTGCCAGTCGCCACCCAAACTCAACGATCGCGTGCAGATTGCCGCATTCGCCCCCTGCCGATTTCAGTTGGTGGGACGCGGCCTCCTGGTTCGTTCAAGATCCTGAAGCAATTGGCGCGCGACCTTTTCGGCCACGTCAGCGCTGGCCGAGCGAAATTTGGCGCCCTGGCTCTCCTGCGTGGTGGACCAGATAACGTCTCCCTCGCGGTTTACCAGTCTGACCGAAGCCGACGCCTCATGTTTTCGCTCCTGAATTCGCATGTTCTCATTTTCACCGACAGAGCCCTGCAACCCGACCGACTCGCGTCCGGATCTCGAGTACGACGAACCGCGTCCCATCGATACGCCGGCCCGCGCCGTGATCGAGTCGCCCGACTGGAAGACTTCGGTGAACACCAGATCTTCTCCGGAACCACGCAAAACTGCGTCGGCCCGGTCGGCGCTCTCGGTCAAGACGAAGACTCTGAGCTTCTGGACGCTGGCGATGATCATGTCCCGGAGTTGGGCCGCCGAGTCCCCTCCTCCGAACTTTTCCACATAAACACGTGATACTGCCGGAAGCTGCATCTCAAGGGCTTCCGGCTCGCTGGCGCTTGCCGTCGCCGCGAGCAATAAGAGAGCCAAACTGTAGGGGTTCATCCTTTTCCTGCTCTTCGTGCTTCCTCATCCTGGAAGGTAACTTTCCTTCCGCTTCTTGCCTCAAGTGAAACTAAGACGGTGCGGACAGCTTTCTTGTCCACACGAAGCACAAGAGCCTCCAACCGGCCATCTTCCCCTTCAAATCCAATGCTGACGAAGTGCGCACGCTTCTTGCTCAACACGAACAGCGGCGACAGCAGGAATGCCTCCAGCACCCGGCGGTCCACCTTCTGGCCGTACTCAATCTGGTGAATACGGTCGAACGGGATCCGGATGGTTGCGTTCTTCGTCTTGAAAATGAAAGAGATAGGGTCGGTCGTCAGGATTGTGCCGCCGGTATTTGGAGCGAGCGTTGGAAGAGTTCCGCCAAGGTACTCGGCCTCGAAGCCGATTTCCCCAGCCAGGACGCATCCACATGCGAGGCCGATCATCAGTATAAGAGTGTTGCGACGCATGGACTCACGCCTACCGGTCTGGTACGCCTATGACTACATCGTATTTGAGAAGGTCCGGAAAACAAGGAGAAAATCGGGCTTGAAGATCTTTTAATGTAATTATCCAAAGTCAATCGAGGATATGCGCGTACTCCTGGCATTGCTGACCTTCCACCAAACGAATGTCTTCGCTATACCTTCCCCATGTCTCCCGATCGGCAAATCCAATCCAGAACTTCATGCCTGAAGATCCTTTTATGGCGGGCCGGAGGCTCACAGAGAAGCTACCAAACGAACTTAAATCAATGTTTTCAGCAACTTGGAACGGTAGACAAACCGACTGGCTGAGAGTGAAGTCTGCTTTTTGGCAGGCGGTTCAACTGAGCGGAAATAAGGCAATCTGCTGATCTTCTACGGCGGCTACCACCAAAGTAATATTGGAATAGTACAAGGTATAGGCCATGACAGATCAGATTGACTATCTACAGCCGGAAGAGACCGCCGTCGCGGAAGATCAACCCGCCGGAGTGATCATTAGCGAGGACACGAAAAAGCCGAACCGCGTCCCACCGGGACAGAAGCGGACCCGGCAGTGGCCGGTTCTGGATGCGGCCGGCACGCCACCGGTAGATATGTCTCAGTGGCGGCTGGAGATGTATGGGTTGGTCGAACGGGAAGTCCGGTTCGATTGGGTCACGTTCGGACAGTTGCCGAGGGTGAAGGTGTTCGCCGACTTTCATTGCGTTACAGGATGGTCCAGACTGGCCAACGTCTGGAGCGGCGTTTCCACTCGCCTGCTTGCTGAGAAGTGCGGTTTGAAGCCTGAGGCGAAGTACGTCCTGGCGCACGGCTACGACTATGGCTGGACGACGAACCTCCCCATCGAGGTGTTTCTGGCTGAGGACACCCTCGTGGCAACTCACCATGACGGCCGCCCGCTGACCGCGGAGCACGGTGGCCCGGCTCGCCTGATTGTGCCCCGCCTATTTGCCTGGAAAAGCGCCAAGTGGCTCGGAGGATTGGAGTTCCTGGACCGTGACAGAGCCGGATTCTGGGAGAGAAACGGCTATCATATGAATGGGGATCCCTGGAAGGGAGAACGATTTGGGTATTGAGCACCAAACTCCTGCTGCCAAAGGGCGCAGATTCAGCCGCAGGGGCTGGATCAGCGGCGTTGGGCTGGGCCTTGCAGGCATCGGTGCAGGGCTGGCCTACCGGGTGTCGCCGACATTTTGGAGGCAGTACTTCAACGAACTGGGCCGCGACGTTGCTCCGCCCTCGGCCATCCCCAAAGTCCGTCAATGGACTGACCGTGGCCTCTACGCCGCCTGGCTCGGCCATTCCACTGTGCTGCTGCGGCTGGACGGATTCACGATCCTCACCGACCCCGTTTTCAGTACGCGAATCGGCCTGAGGCTTGGCCCGGTGACACTAGGGTTGAAGCGCCTTGTCGAGCCTGCGCTGCGATTGCCAGGACTGCCCAAGATCGACTTGGTCCTGCTTTCACACGCCCATATGGACCATTTCGACCTGCCGAGCCTGAAAGCCCTGGAGTCGCTTCGGCCACCTGTGGTGACCGCTCGCAATACTTCCGACCTTCTCGACGTCGGAGGCTACGCCAGGGTGAGCGAAATCGGCTGGGACGAAAGAGTCAATGTTGGCCCCGCAACAATCGAGGGAATCCGGGTGAATCACTGGGGTGCGCGGATGCGTACCGACACCTGGCGCGGGTACAACGGTTATGTCATCCGGTGCGGCCGGTGGAAGGTTCTGTTCGCAGGCGATACCGCCTGGACTGACGACTTCAAAGGAATCGGCGGCGCTCACCTCGCCGTCATGCCCGTCGGAGCCTACAACCCATGGATCCGGTATCACTGCTCCCCCGAGCAGGCCTGGACGATGGCCAACCATGCCAAGGCCGACTACGTTGTTCCGGTCCATCACAGGACATTCAGCCTCAGCCGCGAACCGATTGGCGAGCCGGCCGAGCGGTTGCTCAAGGCCGCCGGCGGAACGAGCCGCGTTGGCTGGCAGGACATCGGCCAGCAGTTTGAACTCTCCTGATCCGCCGATCCGCGTTCCCGCCTCAAGCCGGGTAATTGTTACATATCTGTAATCCGGAGCCAGCCAACCCTCGTTCTGACGAGCAGGAGTGTCTCCATGACAAAAGTGACCCACCTAGTGGTCTGTATGCTGCTTTGCTCGTTCGTCCCGGTCTGGGCCGGGGATACCGCCGCAACGTTCTTCGACGACACCAAGATCCACGAAATTCGCATCTACTTCGACGATGCGAACTGGTACAGCACCCTGTACAACTCGCATAGAAGCGACCCTGACGACCCATACTTCCCGGCCCGCTTCATCGGCGACGGCGTCGAGATCGCCAAGATCGGCGCGCGCTTCAAGGGCAATTCATCGTTTCAGCGCAATGGCGTCAAAAAACCGTTCAAGCTGGACTTCAACGAATACGAAGACAGCGCGACATTCTTGGGCCTGAAAAAACTGAACCTGCACAACGGCGACATCCAGCCTGACTTCATGCACGAGAAGATGTTTCTCGATTTCGCCGGCAAGTATATCGGCGCGATGAAGGCAGCCTACGTCAAGCTGTACGTCAACGACGCATACTATGGCCTGTACCTGGCCGTCGAGCAGCCCGACAAGGCGATGATGCAACGCGCCTTTGGGTCAGACGAGGACGGCAATCTCTGGGAGGCTGGCGAGTCGGTTTCGGCCACGATGTCGTATCTGGGCACCGACCCGAACGCCTATTACTCCCGCTACGAACTCAAGACGAACGAAGAAGAGAACGACTACTCGGGCTTGATCAACATGCTCGACATCCTGAACAACACGGCCACCGCGGAGTTGCCGGCGAAAATCGAGCCGGTCATGGATATCGAGAACGTGATGCAGGGCATGGCGCTCAATGCACTGTACACCAACCTTGAATCCTATCTCGGAACGGCCGCCGAGTACTTCCTCTATCAACGCTCCGCCGACAAACAGTTCGTCCATGTCCACTGGGACACCAACGAAACCTTCGGCAGCACCGGCGACGGTACCCCAAAGCTCAGCAACCCCTTCACGATGGATCCCTTCTATTTGCCGACATCGGGCACCGCGGCCGCCACCAGCCGTCCGCTACTCACCAAGCTCTGGGCCGTGCCCCAGTACAAGCGGCTTTATCTGCAATCACTCGCCCGGTTTCTGCGCGACGGCTTTGACGAAACCACGGTAGGCACTCGCGCGACCGAACTGGCGAACCTGATCCGGACCGATTACGCCGCCGATCCGAACAAAGCGTACACGATGGCACAATTCGAAACAGCCCTGACCAGTTCGGTCAACGCCAACGGGTTCACCACATACGGGCTGACGCAGTTTGTTCGTGCACGCGCGTCCTACCTGAATACGTATCTCGCCGCGCTCGCCGAACCGGCAGACATCAGATTGAACGAAGTGGTTGCCGTCAACGACGGGACGAAGAAGGATGACGCAGGAGACGCTGATCCGTGGGTGGAGATCCACAATCTCGGACCCGGTTCCCTTTCTACTTCCGGCTTCTACCTGTCTGACGATCCCGCCAATCCGACCAAGTGGGCCCTACCCTCCCGCACTCTGGCCGCGGGCGAGTTCCTGGTCCTCTGGCTCGACAGTGAAACCGGCGAGGGCGACACTCATTCAAGCATCAAGGCCAATGCTGCTGGCGGTGCGCTCCACTTGTACGCGACCGCAGTATCTTCCACTTCTCCCATCGACAGCGTCACCTACGGCACACTGTCTTCCGGGCAGGCGTACGCGAGAACCGGCCTCTTCGGATCGAGCTGGAGCGTCACCACGACTCCGACTTACGCAGCCGCCAACTCGATCGCCGCTCCCGCCAGCACGCCTGTCGTCACCTCCGGGACCCTGCTCGTCAACGAACTGATGGCCGACAACAGCTCCGCGTTCGCCGATCCCGATGAAGCGGGGGCTTACGAGGATTGGTTCGAGGTCTACAATCCCGGCACAGCCGCCGTCGACATGAGCGGAATGTACATCAGCGACAACCTGACCAATCCCACCAAGTGGCAGGTGCCCAGCGGCGTGACCATTCCCGCTGGGGGGTATCTGGTCTTCATGGCCGATGGAGACACGGATCAGGGAAGCCGCCACACCAGTTGGTCGCTCGGCAAATCGGGCGAATCTATCGGCATCTATGCCGCCGACGGCACGACACTCATCGACTCGGTCACGTTCGGAGCGCAAACGGCCAATATCTCCTACGGCCGCTCCACCGACGGCGGCGCCGAGTGGAGTCTGTTTACCACTCCGACGCCGGGGACATCGAACCTGAAGCCGGTGGCGAACTGGATCTACAACGCCGCAAGCCATGATTCATCGTCCCTTGCGCCCTTGTCTATCGCCACTGCCAAGGCGAGCGGGCTGACAGCGGCAACGGACTCGTCATCCATCATCCCCTTGCCAACCACCTTGGGGGGGGTGACAGTCACTGTCACGGATTCCGGCGGCGCAAGCTCGCAGGCCGGCCTCTCCCTGGTCACGCCGGATCAGATTGACTTCCAGTTGCCTGAATCGCTATCCTCCGGCCGCGCCACTGTCGCCATACAAGGCGCAGGCGGCGCTACTGTGAGCGGCGATATCCTGATCGCTTCCGCTGCGCCAGGACTGTTCTCGGCTGATGGAAGCGGTTCCGGCGTCGGACTCATCTCCGCGGTGCGCACCGATTCGGTCGGGAATGAAACCTGGTCGCAGGCCTTCCAGTATGCCGACTCGGCCTCACCAACCGCTCTCCCCATCGCGCTCGGTGCGGAGACCGACAAAGTCTATCTGCAACTCTACGGAACCGGCTTCCGCAACTCAGTGGATAGCCTCACCGCAACCCTCGGTGGCATCTCCACTGCCATCGTTTCGGCCGAGCCTCATGGCGACATTGCGGGAATCGATCAGGTGCGGATTGGACCGCTTTCGCGGACACTGGCCGGAAAGGGAATTGTGGCCGTGCAGATTGCGGCCGGCGGCAAGGCGTCCAACACGGTCACGGTCACCATCGAATAGGCGGAAGTTCAGGCCGTTGCTCACGAACGGGAGCCGCAAGTGAGTCGTGGGCTCCCCCGTCTGAGCGATGCGCACTGCATAGTCGATCTGCGCCCGGGACAATTACCCGGCCGCTGGTCCGGCCAGAACCAACCAGGAAAGGGTCGGCGGCGGGCAAATGGAGCGCAAACGTGCG
>CAZSBK010000026.1:0-55084 GCA_964604945.1 uncultured Candidatus Solibacter sp.
ACTCGTCCGGAAACACCCCCGCGACGGAAAAGGTCCCATCCGCCTTGTTCACCATGTTCGCTCCGTCCCTGGCATACGAGGCGCTCCTGGTCGACGACAGTCCCACATTCATATCGGTTTCGAACGGCTTCTGCTCGCCCACCACCTCGCCCTCCGCCGGCCCGAGGAGCACCCGTCCCGTCAACGTGTACCCACTAATCAGGTTCAGTTCGATCCCGCCAGCGTGCTCGTCCGAAATCTCAAGGTAGACCGACGCCCTTTGCCTCTCAAGTGCCGATTTGTTCGGTGTCTGCGCCCAAAGCGCGTACGACCCAGGCGGCACATGGTCGAGTTGAAACGTCGCTCCCTGAGACACCTTCGCGCTGGCGATCCTCTGATACGACCTGCTATCCCGTCCATGCCGGTGCTCCGTTAACGCCAGGTCAAGTTGTTCCTCGGCGCCGCGGCCCTCGCCGCCCACCAGTCGGCCGCGAATTGAAGCCATTCTCTGCTTCGCGATCCGGATGTCGAGTCCCCCCAACTTCGCGCCCGGCAGCACAGTCACCGGCGAAGCCTCTTCAGGACTCCCAACTCCTGGATAGTACGACCGTGAATAACCCCGCTTCTCGACGTCCTTCAATTGCTCGTCCGGGGCCGGAGATTTGAACGCCGTCTGTAGATCTGGCCGGACCTGCAAGTAGTAATCACCGGGCGCCAACCCTTTCATCTCGAACCGCCCCTGCTCATCCGTCTTCACTGCCTCCCCCGCGAAGGAGAACACTCGGTATCCGGCATTGTTCGTGTAGCTGTAGGGCGCCACCGACAGGTTTGCCACCCCCTGCCTTGTGTCTGCGTCGATCACCCGTCCAAACAGACCAGCCTCGGCATCAATGGCCAGTACAATATCGGTCCTTGGCTCTCCCGCTTTCAGTACATGCTCCACCTGATTCCGGCCGAACAGCAGCCGCGTCCGGACGTATCCCTGCGCCGAAACAAACAGCATCACCGTCGCCGGCGCCTTCACCTTGAACCGGAACCCGCCATCGCGCTCGGTCACCATCGCCATCCGTTTGCTCTCCGGATCGCTCAGCCCCGTGCCCGGCTCCACCTGGTAGATGTCCGATCCGTAGCCGTCGCCAGGCACTCCCATCCGCACCAGGATCACCCGCGCCCCTTCGACTGGCTGCCTGGTCGCCGAATCCACTACTTTGCCCGACAATTCCACCGCCGGGTCCGCCGCCGGCGCCTGTGCCCACAGCGGCGCAGTCATCAGGAACAAGGGAAGTAGAGCCCTCATGCTACACGTGGTAGCACAGAAAGCCGCCAATCACAATCCCCTTCCGCCTCATGACGCCGTTTTACCGAGATCGGCCTCAACGTTCACGTTCACTCAGCCGCCAGCCGCGCTGCTTGCAGCGCCGGGTGTCCCTGCGTCCTCAATCCCGGCCCCCCCCTACACAAACGCCAGCCCCATCTCCCCGCCCACTTTCCTGATATACGCCGCCCCCTCGGCATACTCTTCGGCCGACTTCAAATGCTCCAGCATCAGCGGCGCATCCTGTTTCAACCCTGCCACGCCCCGCAGATACGGCCTGTAGTCCATCTTGCCGCGCCCAGGAATCACCTCCACGAAATGGACGTTCATCTCCGGCACCCAATCCAGGTCCTTCGCATGGCACGACACCACCCACTGCCCCAGCACCCGGAAACACTCCTCCGTGAATGCCGCGTTCCCATAGAACCGGTCCGGCGAATTCACCCCGTTGCACACGTCGATATGCACCCCAAACCCCGCCCGATCCACCGCCTTCAGCAGCTTCAAATACGACCCCGGCGAATCCGGAATCGACCACCCCATCATCTCGTAGGCAAGCTTCGCCCGCTTCGGCTTCACCGCGTCGATGATCTTCTGCGCGTTCTCCACAGAGGCATCGAAGAACTCGGCGGAGAAATTCTTTGGATGCGGCCCATACCAGACCTTCTCGTGGAAAGACCCGCAGATATCGACGCAACACCGCGCCCCGACCTCGTCGGCCAACGCCAGCCCCTGCGTCACCTTATTGAGATTCTCTTTCCTCTTCGCCGGGTCGGCGTCCATCATGTTCACCCACACCCCGACCTCAGCGATGACGACATTCTCCGCTCTGTATGCCTTCTCGATGGCCCGGATGCGTTCCTTGTCCTTCAAGTCGGCTTTCGGGCAATATCCGGCAGCATAGCCCAGTCGCCGGTGTTCCCGTGCCAGCTCCTGGGGATCGTCCGATTTGAGATAGATCGGCCCGCCCAGGCGGATCTTCTTGCTCGCCGGTGCGGCCAGTGCAGGCGCAGCGCAAGCCGCAGTTGAAAGCAGTTCTCTGCGTGTCATGGCCCGAATTGTATCGCTCAAACGGGCCGGGTGGAATCGTCAGAACGGCTACTTCCCGTCGTAGCCCTTCAGTCGCCTCATCCAAATGTTCTTGAACCGCACCGGCCGCCCGTGATCCTGCAGCGAGAACGGCTCTTCCGGCTCATGCGGCGCATAGGTCGCCACCCGGCGGTGAATGGCCCGGCCCAGGATCTCCTTCCGGTGATGAACGAGCACGCCATTGTGAATCACCGTGATGTAGGCCGGCTTGATGAGTTTCTCGCCCTCGAACTTCGGCGCCTCGAAGAAGATGTCATAGACGTTCCACTGCCCCTCCGGCCTGGACACGTTCACCAGTGGCGGCCACTGCCCATAGATCGAAGCCGCCTGCCCGTCGGCATACGTCAGGTTTTCGTAAGACTCCAGTACTTGGATCTCATACCTTCCCATCAATTCAATGCCACTGTTGCCTGCGCCCTGCCCCGTCCCCTCGGTCCCTTCCGGGATCATCCATTCGACATGCAACTGCACGTCGCCGAACTTCTCCTTGGTCACCAGTCGCCCTTGCCTCGGCACGATCTCGATATAGCCGTCCTTCACCTTCCACTTCGGCTCCGTGATCCGGCCGTCGCGGCCTCGCGTCACCCATTGCGACAGATCCTTGCCGCTGAACAGAACGATGGCGTCCGATGGCGGAGGCGCGCTTGGCTGCGGGTTGCCCGGCGTCACCTTCACCGGCCGCGGCCGCGCCGAATCGTGCACCTTCCATGGTTGTCCTGGATTCTGAGGGGTATCAGTGTAGCCGTCGCGGTCGTTCCCTTGCGGTTCCGGCTCCTGTTTCGGCGTGGCGGCGGGTTGCTGCGCAAAGAGCGCACAGGCGAGCAGAACTGTCACGATGAGATTCATGGCTGGATGCGAAGGTCGCTCCCGTCATCATACACGCGGCGTGCAGGCGGCCGGCGTGTCACATTGGAAGTGGACCATGCCGCGAGTTCGCGTCACCACAATCGATCTACTCACCCCCGGCACCCTCGCCCACGTCGAGGCCGCCGGCCATCCCGTCGCGATCTGCAATAACAACGGCGCGATCCATGCATTCCACGGCCTATGTCCGCATCAGGGCGCGCCCTTGGGCCAGGGCAACCTCGCTGAGGGCCATATCGTCTGCCCCTGGCACGCCTGGGCCTTCAACTGCAAAACCGGAAAATTCGACTTCAACCCCGCGATCAGGATCGAGAAGTATCCGGTCGCCGTTGAGGACGGCCAGGTCTGTGTCGACATCCCGGACTGAGACAATCCGTGCCCGAACTGCCTGAAGTCGAAGTCGTCGTCCGCACCCTCCGGCCCCACATCACTGGACGCCGTATCACCGCCTTCGAATCGCTTTCGCCCCGCGCGGCATCCCCGGAGTTGGGTCCCTCCATCACTGGCCAGACCGTTACGGAAGTCCGCCGGCACGGCAAGTACATCCTGATCGACCTGGACCGGAACCGCCTCGCCATCCACCTTCGCATGACCGGCAAGCTCCTGGTCGCCGGACCGTCCACTCACCCCCGCGCCATCATCCACCTTGGCGGATCCGCTGTTGTCTTCGACGACATCCGGCAGTTCGGTTCCATTCAACTGCTTGCGCCGGGCCAACTTCCGCCCAACCTCGGCCCGGATCTCCTCGCTCTGTCGCCGTCCGCATTCGCCGAGTCGCTCGCCGTGCGAAAGGGGGCAATTAAGCCACTGCTGCTTGACCAGTCCGTCGTTGCTGGACTCGGCAATATCTACGTGGACGAAGCCCTCTTCCGCGCCCGAATCCACCCACTCGCCAAGCCGGTGCACCTCTCCCTTCGGCGGCTGAAGGACCTGCACTTGGAGGCAGTCGGCATGATGGAGGAAGCCATCGCCGCTGGTGGATCTTCAATTTCGGATTATGTTAACGCGCTTGGAGTGAGCGGTTCGTTTCAGCTCCGTCACGCCGTCTACGGCCGTCAGGACCGCCCATGCCCGGTCTGTTCGGCCCCCGTCCGAAAGATTGTGGTCGCCCAGCGTGGCACGCACTTCTGCCCCCGCTGCCAGCGTCTTCGCTAAAGATGGTCGCTCAACTGGAAGCTTCCTCGCCCAGGAGCGCATACCCGGCGCGCTCGAATCCAATCCGTTTGTGCAGTAGATCAGCCCCGGCGCGAGGAGCGCGCCGATAGCTTGGCTGCCACCGGTTCCACGGGCTGCGAGGCAGCAGCCATTCTGGCCCAGGCCCGGACGGGCGGATCGACCATCTCGGCCAGAGCCGCTATGCTGAGGCCTTCGGCATCCTTATAGAACGCCAGGTTCGCGGCGCCAGGTCCAGCGTCAACCTGAACCAGATCGCCGCCGCTCACCTGGTTCGTCGCGATCAGGTTCGATAGCGGCTGAACAAGGTGGCGTTCAATTGCACGCTTAAGGTGTCGGGCGCCGTAGCGCAGGTCGACTCCGGCATCGAGCAGATATTCCTTCGCCGCTGCCGTCGCGGCAATGACAAAGGCACGATCAGGCGGACCCTGGAAAATGCGCTGTTGGACATATCCAAGTTCGATATCCAGAATCTTGCGTAGTTCCTGACGCCCGAGCGGTTTGAAGGCGACGATCTTGTCCAGGCGATTAATGAACTCGGGCGTGAACTTGCGCCGTGCGGCTTCGAAACCTGTGCGCGAAAGCTTCTCGGACGTCGCCTGGTCGACAGCGTTCGCGTCGCGCGGCAGGGCCGATCCGAAACCAAGCCTGGCTCCGAGCAGCGAAGTCATCTCGCTGGCGCCCAGGTTGGAGGTCATGAAAATGAGCGCTCTCGAAAAGTCCACCTTCTTGTTGTCGCCGAGAGTTAGCGTGGCCTTGTCGAGGATGCCCAGCAAGAGGTTCCAGAGGGCGTCGGAGGCCTTTTCGATTTCGTCAAACAGGACGAAACTCAGTCGGCATCGTTCGGTGTGGTACTGGCTCAGAACTTCCTGGCTCAGTAGCGGATGCGTTTCGCGGTGGCCCAGATAGCCCGGTGGCGAGCCGATCAGCTTGGCGATTTCGTGGCTGTGTTGGAATTCCGCGCAGTCGATCTTGATGAGTGCCCGCGACGTGCCGACCAGCGCCTCGGCCGTGGATTCGACGATGCGCGTCTTGCCCGAGCCGGTCGGACCGAGAAACAACAGGCTGCCTACCGGCCGGCGCGGCGCCGACAACCCGGTGGTGAACATCTGGTAGATGTTGACAATCTGGGCGATGGCTTCGTCCTGGCCTACTATCATCTGCCGCAGCGAGGCATCGAGATGAGCCGCCTCGCGTCCGGTCCGGGTAGGATCGAGCGGGGCTGCCGCACGGGCGACAGACAATGTCCTCTGCAGAGCGCGCCGGCTAGGCTCTCGCTCTTCCAGCGCGGCCGCGGCGGCCACTGCGTTTCCGAGTTGGATCAGATCGTTCACCTCAAGAGCATCCTTTCGCGCCAGGCGCTCAAAACAGCCCGCGGGGGAGTCGCAACCCCTGTCGGGCATCGACGGCACCACCTTCTCCACTCAGGGCTTGGCGGTCTTCACTTCGCTGCTCACTTCACTACACTCTTCGGCAGAAACGCGCCCAATCTCCTGACAAAAGTCACCGTCTCTCGACGACTCCAGCCGGGCTCACGGCTTCGGCGGCCTGGACGGGCGCATCTCCACATGACTGACCAGAGTCCGCTCCGGCATGGAAAGAATCAAAGCAACCACCTCGGCGACATCGTCGGGAGCAATCTTCCAATCAGCCTCGCCGCTCGAACTGAATCCACTGCTGACACTTCCGGGCAGCACGGTCGAAACCTTCACTCCGTCGTGGCGGTGATCGAGCATGGCCGCCTCGGCCATGCCGAGCAACCCGAACTTCGACGCATTGTAGGCCGCCCCGCCGGCGAAGGCGTTGACCGAGGCCAGACTGGCAATGTTGACGATCCAGCCCCCGCCGCGGGCGCGGAAGCGGGGCAGCGCCGCATGGCTGCAGAGGTAGGCGCCAGTCAGGTTCGTCTCGATCACGGTCCTCCAATCCTGCGGGTCAAGATCGGCGAGGCTCCTGAAGATGCCCACCCCGGCATTGTTCACCAGGATGTCCAACCCGCCGAACTCGGAGTCCATCGCCTGAAAGAGCCGGGCGACAGCATCCTCATCTCTGACATCGGCAGGCAGAGCCACCAGTTTTAGGTCATCATCCAGGAAATCGCGTCTTAGTCCATCAATTGCAAGGTCCAGAGAGTCGCCGGAGCGCCCGCAGATGGCCATGCTGGCGCCAGCCTGGGCCAAGCGGCGGGCGACGGCTAGGCCGATTCCCTTCGAACCGCCGGTCACCAGGGCGATTTTTCCTTTCAGATTCAGCATTTTGACTCCTTGGCTGGCGGCTGGTGGGAGAGACCGCCGCCTCTGGTATTCTTTCAGTGTGATGCTGGGCAGCGCCGAAAGGGGGCAAAGCTGGGCGTGATGGGCGTATTCTGGGTCCGTATCGCCACAATTCTCTACGCGGCCGGCCTGGCCGACGCGCTGGTAACTCTATTCCGGCGCGACGCGCGGCTGTTTGGCCCGGCAATGGCGGCTTTCCGCGTGGCCGTGGTACTGCACGGGGTGGCAATTGTCGAGCAGAGCGTGGCCGTGGGCGGGTTGGCGGCAAACAACTTCTTTGAGACCGCGTCGCTTTGTGGATTCGTCTTCTCTGCTGTCTTTCTGGTTGTGCACTGGAAATACCAGTTCCAGGGCCTGAGTTTGGCCGTGTTTCCCGTGGTGTTCTTTCTGACTCTGACAGCGTCGCTGGGCACACCTGGCGCAGGATGGGCCTCGGCCGAAACGCGCGGCGCCTTGCTGCTGGCACACATCTCGCTCGTGCTGGCCGGCTACGCCGGCTTGCTGCTGAGCGCGGCCGGGGCGGTCTCCTACCTGGTCCAGGAAAGGCGGTTGAAACGGAAGGGCTTCAATGTGACTGCGAGCGCGATCGGCGGCGGCAAACTCCCGCCGCTCGCCACGTTGGACCGCCTGGTCACGATATCGATGAGCGCCGGCTTCGTCGCCATCACGCTGGCCGTCGTTCTGGGCTCCATTTGGGCTTACATCGAGACGGGGACACGATGGATCGGCGAGGCCAAGATCATCATCGGATTCGTCACCTGGGGCTTCTATCTACTGATGCTGATTTTGAGGATGTCGGCCGGATGGCGGGGCCGCCGGGCGGCATTGCTCTCCTTGGTAGTGGTGTTGTTTGCGGCGCTGACCTGGGCGGCGCACGTGGGCCTGAGGCCGTTGCTGGAAAGATGACGCAGAGTCCATGAAGGTCGTTCTTCTAGGTTTAAGCCATCACACCGCGCCAGTCGAAGTGCGCGAACGCGCGGCCATTCCCGAGGCCTCCCTCGGCGCGGCGCTGGAACTCCTCAGAAACGAGTCCGGCGCCGAAGAAGCGCTGATCCTGTCCACCTGCAACAGGGTGGAAGTGGTGGCGGCACTATCCGATGGCTCCAGCGAGGGGGCGCTGGCCGGATTCCTGGCCGCTTACCAGGGACTGGAACCAGCTTGGCTGGAGCAGTACCTGTATCACTATGAGGACGAACGCGCGATCCGGCACCTGTTCCGGGTGGCGGCGTCGCTTGATTCGATGGTGCTTGGCGAACCCCAGGTTCTGGGGCAATTGAAGGCGGCCTACGCGGCGGCCAGGCAGTGCGGCGCAATGGGCGGATTCCTTGATACGGTGCTGACGCGAGCCTTCGCCGTGGCCAAACGGGTCCGGTCGGAGACCCATATAGGGCACTCCGCAGTGTCAGTTTCCTATGCCGCTGTTGAACTGGCGCGCCAGATCTTCGGCAGCCTTTCCGAAAAACGGGTACTCCTCATTGGAGCCGGCAAGATGAGCGAACTCGCGGCGCGGCATCTGCAGCGAGCCGGTTGTTCAATGGTTTTTGTCACCAACCGAACCCGCGCACGCGCAGACGAACTGGCCGAACAGATCTCGGGCACGGTCCTGGACTACGAGAGCTATACCTCGCGCCTAAGCGAGATGGATATCGTGCTGACTTCTTCGGGCGCGTCCGGGCATCTGCTAACACGCGCCCAGATGGCAAAGGTGCTCGAAAAACGCCGTCACCGTCCTGTCTTCCTGATCGACATCGCTGTCCCGCGCAACATCGACCCGGCCGTGAACGACCTTGAAGGCGCCTTCCTTTACGACATCGATGATCTGGGCCAGGCCGTCGAGCAAAACCGCAAGGCGCGCGCTCATGAGGCCGAGCAGGCCGAGCAGATGATCGAGGCCGAAGTGAACCGTTTAGTCGAGCGGCTGAAGGCCCGCGAAGTAGGCCCACTGATCGTCGGTCTCCATGAGCAACTGGAACAAACGGCGAAACTGGAAATAGAACGCTTTCGGTCCAAGATGGGCGAGTTGTCTCCGGCGCAGGAGGAGGCTCTGATGGGCTACACGCGCTCATTATTGAATAAGATCGCCCATGCGCCCACCATCGAATTGCGGCGGGCGGCTTCAAGAGAGGGCGGCGACGCCGAAATCGCATTGATCCGCAGACTCTTTCGGATGGAAGGGACGGAACAGGAATGACCAGGCCGTTGAAGATCGGCAGCCGCGGATCGCAACTGGCGTTGTGGCAGGCGCGGCATGTCCAGCAACTTCTGAAAGACCGCGGCGTCGACAGCGAGATTGAGATCATCCGCACCACCGGCGACAAGATCACCGACCTTCCTTTGGCGAGGGCCGGCGGCAAAGGGCTGTTCACGAAGGAGATCGAGGAGGCTCTACTCGACGGGCGTGTGGACCTGGCGGTCCATTCGCTCAAAGACTTGCCCACCGAATTGCCCGAGGGCTTGGCGCTAGCCGCCGTGCCTGAACGAGAACTGCCGTTCGACGCCCTGGTCGGCCGGAAACTGGACGATTTGGATACGGGTGCGGTGGTCGGCACCAGTTCGCTCCGGCGGGCCGCGCAGCTCAAGGCGCTCAGGCCGGATCTGGTGATCGAAGACATTCGGGGCAACCTCGACACACGCCTGCACAAATTGGCTGATGGCCGCTATCAGGCAATCGTGCTGGCGGCGGCGGGCTTGCGGCGGCTTGGCTGGGGTGACCGGATTGCCGAAGTGCTCGATCCCTCGAGGATGTGCCCAGCGGTGGGGCAGGGTGCATTGGGAATTGAGACGAGGGCCGCCGGCGATGCGTTCGAGGTCGTGGCGCGACTGGACAATGAACCGGCGAGGGCCGCAGTGACGGCCGAACGCGCGGCGTTGTCGGCCTTGGGCGGCGGCTGCCAGGCGCCGATTGGCGCACATGCAGTGGTCGAGGACGGGGTACTGAAAGTGCACGTGGTGGTGGCTGATCCGGACGGGTCGTTTGTGGTAAGTACAACGGTGGAGGGGGCAGCGTCCAGCGCCGCGGCGATTGGTGCCGAGGCGGCCAAACGATTGCTCGATCAGGGCGCCAGACTGATCCTCCAGCGGGTGCATGGCGAGGCCCCGCCACTTGCTGGGCAGCGCGTGTTGGTCACCCGGACGCCAGCGCAGGCGCGCGGATTGACGGCCCGTCTGCGCGGCCTCGGCGCCGAGGTGATCGAGTTGCCGGTGATCGAAGTGCAGGCTCTGGAGTTCGAGCCGCCGCCGGCTCAGTATGACTGGGTGCTGTTCACATCGGTCAACGCGGTAGCCTGCTTTCTCGACCGTGCGGCAATGCCGGCCGGCGCCGCAGCGGCAGCGATCGGACCGGCGACTGAGGCGGAGTTGCGCTCGCGCGGCATCGCTCCCGTTCTGGTGGCCGCGATATCGACGGGCGAAGGGCTCGCGGCAGCTTTCAACGGGCTTGCATTGGAGGGGAAACGGATGCTGATTCCCAGAGCCGAGACGGCGCGCGATGTCCTGGAGAACGTGCTCCGGTCGTGCGGCGCGCGCGTCGACATTCTGCCGGTCTACCGCAACGTCGTGCCAGAAGGTCTGGCCGAGGCGGCGCTGGCTTTGTTCGGTGGGCCCTCTCGGCCCGATTGGGTCACGCTGATGTCGCCTTCGGCCGTGACCCACCTGGTGGCTGCAGTGGGTGTTGAGCAACTTGCCCAGGTGAAGATCGCCACGGTTGGGCCGGTGACCAGCCAAGCAGCGCGCAGCCATGGTCTAGCGGTGACTGCCGAAGCCTCGGCGGCGACCGCCGAGTCTCTGGGCCGGGCATTGGTGGGGCATCAACTATGAAAATAGATGTCCAGGTTGACGTCACAGGCGGCCCGGTGCGTGTGCTGCTGACCGGATCGGGCGACGACCGTGTTTGGGGCAAGTTCGTCTTCGGGCGGGTCAAGACGGACCCCGGCAAGCGAGTCTTGGTGTTCGATGACGATGCGGCGTTCCACAAGGACATTGCCACGACCTATGACCTTGAGGTCAGCGGCGGCGGATGGATCGAATTCGACCAAACGAAACGGACCGCCCTCGTGGGGGGCAAGAGCACGCAATTCGGGCGGGAGCCGGATCGCGACTTGACCGTGGACCTGCTGGATGAAGCGTTGCCCGGTTACCGGGTCGAGGCTGTTTGAGTAGCGGACACGGCCTCAAGGACGCGCTCGGCGTTGTGCGCCCAGTAAAAGCCGTGGCGCTCGATGGCAGTCGAGGCCAATTGCTTCAAGTTGTGAAGTGATTCGGGCGAATCGACGGCTTGGCGCAACGCGTCGGCCAGCGAAGTGGAATCGCCCGGCGAAAAGACCAGGGCCTCGGAGCCTGGCTCGACGAGTTCGAGGATATTGGGCTGCGCCGGAGCGATGACGGGCTTGCCCAGACCCAGGTATTCGATGATCTTCATCGGACAGCAATACTCATTGGCGGCCGGCTGCACGGCGATATCGAAGAGCGAGATGTAACGGGGCGTGTCCTCATGGGCTACCGCGCCCGGCAGGATGACCGATGAAGTGAGTCCGGCCTGAGCGATGCGGTCACGAAGCGACGCCATGGCCGGGCCATCGCCGACCAGTAGTAGGACCGCCCGGCCGGCGATGCCAGCCTGAGCAAAGGCGTCGACGAGCATTTCCAGCCCGTGCCAGGCGCGAAACCAGCCGACGAACCCGATGACGGTGCGTTGTCCAAGTCCGAGCAACCCAGCCAGTTCGCGGTCGACGGGGATCGGTTTGAAACGCTCCGGAGATATGCCGTTGGGCAGCACGAGAATTCGATCCGGGCCGGTGCCCTGGGCAACGAGGATGTCGCGCAGAGCGCCGCTGATGGCGACGACAATCGTGGCTGCATTCGTGATGCGGGTTTCGGTCCACAGCGCCAGCCAGTGGAAGGAGGATTGGCCCTCGGATTTCTCCTCTAGGGCCAGCGGCGAGTTCACCTCCAATGCGATTGGGATGCGGAACAACCTGGCGGCCAGCACGCCTGAGAAGTTATAGAGCGAATATCTCTCGTAGATCATCTCCGGATGATGGCGAACAACCTGCCTCATGAGCATCCAGAAGCCGAAGACGTTGTAGCCGAGTTGGAGGGCGACATAGAGGCCGGGGATTCGTTGCGCCATGCGTTGCCATAGCGGCTTGGCCATCTCTTGCGAAGGCGGCCTCGCGGAGGGTTCGCCGGCCAGCGAGGCGATGTGGACCATGTGGCCGAGGGCGCGGAATGCCCGGATCATCTCGGCGATGTGAACGCCCTGGGCGTCGCCCGCGCGAGTCCGGTGGTGATAAAGAATCGTCATTGGCTGCCGGTCTGAATGTCACATTATCCCATCGCCCGCCGGGTGGGATTCCATCGCCTGTCGCATGGAGCCGGCACTCACCGTCCAGCAGCGCCCTCGACCGCTCTATCGCCTCCGCCCAATGCGCCTTGCGCTCCTGAACCGCCTCGGCCGGCGGCAGTGCTTCGTGTTGAAGCTGCACGGCTGTCTTGACCTCGCCTTTTGGGTACGGGTTGACGTTAAGGCGTGTCACATCCGCCACCGCAATCCGTACGCATCTTGGGGTTGTCGAGGTTGTGACCTTCAATTCAAGCTCTAACCACTGTCAGCGGCGACGAATGCTCGTGAATGCGTCGAAGACGGCTGCCGCCGGATATAGCAGGGGCCGGATGCTGTTGGCCGTGATACTGCCCGACCGCCCATTCACCTGCCGCATTCCGTGCGCCTGCTCATATCCGACTGTGACTTTCTGTGCCCACCGTCCGGCCGCGAGGTGCTTGCCGTGCAGCGGCGCGGCGATACCCTGAGAGTTAGCGAGGCAGCGTTTTCCGCGTCGAGGATCGCAAATCATTCCTCCCAGCCCTTGCCGGTCCGCGCCTTCACCGTCACTGAACAGATTTTTGCCTGATTCATCTTCACGGTCATAATCCTCGGCGGCGGTCCTGCGTCTAGTAGAATGCGACAGAATGAACGCGAATCCTGGGCTGTTGCGGCAACTGGGTCTCTACTCGGCTGTCGCTCTCGTCATCTCGAACATGATTGGGACGGGCATCTTCACGACGACCGGCTTCCTGGCCGGTCAGTTGGGGAGTCCGAAACTGGTGCTTGTTATCTGGTTTGTAGGGGCGGTGTTCGCCTTGGCCGGGGCCTTCTGCTACTCGGAACTGGGCATCAACTTCCCGGCCTCTGGCGGCGAGTACGTCTACCTGACTCGCGCCTTTGGCCCCACCTGGGGCTTCATGTCGGGCTGGGTAAGCTTCTTCGCCGGATTCTCGGCGCCCATCGCCGCCGCTGCCCTGGCATTTTCCGATTACCTCAGCTACTTCGTGCCGGGCCTGGCTCAAGATCGTGCCTGGTGGCGCTGGTCGAACGGCGAATTCGGCCTGCAATTCGGTTGGGCCCAGTTTGGCGCGGCCGGACTGATCCTGGTTTTTACGATCCTGAACCTGTTCGGCGTCGAGTTCATCGCCAAGATTCAGAACACTCTGACGTCGATCAAAGTGGTTGTCCTGCTTGCGTTTATCGTTTTGGGCTTCACCATCGGCCAGGGCGACTGGGGCCATCTGGCGCAAGCGACCGAACGAACTGTCACGACATCGATTCCCGCCCAGTTCGCCATCAGCCTGTTCTGGATCTATGTCGGCTACTCGGGCTGGAATGCCGCGACTTACGTAGCAGAGGAACTGCGCAAGCCCGAGAGGACGCTGCCCTGGGCGCTGATGCTGGGCACTGTAGTCGTGGCCGTTCTCTATCTTCTGCTTAATCTAGTATTTATCTATGCCGTTCCGCTGGGCGAGATGAAGGGGGTCATCGCCGTGGGCAGCGTGACCGCCAAGGCGCTGTTCGGGCCCGGCGTGGCCAGCATTTTCGCCGGGTTGCTGGCCGTTTCACTGATGTCGACCGTCAATGCGATGGTCACGATCGGGCCGCGCCTGTATTACGCCATGGCCAAGAATGGAGCATTCCTACCCGTTGCAGCCAAGGTCCATCCCAAATGGCGGACTCCGGTGCCGGCGATTCTCTGCCAGGGTGCGCTGGCGATGGCCATGACCATTTTCAGCTTTGGATTGCTGATGGTCTACATCGGGTTCCTTCTTAATTTCTTCGCCGTGCTGGCCGTGGTCAGTTTGCTGAAGTTCCGGCGGCGGGAGGGGTGGCAGAAACTCGGCGTGGTCAGCTTCGCCTGGCCGCTGATGCCGATGCTTTTCGTCATTCCTGGCGTGTGGATGACGATCTACGGGGCGATGCTGGCGCCGGCAATTTCGATTTCGGCGGCAGTGACGCTCATCTGCGGCGCCGCTGTCTACCACTTCAAGCTGCGGCCCAAGGACGGCGGTCTGGTATCTTGATGATGAGATGGCGACAATTCTCGACGGCAAGTTATTCAAGCAACAGATCATCGATGAATTGAAACCGCGGATAGCCGCATTGACAGCTGCCCGACGCGCGCCAGGGTTGGCCGTCGTGCTGGTGGGCAACGATCCGTCGAGCGAGATCTACGTTTCCTCAAAAGTGGCAACCTGCCGCGAACTCGGCATGAGAAGCGAAGAGATCCGCATGCCTGCGTCATCGACCACCGCCGAGGTTCTGGCGCAGGTTCAAGCGCTGAACCAGGATCCCGGTCTCGACGGCATCCTTGTGCAAGTGCCGCTGCCGAAACAGATCGATTCGCGAGCCGTCCTACTTGAGATCGACCCTTCGAAAGACGTCGACGGGTTCCACCCGTTCAATGTCGGCAACCTTGTGGGCAACATCCCTGGGCCGCGGCCCTGCACGCCTGCCGGCGTAATGGAGTTGCTGAAGCGGTATCAGATTCCCGTCAAGGGCAAGCGGGCCGTTGTGGTTGGCCGCAGCGACATTGTCGGCAAGCCGATGGCGATGCTGCTCCTGCACGAACATGCGACGGTGACCATCTGCCACTCGAGGACCGTGGATCTGGCCGCCGAATGCCGTCGCGCGGAGATCCTGGTGGCGGCCATCGGCCGGACCGCGATGCTGGGCGCCGGCCACATCGCCGAAGGCGCCGTGGTGATCGATGTCGGCATCAACCGCGTCACCGATCGCGAGGAGGCGTTCCGTCTGACTCGCGGCAACTTGGGCCGCATGGCCGGTTTCGACAAAAAAGGCTCCATCGTGGTGGGCGATGTCGATCCGGTGGCGGTAGCGGAGCGCTCGTCGGCCTATACGCCCGTGCCCGGGGGCGTCGGCCTGCTGACGATCGCGATGCTCATGTCGAACACGGTGGGATGCGCTGAACGGCGCCTGGGATAGACACGCCATGTTGCGAGTCGGCCTCACCGGGGGCCTGGCAACCGGGAAGAGTCACGTTGGCGCGTATCTGGTCGAAATGGGCTGTCACCTGCTCAAGGCCGATGAACTCGGCCACCAGGCCATGGAACCCGGCGGCGGGGCATTCGACGAAGTCGTACGGCGTTTTGGCCGGCCGATCCTGACTGCGTCTGGCGAAATCGACCGCCGCGCTCTGGGTACGCTCGCCTTCAGTTCTCCAGAGAAGCTGGCCTCGCTGAATTCCATCATTCATCCTCTCGTCATCCGTGCCGAGCAGGAATGGTATGAACATCTGGGCCAGACCGATCCCGATGCGATCGGAGTTGTGGAAGCGGCTATCCTGATAGAAACGGGCAGCTACAAACGGTTCGACAAGATCATCCTGACGGTTTGCCGGCGAGAGCAGCAGATTGCCAGGGCGATGCGGCGCGACCGGTTGAGCCGCCAGGAGATCGAGGCGCGCATGAGCCGGCAGATGAGCCTGGACGAAAAACGCAAGTTTGCCGACTACGTCGTGGACACCAGCGGTGACAGACGGGCGGCCCTGATCCAAACGCGGCGCGTCTATGAACAGTTGAGGAGTCTAAAGCCATGAAATCGCGGATTCTGATCTTGAGCCTGCTGCTGGTTGCGGGGTTCGTCTTGGGTACCGCCTATATGAAACGCGGCGGCTGGATGGCTGTTTCGAGCGATGCCGCGCCCCTCTGGTCTGGCCCGTCGACAGTGCGCGGCGCGGGCCTCTCCTCCGACGAGCAAAACAATATCGACATTTACGGCCGGGCGCATGACGCCACGGTGAACATCACCTCGACCATCTACCGCCAGAACTGGTTCCTTGAGGTGATCCCGCAACGCGAATCGGGGTCCGGATTCCTGATTGACAACAACGGTTCGATCCTGACCAACAACCACGTCGTGTCGGGCCGTGCGCCCGAAGTTCAAGTCACGCTGGCCGACCGCAGTAAGCACAAAGCGACCATCGTCTACCGCGATGCCCGCAATGACCTGGCGCTGATCAAGATCGTGCCAAAAGGCAATGTGAAACACCTTCTTCTCGGAGATTCCGAGCGATTGCAGGTGGGCCAGAAGGTCCTGGCCATTGGCAATCCGTTCGGCCTTGAAGGGACGTTGACCACGGGCATCATCAGCTCGTTAAACCGGGACATCCGCGACGAGAACAACAGCGTTCTCGAAGGCTTGGTGCAAACCGACGCGGCGATTAATCCTGGCAATTCGGGCGGACCGCTGCTGGACAGCAACGGCAACGTCATCGGCATCAATACAGCCATTCTCGGACCCGGTGGCAACATCGGAATCGGTTTCGCCATGCCCATCAACCGTGCCAAGGCGATGCTCGATGCCTACGCGTCGGGAAAGCAAATCGGCCCGCCGCCGAGATTGGGCGTTTCCGTCGCGCAAGTCGATGGCGACTTGGCCGTTGAACTCGGTCTGCCCTCAGTGGGCGGCCTTCTGATTCAGCGAATCGAGGAAGGTTCGCCAGCCGATGCCGCCGGTTTACGCGGACCCAGTCGAGTGGCGGTGATCGGAGGCATGTACGAACTCGGAATCGGCGGCGACCTCATCATGGCGATCGACGGCAAGCCCGCCGACCAACTCGATTCGTTGCGCACCGGCCTGAAGAACAAAAAACCCGGCGACAAAGTCGTGCTGACGTTGTTCCGCAACGGCAAGAAAGTGACCGTCTCGGTGGTTCTCACAGCCAACGGCAACGTGCTCTGATAGGAGGATGGTTCGCATGAGACTCGCTCTGATCCTGCTGATAGCTGCCTCGCTTGCTGGCGCAGCCGAGAAGCAACTCTTCAACGGCAAGAACTTGACCGGCTGGAAACAGGTCGGCCCCGGCCGCTTCGCCGTTGCTGACGGGATGATGAAGACCGAGGGCGGCATGGGACTGATGTTCTATGAGAAGGAAAAGTTTGGCAACGCCGTCATCAAGGTGGTCTTCAGAACCGAGGGCGAGCGCGCCAATTCCGGTGTCGTCATCCGTCTGCCTGAGCCGCCGCCCGACCCCTGGTACGGCGTCCACAACGGCTACGAAGTTCAGATCGACGCCGCCGGCGACGAATGGCATTCCACCGGCGCAATCTACTCCTTGTCAAAAGTCAGCTCACGTGAGCAGAAGGCGGCGAGCGAATGGAACACGATGGAGATCGAGCTTCGCGGTCCTCTCACCGTCATCTCGGTGAATGGCAAGAAGGTGAACGAGTTCAAGGACGGCCAGCCGGTGCCTGAGCGCAAGATGTGGTACGAACCCGTGCGCGGACCAAGGCCCAACTCAGGCTACATCGGCCTGCAGAATCATGACCCGCGGTCGACCGTATACTTCAAGGAGATATCGGTCCGGCCCATCAGCAAGTGAGCGGTCGCCGGTTTCCGAGAACACTTTGCGCCCGGTCGACGTCATGGAAATGAACATGAATCGCCGTACGTTCATTACAGCAGCGGCCGGTTTTGCCGCGGCATCCTCCTGCAGCCGGGAACCCCAATTTGCGCGGGTCGACGCCGCCCTGGCGCCACTCATTCCATCGTCCACGCTCGCCTTGGCCTGCCTTCGATTGGACAAGTTGCACGACACCCCCTTCTACCGCAAATATGTCGAGGGCAAGCAGATCTCGATGATTGAGTCCATCGAGAAGCAAACCGGTCTCGACCCGCGAAAGGATATATGGGAGATCGTGCTCGCTTACCGTGGCGCGGCCGGCGCTCCTCTGGCCTTCGTCCGCGGTAAGTTCGGCGGCGAATTCGGCCGGGAACCGAACTTCGACCGGACCTGTTTCCGCAGCATCAATCACAAGGGCTACTACATTTTGACGCCGGGGGAGGGCGCTGGCGTCCTTTTCATGAACACTGGCGCTGCAGTGGCGGGCAAGATCGAGGATTTGAAAACGGTGGTGGATGCGCGCGACGACAAATCAGCCACGCCGCCAGAAGCGTTGCTCAGCATGGCGAGAACATTGCCAGGATCGTCGCATTTCTGGCTTGCGGCCGAACACGGCTCGGCGCTCGTCCCGCAAATGCCGAGCGAGGGCAATTTGGCCAACCTGGCGCGCATGGCCTCGGCGCTCGGCCGGCTGACGATCTGGGCCAACCTGAAGCAGGGCATGAACGCTCATTTGACCGCCGAGTACGCAGACCCGCAGTCGGCCAAGATGACCCACGATTTCGTCAAAGGCATGATCGGACTGGCGCGCCTGAAGACGCCCAGCGACCAGCCCGATATGCTCAAGCTGTTCGATGGCGTTCGGCCTGTGCTGCGCGACAGGACCGTCGAAATCGACGTCCAGGAACCATTCGAACTACTCGATCAGGTCATTTCCGCGGTGCAGGGATGGCGTCGCCAAGATTCATCGACCCCCCGCCCTCGCTGACATAGTTGCGATTCCAGGAAGGGATTTCGACGACGATCTCCGCGTCGTTGCTCTCGATCACCGCTTGGCACCCCAGGCGCGACCCAAGCTGAAGATCGGCCGCCATCTCTACACGGTCGGCCTCGTCGTCTTCCATCGGCGAAATGAACTGCTCGCCGTTTT
The DNA here is from genome assembly GCA_964604945.1 of uncultured Candidatus Solibacter sp. Classification (GTDB taxonomy): domain Bacteria; phylum Acidobacteriota; class Terriglobia; order Bryobacterales; family Bryobacteraceae; genus PNKE01. The sequence goes on from CAZSBK010000026.1 coordinate 18,535, forward strand.
TCACCACTACATGGCAGGTCGTGCATGCGCAACTGCCGCCGCAGGCGTGCTCCAGATGGAATCCGAAGTGCTTGGCGACATCCAAGAACGACTTGGGTTTGCCGTGCTCGCCGTAGGGCAGGGCATTGAGGTCAAATTCAAAGCTGTCCCCGGAGGGAAGAAACGTCACCTTGGCCACGACATGAGTATAACACGATTGGCGACTAAAATGGTCCGATATTCGGTTTGCCCGTCTCCGCACCTCCAGGCCGATGGCATATGCTTGAGTGGAATCTCATGCGCATCGCTGTGTTTGTCCCTCTCGTCGTCGCTGCGGGCCTGGTTGCCTGCGCGCCCACTCCGGTAGCGAAAAAGGAAGCACCCAAAGTGACCAAGACCAGTTTTGGCAAGACCGCCGACGGGACCGAAGTGTCCCTCTTCACCCTAAAGAATTCGAAAGGCATGGAAGCGGCCGTCACAAATTACGGCGGCATCGTCGTCAGCCTGAAGACACCCGACAAAACGGGCGCGATTGGCGACATCGTGCTCGGCTTCGACTCACTTGACGGCTACCTTAAGGAGCATCCCTATCTTGGCGCGATCGTTGGCCGCTATGGCAATCGCATCGGCGGTGCGAAGTTCTCAATCGGCGGTAAGCAGTACAAACTGGCCGTCAACAATGGTCCGAACTCGCTCCACGGAGGCTTGAGGGGCTTCGATAAGAAGGTTTGGGACGCAACCACCAACGATGCCACGAACTCGCTGATCCTCAAATGCTCCAGCGCCGACATGGAAGAGGGCTATCCAGGCAAGCTCGACGCCGAAGTGACCTACACCCTCACCGAGGCAAACGAACTCAGAATCAATTACAAGGCCGCGACCGACAAAGAAACGGTCCTGAATCTGACCAACCACACCTACTTCAACCTCGCGGGCCAGGGCAACGGCGACATCCTCAACCACTCCATTCAGATCATGTCGGAAAGAACCACCCCCGTCGACGCGACGCTGATTCCGACGGGCGAATTGAAGCAGGTTGCCGGCACGCCCTTCGATTTCACTGCGCCCCACAAGATCGGAGAGCGGATCAATGATCCGAAGGACGAACAGATCAAGTTTGGCGGCGGCTACGACCACAACTTCGTCGTCGACGGCCAGCCCGGCACGCTCCGGCCCGCCGCCCGCGTCACTGAACCCGCATCCGGGCGCGCCATGGAAGTGCTCACCACCGAGCCCGGCATTCAGTTCTACACCGGCAACTTCCTCGACGGCGCGCTCACCGGCAAGGGCGGCAAGGTCTATCAGAAGCGCTATGGCTTCTGCCTGGAAACCCAGCACTTCCCCGATTCGCCCAACAAGCCGCAGTTCCCCACCACCGCGCTCAAGCCGGGCGAGACCTACAATTCGACCACCGTCTTCCGCTTCTCTGTCGCACAATAGAGTGCATGGCGGACGTCTGTAAGCATTGCGGCGGCACGGGCTGGATCATCGTCGAAAAGGACGGCCTGTCGGGTGCCAGCCGGTGCGCCTGCCAGAACGAAGGCCGCTCGGAGCGGCTGCTCGACTTCGCCCGCATCCCGGCCAACTTCGCCGAAGATGCCTTCGACAACTTCCAGATGCGAGGATCGAAGGAACTCGGCGAAGTGATGCTCTATCTGAAGCAGTATGCCGACAATTACCCGGCCGTCGAGCCGCCCGGCGTTCTGCTTGTCGGCGAACCCGGCACCGGCAAAACGCACCTCGCGGTGGCTACGGCAAAGCGCCTCATCGAACACGGCTTCAGCGTCCTCTTCACTGATTACTCGCACCTTCTCTCCCGTATCCGCGCGAGCTACGACCCGGCCACCGGCGCCGACCGCGATGCGTTCAAGGAGGCGATGGAGTGCGAGATCCTGCTTCTTGACGATCTCGGCGCGCACCGCGTCACCGATTGGGTCGAGGACACGGTCACGTCGATCATCACCTACCGTGCCAACGGGCGAAAGCCGACCATCTTCACCACCAACTTGCCCGATCCCGACATGGGCGGCCAAGTCATCGAGCGAAACCCGGAAGGCTCGCCCGCGCGCTTCGACATCAAGACGACGCTCACCGAAAAGATTGGGATGCGGGCCCGCTCGCGGCTCTTCGAGATGTGCAAGATCCTCAAGATGCCGAAGGTCGGCGACTACCGGATCCGCCAGTTTTGACAAGCGTGCAATGAGTCCTTCGATGGTGATAGAAAAGGTCCTGGCATGACCTCCCGCCAACGCGTCCTTTCGGCGCTCAACCACGTCCAGCCTGATCGTATTCCGATCGACCTTTCGGGCCACCGCTCGTCCGGAATCTCGGCCATCGCCTACCCGAAACTGCGCGCGCATCTGGGGCTCCCGCCACGGCCCGTACGCGTTTACGACCCGGTCCAGCAACTGGCCATTGTCGATGACGACGTGCTGGATCGCTTCGGCGTCGATACCATCGAGCTCGGCCGAGGGTTCTGCCATGTAGACAAATGGTGGACCGAATGGACTCTGCCTGACGGCACGCCCTGCCTGATGCTCGTCTGGGCCTTGCCTGCGCGCTCTGGAACGGATTGGGTGTTGCGCGCGCCCTCGGGCCGCACCATCGCCCGCATGCCCGAAGGGTCGCTCCACTTCGACCAAGTTTACTGGCCGTTCCTCGACGGTGAAGAGGACCTCTCGCGCATCGCCGAACTCTACCCCGAGCACATGTGGACGGGCGTCGCCTCACCTCCGGGTCCGTCGATTAGCTCAAACGATGAACTCGCCGCCGGCGCCCGCGCACTGCGCGCATCAACGGACCGCGCCATCCTTGGCCTGTTCGGCGGCAACCTGCTCGAGATGGGCCAGTTCTACTACCGCATGGACAATTTCCTGGCCATGCTCGGCGAGGACCCGCCGCGTGTTCACCGCTTCCTCGACGCGCTGGTCGAAACCCATTTCGCCAATCTGAAGCGCTTCCTCTCCGCCGTCGGCGACTCGATCGACATCATCTGTTTCGGCGACGACCTCGGCGCGCAAAACTGCCCGCAAATCTCGCCCCGCATGTACCGCGAGTTCTTCAAACCGCGTCATGCGGCGATGTGGGCGGAAGCGAAACGCCTTGCGCCGGTGAAGGTGATGCTGCACTGCTGCGGCGCCGTTCGTCAACTGCTGCCTGACCTGATCGACGCCGGTCTGGACGCCATCAATCCGGTTCAAATCAGCGGCAGAGGGATGGAAGCCGAAGGCCTCAAACGCGACTTCGGTGAGCGGTTGACCTTCTGGGGCGGCGGTTGCGACACGCAGCGCGTCCTGCCGCTGGGAACGCCGGACGAAGTCCGCGCCCATGTCCGCGCACAATGTCAGTCACTCGCGCCCGGCGGCGGATTCGTCTTCCAGCAGGTCCACAACATCCTGGCCGGCGTACCGCCTGAGAACATTGTGGCAATGTACGAAGCGGTGGCCGAATCCGCAACTGCGCTCTGACCCCCACGAGTTTGCGCGAATCTTCTCGAGAACGCCAAAGAACAGAGATTCTCGCTACGGCAGAGCTCTCGTGCCGATTGGATCGTCTGGTGCTTGTGTCGAGGCTGGCCTTAGGGTTGCGGTACAGGTATAGACTTATTCGGGGAGGAACCAGTGGATGTCTCTTCTTGCCGAGGAACTCGTCGAGGAATGGTTGAACCGGAACGGCTACTTCACCATTCGCGGTTTGATGGTGGGCCGGCATGAAATCGATCTATTGGCGGTGAAGATCACGGATAAAGGGATTGAACGCCGCCATATTGAAGTACAAGCATCAACGAAACCGATTGGGTACGTGACCAAATCTCCGGGTAGCGCTGCGAGCATCGCAAAACGGCGAAGCGATGATGATCTCAGACAGCATGTCGCCGAGTGGGTTGGAAAGAAGTTTGATCTCCCGGAGAAGGAGCAGCTCCGTCAACAACTCGCTCCGGGCCAATAGTCTCGGGAACTGGTTGTCCACAAGGTGAAGCATCGTAAAGAACTGGAGATGCTCGAACTCGAAAAGGTGAAAGTGCTGAAACTCTCAGAGCTGGTGTCCGACCTGGGAGGGCCGACACCCTTCGAAGGCGCTGCAGGTTCGAATCTTGCTGACCTATGTGCTCTGGCTTCACAAGCGTAAAGCAAGAGTTTCTACTGTTTAATGATCGTGCCGTCGCGCCGCCGCACTTCGCCCCAGCCGCCATTCAGCCGTTTGCGTTCGCCCTGCTCGAACGAACCGAACGGGTACTTCGCGGCCGCCTTCTCGTCGATCTCAATGCCCCAGCCCGGAGCTTCGTTGGCATAGAAGTAACCGTTCTCGGTCTTCGGGCAACCCTGAAAGACCTCCTGCTCGCGCTCGGTGAAGACGCGGCCTTCCTGGATGCCGAAGTTGTAGCAGGCCAGGTCCAGTGCAATGTTGGCCGCATGGCCCACGGGTGATACGTCGCCGGGGCCGTGCCAGGCCGTCTTAACGCCCATCAGTTCGGCCATCGCGGCCACTTTGCGGCAAGGCGTCACACCGCCGGCCTGCGAGACATGGACGCGAATGTAGTCGATCAACCGCTCGTGAATCAGCGGCGTCCACTCATGCGGCGAGTTAAACAGCTCGCCCATGGCCAGCGGCGTGCTGCATTGTGCGCGGATGTGGCGGAACCAGGCGATATCCTCGGGACTCACCGGGTCCTCGATGAAGAACGGGCGATACTTCTCGACGTCCTTGCAGAAACGCATGGCCTGTACCGGCGAAACGCGCTCGTGCATGTCGTGCAGCAATTCGATCTCGTTGCCCATCTCCTTCCGCGCTAGCTCGAACAACTTCAGCGCCCGGCTCAGGTACGCTTCCGGTTCGAAGACCGGCGCCGAGTGCAGCGCGGGCACCTTCACGTCGCTGCGTCCCGCACCATAACCCGCCATGCCGGGTACGCCCACCTGGATGCGGATATGCCGGTAACCCTTGGCCATGTAGCCTTTGGCGGATTCGATGGCCTGCCCGAAATCGGCGCCCGACGAGTGCGCGTAGCAATCCACCGCTTCGCGGCACTTGCCGCCCAGCAGTTGATAAACGGGCATCCCGGCCATGCGGCCTTTGATGTCCCACAGCGCCTCGTCAACGCCCGAGATGGCGTTGTTCAATACCGGGCCGTTGCGCCAGTAAGACGAGTTGTAGAGCATCTGCCAGGTGTCGTCGATCCGATCGGCCGGCTTGCCGATCAGCATTGGGCGCAGGTAGCGTTCAATCGCTGGAACGACAAGGTCGGCCCGTTGGGTGAACGTGGCGCAGCCGTAGCCGTAAAGCCCGTCCTGATCGGTCAGGATCTTCACTACCGGTAGCCGCAGCCCCGCCGGCGCGGTCTGGATCACCTGCACGTCCTTGATCTTCGGCGACGGCATGGCGCGCGTTGCCTTGGCCACGCGCTCCTGCGCCGCCAACTCGCGAGGGGTGACGGCCGCAGTGGCCGCGGCAAGCGTCAGCAGGGTCCGGCGGTTCATGACTTGCTCCTTCGACTACTTCTTTTCCCGGTCTTCCATCATGCGCTTCACGTTGTCGAGTTGGCGGTCCAGACTTCTGCCGCGGGCGGCCAGCGTGAGCGCATAGACGATCAGAACCGTCCAGGCCGTGATGAGCCCGTAGGCAAGGTAGGTGAAATTGCGTTGTAGAGCGTCGTTCATTCGATTCTCCCGGCTTACAGCGTGTGCGCTTCGCGGCGCATCGCGTCGATCGCGCGCTGTTGTTTCTCCTGCGCGTAACGGATGGTGATCAGGATCGCGGCGACTATCAGAATCGGAACCCAGTTGCCATAGAGCATTGAACGATAAGCTGAGTCCATCTTGCCCTCGCCGAACAGCACCGGCTGGGGATGTTGCGTCCGGAACCACTTGATCGAGAAGAACACGAACGGCACCACCGAGAAGTTTAGTATCGACATCACCGCCGACATCTTCGCCCGTTCCGTAGGCTCTTCAATAGCGCGCCGCAGCACCAGGTACCCGGCATAGAGCAGCCAACAGACCAGCATCGAGGTAAGCCGCCAGTCCCATGTCCACCAGATCCCCCAGATGATTCTCGCCCAGATCATGCCCGTGAGCAGGTTCACCGCGCCAAAAGCCAGTCCCACTTCCACCACCGACACGCCGAAAGCATCGTGGTTCAGATTCTTCGACTTCAAATAGACCAGCCCTGCGATCAGTGATGCCAGGAAGCAGAGGAAGCAAGTGAATGCCGCCGGCACGTGGAAGAAGATGATCCGGAAAATGGCGCCCTGGAAGGCTTCGTCGGGCAATTGGGTCAGGATCACCCAGATGTTCCGTGCCAGCAGAAGTGCTGCCAGCACGCCGCCGCCGATCAGTAAGTTCTTGCGCATCCGTTGGTCTCCTCGCCTTGCCTATCCGATCAGCACCGAATCGATCAGCAGCACGGCCAGCGAAGTAAAGATGATATCGAAGCTGGCCAGCAGCCGCACCCAGGCCCATTGGTCTCCCGCGATGGGATCACCCGCCACCAGCGTTGTGGTCAACTGCATCGCCGCCATCAGGCAGGGAATCAGCACCGGGTAAACCAGCATCGGCAGCATCACCTCGCGCAGCCGCAGGTTCACCGTCAATGCCGAAAACAACGTACCCACCACGGTGACGCCCCATGTGGTCAATAACAGCACGAGAGCCAACTGCCCAGGATGTGAATACCATGTCACGTTGTAGAACACGCCGAACACCGGCAGACAGACCACTTCAATCGCCAGCAGCAAAGCGAAGCTGGCCAGTGCCTTGCCCAGAAACAACGCCGCGCCGGGCACGGGCGAGCTGATCAGCGCCTCCAGGCAATCGTTGGCCAGTTCCCGCGCGAACGACCGGTTCAGCACCAGCACTCCGGCGAAGGCGAACACCAGCCACAGCAGCCCGCCGGCAATTTCGCGCGTCGTCTCCGCCGTTGGATCAAAGGCGAAGCTGAACAGGATGAGGATGACCAGCGCGAAACTCAGTGACGCGTTCACTGCTTCTTTCGTGCGCAACTCGCTGCGGAGGTCCTTGGCGGCGACGGTGAGAGTCTGGCGAAGGAACCGCATTACGCCTCACCGTAGTGGCGGTAGATCCAGCCTGGATCATCCACCATCTCGCGCGTCCGCTCGCCCGTGAAGGCCAACTTGCCGCGGTTGATCAGCGCGACGTGCGTGGCCAGTTCCAGCGCTTCTCTGAGTTGATGTGTCGACATCAACACAGTCCGGCCCTCGGCCAGCGCTTCCCTGAGAACAGTCTGCAGCACGGCGATTGCGCGGTCGTCCAATGCCGTGAACGGCTCGTCGAGCAGCAGGATGCGAGGGTTGTGCAGAAACGCACGCGCCACGGCCAGGCGCTGCCTCATGCCGCGTGAAAACTCCCTCACCAGCCCGTCCTTCACGCGTTCCAGGCCGGTCCGCTCCAACCATTCCATCGCTTTTCGCTCGGGCTCGGCGAGGCCGTACAGGTTGGCGAAGAGTCGCAGATTCTCGATCGCTGACAACTCGTCGTAGATCCCTATCCCGTGCCCCAGCACGCCGATCGAAGCTCTAGCCGAACGCTCTGAGGCATCCTGTCCGAAGAGCTTTACCTGACCCTTCGCCGGCCTTGACAGCCCGGCCAGGATCTTCAGCAGTGTTGTCTTGCCCGCGCCATTCCGCCCCAATAGCGCCACGCAGGAGCCTGCCTCGACGTTGAAGCGAATGTCGCGCAGGGCGGGGAAGTCGCCATAGAACTTCCATACGCCCTCAATTGCCAGCGCGCTCATACCTTGCGCTTGTTCAGGTCCGTCGCCGTTCCCTTCAAGTAGTGAGCTGCGAAACCAAGAGCGAGAAACGCTAGCGTCAACCCAAACGCCCACTTCCAATTGCGGTCGTAGCCCGGCGGCATGATTTGCTTGATCTTCGGTCCTTCTGATTCGCCCTCGGTGCTCGGCACCACGCTCAGCGTGCCGGAGCCCGTGATGGTCAGCTTCAATTCCTTCGCCGTGATGTCATAGACCGCCGCCTGGGTCGTAGGCTCATTCCCCACGCTGACGATGCCCTCGCCCGCCGCCTCGACGCCCTTGGGCAGAACCAGCTTCGGCGTCGCCGCGCCATTGAGCAGCTTTGTCTGCAGCATTGGTCCGGCCGCGGCAGGCACCTTGTAGCTGAAGTCGAATCTCGTCTCGCCCGGCTTCACCGGATAATCCACCGTCCACACGTTGGCCGCCGTTGTCTTCACCGGCTGCCGCTCCACCGGCATGCCGCCCTGGGCGATAACGCGCGCCATGATGGCGTCACCGGCGGACGGCGGAACGAAGATCTTCACAGTGCCCGATTTCGTGTTGTTCCACGTCACCTGAGTCGGGTTGATGAAGACGACGGTTTCGTTCACCACCAACTCTTCACCATTGCTCTCGACCATGAACATGTGCTGATCGGCTCGCGCTTGCGGCACATTGGGCGAACTGTCGTAGACGGCAATCTCCAGCGCCGCTCCGGCGGTCTGCGACATCGGCGCACTGTACTTGATGCCCTGGAATTCGGCTTGCAGGAGGTGGGCTGTGCCGGCCTCGTCTGCAAACGTGAACTTGCCCTCGGCGTCGGTCTTCGTTGAACCGGCGGCCTCCATCCCCGCGCCGCCGAATTTCGTCATGGTGACGGTCACGCCAGCTTGCGGCTTGCCCGTCGTCTTATTCATGACCACCCCGCTCACCGCGGCCGGCAGCGTCATTGCGGCCGCCAGAAACAGAATCGGGAGCCTCATGACTTGGCGACCTCCATCGGCGCGGCGCATTCGCCGCAGAACTTCATCGCCTTGTCAAACTCCGCGCCGCAGGCTGGACACTTGAAGCTGGCTTTCTTCTGCTCGACTTGCACGTCAACTGGCTTGGGCACGGGCGGCGCAGGCCTCGGCGTCTTGCCAACCAGCGAGACGATCGTCGCATTCACCCGCGCCAACTGATTCTCAAGGACCTGGCGCGATTTCGCATAGTCGGCCTCCGAGAGTTTACCAAGTCTGTACTCGAAGTTCAGATCCCGCAAGTTCTCATTGATAGCCGCCTTGCGCTCTTCCAAATGGGCGGTCGGCGACAGTGTTTCGGTGGGAGGAATCGCGCCTGGCCGGATGAAAAGCACCAGGGCCAGGACGGCGCTGATTAGAAGGATGGATACTGCTAATGTCATGAGTCGGGGTTAGCTACATTCTCTACGATCCGGGACCGGCCCGGGGCGGCCGCGTGCGGCCTACTTCGCCAGAACCTTTTCTTCAGCAAAGACCTCCGCCGGGTCGAACTTCGTTTGCGACAGCCGCGCTTTGCTCGGCACAAGACATACCGCCGTGCCGAACATCAGCACTCCAAAGCCCAGCCAGATCCACGATACCAGCGGGAAAATGTAGGCCTGGATGACGGCCGTGTTCTCTTCGGTCTGTGACATCCCGGCGAAATTCAGGTACACGTCCTCATTCAGACGGCGCCGGATGGAGACCTCTGAAGTTGGCTGTTCGGTGACCAGAAAGACGCGTCTCTCCGGCTTGAGCACCTGCAGCAGCGAACCATTCTTGTACACGCCCACTTCGGCCCGCTGCCATGTGTAGTTCGGATTGTCGCCGTCGGTGATCTTATCCACGTGGAATTCATAGCCGCCCATTGTGAAGCGGTCACCCACCTTCACTTCGCGCGTCGTGTCCTTGTTGAAAGCCGAGCCGCTGAACCCGACGAACATGATCACTATGCCCATGTGCACCAGGTAGCCGCCGTAGCGCCTCGTGTTGCGGTGGGTCAACTCGATCGCTGCCCGCACCATGTTCATCTCGCTCTTGCCGGCGATGGCGCGCGAGCCCTTGTAGAACTCCATCAGGATCGTTGTCGTGACGAACGCGCACAAACCCAGGCAGACAGATGCATAGAAGTGCCGCGAACCCATCGCCAGCGTAACCGCCACGGCCACTGCGAACATGATCGCTGGCCAGTAGAAGGCGCGTCTCAAGCTCTCCCATGAGCTTCGCCGCCAGGCGATGAGCGGGCCAACTCCGGTTAGCAACAGCAGGAACAATCCGATCGGGATATTGACCTTGTTGAAGAACGGTGCGCCGACCGTGATCTTCTCGCCCATGATGTATTCGGTCAGCACCGGGAACATCGTCCCCCACAGCACGGCGAAGGTCGACGCCAGCAGGATCAGGTTGTTGAACAGGAAGCTCGATTCCCGCGACAGCACGCTTTCCAGTTGCGTCTCGCTCTTCAAATAGTCCAGCCGCCGCACAATGAGCACCGTCGTGAGCAGGATGGCGATCCCCAGGAATCCCAGGAACCAGCTGCCGAGCGACGACTGTGCGAACGCATGCACGCTCGACACGATGCCCGACCGCGTCAGGAACGTCCCGAAGATGCAGAGGAAAAACGTGGCGCTGACCAGCACCATGTTCCACACCTTCATCATGCCCTTCTTCTCCTGCATCATCACCGAGTGCAGAAACGCCGTCGCCGTGAGCCATGGCAACAGGCTGGCGTTTTCCACCGGGTCCCATCCCCAGTAGCCGCCCCAACCAAGCACCGCATACGCCCATCCCGCGCCAAGCAGCACACCCGCGCTCTGAAAGCCCCAGGTGATCAACGACCAACGCCGCGTCGTGGCGATCCAGGCGTCACCGGGCTGTTTCGTAATCAGAGAACCCATTGCGAAGGCGAACGGTACGATGAACCCCACATAGCCCAGATAGAGCGTTGGCGGGTGAATCGCCATTGTCCAATACTGCAGAAGTGGATTCAGGCCCTGCCCATCCTGCACCGCCGTGATGCCCCGGCCCACCGCCAGCATCTGGAACGGCGGCTCGACAAATGCGTTCAGCGTCAGGAAGAACACCTGCGTGAACATCAATACCGCCGTTACCCATGGCATCATGTCCCTGAACTTGCGGCGGTTTGTCACCAGCACCACAGCCGAGTAGAGACTCAACAGCCACGACCACAGCAGCAGCGAGCCTTCCTGCCCGCCCCACCACGCGGCGAACTTGTACACCGCCGGCATCGCCTTGTTCGAACGCGCCGCGACATAAGCGAATCGGAAATCCGACACCATCAGCGCGTAGACCAGAATGCCGCTGGCCACTGACAGCAGAATGAAGATCCCGTAAACGGCCCGCTGGCCGCTTACCGTCAGATATGGCCTCTTGGTGAGAACTCCCACCACCGACGCCAGAACGGAATAGATGGCCAGACAGAATGCGACCAATACGGCGAGTGCGCCTAGGGTCTCCATGGTGTGGTTGCGTCTCCTTGGTACGGACTCAGTCGGGCCGGCATCCGGTCAGGTTAGATCGATGTCGGCTTACTGTTGTTGAGCGGAACTTCTGACGGATGTTTGTTTGGATCTGCCTCATACTTCGATGGGCACTTGGCCGCAATCGAAGACGCGTGGAACGTACCCTCGGCGCCCAGCCGCCCGTCGGCCATCGCCTGTGAATTGTCGCGGAACGTGTCCGGCAGCGGATCCTTGCCCGCGTAGGTCACGTCAAGAAGCTGATTGTGCTCTTTCTCGACGATCTTGAAGTGGACTTTCGCGCCCTCCCGCTTGATCGACCCCGGCACCACATCGCCCGTGACGCGAACACGTTTACCGATCTGGGTCGAGTCGCCCCGCAACTCTGAAATCGTCTTGTAATACGTCTTCGACTCGTTGATCCCGCTCACCCCGAGCCAGGCGAGCGTGCAGATAATGCCCCCCATGACCAAACCGAACTTGACGTAAGTTTTCATATGCGTCCCACACCCTCATTATAGGGTCAATCCGTACCTTGGAGGCCATGATCAAGCCGGTCCACACTCCCAGCCTCGCGTCGTCTGACCTGTCCTCACTCTATCATTGATACTTCAGCCCGCAGCAGGACAGGCCTCCTGGCCCGATAAAGCGCCGGTAGGGCGGACACCCTCGTCCGCGCGCGACCCCTGGTCGCGCCTGGATCTACTTCTGCTTCAGGATCTCGACTCCAGCCTTCGTCCTGCTCTTGAATAGCGAATAGATCGTCCCGTCGGCGTCCACGAAGGCCCAGCTCTCGGTGTGCTCCGGGACCGACATCCTGATGTTGCAGACGAAATCCCCGTTGTTGTTGTACTTGGCGATGCTGACCTTGCGCCCGGCGTTGCTCTCCACCGCGCCGCCATACCCGGCCTTGGTGCGAACCGTGAGGTAAGCGTTGCCCCATCGGTCCCCAGTCATGCTGTGGAAGAAGACGGACCCCTCCGGCGGGTCGCCGTGTGCGAACGAGAACAAGTACTGGCCTTCGGAGTCGAACTTCTTCGTCGGGCCGTAGTAGCTGTTCACGAAGACATCGTCGTTCGCGTCCAGATACAGGCCGTGCGGCGCATTGAAATCCCCTGCCTCCGGGCCGTCCTTGCCGAATGTCGATATGAACTTGCCGCCCGGCTCAAAGATGCTCACGCGCATGTTGTCCACATCGGTGGCGTAAAGCCGGCCCTTCGAATCGAACCATAGACCGTGGCCGCGCAGCATCATGCCCGGCTGCATCCCTTTCTCTGCAAAGATCCGCAGGAACTTCCCTTCGGGCGAAAACACCTGCAACCGCGGCCTGTCTCCCTTTACGTCAGTCGTATAGATGTTGCCGGTGGAATCCACGTGCGCGTAGCGCGGCTCGGTGAACTGGCCCGCCTCACTTCCAGGCCCATTCCCAATCTCGGCCAGGAACTTGCCGTCCTTCGAGTACCGGAACACCCGTCCCGCCCGCTGGTCGACGATGAGCAGATTCCCTTGCTTGTCGATGCTGATGCCATGCGGTTCTACCAGATGCGCGCCCTTCGTCCCGATGTCCTCGCTCCATCCACCCACCACCTTGTACTCCGGCTCCGCACCGCCCACCAGCACGGTGCTCCAGACGTACCGGTTCGCCGAGCCTTCCACTTCGCCGCGCACGCTGACTTCATTCGGTGCAGGAACGGTCGCCGGCGCGCGGTACAACCCGTCCGCGTTGATGGTTCCCACCTGGGCGTTGCCGCCGGGAATATCGTTCACTGTCCACTTGACGCTCTTTGGAGCCTGCGTCGCCATCAACCGGGTTGCGAGTATCACGGCTTTGAACTGCTGCTGCGCGCCCGGAGCCAACCGCACAATCGGCGGCTTGATGACCGCCCTGTGATACTTAGTCGGCGTCTGGGCGAACAGGCTCGCAGCAACCGCAATCAGCGCCAGCGAGATTCCTATGACCTTCTTCATACAACTCTCCTTGATGAGTGCCAAGGCACGGACCGATTGTATATCAGCGCCAGGTTGGGACTCTGCCCGAGCTGGCGCTAAGACCGCACCATGGTCCGCGAACGCAGGGAGCGGGTGAGTATGGCGAAGCCGCATGCGGCTTGTGGCGCAGGCCCTCGGCCTGCCGCCTCGACAATCGTGTCGAGGCCCAGCTCTCCTCATCAATCATCGAAATCGCCCCTTTCTGTTAAACTTCACTCCAAGCGACGCGAATGTCCCCTCAGGAATTCATCTCGAAATGGCACGCCTCCACACTCAACGAACGCGCCGCTTCGCAGCCCCACTTCCTGGACCTCTGCCGCCTCCTCAACGAACCCGACCCCATCGCCGCCGATCCTGACGGCGCCTGGTACCGCTTCGAAAAACCCGCCCCTAAAACCCTGGGCGGCGACGGCTTCACTGATGTCTGGAAACGCGGCCATTTCGGCTGGGAATACAAGGGTAAGCACCGCGATCTCCACCAGGCCTACGCCCAACTCCTCAACTATTCCGTCTCGCTCGAAAACCCGCCCCTGCTCATCGTCTCCGATATGGAGACCATCCGCCTCCACACCAACTTCACGAACTCCGTTCAGCAGATCCACAACATCACGCTCGACGATCTGCTCGAACCCCAAACCCGCGCCCTGCACAATTCCGCAATCTCCTGAAGGCCCACCGCCCCCACCCTCACGCCGGTCTATCGCGCCCGCTTGATCACGCTCAACGCGGATGCCCGGATCTCCGCCCCATCCCTCACCAATGTCGTCTTTCTCGCAATCGACGCGCCCTTCATCTGCGCCTCGATCCGGACCTCGGTCACGTCACCGGCATCGCATGCGAGCGCATCGTACATCGTCTTGACGAACTCCACTTCGCCGATGCCGTGCACCACCGGCGTGGGATTGTTGCGCGGGTCAGGGACCGTTCTTGGAAACAGGTAAATACACGGCGGCGGTACGATTCGCTTCCCGATCCTTGTCGATCTCTCCCGGCATTCTCGCTTCGGACACGGCCGCCCCAACGTCCCGCACAACTCATCCCAAATGATCAATGCATCCACCACTTCGCGCCGGTAAACCACCTCCGCGCTCAACCGTGTATGAATGCCCGACCATGCGTTGTGCCTCGGATCGGCACCCGGGTTCTGGCACATCGACCAGATCACGAACTCATCCGCATTCGCCGGCCGCTGGAAAATGTTCGTATTGTTCCCGTCCAGGCAACCCTTCGCCTCGATCGCGCACACCCGTCCGCTCGGCAGCGTCACCTCGTAATCGTGACGGTCATTGGTCCCGGCTCTCGCCCACCCTGTGATCCTGTTGCCTGACTGAAGCCAATCCAGAACATCGCCCACGAACGCCTGTTTGTCGCTGGTGGTCGCCGAAAAGGTCCCGCGGATTTTCTCAACTGCGGCGCGGAAAATCCCCGTGCGCCAAAACTCCTCTTCTCTCAACCCGTGATGCCCGATCGTGGGAGCCGCCTGTTGCAGCGCATCCGCAAACTCGTCCACTTGCAACTTCACCGCCGGCTCCAATCGGCAGGGGATCACCGCCTGCTGCTTCTCCCTCGGCATCAGGCGGCTTCCGTGATGGCCGTGTGCCCTGACAGGCGAAACAACAGGTGCCTGGACAGCCAGCCTACAACTGGGACCGCCAGGCCATCTCCAAACAGGTGATAGGCCTCGTTGTAGTTCGCCGGAATCGGAGACGAATCAGGCACCCCCATCAGCCTCGCCGCCTCACGCGGCGATAGCAGCCTTGTTCGTATCGAATCGCCATTCACTTCAATGATGGTCTGTCGCGAGGACCCTCCCGCCGGAGTTCTCAGGCACCCGGCAACACCATCGAATCGGACTTCCGCCCGCTGGACTTTCGTTCCCGACTCCGAATCCGGTCTCGTTCGCCTGTACAGTGTGCCGACGCGCCGCTCCCCGCTCGCCTGCACTTCAGCCACCTTCTCCCGGTTTACATCTGACATCATGCCGAGCAATCGCACTGTCTGCTCTGGGGTGTGCCACTCAACTCCGGTAGGGCTGTACTCGATCAAGTCCTCCAAATCGCTTCGCCGCGCCCCTGGAATCGGAAGCCGCCACCACACCCAATTCCGTTGGGCCTTCGCCGAGATCTTCCCATACGCCTCAATCAGGCTCCTCGTATGCCAAGGCGCCGCCGGCCCCGCTTCCGCCAACCCCGACGCTGCCAAAGCCCCCGGCAATGCCCCGATGATAAACAGCCTCGGCCTCGACTGCGGCAGGAAATGAATGGCGTCGATCACCAACGCTCCGAATCTGTACCCGCTCCGCGTCAGTTCCTCGCAAATGTAGGCGAAATCGGACCCATTGTGCGACGTCAGGGTCCCAACGACGTTCTCAAGGGCGACAAGGCTCGGCTGGCGGCCTCTGGCCGCCAGTTGCTTCACCAGCCTCCAGAACGGCTTGAACGTCCCGCTTCGCTCTCCGCTCAGTCCCGCCCCGTTGCCCGCCAGCGAAAGATCCTGGCATGGGAACGACCCCCACACCAGCGTCGGCCGCTCTGGAATCAACACTGGCTTCACTCTCGCCACGTCCTCCACGTGCAACTCGGGACTCGGGCCAAACATCGCCCGGTACGCGGTGGCTTTCTGCTCCGACCATTCGTTGGCGAACACGCACCGCCAGTCTTCGCCCAGGCCCAGCCGGGCCATGCCCCCGCCAGCGAAGAACTCGCAGAATGTCGGCTTCTGAACAGGATGTGTCACTTTTGTTTGTTCAAGAATTCTACCAGACGTCTCTTCAGACTGGAAGCGTTCTTGATCTGGCACTCCCATACAACGAGAGTATCCCAACCCAAGCTGTGTAGGCGCCGGATGTTCTTCCGGTCCCTTCTGATGTTGCCGTCGAGCTTCGCGTCCCAATACTCCCTCCGGGAAGTCGGCCGGGCCGCCGCCGGGCATCTGTGCTGATGCCAGAAGCAGCCGTGGACGAAGATGACCTTCCGGAGCCCGGCGAACACCATGTCAGGCTTCCCAGGCAGTTCGGCCCCATGCAACCGGTAACGATAGCCCATCCCGTGCACCATCCGGCGCACGGCCATCTCCGGCCCGGTGTCCACGCTCCGCACTGCCCGCATCGTCTTCCGCCGATGCTCGGAACTCAATACGTCCACAGAGATTATCGTCCAGTCCTGCGATTGCTTTGCAGTTTATCACCCGCCTCGCGCGATAGGATGCGCCGCTCACTACGCCGCGCGCCAAATCACTCGGTGCCGCGAGAACTGGCTCAACCCGCCCGACCTCGTCCACCGCGTCCCCGAAGTCGTCCCCGGCTTTCCTGACCGCATCCTGCCCAACGACGCGCAGGCCGCCGCCATCCTCAAGAAGCGCACCCTGACCAACCTCTATAACGAACGCCCCACCTGGCTCCAAAACGCCCACGCCAAACTAGACACCGCCGTAGCCAACGCCTACGGCTTCCCCCCTGACATCTCCGACAACGACGCCCTCGCCCACCTCCTCGCCCTGAATCACACCCGCGCCAAGTAGGGCGGACGCCCGCGTCCGCGGCCGGCCCCCCGGCCGGCATCCGGCTGACAGCTAACGTTTTCGAAAAATCGGTCCGCCAATAGGAACGCGCCCGCCCGGCTCCCCGTTTCCGGTTCACCAGGCGGCCCATTCTCGATCAGCCCTGCAGTTCGGCCTTCGCACTACTCCTTCGATTTCCGTTGAATCTTGAACTCTGTCGCCGCACCGCCCAGGTCCTCCGTTTTGTAGTCTGCCGGCGCCTCGAAAAGCGACCTCGGCTGCTCGCCGCGCACGATCCCCTGCAACCGGTAATTGGTCTCGCCGAACCGCGGATCGCTGTGCTTGCGCAGCACGTCCACGCCCAAGTCGGCCGACTGCCAGCGCTCGGTCACAATCTCGATCGGCCTCTCGTTGCCGATCATGCCCGTGTCGATCGTCATGACCGTCTTCGTCCCTTCGCACTCGACGCCTTCGATCACCCGCTTGCCGAGCGCTTCCACCTTCGGCCCAGCCCCTTCACCGCCTCCCGCATGAGCCCACATCACGACGTTGTCCTGTAGCGGCATCCCGGCAACCACAGTCGTCGTCGCCGTCGCAGTGCGCGTGGGGCGCGCCTGGTGACGGGTCTCAACCCTCACTTCCTTGCGCACTTCCTTCTGGACATTCTTCTCCGTCTCCGAAACCACCACCGGTTCGGACGCAATCGAGAGCTTTGTCATCTTGTGGGCCACTTTTTCGTCGTGATTCAGCGTGACGTGCTCACCCGACACCGGGTCGTCAATCATCGACATCATGCTCGTCTTGCTGCCTGTTACCCAAGGACCCGCCGGCTGGATCGTGCTATCGCGCCGCATCCGCCCTTCCGAATCCCGATACTCCTTGCCCGACTGCTTGTTTACGATCCGGTTGCCGTCCGCCAGGACCTGCACCGTCTCGGTCACCGATTCGGCGGCGTAGGGCGCGCCCTTCTTCACCGTTCCCGTGAACTCGATCGTGTGCATTACGCTGCCGCCGCCCACCGCCGTCCCGGTGAACACCATCTTGTTCTGCACCACGTGCTCGGCCTTCTGCTCTGTTCTGAGCTTCACCTGCTGGCCTGCCGCAGGCAAGGCAGCGACAACGCACACGAGGACCATTTGCTTGATCATGACTGTCGTCTCCTATATTTGTAGAACTTACCGAACAAACCGTATCGCCCGCGTCAGCCCGTCGTCGCCAATCAACAATTGTGCCGGCACAGGACTGTCAGAAACCACACCAAAACGTCTAGCCGTCTGTGGATTTACCCGGATAAAAACAATTTGACCTCGCACTGGGGCTGGCAGACCTTCGCTGTAATACCATGGAGTCAAAGGACTTAACTCTCCGGATAGTTCGTTTGGTCGCGATTTCCGGGAGGCCCTCACGACCGCTGGCTTGGCCACCGGAATCGCCTCCACCGCCTCGTCCACCGCCGGTACCGGCTCCGCGGCCGTCGTCTGGATCACCGGCGTCGCCACCGCCACATGCTCGACAACCTGTGTGCCCGGCCGGTTCGCTGCCCAAAATCCGATCAGGACCAGCGTTGCTGCCGCCGCTAGCCACCACGGGTACTTCGCCATCCGTTTGCGCCGCAGCCGCTCCTTCAACTTGCGCCCGATCCGATCCGGAGGCAGCGCCCCCTCGGTCTGATCCGCCAGGTCCCGCAGCGCGTCGAGCAGGCAAGCCGTTCGTTTGTCCTCAGTCATGCCCTCACTCCCGTTCGGGTCAGTTTCTCCAGCAGCATCCTCCGTGCCCGGTGCAGGCGCGACCTGAGCGTGCCAGTTTCCAGCCCCAGCGTCTCAGCCGCTTCGCCGTAGCTCATCTGCTCCAGATCGCACAGCACCACAACCTCCCGAAAGGCCAGCGGCAGGCTTGCGACCGCAGTCCGGACCGCCTCCACTCTCTGAGCCCTGTCCAGACCCTCCAGCGGATCCGGCTCGTCCTCGGTGAACTCCATTTCGCCGATCGGGATTTCGCCCCGGTCCGGCGCGAGCCGCGCCAGCGTATGTCTGGCAACTCCATAGAGATAGCTCCCGAGCGTCCCGATCGATGCATCAAAGCCTCGGCACCCTTTCACGACCTGCAGGAAGACTTCCTGCACAACCTCCTCGGCCGATGCATCGGAACCCGACATCCGCAGCGCGTAGCGGTACACGGCCGGGCTGTGCCGGGCGTACAAAGCGCCGAAAGCTGCTTCATCACCGCTGCGCGTCCGCCTCAGCAGTTCCGATTCATTTGTCATTGGCCGCGTACAATTAGAATTGTCAGCCGCGCAAGGGATAGTTCCAAAATCTTTCCGCAGCGCGTTCCACCCCAAAATGGACTCATCACCGTTCGACAACCTCGCCGTCGTGCTGGTCGAAACCAGGAATCCGCTCAACATCGGCGCAGTCGCACGTGCGATGAGCAACTTCGGCTGTTTCGACCTTCGGCTGGTGAACCCATACGACGTCTCGTTCCACGAGGCCGTCTCCGCCGTCGGCGCTCAGCAACTTCTGAAGGACGCCAGAGTCTATGGCTCAGTTGCCGGCGCCGTGGCTGACTGCGCGCTGGTCGTCGCGGCCACCGGCAGTGCCCACCGAATGCCACTCCACCCCTACCATCGCCTGGAAAAGGCCGGCCGGCTCCTGCGCCGTCACCTTGTGGGCGCACGTGCCGCCATCCTGTTCGGATCGGAAAAGCACGGGCTTGGCAACAACCACATGGCCAATTGCCACTGGCTGCTGCGCATCCCCACCAGGGCAGAGCACGAATCGATGAACCTGGCCCAGGCTGTCGCCGTCTGCCTTTACGAACTGGCCCGCCAGCCGCACGCCGCCCGCAGTCTACCGGCGCTACGCCCTCTCGCCGGCGCCGGTGAAGTCGAACGATTCACCCTATTACTGGAGGAGATTCTCCGGCAAGCGGAGTACACGAAGGATCTGACCTCCGCCAGTTCCTCCGAGAAGATCCACCGGCTCGTCCGCCGCCTCAACATTCCCGCCAAGGACGCTACCGTTCTGACTGGGATGCTGCGGCAGATCCTCTGGAAACTCAACTCAAGCGGCCAATGATATGCTGACATAGGGAGTTATGACAAAAGTCGAAATCGAGTATATGCTCGAGTCTCCGGTCAGCGAGCAGACGCTGCTGGCCATCGCCAACGCGCCTGCAACCTATGGGCTGCGAAAAGTCACCCTTGCACCGTCGATGGACCGGCTGACCGTGACCTTCGACGCTTCCCGCCTCACCGTAATCGACGTCGAGCGCGTCCTGCACGCCTGCGGCATCGCCGTCACTCGCCGCCCCTGACGCCCGGCCCGCTTATTTCTTCACCTTTTCGCCCACCTTGCCGATCCCCTCGCCGGTTTTTTCGAGCACTGTCCCCGTCCCTTCAACCGTCTTCTGCCAGCCCTTCTTGATGGCGCGCCCAGTGGCCTTGGTTCCTTTCACAGCGCCCTGGCCAATCTTCTTTGATCCCTCGCCGGCCGCCTGGGCGCCCTCCACGGTTTTGTCCGCCGCCACCGTTACGGCCCTCTTCGTCCCCTTGCCGATCTTCTTCGTGCCTTCCGCGGTGGCCTCCGCGCCCTCCACGGTCTTGTCCGCCGCCACCGTCACGGCCTTCTTCGTCCCCTTGCCGATCTTCTTCGCGCCTTCCGCCGTCGCTTCCGCGCCCTCGACGGTCTTCTCTTTGGTGACCTTCGCGGCCTTGACGGTTCCCGACCCGACGGCCTTGGTCCCGGTCACCGTGGCGTCGGCCGTCTTCTTCGCGGCATTCTCGGTGGCCCCGGCCGCGCGGGTCAACGGCCCTGCCTTGCGTTCAGTGGTTTGCGCGAATGCCAGCCCTGCAATTGCGGTGGCCAGCAGGATACGTCCGGCGAAACGGATTAGGGTCATCATGTTTGCACCTACATAGATTATGTACGCGGCCTGTCAAGGGTTTCGCTGAATTGTGGGGCAGCGCGGAGCGGACAATGGCAGCATAAAATGGGTTCTGTTGACTCCAGGGCCAGTATCGGTTACAGTTCGTAGCAAGATGTCGAGGCAATGTATGCAAACCACCAGGATCTGGGCAATTGCCGCCATGACAGTTGGGCTGCTTGTCCCCGCGAAGGGGCAGGAGAAGCCGAGCATTGTAGAGGGTACAGTAGTCGATTCTCTCTCCAGGCTACCCCTCGCCAATGTTGCGGTGGCTGTGCGCTACACTCGCCCGCCCGACGGCGGCCGCATCATGAGCGTTCAGAACATGCAGGGCGCCGTGGCGCTGACCGGCGACGACGGCCGGTTCCGAATCGAAGAACCGAAGCAGGTCCCCTTCAAACTTCATTGCGAGTTGGAAGGCTACGTGAAGAAGACAGCCGAGCGTGTTTTCGAGTTGAAACCGGGCGAATCCGCCAAGGGGGAAGTTATCGGCCTCGATCCCGAGGCGCAGATCTCGGGCAAGATCACCGACGAGGACTCCGGAGCGCCGGTCGCCGGCGTGACTGTGGGTGTGCTCAAGCTGTCTGTCCTGCCCGCCGGCGCTTCGACAACCGATGACAACGGTAGGTTCGTGATCCGCGCTCTCGAACCCGGCGACTACACGCTCCAGGTCTCGACAAACACCAAGCCCCAAGTCCGACCCAAGCCCAATCCGTCAACCAGGCCCCACGTCGCCTACCGCCGCACCTGGTATCCCGGCGTTCAGGACTCGCAGGGCGCACTCTCCATTCAGGTCCCGCCCGGCGGCAAACTTGACGGCTACGACATCCGTCTCCGCGCAGTCCCCATGCTGCCGGTTCGCGGGGTTATCGATATGGATGGCGCCAGTGGCCCGGTTTCGATCCTGCTCTCCGAGGAGCGCGGCATCGGCCAACAGAGCATCGGAACTCTCGATCAGCCCGGTCCCTTCGAGGTGATCAATCTGCCCGCCGGCAGCTATCGCCTGCTCGCCGCCACCACCGTGTCGGACCCCGCCCAGCGCCGCCGCGGCTTCGTCGGCTTTGAGGTCGTCGACAAGCCGGTCGAGGATCTCCACCTCGCCCTCTCGCCAGGTGTGAAAGTCACCGGCGAGGTCAGAACCTACGGCCACGACGACCCGGCGACGGATCCGCTCTTCCGTGAGAAGCGGGAGCAGAAGATCGAAGTCTGGCTCTTCCCGCACGGCCGGACACTTATCGGCGGTGAACTGCCCGTCCCCGTGGACGATGCCGGCAAGTTCGCCATCGAGGGCGTTGCTCTCGACCCCCGGCGAGTTCAGGCCAACAACCTGCCTTCGGGCCAGATCATCCGCAAGCTTGAATACAACGGCATCGAAACCGACCCACTGTTTCTCGAACTCAACCCCGCCGCAATATCGCACCACCTGAAGATCCACGTCGGACGGTTGCAGAACGGCATCTCGGGCGAGGTGAAGCGCGATGGCAAGCCGGTGGAAAAGGCCGTCATCTTTGGCGCGGATGAAAGCACCCTCCATGCCTGGAAGAACCCCACGTTCGTGAGCGGCGAAACCGGCCCCGATGGACGTTACTCCATCACCGCTCTCCGTCCCGGCTCCTACCGCCTGTTGGTCCTCGGCAACATGCGGGAGTCGCTCGGCATCAAGGAACGCTTCCTCCGCGGCGAAGGCGTGAAAGTGAAAGTGGAAGAAACCACCAAGGCGGTCCAGGACTTTGAACTGAAATGAAGATGCGTGCCCGCCCGGTGTTCAGGTCCACATCGACTTTCGCACCCTTACCGTTTCCGCGCCGCTGCTGACTCCTTCAAATACCCCGTGAACGACTCCAGGGCCTTCGACAGATACCGCCGTTCCAGGCGGACGTAACCGACCCGGCGGCTGGCTTTCGGTTCGAGTTCGATGAGCCGGCAGCCCTGGCTCAAACTCCGCGCCATCTCCGGAACAATGCTCACCCCGAATCCGGCCCGGATCAACTCGAAGATTGTCAGGAACTGATCGACCTCGAACTGCCCTGCGAAGCGGGCTCTGGCCCGGTCGCACACCGCCAGCGTCTCATCCCGCAGACAGTGGCCATCCTTCAGAATGAGCAGCCGTTCCTCGGACAACCGCCGCAATTGGACTTTCTCCGCCACGGCCAACGGGTGGCCGTCCGGCACTGCCAAGTGGAGAGGTTCGCGGAACAGTTCCTTCATCACCAGCGCGGCGCCCTCCACTGGAAGGCTCACCACCGCCACGTCCAGCATCCCGTCAAGCACCTGCTGGACCAGCTCTGCGGTCGTGCCCTCGCGCACATGCAGATCAACGTCCTGAAAACGAACCGTGAACCCTTTCAGCAGCGGCGCCAGATAGTAGGGCAGGATCGTCGGGATCGCCCCCACCCGCAGCGGACCGTGCACCCCTTCCCGTGCCCGTTCGAAATGTTCCGGCAACGCCGCGGCGTCCTCAAGGAGAGCCTGAGCCTTGCCGAGGATCGCTTCGCCGAGCGGCGTCAGTTCGATCCTGCGGTTCAGCCGTTCGAACAGCGCCGCGCCAAGGCCCTGCTCGAGTCTCGCAATCTGCTCGGAGAGAGAAGGCTGGGCGATTCCCAGTTCCTCGGCCGCTCTGGTGAAGCTACCCGTGCGAGCCACTGCGCAGAAATACTCCAGTTGCCGCAAGTCGAAACCGCGAGCCCGCAATCGGTGTAGCATAGGAAATTCCGATGCATACGATAGTCTCAATCGTATTGACCTATGCCAAGAGTCCGCCCTACACTCCCCCTATGAGACTGACCATGAAGTCGTTTGTTACCGTCTTCGCGGTTGCAGCAGCGCCTCTTGTGTTGACGCAAGCCGTAAGTGCACAGATGCCCAAGTCGAACCAGTTCTGGTGGCCTGAGCAACTCAACCTCTCGCCACTCAGGCAGCATTCCGCCGAATCCAACCCGTTGGGGAAGGACTTCAACTACGCCAAGGCATTCGCAAGCCTCGGCCTGAAGGCAGTCAAGCAGGACATTCAGAAGACCCTCACCACGTCGCAGGATTGGTGGCCGGCCGACTACGGCAACTACGGCCCCTTCTTCATCCGCATGGCCTGGCACAGCGCTGGCACCTACCGTGTGATGGACGGGCGCGGCGGATCCGATGGCGGCCAGCAGCGCTTCGACCCGCTCAACAGTTGGCCTGACAACGCCAACCTGGACAAGGCGCGGCGTCTGCTCTGGCCGGTCAAGCAGAAGTATGGCCAGAAGATCTCCTGGGGCGATCTGATGGTGCTTGCGGGCAATGTCGCCATGGAGTCGATGGGCATGAAGACCTTCGGCTTCGCCGGCGGGCGCGCCGACGACTGGGAGCCGGATCTGGTCTACTGGGGCCCCGAAAAGAAGATGCTCGCCGATGAGCGCTACAGCGGCGGCCGGAACTTGCAGCGGCCTCTCGCGGCCGTCCAGATGGGCCTCATCTACGTGAATCCCGAAGGTCCGAACGGCAACCCGGATCCCCTTGCAGCCGCCAAGGACATCCGCGATACCTTCGGCCGCATGGCCATGAACGACGAGGAAACCGTGGCGCTGATCGCCGGCGGTCATACTTTCGGCAAGGCGCATGGCGCCCGAGACGTGGGCAAGTGCGTGGGACCCGATCCCGCATCCGCCGGCATCGAGCAGCAGGGCTTCGGCTGGCAGAACAACTGCGGCAAGGGCAACGCCGGCGACACGGTGACCAGCGGACTGGAAGGCGC
The DNA here is from genome assembly GCA_964604945.1 of uncultured Candidatus Solibacter sp. Taxonomy (GTDB): domain Bacteria; phylum Acidobacteriota; class Terriglobia; order Bryobacterales; family Bryobacteraceae; genus PNKE01. Next base: position 42,876 of record CAZSBK010000026.1, read on the forward strand.
CTGGACCGCCACTCCGGTGAAATGGTCCTCGCAGTACCTCGACAACCTGTTCGCCTTCGAATGGGAGCAGACCAAGAGCCCCGCCGGAGCGATCCAGTGGATTCCCGCCAAGAACCAGGCGCGAAACCTCGTTCCTGACGCGCACGACCCTTCCAAGCGCCATGCGCCGATCATGTTCACCACTGACCTTGCGCTGAAGTTCGATCCCGTCTACCGCGAGATCTCGATGCGCTTCTGGCAGAAGCCGCAAGAGTTCGAGCTCGCCTTCGCCAAGGCCTGGTTCAAGCTGACCCATCGCGACATGGGTCCACGCACCCGCTATCTCGGCTCTGAGGTTCCGGCCGACGAGTTGATCTGGCAGGATCCGCTGCCCAAAGCCAACACTGCGCGAGTGGATGAGAAGGACGTTGCGGCGCTGAAGGCGAAGATCCTGGCGTCGGGACTGACCGTTCCCGAACTGGTTCGGACGGCCTGGGCGTCGGCGGCGTCGTTCCGCGGCACCGATATACGTGGCGGCGCCAATGGGGCACGCGTCCGGCTGGCTCCGCAGAAGGACTGGCAGGTGAACAATCCGGCTGAACTGGCCAAGGTGCTGCAGCGCCTGGAGAGTATCCAGCAGGAGTTCAACCGGGCTCAGTCCGGCGGCAAGCAGGTCTCGCTCGCGGACGTGATAGTCCTGGCCGGCAGCGCCGCGGTTGAACAGGCGGCGAAGAGCGCGGGCCAGACCGTGCAGGTTCCTTTCACGCCGGGCCGCGCTGACGCAACACAGGCGCAGACCGACGTGGCATCGTTCGCCTTGCTCGAACCGGCAGCCGACGGTTTCCGCAACTACTATCGGGCGGGCCAAAGTCTCTCCCCCGCGGAACTGCTGGTGGACAAGGCGAACATGCTGAAGCTGACCGTGCCCGAGATGACTGCCCTGGTCGGCGGCATGCGTGCCCTGAACGCCAACTCCGGCCAGGCGGCGCACGGCGTCTTCACCAGCCACCCTGGGACGCTTACCAACGACTTCTTCGTAAACCTGCTCGACATGTCCACCAAGTGGAGCAAGTCCTCCACCTCGGACGGCATCTATGAAGGACAAGACCGCAAGACCGGGAAGCTCAAGTGGACCGCAACCCCTGTTGACCTGGTCTTCGGATCGAATTCCGAACTCCGCGCCATCGCTGAAGTCTATGCCTCGTCCGACGGGCAGGCAAAGTTCGTCCAGGATTTCGCGAAGGCTTGGGTCAAGGTGATGAACCTCGACCGCTTCGACCTTCTCTAAGCGTGAAACCAGACGCGCCGCAGACCAAGCGCGCGTCACTCCAATAAGGATGGGCCGGGCCGGCGCCAGCAGACTGCTGGTGAGCCCGGCGCCTTCAAGTCCAGAGCACAAACGAACGGCGGCGCCGGCAACCAGCTCGATGCGCCGCCGTTTCTCTTTGAAATCAGACCTGCGCCCGCATCAAATCCTCCCGCCATGGCGGGCTCACCTTATTGCCCCGTGATGATGGCCGGTTATCATGGTTTGGACGCGCGATGCCCGAACTGCCTGACATCCAGGTCTACATCGAAGCGCTGGAATCACGCATCAAAGGGGCGCGGATCGAGACCATTGAATTGAAGTCCCCGTTCCTGCTCCGGACGGTGAAGCCGCCGACCGGCGAAGTTCGGGGCCGGACAGTTCAATCAATCCGCCGTATCGGCAAACGCATCGCCATTGGCTGCGACAACGGCGTCTGGCTTGTGCTCCACTTGATGATTGCGGGGCGGCTGCACTGGAATCGTAAGTCCGGCAAGGTGATGGCGTCGTTCACGTTCAGCACCGGCACTTTGAACCTGACCGAAGCCGGATCACAGCATCGGGCCTCGTTGCATCTGGTCTCGGGCGAGGACGGGCTCAAGGCGCTTGATCCGGGCGGGCTCGAGGTGCTCGAATGCACCTTCAACGCGTTTGACTCAGCGCTACGCCGCGAGAATCACACACTGAAACGTTCGCTGACCGACCCGCACTTGTTCAGCGGTATCGGCAACGCTTACTCTGACGAGATCCTGCACCACGCAAGGTTGTCTCCGGTCGCGCTGACGCAGAAGCTGACACCCGAAGAATCGCATCGTCTATTCGATTCGACCCGAACCGTCTTGACCGATTGGATCGAACGTCTGAGGACCGAGGCCGCCGGCGGGTTTCCTGAAAAGGTGACGGCCTTCCGCGAGGAGATGGCCGTTCATGGCCGCTTCAAGCTGCCTTGCCCTGTCTGCGAGTTGCCCATCCAGCGAATTCGATATGCGGCCAACGAAACCAACTACTGCGCTCGCTGCCAGACCGGCGGCAAAGTGCTCGCCGACCGCTCGTTGTCCCGGTTGCTGGGCGCGGACTGGCCGCGTTCGATCGACGAACTGGCCTGAGCCGGTCGTCTCCTATGCCTGCCGGCGCGTTCGCTTGACGGGCTTCGACGGCTGCGGCCACAGTGCGGCCATATAGTCAAGGAAGACTCGGGCGCACCGATCGAGGTTTTCAATCGACCCGCCGCCCTTGAGCGGCGCGCACATCTCGTACGCGACCGGCCCGTTGTAGCCTCCGGCAAGTAGAGCACCAAGGAACAGCTTGTAGTCGATGAAGCCTTCGCCCATGGGCACCATTTGTGTGGCAGGCGTCCGCGGTTCGTAATTGACCAGGGCGGGGTTGTACTTGAAGCGCGGGCGCATCTGGTAATCTGCTGCGGTAGTGTGGCAGGCCCACGGTCCCATGAGACGGGCGGCGTCAGCGAGGTTCTCGCCTTGCAGTGCGGGCGCCCAGGCGTCGAAGCATGCCCGGCAATTGGGGTGATCGACGGCTTCAAGTAGATCGAGCAGCGACCGGTGACCCACATGGACATCGTGGTGGTTCTGCACACCGATCATCACGCCGAGGTCCGCCGCCCGCACAGCGGCCTCACGCAGCGTATCGACGAGCAGATGCGCCGCGAAGTTGGGATGGTCGTAGGCGGTGAAGATACGCACCACGCCCGCGCCCAGGTCGCGCGCCGCACGGCAGAGTTCGACGACATGCTGGAGTTGGATCTCGCGGTGCGGGATATCGCCGTGCTCGGCGTCGGCGGAGAAATTGGTATAGCCGGCGATGACATCGCAGCGGAGTTTCAGACCGTCGAGGCGATCCTTGAGCGCGTGCCGCTTCTCGCTGGGATACTCGAGGACGGACAGGTGCGGGCGCTTGGCCATCAGCATCACGCCGGAGTAGCCGAGCGACGAGGCCTTGACCAGGAAACCGTCCAAATCCAGGCGCGCCTGGCCGGGCCAGAAGCCGGCATAGGAAACCGAATGTAACACGGTGCGGAACGGCATGAGTCGATTATGCCCCACGGTGTCACATAATGGGGGTGACCCGCCTCGTATGGACGCCCCTGCCGTATTGCCTCGCTCGCTCATCCGCCGGATGTTGGATGATGTTCGCAGATCGATGGCCGAACTCCGCGCGGATTTACCCGCGCTGGGCCGGTACCTGATCGAACCTGAAGCGCACGTCTACGCGTTTTCGATCGCCGCCAACGTGCTGCTGTCGTTCTTCCCCTTCATGCTGGTGATGATTGCGATCTGCCGCCATCTGCTGGACTGGCCAGCGGCGGAGCTGTCGCTGTATATTGCGATCCGCGATTACTTCCCCGGATCGACGGGCCAGTTCCTCGCTTACAACCTGAAAGTGGCGGCAGACAACAGCCGGCGCTTGGAGTGGGTTTCCATGCTGTTGCTGCTGTTCACGGCGAACGGGATCTTCCTGCCGCTGGAAGTGGCGCTAAACAAGGCCTGGGGCGTGAAGGTGAACCGCTCTTTGTTGAAAAACCAGGCCGTTAGCATGTTGCTGATTTTCGGCTGCGGCTTCCTGGTAATGCTGTCCGCGGCGGTGTCGGGTCTCGGCCCGGTGCTGTGGAGCGGGATGAGCGGCCAGAGCCTGGACGCCATGCGCTCGACACTGACCGACCGCTGGCAGCTCAACTGGGCCCCCATGCCGCTGGTGGGCGTGCTGAAGCTGACCACCATTCCCAGCACGCTGCTGATTCTGTTCCTGGTATTTTGGCTGCTGCCGAATACAAAAGTGCCGTGGCGCGCGATCGTGCCGCGGGCAGTGGTTATCGGACTGTTTCTCGAGGCCCTGAAGTGGGTGAACCTGTTGATCTGGCCGTGGGTCTACGCGAAGTTCTCGCGGGAATTCGGGGTGTTCAACAACTCGGTGACGATTCTGACGTGGAGCCTGTTCGCGGCATTGGTAGTCCTGGCCGGGGCTGACTGGACGGCGCGCAGTGTCCGCCGGTCCATTGAAGTTGAAAAGGAACCCGGTGGAGGGCTAGCCCAAAGCGAATAGTTTCGGGATAGAATGGGGGCGGAAAGACTACCGTCGAGTCCCTTTGATCCTACCCGCCAGGAAAGGTTTCTGTATATGGCCGAATCGAATGACATGACACGCCGCAAAGCCGTGAAGGTCGCCGGCGCCGCACTCGCCACCGCGGCCGTTTCCGGGCCGCTGATCCGAACCGCCAAAGCCGCCACCGATGGCGTCAAGTTCGGCATGATCGGAACCGGCAGCCGCGGGACTTACTTGCTCAAACATCTGAAGAGCATCGACAGCGGCCAGTGTGTAGCGATCTGTGACATTACTGACGACGCCTTGAACAAGGCCCAGCAGACCATCGGCGGCAATCCGAAAAGATACAAGGACTGGCGCGAGTTGCTGGCCGACAAGAATGTCGACGCGGTCTTCGTCACCACTCCGCTGTTCCTGCACTTCCCGGCCACCAAGGACGCGCTGGAAGCCGGCAAGCACGTCTTCTGCGAGAAGAGCCTTGTCTTCAAACCCGAAGAAGTCCACGCGCTGAGAGCGCTCGTCGAGGCGCGGCCGAAGCAGATCCTGCAGACGGGGCTGCAGCGCCGCTACAGCGAAATGTACCAGGCCGCCCGAGCGATGGTCGAAAAGGGCCTGCTCGGCGACGTCACTTACGTCCAGGCGCAGTGGCACCGCAATCCGGGTTGGAAGATGAAGGACCTGCCGAATAAGCGGATGGCAAATTGGCGGCTGTTCCGCGAGTACTCGGGCGGGCTCGTTGCCGAGCTAGCGTCGCATCAGATCGACGTGGCCGACTGGATGCTGGGCATGACGCCCGAGGCGGTGACGGGACTCGGATCTCACGACTTCATGAACGACGGCCGCGACATCCTCGACAACGTCCAACTGATCTACAAGTACCCGAAGGGCCGTCGGTTGGTGTGGACCGGCGTGCCCGGCACATCGCACTGGGCCGGCGTCGGCGGTGCGCGCACGGAGATGGGCGAGATCATCTGCGGCACGCAGGGTTCGGTGCACATCACCATCGGCGACGACAACAATATGCCCATCGGCATGTGGTTCCGCGAGCCGAACCCGCCCAAGGTCGAAGCCGCCAAGAAAGAGAAGAAGGAAGCGTTCAAGGCCGGTTCCACCATGGTCGCCGCCGCCGGTTCCCGGCCGTTGCCGATCCTGCTTGGTAAGGACCTCATGACCGGCAAGGAGAGCTTCCTCGAAAAGGAAATGAAGTTCGCCCGGCTGTGGCTCTATCAAAAGGGCATTCTGGTTCCGGAAGAGCCCAAGAACCCGGTGGACACCGAACTCGAAGCCTTCTTCAACTATTGCAAGAGCGGCGGCCGCCCGAAGGCCGATCTCGAAGTCGGTTTGGCCGACGCGACTGCCGTCATCCTGTCCAACCTCGCGCTCGACGAGGGCCGCATGGTCCAGTTCAACGAGATCGAGAAGATGGGCAAGCCCGGCGCTGCTCCCGTCAAGGCCGGTGTGAAGAAAGGTTAACTGCCCGCAAGCAAGCTTGGGGTCTTTAGAATGAGACGCCTCCTCGTGGGGCGTCTCTTTTTTGCCGCAATTGCGCCTTTAGCTGCACCCGGCTTTGAGTCGACGCTGCCCATCTGTCAGAGTAGGATTCATGACACCCGAACGGGAACTCGAGGAGCTGATCTACGATCATCTGGCTGAGGAGAATCCCGAGGCAATCTCGGAACTTGACGATGCGCTCGTCCAATCGAGAATCCGGCTGGGCATCCGGCGGGCGCGCAAGCACGGATTGGACACCGACGGCGCGGCCGTGGCGTTCGTCACGCTCATGTTTCTCGTGGCTCCGGATTTCGACCGCCATCCGGCGATCAAGGTGGCGCTATCCAACGCTTCGCTGCCAGCCGACGAGCGAATCCGCGCGATCTTTAGCGCCACGTCCGAGGACGATTGGGCTGCTGCGGCGGAGTCCAACTCCGGATGGGACGCTGAGCGGGAATAGGTGAGTGAGGAGGCGGGGCTGCCCCCATTAATGGCGTAGAGCCGTGAAATGGTCGGGGCGAGTGGATTTGAACCACCGACCTCCTGGTCCCGAACCAGGCGCTCTAACCAGGCTGAGCCACGCCCCGACGGCTTTTGCGGGAAACTTGCGGACGCCTTCATGGTAGCCAATCCGGGCAGTCACCCGCAACTTGAGGCACGCCGGGCTCACGTGCAGCCGCACGGTGATACGATCTGAGCCTATGGAGCGGAGAAGCTTCCTCTCGTTGGCCGGGGTTCCACCCGTGCTGTCAACGGCCGCGTCAGCGCCCTCGACCAAGGGCCGGATGGTGGTGGGCTGTCAGCGTGGGCCCACATCAGACCAGATGCTCGACTACTTCAAGCGTCACGGCGTCGACCACATTTGCGGCCACCCGGCGCCGTCGGGGGACAAGAGCTATTGGGATCGCGATGACCTACTGCAACTGCGCGAGCGCGTTGAGGAGCGCGGCATCCGGCTGATGATGATCGAGCCCGAAATGAGTTCGGCCTACATCACCCGCGCCAAGCGCGCCAGCATCATGCTCGGCCAGAACCCCGACCGCGACCGTCAGATTGACTTCGTCTGCAAGACAATCCAGGCGGCCGCCCAGGCCGGCATCCCGGCGCTTAAGTACAACATGACGATTCTCGGCGTGGTTCGAACGGCTTCGGCCACCGGCCGCGGCGGCGTCAAGTTGAGCACCTGGAAGCTCAAAGAGGCGAAGCAGGATCCGCCGCTCACCGAGGCCGGCCCGATGCCCGCCGATGCGATGTGGGAACGAATTACCTACTTCCTGGATCGCGTCATCCCCGTGGCCAACGAATATAAGGTACGCATGGCCTGTCACCCGCATGACCCCGGCATGCCGCCCGCGGGCTATCGCGGCGTTGACCGCGTGCTGGGCACGATCGCGGGTTTGCGGAGGTTGCTGTCCATCCGCGAAAGCCCGTATCACGGGCTGAACTTCTGTCAGGGCACCGTGGCCGAGATGCTCGAAGACCCGGGCAAGGAGATCTATTCCGTCATCCGCGAGTTTGCCGGCAAGGGCAAGATCTTCAACGTTCACTTCCGCAACATCCGCGGACGCCGCGACGACTTCGTCGAGACCTTCCCGGACGAAGGCGACATCGATATGTGGAAAGCCCTGCTGGCCTACAAGAAGGCGGGCTATGAGGGCATGTTGATGCCCGACCACATGCCGACGCATCCTGACGACCCGGGCGGCAGGCAGGCCTTCGCCTACGGGTATGGCTACATCAAGGCGATGATCCAGGCGGCCGAGGCGGGCGGTTAGCCGCCTACTTTTCCTTGATCTGCATGTTGCGGAAGGCGATCTCGAAGTACTCGGCTTCCAGCCCGATGAACCCGCGAGTGATGGTGCAGCCCTTCCATTCGCTGACGACCTTGCCGTTCAGCCAGATGCGCAATGTGTCGCCTTCGGCGAAAACCTCCATCACGTTCCATTCGCCCGCCGGCTTCATGCGGTTCTCCATCATCTGCTCGCGCAGATTCACGCGCGCTAGTTTGCCGCCGGCCACATCGACGCCGAACAGCCACGATCCAGCGGGCCCGGTCTGCGCCTGGTGCCAGATCTCGCCCACCGGCGACAGCCGGATGCCGATGCCGCTGTTATACTTCGCGTCGGCCTGGGGCAGCGGCGTGAACCGGAATTCGACGTGAAGGACGAAATCGCCGTACTCCTTCTCGTACTTCAGCCATTCGTGCCCGCCCTTACCGTTGCATATTAACGTCCCGGCGACCGTGTCCACCGACCATTGCGGCCGCGGGTCCACTCCGGCGACGGGCGGAATTGGCACATGCGACCAACCCTTCAGGTCGGGCGCGGGCATCAGGTTAGTCCAGACGGCCGACTCCCGGTCGAGCAGGCTCTTCTCCTGGGCGGGCAGAGCGCACGCGAAAACAAGCACGGCGGCGGGCAGCATCAGTCGGCGGATCATTTGGTTCAGGCTCCTGGAGTTGGAATGGCCCTGGGGCCGTTCTGAGGAGTATCAGAAGTCGAGGTAGCCGCGCAACCGGATCCGCTACGGGCCAGGTACCACCACGCGGATCATATCGTTATTAGTTTTTTTTATTCTGGCCGACTGTTGCATTTCCGCCGCTTCTGTCTTAACCTGATACAGATGGCACTCGCGGCAAAAACAAGCCTGTCACTGAGGAACGCCGCTGAAGTGTCTCTAAATTCCGTCGCTGTAGGTATTATTCGGATCGGTATCCGCCCACACGGACCCGCCTGAGTGAGCCACAGCGCTTAACGCAAGATCAAAGGCCACCAGGCGGGGCAAAACCCGATGGTGGCCTTTCCCGCATATGGACGTTCCCGCGAGGCGGGAGGAAGACAATCCGGTTTCCCGGCCCCGGCCGGCGGGCCGAATGAGAGGAAGCGATAGGAGCCTATGTCGAACCTGATGAACGGCGCTCACATCCTGCTGGAATGCCTGGCCCGTGAGGGCGTTGATGTGATCTTTGGCTATCCCGGCGGCGTCACACTGCCGCTGTATGACGCGATCTACGACAACCCAATTCAGCACGTCCTGGTACGGCATGAGGAGAACGCCGCATTCGCCGCTTCCGGCTATGCGCGGACCACTGGGAAGGTAGGCGTCTGCTGCGCCACTTCGGGCCCGGGAGCGACGAATCTGACCACGGGTCTGGTCGATTCGATGATGGACTCAATTCCGGTGATCGCCCTCACCGGCCAGGTGACTTCCACTCTCATCGGCACTGACGCATTTCAGGAAGCCGACACGTTCGGAATCACCCGGCCCTGCACCAAGCACAATTTTCTGGTAACCACGGCCGCCGAGATCGCCAATGTGGTCCACGAAGCGTTCCATATCGCCTCGACGGGCCGCCCCGGCCCGGTGCTGGTGGACATCACCAAGGACGCGTTGCAGGGCCAGGCGCACTATACGCCGGTTCATGAGATCCATCTGCCTGGCTATAAGGTGGTGACCGACGGCCATGCCGGCCAGATCCGCCGCGCCGCTCAGATGATGTGGGAATCGAGCCGGCCGTTCGTCTACGCCGGTGGTGGCATCATCGCGGCCTGCGCTCATGAAGAGCTTCGTGAACTAGTGGAGGCTCTCGACGTCCCGGCGGTCTGTACGCTGATGGGCTTGGGCGCTCTTCCCGGGTCACACCCGAACTTCATCTCGATGCCTGGTATGCACGGTTCCTATGCCGCCAACATGGGCATGTCCGAGTGTGACTTGATGATCGCTCTCGGTGTGCGCTTCGACGACCGCGTCACCAGCCGTTTGAGCTCCTTCGCTCCACACGCCAAGGTGATACACGTCGATATCGATCCGGCCGAAATCGGCAAGAACCGCGCCGCGGACCTGCCCATTGTCGGCGATGCCAAAAAGGTGCTCTCCAAACTGGTTAAGGTGCTTAAGGAACTCGCCCCGGAGATGCAGGAATCGCATTCGTCTGACCGCCGTGCCTGGTGGACCCAGGTGCGGGAGTGGAAGTCCGAGCATCCGCTTGAACCAGTCTTCGGCGTCGACGAGATCAAACCGCAGCAGTTGATGTACGAGATCGACAAGATCAGCCAGGGCCAGGCGATTGTCGCCAGTGACGTCGGTCAGCACCAGATGTGGGCGGCGCAGTTCATCAAGTTCAACGAGCCCCGGCTCTGGGTGAACTCGGGCGGCCTGGGTTCGATGGGTTTCGGGCTGCCGTCGGCCATTGGCGCCCAGATGGCCCATCCGGACAAGCTCGTGTTCTGCGTTTGCGGTGACGGCGGTTTTCAGATGGCGTTGCCAGAACTGGCCACCCTGGCCAACTATGGACTGAACGTCAAGGTGGTGGTGATGAACAACGGCTACCTGGGCATGGTCCGGCAATGGCAGGAGCTCTTCTACAACAACCGGCTGTCGTCGGTCGAGATCAATACGTTTCCCAACGTTGAGCATCTTGGGGCGGCATACGGTATCAAGGCGAAGATTGTGCGGACGCCGATGGAGCTCGAAAGGACGCTCAGGGAGGCGGTGGCCGAACCCGGCCCATATTTGATGGATGTCCGCGTGGCGTCGTTTGAAAACGTCTACCCCATGGTTCCTGCCGGCGCGGCAATCAACGAGATGGTGCTGGCGCCTCCACAGCCGGTGGCGGTGCCGAAATAGGAGGCTGGGCCGCCAATCCAGGAGTGGAGACAATACCATGTTGATGACAATTTCTTTGCTGATGGAGAACAAGCCTGGCGCGCTGATGCGAGTGACCGGCCTGCTGACGCAGCGCGGCTACAACATCGAATCGCTGACCGTCGCCGGCACTCTCGATCCGACCCTGTCGCGCATGACCATCGTGGTCGACGTCGAAACGAGACTGCGTGCGCTGGTCATCAAACAGATGAACCGGCTGGTGAACGTCCTGCAGGCCACCGACCTGACAGATGTTCAGTGCGTGGTGCGCGAACTTGTTCTGTTGAGAGTGCGCGCAGCCCTGGAGAGCCGCACGTCGATCCTGAAGGAAGCGGAGATTTTCGCCGCGCGGGTTGTGGATTCGTCGCTCGAAGGCTTCGTACTTGAAGCCACCGGCGAAAGCGAAAAGTTAAGCGAGTTCATCGCCGTGATGGGCTCGTATGGAGATATCGAGGTGACGCGTTCGGGCGGCGTCGCCGTGTCGCTTGAAGCGAAGAAACTGCGGCTTGCGCCGCCTGTGCCCAAATCCCAAACTGAGACCGTTGAATCGAGATAAGGATAAATCAGTACCATGCCAAATCGCTATTACGAAAAAGACGGGTCGCTTGCGCCACTTGCAAGCAAGACAGTCGCCATCATTGGATATGGCAGCCAGGGTCACGCTCATTCACTGAATCTGCGCGATTCCGGCGTCGATGTGGTCGTCGCCGAGATGCCCGGCACACCGAATTGGAAGCGCGCCGAGGAAGCTGGGCTGCGCCTCATGTCGGCTTCCGAGGCGTCGAAGCTTGCCAGCGTCATCATGATCCTGGTTCCGGACCATGTGCAGGCCACGGTCTACGAAAAAGAGATCGCCCCCAACATGACCGCCGGCAAGACGCTCATGTTCGCTCATGGGTTCAACATCCACTTCGGCCAGATCGTCCCGCCGAAAGACGTCGACGTGTCAATGATTGCGCCCAAGGCGCCGGGCCATCGCGTCCGGGAGCTGTTCACCGAAGGTGTCGGCGTGCCGGCGCTTGTCGCTATCCAGCAGGATGCCAGCGGCAAGGCACTTGAAAACGCCCTGGCCTACGCACTGGCGCTCGGCTGTCTCAAGGCCGGTGTCATCGAGACCTCGTTCCGCGAAGAGACCGAATCGGATCTGTTCGGCGAACAGGTCGTCCTTTGCGGAGGCGTCACCGAACTGATCCGCGCCGGATTCGAAACGCTCACCGAAGCCGGTTACGCGCCCGAGATCGCTTACTTCGAGTGCCTGCACGAACTCAAGCTGATTGTCGACCTCATCTATGAAGGCGGCCTTGGCTACATGCGCTATTCGGTTTCCGACACAGCCGAGTATGGCGACTACACCCGCGGCCCGCGCGTCATCACCGCCGAGACCCGCAAGGAGATGAAGAAGATCCTCGCCGAGATCCAGTCCGGCGAATTTGCCAAGGCCTGGATGGACGAGAACCGCTCGGGCCGGGCCAACTTCCTGGCGATGCGCGAGGCGCAGAAGGTCCAGCCGCTCGAAACGGTCGGCAAGGAACTGCGCTCCATGATGACATTCCTTCGGAAAAAGAAGAGGGAAGAAGGCGTCCCACAGGAGTAACCCTCCCGGGACCGTTCACACACTCCGGGGCCGGATCGTCCGTTACCATCGGCGGCCGGCCCCGAAGTGAGAAGAGGAAGGAAAGATCAACATGCGGATCTGGATATTTGACACCACGCTTCGGGACGGCGCGCAGGG
>CAZSBK010000027.1:0-54938 GCA_964604945.1 uncultured Candidatus Solibacter sp.
TCAGTGGTAGAATGCCAGCTTCCCAAGCTGGACGTCGCGGGTTCGAGTCCCGTCTCCCGCTCCAACTTTCAACAACTTACAACCCATCCATTCAACGGCCTGCTCCATTAGGCCCAATAGGCTCAGTTCAGGTAGACCATGGAATCCAGAGTGTCTACAGCTTCCTTCCGCATCGGGAAGGGAGTCTGAGTATAAACATTCTGGTTGACGTCCACCGTGTGGCCCATGTTGCCCTGCCGCGTTGGTGCAACTCAGCCCGTCGAAGTAAACCATGTGGGGCAAACCCTCAGGGTTGGCCAGGGATCGTGTGACGTCAAGGCAATCGCCGGAAGCTAGCTGGCGAGATCGATCCGTACAAAAAGCAGGAGCGGACTTGTCTGCTGCGGATTCAGCTTCCCACGGCTATTTCGAATCATAGTATCCCGGAGGGCATGACCCCAGAAGTTTGTTTTTCCGACGCTATACCTCCGCCGGCACAACGTATCCATTGCGGTATGTCCGTTTCAACAGGCCGGCCGCCTCGTCGTCTCCGGCGAACCGGCCAGATGCCGAGTCCCACGTCAGCTTCCTGCCCACGCGGTAACTGACGTTGGCCCAGTGGCAGAGATCGGCCGACAGGGCTCCGTCACGGATCACTGCGGTCAATTGCTTCGGATCGCGAGATTTCACTGCGCGGAGGAATGCGGCCACATGCGGCCTCGGATCCCACTCATCGGGCTCCGAGTACTTCCCGCTCATCACGAGTTCCCGGTTCTCGCCCTTGTAAACCTGGAAACCACCGACATCCAGCGCCATGTATCCGTCAGTGCCATAGAACAGGTTGCCAATCACGTTTCCGCCGCGAATCGGCAGGTTGCCCTCCTCGCCGGTGAGCAATCCCCGCACCTCGAACACCATCATGCAATCGCCGTAATCGTACTCGGCCAGCAGCGTGTTCGGCGTCTCCTGATCGTCGTCGTAGGCAAACTTGCCGCCCGTGGCGTGCACCGACAGGGGCATTGTGTCCTTGCCCAGCCCCCAGCGCGCGATGTCCATCTCATGCACGCCCTGGTTGCCGATGTCGCCGTTGCCCGTGTCCCAGAACCAGTGCCAGTTGTAGGCGAAACGGTTCATCGTGAACGGCCGCATCGGCGCGGGCCCGACAAAGGCATCCCAATCAATGCCTGCCGGAACCGGCGTAACCGGCGTCCGGCCGATCGACTTCCGGCGCTTGTAGCACAGCCCCTTGGCCATGAAGAGTTTGCCGATCACGCCCTCGCGCAGGAGCTGAATCGCCTGCTGCTTATGCGCGATTGTCCGGCTCTGCATCCCTACCTGCACCATGCGCCCGTACTTGGCCGCGGCCTTGATCATCTGTTGGCTCTCGAACGGGTTGTGGCTGGCCGGCTTCTCAACGTAGACATCCTTGCCCGCCTGGCAGGCCCAGATCATGGCCAGGGCGTGCCAGTGGTTGGGGACGATGATGGCGACGGCGTCGATGTCCTTGCTGGCGAACAGCTCGCGCATCTGAATGAACTGGGCCGGCGCATGGCCCTGCCGCGACTTCACCAGCGCCGACCCGCGCTCGCGCGCCGCCTGGTTCACGTCGCAGATGGCGGCGATGCGGCAATCGGGCAGATCGGAGTAGCTGCCCACCAGAGCGCGCCCGCGTCCCCCAAGCCCCACCATCCCGACGTTCACCCGGTCGTTGGCGCCCGCCACACTCCAGGTGGATGCCGCCGTCGCCGCCCCCATAAAGAATCGCCGTCTGCTGAATGAACTCATGTGAGATCCCTTCTATCCATCTAGCCGGACTGTGCCGTCCAGCGACACGGACGCGACGTGCCCAGACGTCAACAGAACGGCAGTCACCTGCGCGCCCGCCTTTGCACCTGCGTTCAGGACAGGGGCTGTCCCGCTCTCAATCGCCTTCACCAAGCCGCTGCCAGGCATGCTGCTAAAGGGTTCGAATGCGGTGACGTAGCTTCTTCCATACCATGGGTAGCCAAAACTACCGCGCAACTCCTCCCAGAGCCAAACGAACGGGAAGACTTCCTTCGGCCATGCCAGCGCGAACCCGACATTGAGCCTATCATTCTGGAGCGCGTACCAGCCGGCATCCAGGCCCGACAGGTAACCAAACTCAGTGACGCGGTCCTTCACCGGCGGCAGCACGCTTAAGTCCACCGGGACCCCACTCTTCCCCAGTACAACGGGCCAGGATCCAGCCGCGCCAGGGTCAAAGCGCGAGTGCTTGGAGATCTCCGTGCCGTGTGCCACGAACCGGCTTGCGGGGACCGTCAACCGGCAGCCACCGTCCAGGAATGGCGCGCCGAAAGCCGGGTGGTGCCCCCACATGTAGTGCATGTCTTCCTCCCCGCGGTTCTCGATGGTGTCATCCAGCAGCAATGCGGGCAGGCCGCGTTCGATGCGCATCGTTCGGACAAGATGGAAAGGCCCGCGGGACGTGGCGAGTTGGAATTGAACCTCAACGGCGGAGCCGTCGCAGCGCCGGACGGTGTAGTCCCATTCCCTCACAGACGCTTCGCCATGGAAGCTGAGCGAGGCCCCTTTGTAGATGCAGGCATCGCCTCCGTTTGGGAAAATCCACTGCCAGCCGCCGGCGTATTGGTCAAGCCAAGCGGTTTCCGATCCGGCCTCGGCCAGGGCCAGAGCGCCATGTTGGCGGCGAGGATGCCAGGGCGATTTCCAGAGCAGGTCGAGGCCATGCGCCTTGGACACAAAACGGTGGATGTCGGCGCCCTTGCCAGGCAGGATTGTCACCGACAGCGAATCGTTCTCGATGGTAACGGCGAAGTAGCCGTTCTCCGTATGCTCAACCAGGTTGCAGCCGTCCCCGCTTGTCATGGCCCTACTCAATCACGGCCGGCTTGCCAATGGTGCAGCGTTCGACCACGGACTCGTCGATTACAACTCCGAGGCCAGGTCCGGCGGGCAACGGCCAACGGCCATCCATCAACTCCGGTTCTGGTCCGGCCAGGTTCGTTCGCAGATAAGACGGGAAGAACCCGCGAGCGAAGAACTCAGTGAACGGGCAAGCCGGGGCGGCGGCGCCAAAATGCCGTGTGGCGGCCACGGTCAGACCCGTTTTCCACGCATGCGGCACACAGGCAATCCCGCGTTCCTGGGCCATCCTGGCGCAGCGCATCGCCTCGGTGAGTCCGCCCACGCGGCCCACGTCGGGCTGGATGACGTCGCAATGGCCCAGGTCCATCAATTCCTTGAACTCGTGCCGCGTTTGCAGGAACTCCCCGGCGGCAACCGGCGTCTCAGTCGAATCCGCGAGCCGCGCCAAGCCGTCGAGATCGTCGGTGTGAAGCGGCGTTTCGACAAACAACAGCTTGTCGTCCTCGATCCGCCGCAAAGCCCAAAGCGCGTCGTTCCAGTGCTTCCAGCGGTAGCCGACGTCGATCATCAGGTCGCGTTGACCGCCCACGATCCGGCGGCATTCATGAACGAAGGCGACAAGTTCGCGGTCGTCGATCAGATCGTCGAACAGCATCTCCATTTTCATCGCACGGAACCCGGCGTCGGCGGCCTGGTTCAGCAACTGGACGCAGACGTCCTTCATCGCGCTCCAGGGCCGCCCCTGCGGCATGCTTGGGAACAACGTGACATAGGGAGTGATCCACTGCCGGTGCGTGCCGCCTAGAAGCTGATAGGCGGGCACGCCGAGCAGTTTTCCGCGCAGATCATGCAGGGCGTTGTCGATGGCAGACATCAACAGGATGCCCAATCCACGGCGTCCGTGATAGATCGTCCCCTCATAGACCTTGTCCCAGAGCCGCTCGACTTCGATCGGGTTCTCGCCCAACAGCAGGTCGGCGATCGACATGCTCCAGATGTGTGCACTCGGCGTTTCGAGCAGCGCGGCGATGGCGTTCGGGGGCGCGTCGGTCTCACCCACGCCAAACGTGTCGTTGTCCGAGGTCACGCGGATGATCGCGGTATCGACGGCGCCATCGCAATCGGCCGCGTTGGCCTCCGGCGCACGGAGTTGAAGGCACTCGATTCGTTTAATATGCATGGACTCCCCCATGTTAGCGGCCGCAAATCGTCAATCCGCCATCCACCACCAGGGTTGCGCCAGTAATGAAGGTCGAGGAATCGCTGGCCAGAAACAGCGCCGCTTCGGCGATGTCGGCGGCGGTGCCAATGCGGCCAACCGGATGGTAACTTTCCACCTGACGCAAGACGGCTTCCTTGTTGGGTAATGAATCCAGCCATTTTCGAGTCATTGGCGTATCGACGTATCCGGGGCAGATGGCATTGGCGCGAATGCCGTCGGGCCCGTGGTCGATGGCCAGCGTCCGCGTGAGCCCCAACAGGCCGGCCTTGGCTGCATCGTAAGCAGGAGAGCCGGCGAACGAGACCAGCGCGTGAACCGACGAGATGTTCACCACCGCCCCGCCGCGGCCTTGCATATGTGGGATAGCATGACGAGCAAAGAGGTAGGCGCCCTTGAGATTCACCGCAAGCAGCCGGTCCCATTCGTCGGGACAGAATTCAGTGACAGGACCCGACAGATCGATGCCGGCATTGTTGACCAGGATATCGAGCCGCCCGAAAGCATCCACTGTTCGCGAGACCGCCCGCCGCGCATCCTCGTCCCTCGATACATCGCCCGCAATGGTCAGAACCGGCTCAGGAGCACGCATCCGTGCAGCCGCCAAGGTAAGCGCCTCACCGTCGATGTCGAACATCGCCACCCGCGCGCCCGCATCCACGAACCGCCGTGCAATGCCTTCGCCGATCCCCATTGCAGCGCCAGTGACTAGCGCGACCTTGTCATCCAATCGCACGGACTTCCTCGCTCACCTTCCTGGAAGATTGAACCAAGACTTCATGGTATGACCATGCGGCGGTCAACAGCGGGCCCTGACCCCAGGGTGACATCGAACCGCGTGGCATGGTCTTGTAGTGGTCGACCCTGGTGCTGGGGAAGGTCTCATAGGAAACGCCATCGAGCGCGCCGTCCGGACGGACCATGCCGAGAAGGTACTCCATCGCCTTCTCAACCACCGGACGATAGGCCGTGATGTCGACGATGCCGAGCCGGGAGGCCCGGCAGATGATGTCGGAAAAGAAAGCTGCCGTGGAGGCCTCCACGTAAGAGCTGGGGTCGGTCAGTACAGTGTGCCAGGCTCCGCTTTCATGCTGTAAACCCGCAAGGCGGGCCAGAGACCGTAAAATCAGGTCGCGAAGCGGCCTTGCCTCGGGCGAGTCCACACCGATGTGTTCGATCGTTTGGAGTACACCAAGCAACCCCCAGCCATTGCCCCGCGCCCAGAGGACGCCATTCGGCCTGCCGGTTCGTTCGATCCAAAAATGGTGAAAAAGGCCGGCTTCGACGTCATAAAGCAGCTCCACCTGCGACAAGACGTTGTCCAACGCCAGTTGCCGGTATCCCGCGTTGCCGGTCACATCGAAGAGCTTGGCATAGAACGGGCCGTCAAAATGGACCGAATCGACGAAGACGCAAGGGCCGCCGCCCGCCACCGCCTTGGCCTGCCCAGCGGCTGCCGCTGCGGGGTGATCGCCGGGCAACTCGGGAGGCAACTCGATGGCCGCATTCTCGTAGCGCATGTAGGCGCCGGCCGTGGTGCGGCGGAACGCGGCCATGTATTCGGCGTGGCGAAGTGCGGCGTCGAGTAGGAACTGGTCCCCGGTGGATTCGTATACACGCAGCAAAGCGACACCGGGAGCAGTGTAGTCGAACTGGCTTCGCGCGCCCTCACGAGCGATCCACCCCTTGAGGAGGCCATGGACATAAGCGGCGTGGCTCGGATCGCCGGTGAGCGCGGTGGCGTCCAGCAGTCCCTCAAGTCCGATTGAATCGCCCCAGAACCAGACCTTCCACGGGTGGGAATGGAGCCGGCGTGCGGCCAGGCCGGCGATTTCGATCAAAGTCTCGCGAGGAATCATGAGGTCCTCTTTCTGGGGCGGATGGCTGCCAGAGGCCGGGCAAGGCCGCGGACTCCGGGCCGCGCGCGGAGCAACTGCCCTCCAAACGGCCCAATGGATGGATCGTACCCGGGGGGCATCACGGGAAGGGTCTCTGACTGGCCTGCCGTGGTGATATACAGATCCGCAAGATCCGGGCCGCCGAACGCCGCCGAAGAAACCTGTTTCGCGTTGACAGAGAGCCGACGGTCGAGTCCGCCTTGCGGATTGAACCTGTTGACGCAGCCTCCATACCAGGAAGCCGACCATAGGTAGCCCTCTTCG
The DNA here is from genome assembly GCA_964604945.1 of uncultured Candidatus Solibacter sp. Classification (GTDB taxonomy): domain Bacteria; phylum Acidobacteriota; class Terriglobia; order Bryobacterales; family Bryobacteraceae; genus PNKE01. Next base: position 6,229 of record CAZSBK010000027.1, read on the forward strand.
TCCACATCAAGGCCGTCTGGGATGCCCTCGGTCGCTGGCAGTTCGACGAGAACTCTCTTTCCGCTCGCCGTCCCGGTTGCGGCGTCGTAATCGTAAGCGTAGATACGCCGGGCCACTGTATCGGTGGCGTACAGGGTGGCGCCGTTGGGAGAGAACCCTATGCCGTTCGCCAGATGGTAACCGCCATCGAGGATTCTCGCCGAGCCGTCCAGATCAATCACGACTAGACTGCCCAAGCGGTAATCCGTCCCTGGCGCATAAAAGATGGTGCCAGCGATCAACCGGCCGCGGACATCGGTGCAGCAGTCGTTGAAGGGGCAAGGTTCTCCGTCGGCCTCGGCAACAAGAGGTACTAGCTCGCCCTGTCCATCCCAAAGCCAGGCGCCTGAGAGATTGGTGATGACCCAGCCGCCGGTGACTGCCTTTCGAAAACCATAGATCTCGATACCCTTCCGCACGGTGGCGGCCGCGTCCAATCGCGGATCATAGCAGTTGAACTCAAGGCCCACGCAGTCGGTCCAAAAGAGGCGGCCGTCCTCGGAATCCCAAACGGGGCATTCACCGCAGAGGTCGCCCAGATCAGCGACTACCATAGCTGGAGGATCGGATGAACTGCATTTATAGTCCATGAAATGTTTCACTCGACGGGATCATACCAGCCTCCCTCTCCAGAGTCAATACTTTGAACGTCCGAAGTACGGTACTTTAGGAGCGTCAATACCATGGCGATTGACAGACCGCCATCGGGGGACGTAATCTGGGCATGGAATGTTTCATGAGGATCGGAGGGACCAAAGCTGATGCCGGCTACGATTAAGGACGTGGCGAAGGCTGCATCCGTGTCGATCGGTACTGTCTCTCGGGTGATCAACAACTACCCCGATGTGGACCCCGCCCTGAGGGAGCGTGTTCAGGCCGCCATCAACGACCTCAATTACAGGCCCAATGCGCGGGCTCGAACATTCGTGCAGAACTCGACCCCCGTGCTATCGTTCATTCTGAGCAATCGGAACTTGTTGAATCCATTCCATTCGGGGATTCTGCAAGGGGTCGAGGAGTACTGCGCCGGGGCTGGCTACTTCGTCATGTTCACTAAGTATGACTACTCCAAGGATGTCCGGCCCGAGGACCTCAGTCTACCTGGCGTGCTGCGCAGCCACGGCGTTGCTGACAGCCTGATCCTGGCGGGCACCAACTACGACAACTTTGTCGAGGCGGTGGAACGGCTCGGTGTGCCGTATGTCATCCTGGCGAATCATCATGTCACAGGCAGGGCACGATCGCCCTACGACCGCGTCGGCTGGGACGACGCCTCAGGGCCCTACGAGGCCACTAAGTATTTGATTGCATTGGGCCATCGCGACATTTGGTATTTCGGAGACACGGCGTTGCCATGGTACCTATCCAGGTATGAAGCCTACGAGAAGGCGATGCGGGAGGCAGGCTTGGAGCCGCGGGGCCAGACCGTGGCGCTGTCGGACAACTACTATGCCAACGGTTACGCCAGCGCCGAGTTCCTCTTGGAGCGGGGGTATCCGGTAACGGCCGTGTTGGGAGCTTATGACGAGATCGCTTTCGGTGCCTGGGACGCCTTTCGCCAGCGCGGGCTCGACGTGCCGCGCGACATTAGCCTCATTGGCTATGGCGACAACGACGAGGCGCAATTCAAATCACCGCCTTTGACCAGCGTCCATATCAACAAGGGGCTGGTGGGCCGACAACTGGCGCAGATGGCAATTGAGAAGCTTCAGCGACCAAACGAACGGCTTGCCGAAGTGGTTGTGCCGGTGAATCTCGTCAAGCGGGGGACCACGCGCCCGCTTCACCCGGCGGCGGTGGCCCAGGCGCTTTGAGCCTTCCTCAGCAGGTCTTCTACTTCTTCTCCCCAGGCCGCAGGAAGACAATGACCTTGTTGGATACGCCTGCGACAAAATAGCGTGCCGTCTTTCCGGCCAGACGGTCGGATTCCCCCCGCGCGGTGCCGACCACCTGCGGGTACCAGCCAAAGTTGGCCGCATTGCCTTTGTTCGCCCCCTTGGCGGCCGTTTGGGCCTGGGCTGCCGTGAGGATCTGCGCGGGTTCACTCCAGCCGGATGGATTAGCCAGCTCGTCGTTGAAACTGACCCAGGTCCCATCGCCTTTCATGCCCGTGGTGACGGCCCGGTTCATCAAGATCACAAACGTGTTCAAGTGCGTATTCCAGTGGACCGACGGTCCCCAGAACAGATCGGCGTTGGGCCGGTGCCAGTCGATCCTAGATGGCCAGATGGGCGTCAGCCGCCCGCCCAGGCCGGGCTGGCTCCATCCGCCCCTATGCCATTTGAGGACCTTGCCGGCGGGCGCGTCGCGGTCGGCAATTCTCATGCGGGCGATCGCCACGCCCTGCTCCGCTGGGTCCTTCACGTAGCTGCTGTACAGGAAGTAGAGGTACTCGCCCTGCCGGTCGGCGATAACGGAGAAATCGCCATGCCCGCCAGCGTCCCACGGGCTTGGCGTGTCGCAGCGGAACGATCCGGGAGGAGGATCGATGACGACGCCGAGATGCTCCCAGGAGGCGCCGTTGTCCTTGGAACGCAGCGCGCCGATGCGGGGCGCCGTCGGCAAATGGGCCTTGGGCTTACAGACGTCGTCAGGCTCATAGTGATACCAGCCATACAGGATGCCGCGTTCGTCCAGCCAAACGCTCTCCAGCCAAACATAGAGACCGCTGAGCGGCATGCCGTCAATGTTGCCCGCCATGGGCGAGGGAGACATGAATCTGACATTGAGCAGGCCCTTGCCCGAACCGCGATACGGCTGGGCGTATGAATTGAACAAGTAGAAGGTCGATCCAATCCACACCGCTGGACTATTGCAATCGATGGCGTTCTTCTTGTCGAGCCGCGAAACCCCGGGGAAGCGGTAGAACTGGGCATCACGTAACTCCACTCTGGGGTGCGAGCTCGTGGGTTGAGCGTTTGCAATGGGAAGGATGGTGAGCAGAGCTGCGAGAGCTCGGATGGGACACGAAATGAATTGTTTCATCAGTCGTAAGCCTAGCCTAGAAGAAGATCCAGGCTTCTGTCAAGCCCTTCGAAGCTCGACAATCGAGTATGCCTCGGCAATCCATCGAGCTGCGGTCTCTGGATGTAACGTTATGGTTTCAAAGCGATTCTCAATGCAGATTGGATCTACTGTCAGTCTGCGATGCGAAGCAGCGCCCTAGTTTCTTCTTGACACGAGGAGGCTCCACGAATAGACTGACGAAGATGAAATATTTCATGTAGTTTTCGGGCTTGGATGACTTGTCCATGTCCGCACAGGGGTAGTCGCAGGCCGCACGCCCTCGCCGGGAACGGCCATGACATGAGGTGAACTCAGAATGTTAGGCAAACTCGGCTTTAGTTCCACTTTTCCCGCCATCGTGATTGTTGCAACGTGTATGGTGCCCGCGATGGCTCAACAATACTACGGGTCCTTGACAGGCACAGTAACCGACCCGAGTGGGTCGCCGATTGCTGGCGCCAAAATCCAGGTCACCAGCTTGGCGAAGGCCACTTCGATGTCGTTTCAATCCAACACCGAGGGCATCTATCGCGCGACGAACCTGACGCCGGACAAGTACCGTTTGGAGGTGACTCAGTCCGGGTTCAAGAGGATGACGCGTGAGCCACTGCTTGTGGAAAGTGACCGGATCCTCACAGTGGACATTCGCATGGAATTGGGTGACGTGACCCAATCGGTGGAAGTCTCTGGAGAGGCCCCAATCATTGAGACTGAGCGTGGCCAGACCACGCAGACGTTTGAAGGCAAGATGGTGTTGCAGACGCCGCTCGATGTCAACGCCCGTTCCGACATGCGCACCATTGTCGCTTCGCTGCCGGGGGCGAACTACGGATTCAGTGGCCGCATGCTGATCAACGGGGCAAGGACGGCCCAAGTGTCGTTCGACAATGATGGGCTGGCAAACCGCAGCCCTTATGGCGGCAACATGCAGCAGGAATCTTCCATCAACATTGATTCGCTTTCGGCGATCAAATTCACTTTGGTCAACGCGGGCGCCGAATCACGGGCTCCGGCGCAGGTTTCCGCAATCACCAAGAGCGGCACGAATCAATTCCACGGGAGCGTGTTCCTAGACACGATGCATTCGATCTTCAACGCCAATGACCACAATTCGCCGGCCGGTTCCGACAAACCCTTTGCCCGGACGAACTACATGGGCTACTCGGTGGACGGTCCGGTGTATATCCCAAAGCTCTATGACGGCCGTAACAAGACGTTCTTCTTGAATTCGTTGACCATCATGCAGGCGCCTTGGCGGACCGACGGGTTTGTCACAAGCCCCAATGCCGCCATGAGGTCGGGGGACTTCTCGGACTTCAGGGACCCCAATGGCGATCTGATCCCGATCAACGATCCGAGCACCGGATTGCCGTTCGCAGGCAACAAGATCCCGACGAGCAGGATCTACGGCGGCTCGACCAACTATCTGAACAAGATCTTCCCGCTTCCCAACCGATCGGGCTATCAGGACAACCTCTTCCTCCCGACGTTGTCCGAGACGGATGGTAAGTCCGTGCGCATGGACCTGCGCCTGGACCAGGTGATCAACGACAAGAACAACTTCTTCGTGCGCTATAGCCGACTGTGGAATCCGGAGGGGGCCGCATACCGGGACTTCGGCGTGGGCATGAACGCGTCGCTGTTCACAATCGACTCATTCGTTGTGACGGACTCGCACATTTTCAGCCCGAACGTGATCAACGAGTTCAGAATCGGCCGCTCGGGCGTCTTCAACAAGCAGTACATCGGGTTGAAGACGAGCGACGTCATCTCGATGCTGGGGTTGACCGGTATTCCATCGGTGCTCACAAGCGACGAGCGCCACAACGTGCCCGATCTCAATATCACGGGCGTCCAGTACATCACGCCGTGGGTCGGCGATGGCACAGGGGGCAACCATTTGTGGGAGATCTTTGATAACGTCACAATGACCCACAAGCGGCATACCATCAAGGCCGGAACCAACTGGCGCAAGGACGTCAACGAAAGCCGCTCCTACGACAGGCCGGGCACGTTCGCCTTTGACGGCACCTTCAGCGGCTACGGCCTGGCCGACTTCCTGCTTGGCACACCCAGCACGGCCGTGCGCCCATATCCGCGAGCCGCCTTTGGGCCTGACATCAAGTCTGCCTGGTACATGGGCTGGTGGGTCCAGGACGACTTCAAAGTCAGCCCGAAGTTGACCCTGAACCTGGGGCTGCGGTGGGACGTGAACTTCCCGGCCAGCGCGGACGGCGACCTGTACTACAACTTCGACCCGAAGACAGGCAATCTGGTGCTGCCCAACCAGGCGGCTATCGACTCCATCGTGCCCGTGTTCCCGAAGACCATCAAGACCGTCACCGCCGCCTCGGCCGGTTACCCCTCCAAACTGCGCTACACGGACTGGAACAACTTCGCCCCGCGATTCGGCTTCGCCTGGCGCCCCATTGACGACAAGACGGTCATTCGCGGCGCCTATGGCATCTACACCAACGAGATCAGCCTCAGCTATCTGATCGGCCTGGCTTGGAGCAGCCCATGGGGAGGCAACGAGACCTTCACAAACCGGCTGACGGACGGCCAGCCGCTGTGGAAGTGGCCCGCTGCGTTCCCCACCAACACCGTGGGCGACTCTTCGTTCGGCGGCACTTATGCGGCCGGGGGATTCATCAGCAACCTCAAGAACCCCTACACTCAACAGTGGAACTTCACCATTGAACGGCAAGTGGCCCAGACTGCATTGCGGGCGCAGTATGTTGGTGTCAAGTCCACCCACCTGCTGTGGCTGCGCGGCGGCTGGGGCGACTACAATACTCCCGCACCCAGCAAGATCCCGTTCTCCGAGGATCGCCGCCCGTATCCACAGTACGGGCAGATCAGCTATCTGGAGAATGGCGGCAACCAGGTCTACCACGGCCTGAACATCGCCGCCGAGCGCCGTCTGACCCAGGGTCTGACCTTCAACTCGCAGTTCACCTGGTCGCGCAATTTCACCGACACGTACGACGGTCCAGGCGATCTGCCCGACCTGCGCTACGACATGGGCCTCGGCAATCCGACATGGAATCGCGAGGGCATGCGCGGCAACCAGCCCGAGAATCCGAAGTTCAAGTGGACGACACTGTTCTTTGCCGATCTCCCGGTTGGACGTGGACAGAAATTTGGGGCCAACTGGCATCCGGCCGTGAACCAGGTGCTGGGCGGCTGGGGCCTCAGCGGCAACTTCAACGTCGAAACCGGCTGGTGGATGTCTCCGCTGTATTGGGGCGGCAGTGACCCCTCGGGCACCAACTTCCGGTGGGGTTCGCCTGACGTCATCGGCGATATCAACTTCAAGAACACGGACCTCCATCCTGGAGATGTCTTTCTGAACACCAAGGCGTTCAAGATCCCGGACGAGTCCATCGGCCGATTCGGCAACGCCGGCTTCACCTTCCTTCAGGAGCCCACTTGGTGGGTCTTCGACATGGGCCTCCATAAGATCTTCCCGATCAAAGAGAGACTCCGCTTTGAGCTCAACGCCCGGATGCAGAATGCCTTCAACCACGGCTATTACTGGCACCGGTCGATGGCTTGGAACATGGATGTGAGCGATCCGGCGAACTTCGGCCGTTTCCAGGGATCAGTCAGCGGAAGCCGTGTCATTTCATTCGTCGGCAGACTCGCTTGGTAGGGCGGCAACGACCGTTTCAAGCGTATGATCCCAGACAGGGGCGGACTCGTTCCGCCCCTGTTCCACGGCAGAGCACTAGATAGGAGCTTTCCCATCCGATGAGTATCACCCGCCGTTCACTGCTTCATCAGGCTGCGTCCGCCCTTCCTGTGTCAACCCTTCAGCCTGTTGGCGCCAGCGGTGGCGTCGCTCTCCACGTCCCTGCGCCTGGACACGAGCTGCCGATCCTTCCAATCGCAGAGACCTCCGTTCCCTTTGCCCCCGATAGAGTCCGGAACGCTACGGGCCTGGCTGTCGTCTCACCAGGCGGCAAACCGGTTGCCGCTCAGTTCAGGACGGCACTGAACTGGCCGGATGGAAGCATCCGCTGGCTTTCCGTGGTCTTTGAACCGGAGGCGGGGGCGGGAACGTATTCACTGCGGGCCGGCCAGACGCCGGATCTTCCCGATCTTGTGCGCGAAGGACAGCCGCTGATGATTGACACCGGCTCGGCCAGACTGGACCTTTCGGCCGCCGGCGTCAGCTTGTCTGGATCGGGAGTGGCTGATCTCGTCGTGACACACCACAGCGGCGAGGTCTTTCGGTCTTCGCTTGCGGGAGAGACGGCCAGGGTCGTCGTCGAGGAACGCGGTCCCATTCGCGCCTCGGTGCGCGTCGAGGGCCGGTGCCGGTCGGAAAAGGGCAGCGGGCTTTTCGAATTCATCATCCGTTGGAGGGCTTGGCGTAACCGGCCGCAGTTGCAGGCTTCGGTGACATGGATCAACTCAACGTTGGGCGATTCGCAGAAGATCCGTGACATCCGCTTCGTCCTGGACCACGGCATCGAGGCAGATCACTTGGTGTTCGGTTGCCAGCGCGGAGTCTATGACGGGCCCTACTTGAAGGGCTGGCCCCTCTTCATCCTCCAGGAGGACCACAACCAATACTGGGCCAAGACCCGCAACCCGGATGGCCGTCTGCAGCACCTCTCCAGCGGCGGATGCAACGGAGAGCAATCGCCAGGATGGATATCGCTATCCAACAAACAGGCGGGGCTGGGCCTCTTCGTCCCCCGGTTCTGGGAGGAGTATCCAAACGAAATCTCAATTGATGACCGGAGCGTCAGCGTCGGGCTCTGGCCCGAGCGGGCAGCGGCGCATCTGGCGTCCAAACCCGTGCTGCCGCCGAATCCGGACGGCGAGCGCCCCTACGTCAAGACCAAATACTGGCCGGTGCTTCCGCATCCCTATCTCGCGTTCTTCGATCCGCAATCCCGGTGTCTGGACGTGAAGCAGGGCCTGGCCAAGACACAGGAGATCCTACTCTATCGCTGGACCGGACAAGAGAGTGCGGCCGCATTCGAACAGGCGGTTCATGCCCAATCACTTGAATCCGTTCGCGCGACTGTCGATCCCGCCTACGCGGCCGCCACGGGCGCTCTGGGCGTGCTGACCGGCAAGGACCCCCGCTACTCGAAGCTCTTTGACGAGTGCTTCGGCTGGTTCGACCGCCATATCGATCTGCTTAAGTGCTACGGCAAGTTCGACTACGGCGACTTCAAGTACTTCACTTCGGCACCGGATTATATGGCCCATCCAGGCACCAAATGGGGTCACATGGGCGAGATGGCGCGCGAGGGCTACTGGCACAACAACGAGGGTGATCCCTTCCTGGGCCTTCTCCTGTATTACTTCCGGACTGGCAACCCCCAAGCGTGGGACCGGTGCCGCATCGCCGCCCGACACCTGCTTGACGTTGACATCCGGCATTTCCCGCACTGGGGCATGTACACGCATAGCTACGGCCACTGCTACGTGGAAACCGCGCCAGCCGGCGCGCCAGACCATTCGTGGCTGCTTGGCCTGCTGCTTTGGGCTGGCGTGAGCGGCGACCCTGTTGCATGGGATTGGATCATCCGCTGCGGCGAACACCTGCGCGCCTACCGCCCGGACTTCACCATGGTGGACGCGCGCACCGTCTCCGTCCATCTCCACATGATGTGCCAGTTCTACAACTACACCGGGCGCAAAGAGTTCCTCAAGGCGGCCACCGCTCCGGCGGGTGCGCTGCTCAGGGTACAGAACAAAGACGGAAGCTGGCCGGCATACATGTTGGCAATGGACCGTCCGCGCGCCGCCGGGTTCGTCGATCATGCCATCGCGGCGCTGGCAGACTACTACGCCGCGGCGGGCCGTCCTCCGGCCGTGCAGAAAGCCCTGGACGCCGCCATCGATTGGCAGTTCGCATCGGGGGATTTGGAGGTCGCCTTGGTGGCCTATGGCCTCGCCGTTCTTGCCTGGACAACGGGAGCTCAACGCTATCGCGACTTGGCGAAGCGCATTCTGGATCACATGGATTCGCACCAGAATCGGGACGAACGTGAACCGTATGGCCGCGGCCAAGTCGGCTGGTCGTCCTATGGGGTTAACAACGGGAAGCAGGCGGGAAACGCCGGTCGCCCAAGGCAGTTTCTCGGTCAGGCGCGGCCGCTGACGCCCGGCTTCATCCTGGCCTATGCGCAGCCGGCGGCTGCTGTGGTCCTGGACGAAACCAAGTGACCTCGCGCGCGACATTGCTTGGCTTGTCGCTGCTAGCCGCCTGGCCCGTTCTGGGCCTGGATGAGGAGTTCAGGAAGCCTCCAAATCAGTATGGCCCATCGGCCTTCTGGTGGTGGTTCGTGGGCGCGCCGTATTCGGATCAGGATGTGGAGCGGGCGATTGACTCGATGCGCGAGGCCGGACTGGGCGGATTCCGCATCACGCCCGTGTATTCGTTTCCGGGCGGCCCCGCTGGAGGCCCGGCCTACCTATCCGACGGGTATTTACGGCTGGCCTCCAAGGCGGTCGACTACGGCCGTCGGAATGGACTGGTCCCGGACGCGCTGCTTGGGACGGGCTGGCCGTTTGGCGGGCCGCATATACCGCCCGAAATGGGTGCCGGTGAAATGAGGTTCGCGCGAGCGCAAGTCGATGGGCCGGCCGTATTCACGGGTCAGGCGCCAGGTTCGTTGACGGCGGGTGAATCGGTCGTCGCCGTCCAGGCCGCCCGGCTTTCGCTCGACGGTGGCATCGATCTCGCAACCGTAATCGATTTAACCAAACGAACCGCCGGATTACGCGTGAGCCGGTGGGATGTGCCGGCGGGCCGGTGGGTCCTGATGTCGTTCATCGCGGGCAAGACCGGCATGAAGGTGAAACGCGCCGCCCCTGGCGGCGAGGGGTTGGTGCTCGATCATTTCCGCCGGGAAGCCCTGGACCTGCATCTCAGGCACAACGCCAGCTTGCAGGCGCCGTACCTGAAGGGCGTCGAATCGGTGACGATGGACAGTCTGGAAGTGTTCGGTTCGAACTGGACGCCCACTCTGCCTGAGGAATTCGCGCGCCGCCGCGGGTATCGGCTCGAACCCTATCTGGCCGCCCTGTTCACTCACGTCGGTGAAGACGGGCCGGCAGTGCGCCACGATTTCCGGGCTACGATCTCCGAACTGGCGTTGGAGAACTTCTTTAGGCCTCTCAGAGACTGGGCGCACCAAAACGGCTTCCGGACGCGCGTCGAGGCCCACGGCACGCCCGCCGATATCATCGAGGCCTACGGGCTCAATGATGTCCCCGAAGCGGAGACCTACGGGCCCCAGAACCCGCCCTCCATTCAGATCCGGAACCGCCGGCTGGCGTCGTCGGCCGCCCACCTCTTCGGACAGCGGCAGATCTCCTGCGAGACCTTCACCTGGCTGCGCTACCCGCTATTCAGCGAATCCCTCCAGCAGATGAAAGCCGCCGCCGATGCGTCCTACCTGGACGGCGTCAACCAGGTGAACTACCACGGCGTGCCCTTCTCGCCGTCATCGGCCACGGCTCCAGGCTTCTTCTTCTACGCCTCAACATTCGTGTCGCCGGGCAATACCTGGTGGCCCTATCTATCTTTCTTGTCGGATTACCTGCGCCGGTCGAACTACATGCTCCAGCAAGGTGAGCCTGTCGCTGACGTGGCCGTGTATCTGCCCATCGAAGACACTTGGAGCGAAGCCATGGGCAATTGGTACGACTTGGCCGGCGCCATCGAGCGCCGGTTCCAGGGCCTTCAGGCCCACGCCATGCTGGAGTCCCTTCAGCGCGCCGGCTTACAGTTCGACTTCATCAACGCCAAACGCATTGAACTCGGCGCCGTGGACCGCTACCGGGCGGTCATTCTGCCATGGATCGAAAGCATTGAACCTGCCGTCCTGTCGCGGCTCATCGAATTTCAGAAGCGCGGCGGTCTGGTCGTCGCGGCGGGCGCGCCTCCGTCCCGATCGCCTGGACTCGTCAATCGATCCAGTAGGGATGACGAAGTGAGGGCGCTCGCCCGGCGGCTATTCCAGCCCGGCTTGGACACCGTGATCCCAGACTACGCGGCTCTGCCGCTTGATCCGCATAATCACCCTGTGGCCCGCTGGCTCCAGTCGAGGATTGCGCCCGACCTGGTCTCCGGCCAACTGGGGAAGGTTGGCTTCGTCCATCGCCGCACAAACAGCGAGGACATCTACTTTCTGGCCAACCACTCCGGCTCGCCGCTCCGTTTCGAGGGCGGCTTTAGAACGCAACGATCCCGCGTGGCGGCCTTTGACCCGGAAACCGGCCACACTAGGCCGCTCTACGAGGCCGCGCCGAAACAGGGCGGGGTTGCACTCTCTCTTCCACTCGATGCGGGACGGTCCGTTTTCATCGTCTTCCGCGAAGGAGACGCACCGCGCGCCGCCGCTCACAACGTCGACCGGGTCACCGCGCTTGGCCCGGCTTCGGCGGCGGCGGAAGTCCGGGCCAACGGCCCGTTTTTCGTGCGCACAGCATCCGCCGTCTTCAACGCCAACGTTGACGACCTGCCCGCGGATCTGAATCTCCCCGGCCCCTGGACGCTGTCGGTCCCAAATGCCAAGCCCAGAACCATCCTGTCGCCAGCCGACTGGACGGATTTGCCTGATCTGGCGAGCTTCTCCGGCACCGCCTCCTACACATCCGCCTTCACATTACCCAGCTCATGGATCCGGCCGGACCAGCGGCTTGTTGTCGAGATGGAAAGCGTGCACGAGATCGCTGAGGTCATACTCAACGGCAGGAAAGAGGGTGTCGCCTGGAGGTACCCGTTTAACGTTGATATCCAGGGCGCGGTCCCTGGGAGAAATGTCATTGACATCCGGGTGACCAATCTCCTGTTCAACCGGATGCTGGGCGCGCCCGGCCTGCCCGCACCCTATGTGCCGCTCAGGCAAGTGCGGGCCAATCCACTCCCATCCGGTCTGCATGGGCTCGTCAGAATCAAAGCCATTCGAAGGATTGAGTTGAAGCCATGAAACTCACTCGACGCCAACTCGGACAAGCAGTCGCCGCCGGCCTCGCTGTCCAGGCTCCAACGGCCGGGAACTGGACGCTTCGCAACGCGGCCATGCGCCAGGATCTGATCTTCCGCGACGGCAGCCTTCTATGTGCCTCGCTGATGAATCTCCGCACGAGCGTCGAATGGATCCATCCGGCGCTGCCGTCGGAGGAGTTCCTGACTGCCCTTGGCGAACCGCCGAATCCAGTCACGGGAAAAGGACCCCTGCGCCTGTTACGGCACGAACAGCGTGAGTCAGGCGAGTGGCAGGAGTTGATGCTTGAGTTTGAATCGGCCGCACAACCAGTCTGCATCACCAGGCGCTATCTGTGCCACCGGATTCTGCCCGTGATAAGGCAACAGACCACGATTCGCAACACCGGCTCCGCGACCCTGCAAGTCCGGGCGCTTGACGCATTCCGGTTGCGAGTCGGCCCCGCGACGCAGCCGTTGCGGCTGCATTGGATCAACAATTTCGGCCGCGCGATGATGCCCGAGCCAGGCAACCCCATCCATTCGGCGTCGGTGGACGACAACTCGCGCCACGAGATCAGATCCGGTCCGTATTCACCCGATTTCGGCTGGTTCGCGTTGATGGCGGACGAACTCCGCGGCGGGCTGGCGGGCGGCTGGGAGTGGTCAGGGCCGATGACAGTGGTCTTTGGCGACCGCCGCGATCCTTGCCTGATTCATGGCGGGCTGGACGCAACCGGATTGTCCGAGCCGCTTGGTCCGGGCGCAAGCCTGACCGGACCGATGGGGTGGTATGGGTTTTTCGAAGGGGGGCTCGACGAGGCGGCGTCGTTGAGCCACAAACTGGTCGAAGCGATCGCGCCTCCCATGACCATGAAGGACACGCCATGGGTGGGCTACTGTACCTGGGCCGCTTCAATGGACAAGGACAACCCGCATAACGAAGGGTCTCATCCGTGGTTCCCCACGGAGAAGAACGTCCTGTCGCAAGTTGACGCCGCTGCGGAACTGGGCTGTGACATGTTTCTTTGGGATTACGGCTGGTTTCCGCGCGTCGGCGACTGGCATTGTGATCCGCGGCGCCACCCGAACGGCTCCGACCCTGTCGTCGAGGCGGTCAAGAAGGCGGGGATGAAGCTTGGCTTGTGGATCGGATTCGGCAACGCTGACGATGATTCCGAAGTCGCTCGCCATCACCCGGACTGGCTCGCCACGTACGGTGGGAAACCCATCCCGGACAAGTTTTTCACCCGTACGGCCGCATCCACATGGAATACCCGCACGCTTTGCTTGGCACACCGGCCGGCGCGAGAGTGGGTCAAGGAACAACTGGCTCGCGTCATCGATTCCTTCGAACTCGATTGGCTCAAGCACGATTTTGACCTCATCACCGTTTGTCAGGACCCGAGCCACACCCATACGCCGGGCGATGGCCGTATTGCCGCCTGCGCGGGCTTTTACGAGATCATGGACTTCGTCCGGCAGCGCTGGCCGAATCTGCTTTGCGAGAACTGGATGAACAACAGCGCCGTGCCCGATTACGGGGTTCTCCAAAGACACCACGTCCAACTCATCGGCGACGCCTACCAGCCATTCCGGCTGCGCCAGATGGTCCACGGCCACCTCCAGGTCTTCCCCCCGGACCGGCAGCACCGCTACATCCGTTTCGAGGACGGCTCCGGCGACTTCCTCACAATGGTTCGCAGCGGCTCCATCGGTGGTCCTTGGACGATCCTCAGCGATCCTCGCTGCATGTCCTCTGCCAGCCGCCGGACTCTAGCCACTGAGATCGACCGCTACAAAAAGACCCGTCACCTGCTCACAGGACCGACTGTGAGCAGGTTGCTCGGCCGCCCCCATGCCAGAGGATGGGACGCCATCGCATTTTGGCGTGAGGACCTCCGCGAGGGGATCCTGTATGTTTTCCGGGAGGACCATCACGAGGCGGAACGGACGATTCAATTGCCGCGCCTCGCCAACTCACTGAAGCTCCGCGCGCTGGACATGGATGCGGGAAGAGCGTTCTCCGTCGACGGAGGTGCGCTGCGCGTCAGCCTCCTGCGCAGGGGCTCTTGCGCGGTCTTCCGGCTCAGTTCCTGAGCGGCAGCTCTATTTGATATCAACCTCCAAACTCAGTCGAACACGAAGGTTCTCTCCGTGGGCAGGGTGCAGGTTCATGATCTCGGCTTCGATTCCCACCTCATGACGCCCCGTTGGCGCGTCCTTGGCCAGGCTCACGGGTAGCGCCGCTTCCCGTTCCGCGCCGAGGCTGGCCTCGCCGCAGAAAAGCCACGGCGGCGTCTTGACGATTCGGACCTGGAATGGGATCGCCGACCGGTTCGCGATTCGCAGGGCGGCCCTGCGAACTGTATCGGCAAAAGACAGTCTGGCGCTCTGCCCGCTCACCGACGCCTTCCACAATTCGGTCAAGAGTTCAGCACGTCCCCACAACTGGCCGTTCATCCAGGCAATCGTGCGGCCTGAATCAAGAGCATCGCGAATCCCGGCATCGTCTCGTGTCCGGGCAAAGACGAGTGTTACTGGTCTAGTCCGCTTGTCGTACTCGGATTGTACCGGCGCATGCACGTCGCTGTTTGCCAGAATTGTTAAGTTCCGCTCGTTGACGAAGCCGAAGACTTCGGGGTAATAGCTGGGCCCGTTCACCAATTCCACCCCTCTGAATAGAGACTCGGAATGCGCCTGCGCAATCATCTCGCTCCAGCGTGGCGTCTCCTTCCATCCGGGGTGATTCCAGAAGGCGAACGCCTTCTGGCGCGCCGCCGCTCTCAGCGCTGGCAGCATCTTCAAACCGAGAAACGCATTCGGATCGCTGACATACAGCAAGTTGAAGTGGGCGTTGCCTTCCATCACTTCGACTCCCGGAATCAGAATCAGGCCCAGACGGACCGCGTGCTGCCTGGCGATATCGAATGGCCGACTCAGATCGGCGGAAACGTCGGGTTTGTGGGGGTTGTGCCCGGAGTGGTCAGTCAGCGCGATCGCATCCAAACCGTCCCGCCATGCCTCGTCCACCCGTGTGACCGGCCACACTTCGCCGTCAGAAAAGACCGTGTGCAGATGGAAGTCGCACTTAAGGGTTCTGAAGCCGGGTACGTCGGGCACCGGGAGCGGATCCCGTGACTGAGCGAATGTGCCAGTGGGGCACAGCATCAGGAGGACAGCGACTGTTGAAAAGCGGATCTTGACGGCAGACATGGTAACTCCTCCGGACCCTACCTCCCTATCTTGTCACGTAGTCGCCTCCAGCCTCTCCCTGGCAGGGACCGGCGCTACTTAGAGTCCTACCCCTCACGGATCTGCCCGAAGTGGCTGGCCTCGTAGCGCCGCGCGAGATCGTCTCGCTCACGCCATTCCCTGAAGCTCATAACTACACCCATTCGATCTTCCGCCTCCATAGGAAGAGCGATTCGATGCGCCGGGCGGCCCCTCTCGGCGGAGCCCTGCGCGTCTGGGAGCACTGACTTCAGGACCTACAAGCATGAAACGGCATTCTCGATGGTGTTTCGTGGAATCGGTTGTCGTAAGTACTGACGTTCAATGCCAGCGGCGCCTGAACCGAGGCCCTGGGGGAGGCCGATCTGAACGGCTGCCTGAATTGGACGGAGGGCCAGACTCCGCGCCAGAAACGCATAGAATCCTGTGCCAATCGCGATCTGAAAAACCGCCTCGGAAGTGCGTACGACGGGGCGTTCAATGGTGCTTTATGTCACCAACTTCAGTGAGGCACCGGTGTGTCTGCGTGTCGAACGCGCGGCGAAGCCGGTAGTCTTGTTGACGGAGTTGCGCTCCTCCCATGAGAGCACGTGGCAAGCTGAGTTATTCAGAGGAAAGAGAAGCGTGGCTGGGAGGCAGGGACTCGAACCCCGATACGCAGATCCAGAGTCTGCAGTCTTACCATTAGACGACCTCCCAACTCTGGCGACTTCAGTATAACAAAGCCCCAGCCATGGCCGCACTCTTTGGGATAGCATGATTTGCGGAGGTTCACCAATCCATGACAACTGACCGCAGGCAATTCTTAGCCAGTGCCGCCGGACTGGCCGCGGCCCAAAAGCTCAGTGCCAACGATAAGCTCACATACGGCCTGATCGCCGCCGGGGGGCGTGGTCGATATCTGAGCCGCTACTTCACCCAACTCGGCGCCCAATGCCTGGCTGTCTGCGATGCCTATGAGCCCAACATGGAGGCGGCCCTGAAGGATACGCCCGGGGCGAAGAAGTTCATCGAGCACGAAGCTCTCCTCGCCATGCCCGGCATCGATTTTGTCGTCTGTGCCGGACCCGACCACTGGCACGTCCCCCACTTGATCGACTCGATCAAGGCCGGCAAGGACGTTTACACCGAGAAACCCCTGGCCCGCACGCTCCAGGATGGCGCCAGGGCCGTGAAAACGGTGAAGGCGAGCGGCAAAATCGTCCAAGTCGGCATGCAGCGCCGCAGTGCGCCTTCATTGCGCGACGCCAAGAAGATCATCGACGACGGCAAACTGGGCCGCATCACCATGACCAAGGCGCAGTGGAACTGGAACACCTCCAAGCCCCTCAACAACGCCCCGCTTGACGGCGAATTGCACTGGAACCGCTTCCTTGGCTCCGCGCCCAAGCGCGCGGTCGAACCCATGCGTTGGCGCTCCTGGCGCGTCTTCAAGGATTACGCCGGCGGCAACATGACCGACCAGGGCACCCACCTTATGGACGTCGTCCTCTGGTTCACCGGCAAAGGCGTGCCAAAGTCGGCCGTAGCCCAGGGCTACATCGCCAAAATGACCGGCGCCGAGCACCCCGATGTCTTCAGCGCCGTCTTCGACCACGGAGACATGCTTACCACTTGGACGCTTGACTATGCCAATGCTTACGAAAACGGCTGGTCGATTCTGTTCATGGGCGACGAAGCCACCATGCGTCTCGACGACGCTGGCGTCACCGTCTGGAAAGAGCCCTGGCATCAAAACCGCGAGCCAATCGTCGAAATGAAGGCCCCCGTTCCCATGGAGCCGCACATCCAAAACTTCCTGGACTGCATCAAGTCCCGCCAGCAGCCCAATTGCCCGGTGGAGATCGCCCAAGCCGCCGTCGCCGGACCGCACTTGGCTAACATCGCCATGTTCGAGGGCCGCAAAGCCAAACTGGCCGCGGACCTCGTCACCATCTCCTAGCGATCGATTGTGATAAGGGACGGGTCTTCCACGCGCCCGTCTCCGTCCCCTTACGCGCGCTTCTCCGGGCCGCTCAATCCCTCGATCAGCTTGTCCAGATCCGCCTCATTGTTGTAAAAGTGCGGCGACACCCGCAGCAGCCCGTGTCTCGCCGACACCAGTACCCGCTGTTTCCTCAACTCCGCCGCCACCCCCGGCGCATCCTCCATCGGCGCCGCCACGATCGCCGAATCCTCATACGGCAGCGGTTCCAGTCCCAATTCCCGCATCTGCCCCCTCAACCTTCGAGCCAGCCCCAGCACACGCTCCTCCACCTCCGCCGGACCCAGTTCCAGGAACATCCGCACGCACTCCTTCAGCGCGTACAGCAGCGGCGACGCCAGCATCCCCCCCTCATACCGGTCCGCCGATTCGGCAAACTCCGGCGCCCCATGGCTCAGATTCGCCACATTCCTCCATCCCTTATCCGACCGCCACCCCACCGTCAACGGCCTCATCCGCCTCCTCAACTCCGGATGAATAGCCGCAAACCCGATCCCCGACGGGCAGCACATCCACTTATAGGCATTCACCGCCAGCATCGACGGCTGCAGCTTTGCGAAATCGATCTTCAGCGCCCCGGCCGATTGCGTCGCATCGATGTACAGCAGAATCCCCCGCCTCCGGCACTCCGCCGCCAACGGCTCCAGCGGCACCCTGTACCCCGTGACGTAATTCACCGACGACACCACCACCAGCTGCGTCCGCACGGTCAGCGAATCCAACAATCGTTCGCCTGGCGCTTCCGTCAACACCGCCCCATGCGCCAGAGGTGCATACACCTGGTTCGGAAACTCGCCTTCCAGCGTGACGATCTCGTCGCCGGCGTCGAAATCCACGCCGTTCAGAAGCAGCCCCAGCGCCGTGCACGAATTCGGAAAGTACGCCACGTCCGTCGCCTGGCAATTCACAAACTGCGCGATCTCCCCACGCAGATGGTCGTGATCCACGAACCAATCCAGGAAGTCGTAACACGCCTCTTCGGTCCGGTGCGCCAGATGGTCGATGATCGCCTGCTCGGCCCGCAGTGGATGCTGGCCGTAGGTCGCCGTATTCAGGTAGGTCCAGTTCTCAAGCGAGGGGAACTGCTTCCTCACCTCTGCCCAGTCAGTCATTTCGCCTTCGCTGCCGCCACGCGCTCGGCCACCCATTCGACAACCTCGCTCACCGGGACTTCGATCTTCACGTTCCCGCGCCGTTCAACCAATTCAACAATGCCCTCGCTCAGCTTCCTGCCCAACGTGACGCGATACGGAATGCCAATCAAATCGGCGTCCTTGAACTTCGCCCCCGGCGACATGTCGCGGTCGTCGTACAACACATCGATGCCCTTCGCCTTGAACTCGGC
Source organism: uncultured Candidatus Solibacter sp. (assembly GCA_964604945.1). Taxonomy (GTDB): domain Bacteria; phylum Acidobacteriota; class Terriglobia; order Bryobacterales; family Bryobacteraceae; genus PNKE01. Next base: position 24,796 of record CAZSBK010000027.1, read on the forward strand.
GTACATCGCATCTGCCGCCGCCTTCGTGCCCGCATCCGAGATCTTCACCGGCGTGATCACTACCTCAAACGGCGCAATCGTCACCGGCATCGAAATCCCGTTTGCATCGCTGTAAAGCTCCACCGCCGCGCACAGCACGCGCTCCACGCCGATCCCGTACGAACCCATAATGACGGGCGTCTCCACCCCATCCTGGTTCAGCACGTTCAAGCCCATTGCCTTCGAATACTTGTACCCGAGCTTGAAGATATGCCCGATCTCCACCGTCTTGGCGATCTCCAGCGGCCCGCCCGTCTCGATATCGGTATCGCCTTCGGCCACTTGCCGCAGGTCATGGAACGTCGCTTCGAAATCCTCGCCAATCGTCACGTTGCGCAGATGGTAATCGTCCATGTTCGCGCCCGTCACCATGTTCTTGCGGCCGCGCAGAGCCTCGTCGATCAGAATCGTCAACCCCTTTACGCCCACCGGACCCAGCGAACCGCCGTCGGCCCCGAACCAGTTCCGAAGCTCCTCCGGATGCGCCGGCCTGAACTCGCCGCACTGCGCCGCCGTCTGGAACTTCGTTTCGCTCAACTGGTGGTCGCCGCGCAACAGGCACAGGAACGGCCGGTCGTCGTCGGTCACCACCACCAGCGACTTCATTTGCGACGTAGGCGAAATCTTCAGAAACGCCGCCACCTCGTCAATCGTCTTCTGCCCCGGCGTGTGCACTTCCTCAGGCGTCAGATCGCCCTCGGGATCGGCCACTGTCGGCGGTACCGGCCGCGAAGTCGCCTTCTCCAGATTCGCCGCATACCCGGTGTCTTTCGAGATGACGACGTAATCCTCGCCCGCCGTCGTCTTCACCATGAACTCCTGCGACTGCGACCCGCCCATCGCCCCCGAATGCGCCTCCACCGTCACATACTCCAACCCGCAACGGTCGAAGATCCGGCAATACGCCACACGATGCTTCTCGTAAGCGACGTCCAGCCCTTCCGGCGCCAGGTCGAACGAATATGCGTCCTTCATGATGAACTGCCGCACGCGCAACAAGCCCGACTTCGGCCTCGGCTCATCCCTGAACTTCGTCTGGATCTGATACCAGATCTGCGGCAGTTGCTTATACGACCGGACCTCGCCCCGCGCGATTGTGGTCATCACCTCTTCGTGCGTCATTGCCAGGCACAGCGGACGGCTATATCGGTCCTTGAGCCGGAACATGTTGTCGCCCATCACGTCCCAGCGCCCCGACTCCTGCCACACCTCGGCCGGGTTCAGCGCCGGCAGGTAGAACTCCTGCCCCCCTATGGCGTCCATCTCCTCGCGGATGATCTGCTGGATCTTGTTCAGCGACCTCTGCGCCAGAGGCAGGTAGCTATAGATACCCGACCCCAGCGGCCGGATATACCCGGCCCTGAGCAGCATCTGATGACTGATCACCTCGGCTTCAGCCGGGTTCTCGCGCAACGTTGGAATAAACAGGCGGGACCACAACATAAGGAATTCTCAGGTTATCACGGGGTCCTGAGCGTGCAGTTGTGGCACGATGGTTGAATCGCAGATTCTGAACCAGATAGAGTAGTGGGCTCAAAGTGGAGGATCATGGCAGACGGTGGGCTCCCCCAAGCTGAAGCGGATGCTCTCATGGCAATGGAGAAGATCTGCGTTGACACCGTTGAGTATGGGTACCCGCAGCCGGGGGAGAAGCTAATTGTTCCCCTCACGTCCAGGGACAGGCGAGAGGCTTTTCTTCTTGATGTCACCCGGGGGCAGGTCAACTTGGCAAAGGTCACGCATCAAAATCGGGCGAAGCAGATCGTTGTGCTGCTTAGGCTCGACCTCGAAGGGCCACCTCACAGGAATCCTGATGGCGAAGAAATACCATGCCCACACCTTCACTACTATCGTGAAGGATTCGGCGACAAGTGGGCCAAGGCTTTACCACACGGCCGGTACCGCAACACCGAAGATCTGTTCCTGACTTTTGACGATTTCATGTCGCACTGCAACATAATCGAGAAGCCCAAAGTCCAGATGGGGTTGTTCTGATGCTGAGCGAGATCCAAGCGCTTCTGGAAACCTACAACTCCTGGTTGAGGGACAAGACCAGCCTCCGCGAGTTGAAGGGCTGGGTTGAGATCACTACCCCTTATCTAGATCGGCACAATGATAGCTTGCAGATCTATGTGCGCCCCGACAACGGTGGCCTGCTTCTGACCGACGATGGCCACACGATACGTGACTTAGAAGCATCTGGGTGCAGTCTCACGACACCGAAGCGTCATGATCTTCTCCAGATGACGCTCAATGGATTCGGTGTGCGGTTGATTGGCGCGTCTCTGGAAGTGAGCGCTTCAACTGACAACTTCCCCCTAAGAAAGCACAGCCTCATCCAAGCTATGTTGGCGGTCAATGACCTTTTCTTTCTGGCAGAGCCGATGGTGAGAAGCCTGTTCCTGGAGGACGTCATCGAATGGATGGATAGCAGCGATATTCGGTACACGCCGAAGGTCAAGTTCACCGGGCAGAGCGGCTATGATCATGTTTTCGATTTCGTGATTCCCAAATCCCGGCAAAGGCCGGAGCGCATCATTCGGGCGCTGAACCGTCCAGACCGGTACAAAGCCGAGTCATTCATGCACGCCTGGGCTGACACGAAAGAGGTTCGCGCGGCAGACTCCATGGCGTACGCACTCTTGAATGACACGGAGAGCCCCGTGCCTGGTGATGTCTCGGAAGGTCTGAAGAGTTACCGAATCCGTCCCGTACCTTGGAGTCATCGAGATCAAGTACGTGATGAACTGGCCGCTTAGGCGACTCGTGGACGGAACACAATGCCCCTCCCCTCAGTCCGCCAGAACTACAACATGTGTTAGCCGAAGAAATTGTGGCTGCAAAGGGGTCGCCAAGGGCCAAGGCCCCCCCCGGCCTTCAACATACTCAACTGTAGGCACCCACTTGGACGGCTGTCTCGGGCACCCCTTTTCCTCACCCGCCCAAACCACAACATCTTGTGGCCAACCGCGTCTCGCTCCGTGCTCAGCCCATGCCCACGACCACATCTTCCGCTTTTGCCGTCAGAGTAAGCGTGGCCTTGCGCGCAGGCGGTTCTACCGCCGGAACCGTCTCCAATCGATCCTGGTAGGGTGGACGCCCGCGTCCGCGGCCGGCCCCCTGGCCGGCAATCCTGATGAAGTGGGGCGGCCCTTCCGGGCCGCGACCGGGCTTCTGCCCGGATTGTGGCGCAGATCCCCGGTCTACCGTCTCGACAATCGTGAATGGAATACCTCTTCCCCCACGTAGCCCTCACGCGCCGTCACACTGATAAGAGAAACATCTTCGACCTCGAATCAACAACTTAGGCGTAGTTGTCCTGAAGCAGTCTCCGCGACTCCCCATCCTGGTCCATGCTGGCGGCTTCTTTCCGCCGCGAAAGGACCCAACGTGCCAGATTCACTCGCCACCGGCCCCAAGACCCCTGAGGGCAAAGCCCGCTCGTCGGCTAACGCCGTCACCCACGGCCTCCGCGCCACCAAGATCGACAACGCCGTGTCGCCCACCCTCCGCGCCGAGTACGAAGCACTCCGCCAGCAATACCTCGACGAGTACAAACCGACCGGCGCCATCGAATCCACCCTCCTCGACATGGTCATTTTCGCCGCCTGGCAACTCTACAAAATCCGCGAAATGGAACTCTTCACCGACATCGACCTGGGCGCCCCCGGTTCGTTTGGTCGCAGCGAAAAACTGGCCCGTTACCGCGGCTCCCACGAACGGCTCCTCTTCCGTAGCCTCAATCAATTGAGGCAGATACAGCAGGAGCGCGCCCTGCTCGCGACCGACAAATCCGCCGCCCTTCCCGCCCACATCCCACCCGCCGTCCGCCTCAAACCCCTCTTCGCCCACCTCAAATCGCTCTCGAAACACCCAAAAACCCTCTCTGCCTCCGCCACCGTACCCAAACCCGGTGGCCACAACCGCAAAGATCGGTTGTCCTCGCCTCGTCTTCGCCTCAAGTTCACTCGATCCTGACTCTGCGTCGCCCGCTCCCGCCATGGCGTCCCATCTCCTGCGCACTCAGTCCGCGCATTCGAGCCTCATCCTCGAAATAATGGTATCTATGCAGATCCGGTTATCCCCTTTCGGTGAGTCGTCGACCGAGCCCTCACCGGTGAACCGCATGATGACCGCCTTCGCCCACGACTTCCGCGACGGCTTCGACATCAATGTCGGCATCGGCTATGTCAACGAAGCGACGATCCCTGCGGATCTGTTCACCCAAGCGCTCCAGGCCGTCGCGGCCGACCCGGTCACATACCGCCAGGCCTTTAACTATGGCGGCGCCGCCGGTTCGCCCAATCTCATCCGCTCGCTGCGCGACTTCCTCATTCGCCACCAGATCGGTGGCCTCGACGCCGCCACCATCGCCCGCAACGAACTCATCATCGGCCCGTGCGGCGCCACCAGCATCCTCGACGCCCTGGCCGATGTTCTCCCCCGCGGCATCATTGTCACCTCTGACCCGAACTACTACATCTATTCCGAAACCCTTGAGCGCAAGGGCTTCCGCATCCTCGCCGTCCCCGAAGACGCCGATGGCCCGTGTCTCGACACCCTCCAACGCAAACTCCATGCCCTCGGCGATGACGCCGCCGCGATCTCGTTCTTCTACTTCGTGACCGTCAATAATCCCTCGTGCACTATCCTGTCGAATGACCGCCGCCGCGCCCTCCTCGCTGTCGCCTCACGCCTGTCCCGCGCCCAGAACCGCCGCATCCCGATCTTCTTCGACCTCGCCTACGAACTCCTTCTCCACGACCCCGCCGCCCCGCCGTTCCGCTCCGTCCTGCCCATAGACGATCTCGAAATTGCCTATGAGATTGGGACCCTCTCGAAAGTCCTCGCGCCCTCACTCCGCATCGGCTACCTGCTCGGGCCCCCGGGTCTCTTCCTCAACGCCATGGTCCAGAAGACGAGCGATGCCGGCTTCAGCGCCCCGCTCTTCGTCCAGGAGATGGCCAGTTATCTGCTCGACCACCACATTGCCGGCCAGCTTCAAGCCGTCAACGCCGGCTACCGCGAAAAGGCCCTGGCCGTGGGCGACGGAATCCGGCGCCTTCTCGGCGCGCACCTCCAAGAGTGCCGCGGCGGTTCGGCCGGCTTCTACTACTACCTCACCTTCCGTGAGACCCGCACCGAACCCGGTTCACCGTTCTTTGAACGCCTCGCGCGCCCCGCCGATCCCGACCAGCCTCGAGTGCTCTACATCCCAGGCCAATACTGCGTCCACCCCAACGGCGACCTTGCCGGGACAGGACTCCGCCAGTTGCGCCTCTCCTATGGATTCGAGGACACGCCTCGCATCCTCGACGCGCTCGATCTGATGAGCCAAGCCCTATGACCGTCCGGATGAGCTTCAACCGTACCGGCAGTTTCCCGGCGCGCTCCAGAAGGTGGAGTTCTGATGGGAACGGGCCGGAGCCGGTCTATTTCTGCCTGGCGATCACCAGGTCCTTGAACTTGTCGTAGGTGGCCTGGGGCACGATCTGCTTGGTCACGAGTTCGTCCTTCCCCTTGTACGGCCGTCCTTTGACGATCTTTCCCGCATAGGCTTCGCCGATGCCCGGAAGGGCCTTCAATTGATCGACCGTGGCGGAGTTCAAGTCCAGCTTTTCGATGGATTTGGTAGCGGAGGGTGGAGTCTTGTCGGACTCGCCCTTCTTAGGAGGCGCGGCAATGGCCAGAGAAAGCGTCAGCGCAATTGCGGCGACGAGTGAATAGAGTCTCATGAGAATGGAGCCTAGCACTCCGTCTCTCATCGGACAAGTTCGTCCACGATTTGCCGGGCCAGATCGGCAATCAGGATCTGTCCGGCATTGTCCGCGCTGTAGTCGATCTTCTTCAGCCCGTCCACAGTGATGGCCATGGCGATCCGGCCCTTGGGCGTGGTAACCAGGGCCACATCGGAGCGCAGGGCGTCCAGGCCACCGGACTTGCTGGCCACTGGCAGATCACCCAACCGCCGGCCAATGCCGTCCTTGTATCGCTGGCGGTCCAACGTGGCGAGAATCCCCTTGCTCGCATCGGGCGAGACGATCTTGCCCAGGGCAAGCATCTCAACGAGTTGGACCATTTCGCGGGACGTAGACACGCCGAGGCCGAAGCGCTCATTCTCTTTCACCAGACCCGCCTTGCTCCAGCCGCTGGCCTGCTTCAAGTCCGTGCCGTCGCCGCGGACTTTGCGCAGCGAGCGGGTCCGCGTCAATCCGATCGTGTCGAGGTAGGCGTTGACGGCGTCGGCGGTAATCCTATCCAGGATCAGGTTGGTCGCCGTGTTGTCGCTGACGACGATCATCAGGTTCGACACGTCGCGGATAGGGAGGCGCACGCCATCCGACAACTCGTTGAGGACGCCCGAGCCCGATATCTTGCCGGCCTTGGTCAGTAACAGGGTTTCGTCCCATCGGACCTCGCCTTTGGCCACCTTGTCGTACAGCGCGGCCAGAATGGGGAGCTTGATGGTCGAGGCTGTTCGGACTCCCTCGTCCTGGCGCCATGCAATGATCGCGCCGGTGTCCAGATTCTTGGCATAGACATAAACGTCGGCGGCCAGCCGGATTTGGGCCTGGCGGATGCCAGCGACGACGGGCGATTCAGGCGGCGGCGCCTGGCCCAGACAGGCGGTGGCGAATAGCAGAACGGCGGGGAGTCTCATGGGTATTGAAGAAGTTTAGCGCGGGCGCGCCCTTTCCGGGTCGGCTATGCTCACGGATGGAGGAGCCTAGCAATGCGGGCGATTTACCTGGAGCAGGGCCAAACGGCCCGGGTCGATAACGTCGCGAATCCGGCGGGTGCGGACGGCAACGTTTCGGTGAGGGTCGAGTATTCTACATTGAACTACAAGGATGCCCTGGCGATCATGGCCCGCGCGCCCATTGTCCGCAGTTGGCCGATGGTCGCGGGTATCGATTTCGCCGGCGTCGTGGAAGAGAGCGGCGACGCTCGGTTCAAGCCGGGAGACCGGGTCCTCGCCAATGGGCACGGACTCGGCGAGGAGCATTGGGGCGGCTTGGCCGAAAGGGTTCGAGTCCCGGCCGACTGGCTGCAGATGGTTCCTGAACCGTTCTCGACCCGTGACGTGATGTGCGCGGGCACGGCCGGCTACACGGCTGCCCTCGCCGTGGGGGTCCTGGTTCGCCACGGTGTGAAGCCGGATTCGGGCGAAATCCTTGTGACAGGCGCCTCGGGCGGATTGGGCGGCTTTGCGGTCATGCTGCTGGCATCGATGGGCTATGCGGTGGCGGCGGCGACGGGGCGGTTGGAGGAAGAGTCCTATTTGCGAGGACTGGGTGCGTCAACCGTGGTGCCAAGGCCGGAACTGAATGCGCCGCACAAACCGTTGGGCAGGGCGCGCTGGGCGGGTGTGGTGGACAGTGTCGGCGGACTCGTGCTGGCCAACGCCTGCGCGGCTGTGAAGCCTCGCGGGGCCGCGGCGGCCTGCGGCAACGCCGGCGGCATGGAGTTGCCCGTGACCGTGGCGCCATTCATCCTGCGGGGAGTGGCTCTCTACGGCATCGATTCCAACCATGCGCCCTCAAGCGAACGCCAAGCCGCCTGGACGCTGCTGGCCCGCCATGTTGCGCCGCTGCGGATGCATGTCCTGGCGAGGGAAATTGGTTTGGCGGAGACGATCCGGGCGGCAGGCGAACTGCTGGAAGCTCGCGTGAGGGGGCGGATTGTTGTGGACGTCAGAAACTGAAGCGGCTCGACAGAAATCAGGCCAGGGACCCCGAAAGATCCCTGGCCGTTCGAATCCACGCGGAGTGGAGAAACTCTTTAGGAGAGCGAATCGACCATCTTGGCGAGTTCGTTCTTGCCAACCGCACCGACCCGCTGGTCCACCACCTTGCCGCCCTTGAAGAGAAGCAGCGTGGGGATGCCGCGGACGTTGTACCTGGCGGCGATCGAGGAATGCTCGTCCACGTTGACCTTGCCGACCTTCAACTTGCCGGCGTACTCTTCGGCGAAGGCGTCGACGGTCGGCGCGATCATGCGGCACGGGCCGCACCATTCGGCCCAGAAGTCGACCAGGACCGGGACGTCGGATTGCAGGACGTCCTGATCGAAGCTATCGGTGGTGAATGCCAGGGTGTTATTGCCAGCCATGTTACTTATGATTCTCCAACTTTGAAGATGTGACGCTCTGAGAAAAAGATTCAGCCTCTTGCCGCCAGCTGCGCGTAGAGTTCGCTGTACTGCCGCGCCGAAGCGGCCCAGGAAAAGTCCTTCGCCATACCCCGTTTCATCCGGGCAACCCAGTTGCGGTGGTTCCTGAACGCCGCCAGGGCCTCGTCGAGGACGGCTTCGAGCGCCGGAACGCTATATTCGTGAAACTTGAAGCCGGTCTCCTTCTGTATTGTATCGTCCAACCCACCGGTGGCGCGCACGACGGGCACGGTTCCATACCGCAGCGAGTAGATCTGGTTCAGTCCGCAGGGCTCATAGAGCGATGGCATGAGGAACATGTCGGCGCCGGCCTCGATGCGATGGGCCAGGGCGTTGTTGTAGCCGATCCAGACGCCCACTTTTTCCGGCAGCCACCTGTGCCAGTCATTGAACAGATTCTCGTACCGGGTTTCGCCCGATCCGAGCACCACCAACTGGACATCCTGATGCGAGAAGTAGTGCGACAGTCCAGCGATCAAGTCGAAGCCCTTCTGCCCGGCGAAGCGCGAGACGATGCCGATCAGCGGGCGGTCCAGGTTGTCGCTGGACAGATGGAACTCGTCGAGCAGGGCCTTCTTGCACGCCCGTTTGCCGGCCAGGTCGGCGGCCGAGAATTGCGCGGGAATCAGCGGATCGATCTCGGGCGACCATTCCGAGTAGTCGACGCCGTTCAGAATCCCGGACAGGTGGCCAGACACTGAGCGCATGATGCCATCGAAGCCAAAGCCACCTTCCGGAGTCTGGATCTCACGGGCGTATGCCGGCGAGACCGTCGTCACCCAGTCCGACATGGTGATGCCTGCCTTGAGATAGGAGATGTCGCCGTAATATTCCAGCTTGTCCGGTGTCATCCATCCCGCATTCAGGCCGAGGTCGGGCAACAGGTTGGCGCTGAATCGGCCATGGTAGCCCAGATTATGGATGGTGAACACGGTGCGCACGTCGTGGAACGCCGGATTGGACCACTGCTGATCGTGGCGGTAGACGGGGACCAGGCCGGTCTGCCAGTCGTGACAGTGGATGATGTCCGGCTTGAACAGCGTTTGAGCGACGCCCAGGGCGGCGAGCGCAAGGACGGCGAAGCGGCGATGGTTGTCCCAGTAGTCGAAGGACCGCTGCGAGTAAAGACCCTCGCGGTCGAACAACACCGGGTGCTCGACGAAATAGAAGCGAACACCCTTCTCCACGCGCGTCCGGATGTCGACATTCCAGGGGTGGGGTCCGGCGAACAGGCGCAGGTTGTCGTAAGCGGATTCAGTGGAGTCCCACGGGATCCGCCCAAATCGAGGCATGACCACGGCGACCTCTTCCCCAATCCCGGTGAGGGCGGCCGGCAGTGCGCCAACAACGTCGGCCAATCCGCCGGTTTTGGCAAACGGCGTGGCCTCGGAGCAGACCATCAGGATGCGTGCCATGTCCTCTCCATGGTAGTCCTCGCGGCCGAAGCAAGGGGGATGCTGTGATACCCTTAGAATCGTAGGCAAGGAGCGAAGTCATGGGTTCGTTGGGCTGGCAGGAGACAATTGTCATTTTTGTGCTCGCCCTCCTTCTGTTCGGGCCCAAGAAACTGCCGGAACTTGGCAAGAACCTGGCCAAGGCGATTGGGGAGTTCCGGCGGGCGTCGAGCGAACTGAAGGATACGTGGCAGCGAGAGATGACCGCCATCGAGCGCGAGACTGAGGAGATTAAGAAAGAGACCCAGTCGGCGGTCGAGTCCACCTACGATTACCCTGATTCGAGTTACGACTACAATTACGATTCGTCTTACGACTACGGCGCATACGGTGAGACCCAGACGGCCGATTCGGCCTCGGCCGACACAGCCGGCGAGGCCGTCGCCGCTGAAGCGGGAACCAGTCCCGACGCTGGCGTGGAGGCTCCCACGGTCTTAGCGGCTGAAGGCGCCGTCTCCACATCCGGAGAAGCCCCGGCGGAAACGCCGGCTGAGGCTGCCGCCCCCCATGAAGCGGCTCCTGCCAGCTAACCTGGCGCCGGATCTGGCGAAGTCGCAGATGACCGATCGGCAAGAGGATTGATGGCAGACGCCAACCAAGAACAGGAACCGCGCCCGGGCGAACCGCAGGACCCTGAGTCCACAGGCGGCGGACAGCCTGAAGGCGAAGGCCGCCTGACGCCAGAGCAGTACGCCGCCGAGTACGAGTCAGGCGCGGTTGCCGACGACGTTGCGGAGCCCGCTGCCGGGCCTCCAGCCGTGACGCCGCCCCCGCCCGATCCGCCCGCGCTTTCTCCGCCTTCTTCCGCACCCGAGCCGGAAGACGATGCTGAAGATGAAGGCATGCTTCGGATGTCGTTCATGGAGCACCTGGAAGAACTCAGGTTGCGCATTATCCGGGCATTGGGCGGCATCGCCGCCGCTTTCGCCGTCTGTATCTTCTATTCGAACGAGATCTGGAACGCCGTCCGCATGCCGGCTGCAACGGCGTTGAAACAGTTGGGACTGCCCGGTGAACTGGCGCAGATCACGCCGACTGAAGCCTTCAGCATCATCTGGATCAAGCTGCCCGTGCTAGCAGCCCTATTCCTGGCTTCGCCCTGGGTGCTGTATCAAGTGTGGGCTTTCATCGCGCCGGGGCTCTACAAGAAGGAACGCCGGCTAGCAGCCCCGTTCATCCTCACCACAGCTGGCCTGTTCATCCTCGGCGGGTGCTTCGCCTACTTCGTCGCCTTCCGCTTCGGACTGCGGTTCCTGTTGGGTATCGGCGTCGACATCGGCGTGCGGCCGATCATCTCGATGACCGAGTACACCGACCTCTTCATCAACGTCATGCTCGGCGTCGGGCTGGTGTTCGAGCTGCCCGTCCTGATCTTTTTCCTCACGTTGCTGCGCATCGCATCGCCCCGTTTCCTGATGCGCCATTCCCGATACGCCATCCTGCTGATCGTGGTTGGCGCCGCAATCATCACGCCGACACCGGACGTCTACAACCTGACCATCTTCGCCGTGCCGATGATCCTGCTCTACTTCATCGGGGTCTTCGCCAGTTATCTACTGGTGTTGAACCGTGAAGGACGGCGGTTCCCCTGGGGCAAGGTGCTGCTTTGGACGGCAGTGGTTGTGGCTCTCATCGCCGCGGCGGGCTACATGGCGATGAGCGTCTACCACCTCAAGTTCCTGATGAATTGGCCGTTTATCACGCGATAGCGGCGCGGCCCGGACGGCACTACTTTTTGAAGTACCAGAGCCAGTAATACTGGCCCCCAGCGCCCAGGTTGTACCTCATCTCGAAACCGCACCGCCCGGCCATGGCGGCCGCTTCCTCCTGCGAAAATGGGACGCCAAGCCAGGTGTCGTCCGGGTCGGTCTGCATGGTCGCGTCACCCTGGACCTGAAATTTGAACAGCGCGCCCGGACGCAAGAGCCGGCAGACCTCCTTCACGTAGGTTTCAATCACCTCACGGCTGGGGATGTGCTGGAAGACGATGGTAGAGAACGCGAAGTCGAAGGGCTTGTCGCCGGGGACGATCGAGAGGTCCATGCCGTTGTTCTGATAGGCGTGCGCGTTGGGGTAAGCGGCCAGGGCCTGCTGGGCGAGTGCGACCATCTCACCGGAGACGTCGACGGCGTGCACTTCGCCGAACAGCCGGGCCAGGGCTCGCGTGATCCGGCCGGCACCGCATCCGATCTCGAGAACCCGCATCTGGGCAGGCGGCTTCCCCTGGCAGATATTGGTCATATCGCTGCGGATCTCTTCGCTGACTGTCTGTTCGCCGGATGCGTAGAACTGCTCGTCGGTCCAATCCGTCCGCTCGGTGTTCACATAGAAGCGAGCGTTCTCGCGGGCGCGTTCGTCCCAGTCGCGGCGCATCTTGTCGAGGGTAACTTCCAGGTTTCGCTTCTCGTCCATTACGAACAATTGTAGCGATGTAGCGGCTCGATGGCCCATGCTATATTGGAGATGGTCCGAGTGTGGGCGGCTAGCTCAGCTGGGAGAGCACCGCGTTCGCAACGCGGGGGTCGTGGGTTCGAATCCCATGCCGTCCACCATCCTGGATCAATCCGCTCAATTCCCACCGAGGAGCCGGTCCACTTCCGTGCGCGCTGGCGCCGATGATTGCGCGCCGAGTTTGGTCACCGAAAGCGCCGCCGCCGCATTGGCGAATCGCAGCGCCATCTCCATCGGGCGGCCCTCCGACAGAGCGACAGCCAGGGCGGCGTTGAACGTGTCGCCCGCGGCCGTGGTGTCCACGACCTCGACCTCAAATCCAGGCGAATAGATCTCCGCCGAACCGTTCGAGTAGAAGCAGCCCGCGCCGCCCAGCTTCAGCACGACCGATTTTGGCCCAAGGGCCAGCACGTCGCGGGCCAGGGCCTTGGCCTCGTCCGGCGTCACCCGGCCGGGCGGGCGGCCCAGCAGGATCGATGCCTCTGTCTCATTCGGCGTCATCAGGTCGACCAACCCGAGCAATGATGGCGGCAGCGGACGTGCCGGAGCGGGGTCGAGAATCGTCATGGCGCCCGCCGCCCGGGCCGAGGCTAGCGAGGCCTCGACGGTTTCAATCGGCGTTTCCAATTGGAACAGCGCGCAAGCAGCGCCGGCGAACAGATGGATCGAGGCGGCGGCCATTGAGGGAGTGAAGGCGCCGTTGGCGCCCGCGGCCACTACGATCGAGTTCTGACCCGACCGCTCAACCCAGATCAGTGCGACCCCCGTCGGCTGCCCTTCCGCGGTCACGACGGCATTTACGTCGACGCCGGCATTTGTCAGGCCCGCCTTCAAGTGGAGCGCGAACGGATCCTCACCCACGCAGCCGATCATGTGGACCTTGCCTGCGGCGGCCAGCCGTCCTGCGGCGTTGGCCTGGTTGGCGCCCTTGCCGCCGGGAATCATTTGAAAGTTGCCGCCGAGAGTAGTCTCGCCGGGCGAGGGCAAGCGGTCCACCTGAACCACGAAATCCATGTTGAGCGAGCCGGTGACGACGATGTCTTTTCTCTGATCGGGCACGTACTTATCTTATTGCCGTTCAGGCGCGAACGGCAGGCAGGCCGCACGCAGGTGAGCCTTCCATCCCAGACGCCCCGGAGCTATGATGCCGCCGGAGGCCCATACCGCATGCGATTGATCCGCGAGATCGCCGACAAGCTTGAGATCCCCGATGAATACATGGAATATTATGGCCGCTACACCGCCAAACTCCGCCTTGAACTCCTCGCCCGGCCGCAGCGCAAAGGCCGGCTGATCCTGGTTACGGCCATCACTCCGACGAGCCACGGCGAGGGCAAGACGGTTGTCTCGATCGGCCTGACCCAGGCGTTGGCGCGGCTTGGTAAGCGCACCGTGGTCACGCTGCGCGAACCCTCGCTCGGGCCGGTGTTCGGCATCAAGGGCGGGGCGACGGGAGGCGGACTGTCGCAGGTGCTGCCCAGCGACATCATCAACCTGCATTTCAATGGGGACATTCATGCCGTCACCGCGGCTCACAATCTGCTTGCCGCGATGATCGATGCGCACCTTCACCACGGCAACGCATTGCGCATCGATGTGGATAATATCATCTGGCCGCGCGCGCTCGACATGAACGACCGGGCGCTGCGCCACGTGATCGTCGGGCTTGGCGGCAAGGCGCACGGCGTTCCGCGCGAAACGGAGTTCGTGATTACGGCGGCCAGCGAAGTGATGGCGATTCTGGCCCTGGCGTCGGACCGCGAGGATCTGCGCCGCAGGCTGAACGGGATTGTCGCCGGCTTCGACCTGGACAACCGGGCCGTTCGCGCCTCCGACGTCCGGGCCACGGGCGGCATGATGGTGCTGCTCAATGAGGCGCTGATGCCGAACCTGGTCCAGACCACTGAAGGCGCTCCGGCATTCGTCCACGCCGGTCCCTTCGCCAACATCGCCCATGGCACGGCAAGCGTCATCAGCCAGCGCATGGCGCTCGGCCTGGCCGATTACGTCGTCAACGAAACCGGATTCGGCGCCGACCTCGGAGCGGAGAAGTACTTCGACCTGGTCATGCCCGCGTCGGGGCTACGGCCGTCGCTGGCCGTCCTGATCGCGTCGGCAAAGGCGATTTGCGCGCAGGGCGCCGCCAGCGAGAGCGGGCCGTTCACCGTCGAAACTCTGCGCGCTGGATTCCCGAACCTCGACCGGCACATCTCGAATCTGCGTAAGTTCGGCGTGCCCGTGCTCGTCGCAGTAAACCGCTTCCCCGGCGACGCCGACGAACTGATCGCCGTGATCGGGCGCCATTGCGCGGAGATGGGCGTCGAGAGCGCACCCTGCGACGTATTCACCAAAGGGGGCGAGGGCGGCCTGGAACTCGCTGAGAAAGCGGTCACGCTGGCCTCGGGAGAATCTGATCCCAAGCCGATCTACGATTCCTCGCTTGATCTTCAGCAGAAGACGCGCGTCATTGCCCACGAAATCTATGGCGCCGCCGACGTGTACTTTGAAACCGAGGCGCGCAAGGCGCTCACGCGCTTCACCGATGCTGGCTTCGGCCGCCTGCCGGTCTGCGTCGCCAAGACACAATCGTCGATCACAGACCGGGCGAAGATCTATGGCGCGCCTGAAGGCTGGACGATGACAGTCAGCGGCGCTCACCTGTCGGCCGGCGCGGGCTTCGTCGTCGTCACGGCGGGCAACATGATGCGCATGCCGGGACTCGGCAAGTCCCCGCAAGCCTTTCTCATGGACGTGGATGAGGGGGGCGTGATCTCGGGACTTCGCTGACCGCTAATCGAGCAGGTGCGGATAGGCCGCGCAGACGCGGTCGATCTCCTCCATCTGGCCGGGCGACAGCGATTCGTTTTCGTCGAGGCACCAGATGCCCTGCATCAGCCCGCGGCGGCGCAGCACCTCATGGATGCCCGCGATGCAGCCGTGGAAGTTGTGGGCTACGTCAAAGAGCGCGGAGTTCAGGTCAGTCAACTGGACGCCGAGCGCCAGCAGCAGAGACAGCGGAGTCTGGCCTGCGTGGATACGGTTGAGCAACTCCACGGCCGCCTTGGTTCCCACGGCCCACTGGCCGAGCAGCCCGCCCGTGATGCGCAGTGTCTTTCCGCCAACAGTGAATGGCGTGATCAGGTCGGTGACAATGCTGTCGTCGTTGCCGGTGTAAAGGGCGATCTCGCCGGCGCGCCCGGATTCGGCGACGCCCCGGATCACGTCCAGAGTCTGGTACCGGTTGAACGGCGCCATCTTGATGGCCACCAGGTTCTCGATGTCAGCGGCTCTGCGCCAGAAATCGTATGGGAGGATGCGGCCGCCCACGGCGGGTTGCAGGTAGAAGCCGATCACCGGGATGATTAGCGAAACTTCCCGCATATGGACGACAAGTTCGTCGATGCTGGCGTCGCGCATCGCGCCCAGGCTGAGCAGCCCGGCATCATAGCCGAGGCTCGCGGCCAGTCCGGCCTCCCTGAGCGCCTGCGGCGTCTTGCCGCACACACCGGCGACCATGATGGCGTCGTGGCCTTTCGCTTCTTCGAGCGCCATTTTCAGGACGGGTTCAAGCAAGCCGTGGTGAGGATCGCGAATGGCGAACTGCGTCGTGTGGACGCCGACGGCCACGCCCCCCGCGCCAGAATCCAGGTAGTAGCGTGTCAGACCCCGCTGAGCTGCTTCGTCAAGCTTGCGGTTCGAACCCAACGCCAGAGGATGGGCGGGGATGACACACCCCGCCAGGAGCCGTGCGCGAAGATCGCTCATGAGGTTAGAATTTCCCGTCCCGGACCTGGAACTTGGTCGGCTTGCCGAGAAGTTCGCCACCCGAGCCGACCCATTCAGCCACCCAGCCCATCAGTTCCTCAACGCTCACGTCCGGTTTTCCGAACAGGCCGTGGCACTTGGCAGCGTTGTTCAGCAGCGCTGTCGGCTGCTCTTCCCCCGTGATGACTGGTTCGCGGCCAAGACGCTTGCCGAATTCCATCGCCAGCTCCCGCACACTCAGTATTTCAGGCCCGGTGAGATTCAGAATCGCCGGCGGCGCCGACGCGAGGCCGAGCGACCGGAAGCAGACTGAATTCGCATAGCCCTGCCACACAATGTTGGCATGTCCCATCGACACGTCCACAGGCACTCCGTCGCGCACCTTGACAGCGATGTCGACCAGCACTCCGTACCGCAACTCATTCGCATAGTTCAGCCGAAGCAAGGTCACCTTAGTCCCGAACTGCGCTGATCCATAGGTAAACATTCGCTCGCGGCCCAGCGCCGACCAGGCATATTCGCCCACTGGATCGACGAGCGTCTCCTCGGTGGGCCCGCCGCTGGCGACAGGCGTCAGCGGGTAGACGTTGCCGGTCGAGAAACTGACGATGCGCGAATTGCGATACCGCCGCGCGACGAGCGCCGGCAACAGGACGTTGGTCGACCAGGTCTGTTCGGGCGCGCCGGTTGATCCGAACTTGCGCGCCGCCAGGAACAGCACATTGGGCGCGTCGGGCAGGGCGTCCAGCGCGCCGTCGGCGAGCAGGTCCGACTGGATATGCCGAGTGCCGGGCACCGCAAGCGGACTGCGCGACACGGTAATCAGTTGATACCTTGTGCCGGCCTCGTCCATGGCGCGTCGAACCCGGTGGGCCAGCGATGGTCCCATCTTTCCGGCCGCGCCAAGCACCAGGACGTCGCCATCGAGGCGGCGCGCAAATTCGACATCGCCCGGCGACGGGGCCGAAAGACGGTTTTCGAGCTGCTGTGAGGTCATTGACTGATTTTACAGGAGTGGCGAGGATACTCAATCCGTGCCGGTCGAAACGCAGTCCAACAACTCGCCGCCGGGGGCGTGGAGTTCGATCACCAGCGGCGCCTGTCCAAGCGCATGAGTCGAGCACGACAGGCAGGGATCGAATGCGCGGACGACCGCCTGCACCCTGTTCAGCATGCCTTCCTCGATCTTCGCGCCTTTGACGAAACGCTTGGCCACCTGATCGACGGCATTGTTCATCGCCAGGTTATTGTGGCCTGTTGCGATGATCAGATTTGCCCACTTCATCGCGCCCGACTGATCCACCTTGTAGTGATGAATCAGGATGCCGCGAGGCGCTTCGGCGATACCCACGCCTTCCAGCGAGTTCACCTCGGCCCGTGCACGGACGTGCTTATCGAGGATGTGCGGATCGTTGAGCAACTCCTCCATCCGCTCCACTCCATACATCGCCTCGATCAGCCGTGCGTAGTGGAAAAAGAATGAGCTTTGCGGATCGCGGCCCAACCGCTGGCGGTAATGTTCGAGTTCGGTGTCGGCTTCGTGGGTTCCGCAACGTTCGGCGACATTCAGTCGTGCCAAGGGTCCCACGCGGTAGATCCCGGCCGGGAAACCTCGCGGCTTGAAGTACGGGGCCTTCAGATAGGAATGAGGCAGCACGCCCTCGCCGATGTAGTTTGCGTAATCGAGTGGATCTTCCACGTCAACCACGGTTCCGCCAGCCGCCGGGTCCCGGAACCGGAGGATACCGTCGTACAGCCGCAGATCGCCTTTTGCCGACACAAGGCCGGCGTACATGGTGGGCTGGTTGCCGAAGCTTTCGATTTCGGCCTCGAACTTGTCGATGACCGGGACGAACAACTTCAACGCCCGCCGGATGATCGACTTGGCGATGTTGATCTCACTGAGGATGGCGTCGCGCGCGTCCGCGGACAGGGGCGCGTTGACCCCGCCTGGAACAGTCCATGATGGGTGGACTCGTTCGCCGGCCATGCGCTCGATGGCCGACTGCCCGAACTTGCGAAGTGCAATCCCGTCCCGCGCTATTTCTGGATGTTGTTCAATGATGCCTACGATATTCCGCTTGGCCGGATCCGAGTCCATGCCCAGCAGCAAGTCCGGCGCCGACAGGTGGAAGAAGCTGAGGGCATGGGACTGGACGATCTGCGCGCAATGCAGCAACTCCCGCAGCAGATGCGCCGCCTTGGGGATCTTCACCGCCATGATCGCGTCGCATGCCTTGACCGACGCCAGCAGATGGCTGATCGGGCAGATCCCGCAAATGCGCGCCGTGATCGACGGCATCTCGTAGTACGGCCGGCCCTCGACGAACTTCTCGAATCCACGCACTTGCGTCACGTGAAACTGCGTCGATTCGACCTCGCCGGCGTCGTTCAGGTAAATGCTCACCTTGCCGTGGCCTTCGATCCGCGTGATGTGGGGAATGACGATTTTCTTGCCCATCCGACCCTCCTCAGCCAAACTTCACAAGCCCCTTCAACTCGGGCTTCTTGCCGTCCAGCAGACTCGTCAACACGTGTGCGATCGCACCGGGCTTCGGCGGACACCCGGGAATGTGGATATCCACTTTCACCACTTCGGCCAAGGGCAGGGCATGCCGCAGCAGGGCGGGCACACCGTCTTTGGGCACGCCCGGAGCGGCATCGGCGCCTTCAACATAGACGCGTTCAAGCAACTTCTTCACTGGAATCGTGTTTCGCATCGACGGCACGTTCGATGTCACCGCACAATCGCCAAGCGCAATCAGCACCTTTGTCCGCGCCCGGATCGTCTGGGCTAGTTTCTGGTCGCCCACCGACGAAACAGCCCCTTCGACCAGCGCGACATCGACGGACTCGGGATACTCCGGCGCATCCACCAGCGGACCATAGACGAGATCGACCTTCTCCACCAGCGCCACCAGCAACTCGTCGACATCCAGCAGCGACATGTGGCAGCCCGAACAGCCGTCCAGCCAGGCTGTCGCCAGTTTCACCTTCGCTTTCCCGGTCACTTCACACCTCCCCTGCCCACCGCCAGACGTTCCACCGCCTCGAACTTCTTCACCATTTCTTCAACCGCGAAGCCTTTTTCGGCCAGTGCGCCAGTTGGGCAAACTTGCACGCATTTGCCGCACGAAGTGCAGCTTCGCGACGCTCCCCAACTGCGGTTCATCTCGCAGGTCAGCATTGATGCGATACCCCGGCCCGCGATATCCCAGACGTGCGCGCCCTCCACTTCGGCGCATACGCGGATGCAGCGCGAGCACAGGATACAGCGGTTGTGGTCCAGCACGTAGCGCGGGTGCGACAGGTCCACCGGCAGCTTCGGATACCGGTATCCATAGCGGACATTCGTCACGCCCAACTCCTGGCTGAGCGACTGCAACTCGCAATGGCCATTGGACACGCACACGGCGCAGACGTGATTGCGTTCGCTCAACAGGAGTTCCAGAGCCTCTTTCCGGTAAGAGTCCAAACGCGCGGACCGGATTGTGACCGACATGCCCTCCTGTGCCGGTGTCGTGCACGAGGGCAGCAGGCGGTTGACGCCGGCCACCTCCACCATGCATAGCCTGCACGCCCCGACCGGCTTCAGCCCCGTCATGTTGCACAGCCCCGGAATCCGTTTCCCGTTGGCTCGCGCGGCTTCGAAGATGGTCGATCCCTTCTCGGCCTTCACCAGTTCGCCGTCGATGCGGATTGTCATTTTCGCTTCCATGATTCGCTCCCTGGCTCCGGCGCTCCTAGTGGCCGTTCTCCCGGACGTCGCACCGCAGGCACCGGCACGACTCCTCCATCGCCTCCACCGGCGTCAGTCCAGTGACGGCTTCCATGAACCCGCTCGCCCGCTCGCTCGCGGGCAACTCGTGAACGTGATGGCGCGGGCTTTCGGACACATGCGCCGGCGGCGACATCGAATAGTCGAACTCTGGCCACAGCTTCGGCCAGCGCATCTCGCCCATCAGCCGCTGATCCATGTTTCGCGCAGCCTTCTTGCCGTATCCCATTGCGTTGGAAACGTTCGACGCTCCCGAGATCAGATCACCGCCGGCATAGAAGTTCGGGCGCGACGTCTCCAGCGTGAATGGGCTCACCTCGAGCATCTTCTCCTTTTCCTTCAGCTGCAGTCCCGAAGCCTTCAGGAAGTCCAGATCCACTGTTTCACCAACCGCCAGGATCACCGTGTCGCATTCATACCGCTGGATCTCCCCGGTCGGCACCGGGCGCCTGCGCCCGGAACTGTCAAATTCGCCGAGTTTCGTTTTGGCGCATTCGATGGCCTGAACGCCGCCGCTCTCGTTTGCCACGATCCTGTGCGGCGTGGCGTGGAATGCGTATTTCACGCCCTCGTCTTCGGCCGCCTCGGTCTCCTCTGGAATTGCCGGCATGTCCTTGCGTTCGCGCCGGTAGATCACCGTCACGTCGGCCCCCATGCGGAGCGCCGTCCGAGCCGAATCAATCGCCGCGTTTCCGCCGCCGATCACCACCACCTTTTTCCCCAGCGGCACATGCTCATTCTTCGACAGTGCCTCCAGGAAAGGCAGCGCGTGGATTACTCCTGTCAATTCCGTACCCGGCAGATACACCCACGTCTCTTTCCACGTGCCGATCGAGAGGAACACGCCGTCGTAATCCGATGCCAGGTCGTGCAACGAAATCGCGTCGCCCACCACGCTGTTGAAGATGAACTCCACGCCCATCCGCCGGATCAGCTTCAACTCGTCGTCCAAAACACTCTTCGGCAGCCTGTACTCGGGAAGCGCGTACCGCAGCATGCCCCCGGCGTCGGAGTTGTTCTCAAACACCGTCACAGAGTGGCCAAGCATCGCGAGATAGAAGGCGCAGGTGAGGCCCGTGGGACCTGCGCCCACCACGGCAACTCTATGTCCCGTCGGCGGGAACTTGTGAGACACCACCCGCTCGATCAGCGCGTCATATTGCCCGCTGGCGTAGATTGAGTCAGCGATGAACCGGTGCACGTCACGCATGTTCACCGCCTCGTCCAATCCGGACCGCCGGCAGCGGTTGTCACAGGGATGCTGGCAGACGCGGCCTGTCGAGGCCGGCAGCGGATTGTCCATTACCACTGACACGAAGGCGTCTTCCAGACGGTCAGCCTTTAGCAGTTCAAGGAACCGCGGAATGTTCATGTGGAGCGGGCAGGAGTTTTCGCAAGGGCTCAAGGCCAGTTCGTCGCAGACGCCAGCCCGGCAGCGATGCGCCCTCAGATGATCCTCGAACTCCTGGCGGAAATGCCTCAAAGTGGTGAGCACCGGGTTTGGCGCCGTCTGCCCCAGGCCGCAGAGCGACATGTCCCGGATCATCCGCGACAACTCGTCCAGCGTGCCCAGGTCGGCTTCAGTCGCCTTGCCGGTCGTGAACCTGTTCAGGATCGACATCATCTGGTCCAGACCGACACGGCAAGGCACGCACTTGCCGCACGACTCTGAATGCGTGAATTCGATGAAGTACCGCGCTACGTCCACCATGCAGTTGTCTTCATCCATCACCACCATGCCGCCCGACCCCATGATCGAGCCCAACTGCGCCAGAGATTCGTAATCCACCGCCGTGTCGAACATCTCTTTCGGGATGCAGCCGCCCGACGGCCCGCCGGTCTGCACCGACTTCACCGACTTCATCGCCGGCGCTCCGCCGCCGATGTCGTACACGAACTTTTTCAGCGGAGTACCCAGCGGCATCTCCACCAGCCCCGTCCGCTGCACCTTGCCCACAAGCGAAAACACCTTCGTCCCCGGGCTCTTTGGCGATCCTGTCTCGGTGAACCATGCCGGACCCTTCACCACAATTGGCGCAATGTTGTACCAGGTCTCAACATTGTTGATATTGGTCGGCTGGCCGTACAAACCGCGTTCCGCCGGATACGGCGGCCTCGGCGTCGGCCTCCCTGATCGGCCCTCCAACGAACGGATCAGCGCCGTTTCCTCGCCACAGACGAACGCCCCCGCGCCCTCCACCAGGCGCAGCCGGAACTTGAACCCCCGGCCCAGGATGTTGTCGCCCAGCAGTCCGCGCTCCTCGGCTTCGTCGATGGCATGGTTCAACCGGTGCACGGCCAGCGGATACTCGGCCCGGACATAGAGGATGCCCTCGGTTGCGCCGGTGACATAGCCGCCGATGATCATGCCTTCGATCAACCCGTGCGGGTCGCCTTCGATCTCGTTCCGGTTCATGTAAGCGCCCGGATCGCCTTCATCGGCGTTGCAGATCAGGTATTTCTGATCGGATTGCGCCTTGCGCAGCATGTCCCACTTCAAGCCCGTCTGATACCCGGCCCCGCCGCGGCCCCGCAGTTTCGCCGCCTTGATCTGCTCGATGACCATCTCCGGGTTGGCGTCGATCAGGACTTTGTACAACGCCTGGTAGCCGCCCACCGCGAAGTACTCCTCGATGTCGGCCGGCGAGATCAGCCCGCAGTTGCGCAAAACGATCTTCGTTTGGCCCTGGAAGAACGGGATCTCGTTCCAGTTCGGCAGGTCCGGCAATCCATAGCCGTACTTGATGGAGCTCGTGATATGGTCCCACTCCTCCACCTTGCAGAGCGCCAGTTCCATCGGGATTCGGCCTGCCGACAAATCGTCCAGCAGCGCCTCGACGTCCTGCTCCTGCACCTTGTGCAGAATCACCAGAGGCTGGCCGGGAAGCCACACGTTGACCAGCGGCTCTTCCGAACATGGGCCATAGCAGCCCACCTGAGCCACATGAAATCCCAGCCCGCGGCTCTGGATACCGTCCGACAGGGCATGGTACAGCCCCTCGGCCCCGTTGCCCACGCCGCATGTGCCCATCCCCACCGCGATCCGGCCCCCGGAGGGCAGCAATTTCTTCAGCCCGGCATCGTGCGCCGCATTAAACGAACTCAGATCCGTGATCCGCGTCATCTTTCACCTCGACCTACCGCCGGCCCTTCTTCAGGTGGTCCACTTCCCTCTCCAGCGCCCGCTCGTTCACATGCCCCAGGATCCGGTGGTCCACCTCGGCCACCGGCGCCAGCGCGCATTGTCCGAAACAGGCCACGGTCCGCACGGTGAACTTGCCGTCCGCCGTGGTCGCCGTCATCTTGTCCGCCGATCCCTCTTCCTCTTCCTGCTTCAACCCCAGCTTCAGCCTCACTCCCTCCAGCAGCCGCAACGACCCCCTCGTGTGACACGCCGTCCCCCGGCAGATGCAAACCGTGTGCTCGCCCTGCGGCTTGAGGTTAAATAGCGAGAAGAACGTGACTACCGAGTAAACCTGCGCCGTGGGAATGCCCATCCGGTCGGCCAGGTACTCCAGTACGTCCTCCGGCAGATACTTCTGGGGATGGTTTTCCTGGATCGATTCCAGGATCGTCAGCAGCACCCCCGGCTGGCCTTTGTGCCTGGCCACCAGCGAATCGATGAACTCCCGATCCTCTCTCCTCAGTTCGACATGCTCGGCGACCAGCATCTGAAGCACTCCTTTCAGTACATTTCAGATAATCAAATCCGAATGTCAGTTGCAACCCTGCCCGGACTCCCCCCGCCAGCGCACACGCCAGCCGGAGCCGGTTTCTTACCCTTCTGTCAGCTCTATCGCCCACCGCCCGCTCAACCCGATGCCGGTTCCCGACAGCACCACCCGTCTCAACACGCCGCCCCAGATCGGCATCAGCCGCGCGTCGCTCACCCTAATCTCCTCCACCTTCACCGCCAGTGACCTGTCGTAGCTCACCATTGCTTTGCCGCCCAGTCCACCCGCACCATCCAGAGCCAGCACCCCGGGCTCGCGCTCCGTCACCACGCACGGCGTCATCAACGTGAACTCCACCTTGTTTCCGCCGCGTTCAAACTGTGCCTCGTCCAGCAGCCTCACCTTCTTCTCTTCTCGGTCCAGGCCGATCGTCCGCCTCCACTGTCTCACTCCCGAACTGGCCGGATATGCCTTCGCAAGGTCGAGGCTGAACTCGGCTTTCCGCCCGGCTGCCGCCCGGCACCCTGCCGCCGCATACTGCCGGCCCGCACCTTGCTCCACCCCGTTGATTGTCGGCAGGTTGTGATATGCCGACCGCATTGTCCAGATCTCATACCGTTGCGGACTGAATGTTTTCGCCGTGTACGTCTCCACTCCCACATCAATCAGTACTGGCTTGCCCGATGCGAACACAACGAAGTTGCCCACATCGTTGTGGTTGTGGCTCTCGGCGTTATGCCCGCCCTGCGCCGCAAGATAGAGCCCCTCGGTAGACCCTTCACGCTGCCTCGCCACGAACACTTGCGTCCCGCTCAGCCACACATCCCCCACCAGCGGCGGCGACTTTGGCGCCTGATTCACCTCGCCTTCGAGCATCAGCGCATCAATCGTTCGCGCCATGCTGCCTCCGGCCAGGGATCCTGGCCGCCTCAACGACGCCGCGTATCCGCCCTGCGAAACCAACTTCTCATCCTTGATTCGTTTCCCATAGCGGTAGAGCAGTTCCGCGTACACCTGAATCCTCGGCGAGGCGTCGGCGAAGTTCACATACCAGTCGCCCGTCACATGCGCCCGGTAGATGTACCTCCCGATCTCGCCCACCAGCGGCAGACCAAAGAAATTCATCTTGCCCGCTGTCGCCGAATCCAGCAGTTCCAAGCATTCGAACAGCGAACCGCCCGCATGGCCCCAATAGCTCGGACCCTCGTCGCATCCTCCGTCGTCGTGGTAGCCGTCCAGGAATCTGTCGATTGATCGCATGATTTTCTGGACCGTAGCCGCACGCCGCTGCCCGTCTTCCTCGATCAGCAAGGCGGAGGTCAGCCAGTTCGAGCAGATCCACGGCGTCCAGTTGTTCATGGCCCGGTCCTGCCCGAAGCCCATCCACCAGAAATCGTCCCGCTCCCGGCACGGCCCCAGCACCTTCGCCTGGACCTCATGGACAATCCGTTTGGTCACCAGCGGTGAGGCTTCCTCCAGCTTCTCCGGCATCAGGTAGTGGATCCAGCTGAGAGTCGCCGACGTATCGGCGGCGAACAGGTCTACTGTCGGCTCCGTCACGTCCGGCAGGCCCATGCCCGCCTTCTGCACGCCGACATGCGCCGGC
Organism: uncultured Candidatus Solibacter sp.; assembly: GCA_964604945.1. Taxonomy (GTDB): domain Bacteria; phylum Acidobacteriota; class Terriglobia; order Bryobacterales; family Bryobacteraceae; genus PNKE01. The sequence goes on from CAZSBK010000027.1 coordinate 49,735, forward strand.
AACCCCCAGTACGTCTCCTCACAAACCACCCACACGCCGTTGACAATCTCGTCGATAAACCGGGCCTTGCCCTCAGCCAGTTCAGCGGCGACTAGGTCCTGCAGCCGTCCCCTGCGTGCGTACCACAAGCTCTCATAGCGGGAGCGGTTCCCGTTCCGCCGGAAATCGAGGAAGACAGATGCCGGCAGCGCCGGCCATTCCTTCCCCGAGTGGGCCTCGCCCCTCGCTACCAACGCCCGCCGGGTCTCCGCCGAAAGCGCATTCCATCTCGCCCGATCGCGCCACCTCGGGAAGTGCCGCCACTGGGTCAGCGGCAGCAGCGCCCCGGCGACCTTGCCGGCATCCCAACTTCCGCTCAATAGGTGGCGCTCCGGGGGCGCGGTGCCCGGCTGCGCCAAATTGGCTGCTGTGCTTATCGGCGCTCCGGCGGCGGTCGTGGCGGCGAACTCTCTCCTGGTCATGGCTGGGATCCTTGCATCAGGTTGTATCACATCCCCGATCCGGACCTGATCTTGGTTTCGACTTCTTCCCATGGTCCCCGCGTAGAGCGGGCGCAAACTCGCTTGAATCTGAACGTACGGCTGCGGAAACGGCATGGTAAACTTCCGGTGCTCATGCGCAGACGTGAACTCCTCAAGGCCGCTCCCTTCCTTGCCATCCTGCCTGCCACCGGCGCTCCGGCCGCGGTGGCTGAACCGCACTTCCCGTCCCGCCTCTATCAGTTCGTTTGGCGTAACTGGGAACTCGCGAATGCGGACCGAATGGCGCAGATTCTCAAGACCAGCGAGCGGATCATCCTCACGCTGGGTGCGTCGATGGGCCTTCCCGCCAAACGCCGCCTCTCAAGTGACCAGTTGGGGCGAATGTACATCACTGTCATCCGGCAGAACTGGCACCTCCTGCCGGAGGAACAGATCATCGAACTGCTTGGCTGGAAACGGGAGCGATTCGATTTCACCCTCAAGGAAGATGACTTCCTGGACGTCAAACTGGGCAACGCCAAGCCCTTGTGCGACCCGCTGTTCTACGCCGCGCCATCGACCGCCGACAAGCAAAACGCCGCGCGCATTCGCAAGCTCATCAGGACCGAATTGGGTGATGCGCTCGATGAACCGGGCGAAGGCGCCTTCGACTTCCTCGCCGAATACCGCCGCCCGGTTCCGGCGCCACCACGTCCTGAGACCCGAAAGGCCATCTGGAACCCGCGCATCGTGTACTCCTTCTTCGCGCTCTACGGCGATCCGCTACTCGAGCCCGAAACCGATCCCTTTCCGGACGAGTACCTGGCCCAACTCGCCGCCGACGGCATTAACGGCGTCTGGATGCAGGGCGTCCTCAACAACTTGGCTCCGGCGCCTGCTTTCCCGGAATTTGGTAAAGGATGGGAAAAGCGGCTGGAACAGTTGAACCTGCTCATCCGCCGCGCCGCCCGCTTCGGAATCCAGATCTATCTCTATCTAAATGAGCCGCGAGCGATGCCGCCGTCGTTTTTCGCCGGACGGCCGGAGCTCCGCGGCAGCTTCCACGGCGGCGTCCACGCCATGTGTACGAGCGCGCCCGCCGTCCGTGACTGGATTCGCGCAAGTTTGGCGCATGTCACGCGCCACGCGCCTGGTCTTGGTGGATTCTTCACCATCACCATGTCGGAGAATCACACCAACTGCTACTCCCACACCAATGCGTGGCGTGACAAGACCGGCCGCGTCAAGGACTGCCCGCGCTGCTCTGAGCGAGAATCCTGGGACGTGATCGCCGATCTTCACCTGGCGATGCAGGAAGGCATCCGCGAATCAGGAAGTTCCGCGCGAATCATAGCCTACGACTGGGGTTGGTCGCGTGAGATGCTCGACAAGCTCATCCCACTGCTACCTAAAGAAGTGGCGGTCTTGAGCATCAGCGAGTGGGACCGGCCGGTCCATCGCGGCGGCGTGTCGACCAGGGTTGGCGAATACTCGATGTCGGTTCCCGGACCCGGTCCCCGTGCGCTGAAATCATGGTCGAATGCACGCGCCAATGGCCTGGCCGCAATGGCCAAGATCCAGGCCAGCAATACCTGGGAGATCTCGGCCGTTCCTTACATCCCGGTTCCGCCGCTGGTGCTTGAACATTGCCGGGCGCTGTCGGAGGCCGGCGTCTCCGGCGTCCTGGCTTCGTGGACCTGCGGCGGTTACCCCTCACCCAATCTGGAGGCTGCGTCCGCCTACTATTTCGACGCCAAACCCGGCCAGGCGGAGATCCTGCGCCGGGTCGCTGAACGCCGCTATGGCGCCGCCGCCGCTGCCGATGCCGTCGCCGCGTGGCACCAGTTCAGCGCCGCTTTTCAGGAGTTCCCGTACGGTGTGAGCCTCTACGTCATCCCGGTGCAACACGGGCCGGCAAATCTGCTGCGCGTGCAGCCCACTGGCCAGCGTGCCGGCATGATCCTGTTCCCGCATGACGCGTTCGAACAGTGGTGCGGCGCCTATCCGCCGGAGGCCGTCCAAAGCCAGTTTTCGAAACTCGCCGCTCAATGGACGCCCGGCCTCGATCGATTCCGTGCGGCGATGAAGAAGGCTACCGGCCGCTACGCCGCCCTCGATCTCGCCATCGCCGGGACTTGCCGGAACCATTTCCAAAGCGTCGCCAACCAGGTCCAGTTCTACATCCTCCGCAAACGCCTGGACACAGCCTCGCCCGGCGAGCGCGCCGGTCTGCGCCGCGAGATGGCCGGCCTGGCCCGGGATGAGCTGCGGCTGGCTAAGGCGCAATACAATCTTGTGCGGAAGCATTCGCTGCTGGCCTACGAAGGCTCCAATCATTACTACTACCGTCCGCTGGATGCCGCCGAGAAGATCTTGAACTGCCACTGGGTGCTCGATCAGCTCGGCCGTGGCTAGCGCGCTGCCTGCTTGGCCTCCGTCCAGGCCTCTCACGCGGCCGGACGAGCCTTGCGGAAGATCCGGGCCAATCCTTTCAACGCCTTGCCGGCTTCCTTCTCGGACAGGATGTAGGGAGGCAACAGCCGTACCACGTTGTCGTGGGTCACGTTGAACAGCAACCCCTGTTCCATGCCCATCTGGACGAAGTGCTTGCACGGGTACTCGGTTTCGACGCCGATCATCAGCCCTGCGCCGCGCACATCCTTGATAGTGGTGTGCTTCCGCTTAAGTTCGTTCAAGCCGTCGAACAACTGCGCGCTCACCAGCCGCATCTGGGGCATGATCTCGTCCAGGATCTGGTAGAACTCGAGCGCCACCCGGCAGGAGAGCGCTCCGCCGCCGAACGTGGTCCCGTGCATGCCCGGACCAATCGCCGAAGCGGCCTTTTCGTTGGCGATGACCGCGCCAAGCGGCAAGCCGCAGGCGATTGGTTTGGCCATGGCCACCACGTCGGGCAGGATGGCGGGTTGATGGAGTTGGTAGGCGAAATGGACGCATGGGCGCCCAATGCCGCATTGGATTTCGTCGAATACCAGTAGTGCGTTGTAACGGTCGGCCAGATCGCGAGCTTGCCTGAGGTACTCGGCCGGCGCCGGGCAGATTCCGCCTTCACCTTGAATCGTCTCGATCACCATGCCGGCGGTGCGCTGGCTGAAGGCGGTCTCCAGGGCGGCGGCATCACCCATCGGGATGTGCTTCACGCCCGGCATGAGCGGCTCGAAATCGGCCCTGTATTTGGGCTGGCCCGTCAGCGCCAGCGCCCCAATCGTTCGCCCATGGAAGGAGTTGTCCAGGGCGATGATTTCGTACTTGGCCGGATCCTGTCTGCGGCCGTGAGCGTGCAGGATCTTGATTGCGGCTTCCATCGCTTCCGTACCCGAGTTGCAGAAGAAAGCCCTGTCCAGGCCGCTGGTTTCGGCGAGTTTCTGGGCGAGCGGCCCCTGGAACTCGTGGTAATACAGATTCGAGCTGTGAATCAGCAGGGCCGCCTGTTCCCGGATCACGCGTGTGATGCGCGGGTGAGCGTGGCCGAGGGCGTTGACGCCAATGCCGGAGATCAGGTCAAGGTACCGCTTGCCCGAAATGTCGTACAACCACGTGCCCTTGCCCCGCTTCAGCGCGAGCGGATAACGCGCATAGTTCTGAAATAGGTACATGCGCTCGAGATCGGCTATCTTTTGAAGTGCCCCGCTGGCGGAGCTGGAGTCTGGGCTCATATCGACTATGGTAGCCCGTCGCGCCTGGACGAAAGTGCTGCGCCGGTTACTCGACGATGAAGCCGTCCAGATCGGCGAAGCAGCCAAGGACCGAACTCGTCCCTTCCCTCGGCTGCGGAAACCGCAGCACAAGGGAATGGTAACCCGGTGGGGCTTCGAATCGCGCCGACCGGGCCTGCCACTTCGGCAATTCCGAAAACTGGCTGAACGTCACACTATCGCTCCCGTCCAGCGACGCAAGCAGGTTGCAGCGGTTGGCCGCTGCCGTATGGATCAGCGTGACCGCCCGTCCTTGAAATCGAATGTGGACGCGCGAGCGGGCATCATTGGTGTAGGCCAGCGTCCCCCGGTGGGCCTTCCGAAAGCTCAGATCCCGCGACCAGGCCCCTTCGTACCGAACGAACGAATTCAGCTCGTCGTACTGGCCCGGCGGGGCGTAGGGTTGGGGCACGCCGGCGAGAGTCCGCCGTTCCGGCGTCAGTTTGCGCAGTTCGAGGTCGGCGAATTGCCGCACTGGATCGGTGTAAAGGTCGAGGAATTCGCGCGTGAACACGTTGGACAAAGCGCGTGGGCTGCCTGCCGAGGGCGCAATGAAGTATTCGATCTGGTTCTGCCCGGCCTGATACAGATGGCCCTCGGCCGCTGTCGAGGTCCTCAACGCCTTCCAGAAAGCGTAATTGTGCCTTGTGTTCGCCCAACTGCGGCCGGTGAAGTTTGCCACGGCGTCTGATTCCATCCACGCCGCGCGGCCGTTCGGTGCGATCTGGTTCAGATGGTCCACCAGTGGGCGCTCCGGAGCGAACCGCGCCAGATACCCCTCCACGGCTTTTGCATCGAAGCTCGGTGTCAGGAAGAAGCCGGCGTGTGCGGGGGCCGCCACGGGCATCACCGCCAGGTGGACCACAATCGACACCGCGCACCAGCTCGAGATACCCCACTCCAGCCGGTTACTGTAGGCCCTCAACGCGGCCGCCGCCACGCCGCAGGCCAGCGTCAGCGCCGGCAACGCCGGGTAGAGATGGCGGACGTCGGGCACGCTCAGCATCACGATCAGCCCGCCAGCCAGTGA
>CAZSBK010000028.1:0-53441 GCA_964604945.1 uncultured Candidatus Solibacter sp.
GTTCACAACCCACCAATTCAGATCACCCGCCAAGCTGCCTTAGCCCCTCCGCAGCCTTCTTCCCGCTCTCGGAGGTCGGGGCCGATTCGACGGCTCTTTTCCAATACTGACGCGCCTTGTCGTTCCGGCCTGCGTTGGCGCTGATGGCACCCAGATTGTAGAGGGCATCAACGTAATTCGGCTTCACGGCCAGGATCCTCTCTGTCTCCGTGGTGGCGCAAGCCAAGTCGTTCAGTTGGTAACAGGCGCGGCCCAGCTCCAGCCGGGCTTCAAGATGGCTGGGTTCGGTCCTCAGAAGCAGTTCGAGAAGGCGTCGCGCTTCAGCAGGCTGAGAGTCCTCGGCCGCCAACTGCGCGAGGCGAAGCAGAACAGGGGCGTGCCCGGGTTTCCTACTGAGTTGCTCTTCGAGCATGGCCTTCTCGTGCGCCCGGTTGGTAGTCGTTACGGAATCGGTCCTGGGCGAAGGCGGTGGGTCGTTCTTGCGTTCTAGACCGAGCCAAAGCCCGCCGATCAAAAGCAGGCAGAGTGCGCCTGCAGAAAGCAGCGCGATTTTCTTGCTCATGCAGCCACCGCCTTCTCAACGATCTCGACACCGGCACGCCGGAGAAACTCGTCCGGGGACTCGCCACCGATGAGGACGAAAACGAAATCCGCCGGAATCTCCTGGACCGAGCCAGACTCATCGATCACCACGGTGTTTGCTCCAATTGACTGGAACTTGGTCCCGAGCTTGGGCAGAATGCGTCCTTCGGCAACGGCCTTATCGAGATGTTCCCGATTGCGCTGCCTGGCCCGGGCAAAATCAGCGCCACGATGGACCAGTGTCACACGATTCCGGCCGCCTTTGGCAAGACCAAGCGCGGCCTCGATGGCGCTATCACCGCCCCCTGCCACGACAATGTCGCGGTCCGAGTATGAATCCACCTCGATCAGCCGGTAAGCGACGTGGCTCTGCTCTTCCCCAGGCACGCCGAGCCTGCGAGGCGTACCGCGTTTCCCAATGGCCATCACCACGAACCGCGCCCGATAACTGGCCAGAGGCGTCTTGACGTGCAGCAGCCCCGCTGCCGCATCGCGCTCGATGCTCTCCACCTTCTCGTTGGTCTGAATACGCACACCCGTGGTGGAGATGATTGTCTCCCAGACCTCCAGCAGAGATTCCTTCGTGCTGTCGGCGATGTAGAGATTGCCGTAGAGGGGCATTTCAAGCGGTTCAGCCATCAGGAACTTCTGGCGCGGGTAGTTGCGTATGGTGGACGCCACCTCGCCCTGCTCCAGCGTGAGGTACCGGACCCCGTGCTCGTGAAGCGTCAGCGATGCGCTCAGACCCGCCGGCCCGGCGCCAACGATGATGACATCGTACTCGTCTGGCTCGTGCGCCACCCTCGGCCCTGCCTGTTCAATTCGCTGGCGCAGATGATCCGCCACCAGACGTCCTTCATTGATCGACGTCTTGATCAGGCCCAAGCCGCCGAGTTCTCCGACAATGAATGTGCCGGGCACATTTGTCTCGAAGTTCTCGTCGAGGAGAGGAACCTTCAAAGTCTGGAGGTTGCCGCCGGCGCTCAACGATATGCCGGATGTTGGGCACGCTGTGACGCAATCGCCGTGAGACTTGCAGCGCTCCGGGTGAGCGAGAATCGCCTTGTGCCCGATGAGGGCAAGCGTGCCCTGCTCCGGACACGCTTCCACGCAGGTTCCGCAGCCGATACAAAGCGACGCGTTGATCACCGGCCGGAGCGCGCCCGCCGCTGCGCCGGATCCATCGGAGACGGAGACTTCGGCGCCGTGGATCCGCCAGAGCGAGAATGGGGCGCCGCAGTGATTACAGAAAGACGCCTCCCGCGGCGCGGGCTTATTGCATCGGGGGCAATCGCGCATGGACACCGCAGGCGACGGAGTCGCGGCGGCCGCCGGCTTCTGCCCACCAGTGAGCTTCTTCAGGTAACCGCGCATAAAGAGAATCGTGATGACGAACGCAATTGCGAATGCGAGTAGTGTATCCATGGTGCGCCTCAGCTAGAAATAACCCATCAGCATCACCATGGCAATGTGAGCCACAACCAGGAGCACGAACGAATAGCTGAATGGGCGGTGGACTACGTGCCAGAGGTGGAAAACTTCTCCAGCCCGATTGAGGAACAGTACCTTGGCAGTGAGCCAGGACTGGGTTTTGGCCGCATCGATGATGCGCTCCAGATCGACGTGACTGCTTTTGAGCAGACCGCCAAACGTGGTCAAGCGTTCAATACCACTCAGGACGTTGCGGCGAAGGGCAGCCACCCGCCATGGCCGGCGGAGGTCCAGGCTCGCCATGGTGATCAATGCCGACAACAAAGGCATCGAGGCCACCCGCTCGGGGGGCGGCAGTTCCATGAGTGCGGCCAGTTCTTCCTCGCGAAAGACCGATTGAGAGTGCAGTTCTGTCGAGAGATTCTCGGCTTCCTCCTGCAATTCCCGCAGTGAGAGTTCTGCCGCTGACACGCTCCGCGGGATCTGGCAGTAGAGATACCGGCCAACGATACCACTAAGAACAATCGCAATCATGATCCAGTACGCCATTCCCGCCAGCCCATGCAACTTCCCCGATGAGTGGAATGTGACGATCACCGGTACGGTGAGGCCGAACAGAACATGGAAGTTCAGCCAGTTGCGGGTCTTGCCGATGCGCTGAAGTGGTTTGATCCGCTTCCGGAGCGGATACAGATAAAGCCCTGCGAAGATCGCCACGGCAGCGAAGCCCAGCCGGATTCCTGTCGATCCCGCCGGCCGCAACGCCACGTGCAATGGATGGAAGGGACGATCAGTTAGCGGCAGGCTGTAGTAGCCCGCGCCCTGCCAGGCAAGGTAACCGGCGAGCAGTCCGGCACAGGCTGCCAGCAAAGTGATGGTCGCCCGGTGGCCCCACTCCCTGGGCACCCCCATCTTGACAGCAACGATCATTGCTGCTTCACCTCCTGCACCCGCTGCTCGGCACTGACGTCGAACTTCTGGTAAGCGGAGAATTCATGCTGGTTGCGCCAATGCTGGTGCGCCGTCCTGGCCTCCACTACGGCAAGCCGCGGGACCCAGACCGGGATCGCCGGACTCGCCGCCGCATAGTCGACCACCGAACTCAGCGACAGCAATCCAATGTCCGGCAGCGGCTCTCGAAGTTCAGTTTGAATCCTCCTCACCGCGCCCGTGTCGGGATGCAGCCAGGCCGTGCCCCGCCAGGCGATAGGGTACTCGCGCCCCTTCACTTCCAGCACCGTCGGCGTCGAGTGCCCGGCCATGTGCTCGAAACGCACGCGCCGCCAAGCGACACCGCCCAGTATCTCCGGCTCGATCTCCTCGAACTTGTAGCTGGACTGGAAGTGAGGATGAAATACAACCTGCATCACTGCGAACCCCGTCGTCGCCAGAAGGGCTTGGGGAGGGTCTTTTTGTGGACGGCTCTTCTCCAGTCTCGATTCCTCGACAGTGAATTCATCGCCAGCCACGTCCATCAGGATGAGGTAGTCGAACACGCTCTCCCGCCGGCTGGCGATCTTCTCCCCCTGGCCGAACTTGGTCTGCGTCACCCGCTCCGCGCAGACAAGCGCGGGGAACTGCACGGTGAACTCCTCGGCCTGTTGAGCGGCCTTCTCAAGCAGTTTGGCCGGGGCTTGCCCCAGCAGCGGCGGCAGCGCCGCGGTCATCAGTAGGCCCGCAATAAAAGTAATTCCGTTCATGCCCATCAGAAGCGATACCCCAGCGTGATGTAGATCTGATCGTAGTCCTGAATCCCGCCGCGATAAGTCAGCAAGCCCCCGGTGACGAAGTAGTGAAGTCCGATGCTCCAATCGGCTTGCGCGTTGATGAAGCGCGAACGCGATTGACGGGTCAGCGGGCCGCCGAACTCCTGCTGGCCCACCTGCAATTCCAGCCTCAGATCTTCGTGGATCTCCCGAATCAGGCTGACTGACTCATACGAGCCCTTGCCAAACGAACTGTTGAATCGCGTATACCGGCCATCGATACGGGCCCCAATCCAGGGCAGCCGAGTCCAGCCGACTGAGTACATCTGGTTCAGCGAAGCGGAGGTGTCGGTGTCCAGCTTGCTGCGGCCCCAGGTTGCCGACAGGATCAGCCGTTGCCAGGGTTGCGCGCGGAAGCCGCCGCTGAAGCCCTGAAACAGGTACTTATCGAGCAGCCCGGTGCCGATCAGCCTGTCGTCGAAGGTTGGCAGGCCGCGGAAGTAGTTCTGGTTGAGGTCGAAGGAGAGCTTTGTGGAAGGCTGTACGCGGAAAGTGAGAAAACTCCGGCTCAGCATCGCGCCCGTCTGGCCATTCATGTAGCGGGCATTCTTCTGGTCCACTTCCATGCTGTGCAGGATGCTGAGTTTGTTGGCCGCGAAGATCGAGTTTTCCAAGAACAGGAACTGCCTTTCGGGTCTCCAGCGGATACGCGTGACCGCTGCACCCAACGTGGAGGTCCAGCGAACGTTTTCATATGTTCCCTTTTCGTAGCTTGTGAACACGCCCACCATCTGGCGGTTGGGATCGTAGTTCCATTGAGTCGGATCCGGGGTGGAGCCCGCGAAGATCCCGGCCGTGACATTTCGCGTCAGCCGCCGGGCTGCGTAGCCGCCGTCAATCGTGCTGAGACTCGAAACCCACGGAATCAGCACACGGCCAAATCCGAGGACATTTTTCGAGCGCGGGTTGTTGTAGAACATCCCGATCGTGTAAGTACGGTTGATCAGATCGACCATTGTCTGTTGCTGGGTTCCGCCCTGACGCGTATTCCAACGCCCACGCCAGTAGCCGGTGAGGTTCCAGTAGGATCCACCGATCCGTGTCCAGTCGACGCGTGCGGCGATTCCCTCCTGATGGGAATTCCTGCCGCTGGCGCCGCGGTCCTGGAGGGAGTTCACCTCGAAGCCGATGCGGCCGCGAAGCCGCCCCACTTCACTGGGCTCCGGCATGGGCACGTACTCTCGCACTTCTTCCTCCAGCGGATCGCCGCTAGTGAAGGAGATCACCTGGGCGTACCGCTGCCGCCGGCGCGCCGCTTCGCGCCGATCGAAATCAGCAACGTCGCTGCCAGTTAGCTCTGCCCGGTCGCCCGGCTGAGCCTCCACACCCGGCTCCGGATTGACGATCTCGGCCAGAGCTGATTGTGTGGCCACGGATGCAACGACGACGTCGGCAATCCGGCGCGTTGCCATCTTTGCCTCGCCTGGAGCCAACCGCTCCAGTTTGAGCTTCATACCTTCGCTCAAGCCGTGTGCTGTTCCGCCGTCGAGGTACACCATGCCGGGTACCACCTGCTTCACATTGAAACTGCGGCGCGCCTGCGATGGCGGTGCTGGCTGTGCGAAAGCGACGGCAAAAAGGGATATGACCGGTAGAACCGTTTCCCACGTCATGAGCTAGCTCCTCCCCGTCGGATGGCACTGGTAGCAAGCCGGGCTTTGATAGAGATAGCCCTGACGCCCCTGGTGTTCCTTGTCCATGCTGGTCTTGTTGTGTTCGTGACAGTCGATGCAACTGAACACGGCGTAAGTGGCAGGAGTCCGGTGACAGTCGTTGCAGGTTGTCCACTTGCCGGCGTGCTTGCCCGTGTAGATGGGGAACTTGTGGGTCACCGTCGCGCCCTTCCACTGCGTCGTGGTGTGACATGTCGTGCAGGTGGTTGGGAACCCGGCGGTGACGTGGTTCGGGTTCGTCACCGTCTCGAACGCTCTGCGGTGGCAACTGTAGCAGTCGGTCGGAGTTCCAGCATAACGTCCGCCAACGTGGCAACTCGCACAGGCGACCGCCGGGTGAGCGCCCGTCAGTGGAAACTTCGTCTTGCTGTGATCGAATACAGCTCCGCGCCACTGCGTCGTGCTGTGGCAGACGGCGCAGTCTCTCGGGAAGCCGGCCGTCACATGGTTTGGATTCGTGGTGGCGTTGTAGTTAGTCAGGTGGCAGCCTTCACAAGTGGCGGGCGTCCCCTTATAGACGCCGTTCTTATGGCACTGCGCGCACTGTACCGCCGTATGAGCACCGGTTAGCGGGAACTTCGTCGCAGCCGTATGGTCGAACTTCGCGCCCTTCCACTGCGTCGTCGTGTGGCAGACGGCGCAATCTCTCGGGAAGCCCGCCGTCACATGGTTCGGATTCGTGGTGGCGTTGTAGTTAGTCAGGTGGCAGCCTTCGCAGGTGGCGGGCGTCCCCTTGTAAACACCATTCTTGTGGCACTGGGCGCACTGGACCGTGGTATGCGATCCGGTCAACGGGAACTTCGTCGCCGCCGTATGGTCGAACTTCGCGCCCTTCCATTGCGTCGTCGTGTGGCACATGACACAGTCTTTCGGGAAGCCTGCCGTCACATGGTTCGGATTCGTCGTGGCGTTGTAGTTCGTCAGGTGGCAACCTTCGCAGGTTGCTGGCGTACCAGCGTACTTGCCGCCGATATGACACAAAGCGCACTGGGTGCTGGTGTGGGATCCGGTCAGCGGAAATCGGGTCTTGCTATGGTCGAACTTCGCGCCCTTCCACTGCACCGTCGTGTGACATATCGTGCAGTCCCTCGAGAAGCCTGCCGACACATGGTTCGGATTCGTGGTGGCGTTGTAGTTAGTCAGGTGGCAGCCTTCGCAGGTCGCAGGCGTCCCCTTATAGACATTGTTCTTGTGGCACTGGGCGCACTGGACCGTCGTATGCGACCCGGCCAGCGGGAACTTCGTCGCCGCTGTATGGTCGAATTTCGCGCCCTTCCATTGAGTGGTGGTATGGCAGACCGTGCAGTCCTTCGGGAAGCCTGCCGTCACATGGTTGGGGTTTGCTGTCTTGTTGAAGTCAGTCAGGTGGCAACCCTCGCACGCCGCCGGCGTGCCGGCGTATTTGCCGCCGATATGGCACGAGGTGCACTGGGTGCTGGTATGGGATCCGGTTAGCGGGAATCGAGTCTTGTTGTGGTCGAACTTTGCGCCCTTCCACTGCGTGGTCGTGTGGCAGATCAAACAGTCCTTCGGGAAGCCGGCCGCGGCGTGGTTGGGATTCGTGGTGCTGTTGTAATTCGTGAGGTGACAACCTTCGCACGTGGCGGGAGTTCCCTTGAACACATTGTTCTTGTGGCACTGGGCGCACTGGACCGATGTATGCGACCCGGTCAGCGGGAACTTCGTCGCCGCCGTGTGGTCGAATTTCGCGCCCTTCCACTGTGTGGTGGTATGGCAGACCGTGCAGTCCTTCGGGAAGCCTGCCGTCACATGGTTCGGATTCGCTGTCTTGTTGAATTCAGTCAGGTGGCAACCCTCGCACGCCGCCGACGTACCTGCGTACTTGCCGCCGATGTGGCACGAGGAGCATTGAGTACTGCTATGAGCCCCGGTGAGCGGGAACTGCGTCTTAGCATGGTCGAACTTCGCGCCTTTCCACGCCTGGGTGTTGTGACAGGCCGTGCAGTCCTTGGAGAAGCCCGCAGTGGTGTGGTTGGGATCGGTCGTCCTGTCGAACTCCGCCACGTGGCAGCCTTCGCACGTGTTCTTCGTCCCCTTGAAAACCCCATTCAAATGGCATTGAGCGCACTCGATGGTGGCGTGGGCCCCTGTCAACGCGAACTGCGTCCGGGTTCCGTGGTCGAATTGCACGCCTTTCCATTGGGTGGTCGTATGGCACTGCGCGCAGTCTTTCTGGAAGCCGGCGTTGACGTGATTCGGCGCCGTGGTCTTGTTGAAGGCGTCCAAGTGACAGCCGTCGCAGTTTTGCGGCGTGCCCTTGAACGTGCTGGCGACATGGCACTGCCCGCACTGCGTATTCACGTGAGCCCCCGTGAGCGGAAACTGTGTCTGGCTCGAGTGGTTGAATTGCGCGCCCGTCCATTGAGTGGTTGTGTGGCAAACGGCGCAGTCCTTCGGATAGTTGGCAGCGGCGTGGTTCGGGTTCGTCGTCTTCTCGTACGAGGAGATATGACAGCCTTCGCAGGTCTGTGCCGTCCCGGTGAACCGGCCGTTCACGTGGCAGGCGTTACATTCCGCCTGGACGTGCGCGCCAGTCAGGCGGAACCGGCTCAGATTGTGGTCGAACTTCGCCCCCTTCCACTGCGTCGTCGTATGACACTGGGCGCAATCCCGCGCGAAGTTCGACGCCGCGTGTGCAGGATTGGTGGTCTTGTTGAATGCATCAAGGTGGCACCCGTCACACGTTTGCGGTGTTCCCGCAAAGCGGCCCGCGACGTGACACGAGTTGCACGCGACCTGTATGTGTGATCCAGTCAGCGGGAACTTCGTGCGCGACGCATGATCGAACACCGCCCCTTTCCACTGTGAACTCGTATGACACACGGAACAATCCCGCGGGAATCCGGCCTGCACGTGGTTCGGAGTGGTGGTGGCGTTGAAATCCTTGATATGGCAGCCCGAACATTGCGCCGGCGTTCCGGCGTACTGGCCGCCCGTATGGCAGGATGTGCAACTGAGAGTAGCATGGGCCCCTGCCAGCGCAAATCCGGTGATGGCCTCGTGGTCGAACTTCGCTCCCAGCCAGCTATCCATGCTGTGGCACTGGTCGCACTGCTGTGGGATGCGTGACCCCCGGTGCGGTGGATTCACCGCCCGGTTGTAGTCACCCACGTGACATGCCGTACACGCCGTGCTCAGCCCGGTGTAGGTGCCTGCCGCCGCGCTTTTGTGGCAACTCTCGCAGGCCGCCACGGAATGGGCGCCGATGAGCGGGAACCGGTTCGAGTGCTCGCGCGTTTGCTGGACCGCCACCCGCCAGCCTTGCACCGTGTGGCACTGCTGGCAGTTGCCGCCGAACTGCCTCTTATGAATATCGGCGTGGCACGAGGAGCATTGCTTGCTGACATTCTTGAAAACCCGATCGACGTGACACGATGTGCAGGCAACCCCCTGATGCATGCCCAGCAGCGGCCAGGACGTCTGCGTGCTGTGGTCGAATTCCGGTACAGGGCGGACAGGCTTCCAGGATGTGGACGTGTGGCAACTCTCGCAGGCGACTTTCAGCGGACCGTGCGGATTCGCTGTGCGGCGGGCCGCCGGGCGGCTTTGTGCGAGCGCGACGGAAACCAGGCAGAGTATGACCGCCAGTAGCCGGAGCAGAGTTGCCCTGAGACTTCTCATCTATGACACTCCTCACACTCTCTTGGCGTTCCTCGATAAATCACTACCTGCCGCGAGCCCGCCAACCGGCGGTTCGCATGGCACATCCGGCATGGCACCCTGTCGTGTGCCCCCTTCAGCGAGAACGTCGAATGTTTCTGATGATCGAAACCCGTCGGTTGCCAGTTGGTGGACGTGTGGCAACGCCCGCAATCGGGTTTGCTCTCCGTTGCTGTTTGGAACTGGCCATCATGAACGTCGGCATGGCACGAGCCGCACTGTCGCGTCGTCCCTCGGAAACTGATCAGCCGTTTCCCTCCCGGAATCTCCGGCTTGTGACAGCCCGTGCAAGGCGCCGTCCTGTGCTTGCCGCTGAGCGGGTAGCCTGTCGACCCGTGGTCGAATGGCCCGGTTTCCTTCCAGTTACGCGTGGTGTGGCACGACTCGCATTCGGCCTTCGTCGCGCCCGCCGGCCCATGCGGGTTCTCATGGCATTCCAGGCATCGCACGCTCGCAAAGCGGAATTTGGTCTCTTCCGTCGTAGCTGCCCGCTTGTGGCAGTCCGTACAGGCGACAGCGGCGTGCGCGCCCGTTAACGCCATGCGGGACTTCGCGTGTTCTACCGGCGTGAACCGCGCAGGCTTCCATCCGGAGACCGTATGACATCGTTCACAGCGGTTCAAGTGTGGCGCCGCGGCGAATTGACCCTGGTGCCGGTCCTTATGGCAACTGTTGCAGGAGGTCGCGTCCGGATGGTAATTCGCTTTCGCCCCCATCCCGACATGGCATTCCGCGCAGGCGACCTTGGCATGCAAACCCAGCAGCGGGTAGCGGGTGGATGCGTGGTCTTTAACCGTGAACGACGCCGGCTTCCAACCCGACTCATTGTGGCAGGGCGCACATTCGCCGCCCTCTCGAGCGACGAATTGACCCTGGTGACTGTCCTTGTGGCAATCAAGACATAGCTTGTACGGGAGCGGAGCCCCGAAGTTCTCCGTCCGGTGGCACTTCTTGCAGTCCACCGCCCGGTGCTTGCCCTTGAGAGGGAACTTGGTCCGGCTGTGGTCGAATCCACTCTCCGCGACCCGCGCCGGTTTCCATCCTGCAGTCGAATGGCACTTCTGGCAATCGCCCGAGAACGAACCGCCGTGAGGATCCTTGTGGCACGCCTTGCAGCTCTCGAATATGACGAAGTTCTTGTACTGCACCCGACCGGTTGTCGCGGGAAAACGCTTGTGGCATTGGGCGCATGCGACTTTCTGATGCAGGTCCCTCAACGGATAGGAGGACTTGTCATGCGAGAAACCTCTCAGGTCCTTCCAGTCCACATGATTGTGACAACGGGTGCAGTCCTGCCCGAGGTCTCCTCGGTGCTGGTCAGTGTGGCAACTTGAACACAGTGGAGAAAGTCCCAGGTAAGATTTACCGGAGGTTAAGTAAGATTTACCTGGCCCTGGTGGTTTCATGCTGTCGACATGTTCCGGCGTCATTTTGCTTACGGTGTGGCACTTCTCGCAGGTGAGGGTCTTGTGCTTGCCCTCCAGCGCCCATCCAGCCTGGCGGTGGTCAAAGCTGTTCCTAGGCGTCCTCCAACGCACGAGTTGATGTTGCCTGCCGTTGTGTTCCGCGTGGCAGCGGGCGCAATCCACAGCCGCTTGCATTCCAGTGCCTTTCACGATCCGCGCATGGTAGCCGCGCTTTTCTGATAGGCGACGCCGAATTTCCTCATGACAATCGAGGCACTTGAACTGGGCGGAACCCGCTCCCACCACGTGGCAGGCGGCACACTGAAGTGGCGTGTCCAGCCCCTGATGCGCCTGCGACAGCGGGCCAGGCGACATCTGGGCGTACGATGACACGACGGCCAGCGCGAACACGACTAACGCGACACCGACCGTACGACTATTCATTTGGAAAGATCTTTACCCTCATTCGTCACCGGCCAATCCGGAAGCCCGGCACGGCAATCACTGCGCTTCACCCATCCTCAACGACGCAAGACTTCGTCTTGACCACCCGCCTCCTCTGCGTCTCTTGCTAGCCCTCCTATCTGCTTTCAACGCCAACTGCGTCTTGACACACGGCGGCGTTCACACACCACCAGGGTCAAACCTTATGTGCTCCAGAGGAACCCAGCCCAGTGAATCTCCCCTCATCGACATCTCGGTGCCCGGCAGACTGAATCCACGCGCCGCTGAGGCGCAGCCGATGAAGATGCTTCGCACATTGACAGCAATCCAGGGGCCATTCCGGCCTGCCAACCTTTATTCGAATGACTGACTTGCTGCTGGACCCAGATGTAATGGGACTTAGTGCCCCTTTGATCCTCCTGTGTCGGCTGTGATCCGCAATAACGGCATCGGCCAGGAGAATCAACAGCATCCGAGTCAGCCAGCTCGAAGGTTAAGGCCAGGATAAGGTCACCTGCTCACGCGCTAGAATCACGGCTGTTCAACCTCCTCCGACTCTTCCTGATCGGTCGCGCGGCACTCATCGCAGAGAACCTGTTCCTCCGCAAGTAACTTCCGCTCTTTCAAGAATGCAAGGTCCGGCCGCTAAACGCCTCGACGGCGACGCAGCTATCGATGCTCGCTCTCACGCGGTTCTTCGACCGGGGTGAGGCCCTGGTGATCCTGAAGCCTGAGACTTTCATCGACTGGCATCGCGCATGGCCCGAAAACCAGATCCATTCGAAGAAGCCGCAATTCGTGCTCCCGCATAGCCCGAAAACCGGATCTGTCTGAAGATGCAGCACTATATGCTCCCCGCGACGTATCGCGTGGAATCGGCGCCGGTTCTCAGCGGGCTGCATCACGAATACCGGCTGGAGAAGGAGGCCGCGTAGCGCCAGCGGCAATTTCTGCGGAGCACAGCGGGCTCAGCACGGTCATAGAGTCCATAGTCAATGGGCGGCGCAACCGGCAGCCTCGGTGGAATCACCGCGCCGTCTCACCTTCGATGCGCCCGGACGGCTCTGCCAGAATTGGATCGACAAGATGTCGAAACTGTTGGATCCCTTCCGGTTCCTCCTGGTCGCGGTCGCCGGCTGGATGAACCAACGCCAGTTGCACGTGATTGACTACCTGCGCGAGGAGAATCGCCTACTGGGTTGACTCTCGGACAGAACTGTCCGAGACTAAAGCAGTGAAGGGTTCGGAATTCGAGAGGAGAGTTCGGAAGTTGGCACGGAGCCGGGAGGTCTCCTGTCAGTTTGTGGCCGACAAGGGAAAAGGGAGCCACGGCCGCCTCTATCTGGGCGACGAATTCACAACCCTCAAGGATCGCAAGAAAGAGATCGGCCGCGACTTGCTGGCCAAGATGTGCGCGGATCTGAAGATCGATCCGCGTGATCTGTAGGAGGCGGACATATGACCTCGTTTAGTTATCCGGCGAAGTTCAAAGTGGGGAGCGATGGCCGTGTGATGGTCGAATTCGTCGATCTGCCGCGAGTCGCCACCGACGGCAAAGACGTTCGCGAGGCGATGGAAGAAGCCATGGATGCTCTCGGATCCGATCTCTCCATCCGCTTGACACGGCGGGAGGAGATTCCGGCGCCTTCAGATGCGAAGCGCGGTCAGCGACTGGTACCCGTGCCGCTCTGGCTGGCGCCGAAACTCGCGCTCTATCTGGCCATGCGCGATCAGCGGGTCAGTAACTCCGATCTGGCTCGCCGCCTGGGAGTTCACGAGCGCGTGATCCGGCGCATGCTCGATCCGGAGCATGCTACCACGGCGGAAAAGATCCAGGCGGCTCTGGCGGTTCTTGGCAAACAGATGACAGTCGAAGTGCGCGACGCAGCTTAGAGTCGTCTGAATTCCCAAGACTGTGGTTCTCCGTTGCCGGATGGCCGTGAGGTTTGCTCTCTCGATAGAATCGCGGTTGCTCACCCTCCTCCGCCTGTTATTGTTCGGCCGTGTGTCGATTGTGGCCCGGGACCGCTTTCTGCGTAAGCAACTGGCGCAATTCCAAGAACGTGAAGTGCGGCCGAGAAGAGCCAAGGCGACAACCCGGTTGGCGATGCTCGCCCTCGCCGACAGACGGCGCACTGGAGCAGACATTCAATACGCCCGACGCGCAGTGCGAGGCCGCCGAAGTGCAAATCAGCAGCCCGCGACCTGCCTGGGAGATCATGTCACTAATGAGCGACCTTTCCAGTGCCATCAATGACGCGGTTGTCCGCCGGCTTGCGGGTGCGCGCTCGTATGATCGCGGGTTGGATTACTACCGTAACGGCCACGTTGAATCCCTGGAGGAATGGGCGGACGGCGTCCGGGCAGTGGTCAGCGGCACTCAGGACTATAACGTCAAACTCTCCTCCGACGAAGGAGTGCTCGACTACAATTGCGATTGTCCCTACGGCTGCGACGGCGCGTTCTGCAAGCACTGCGTTGCCGCCGCTCTCGCATGGCTGAATCGGGGGCCGGAGTCAGCAAAGGCGGCGCGCCGTGGCAAGGTGAAGGAAATCACGCCGGCTGACGCCGAGAAGGCACTCTTGCTTGAGGGACATGAGCGGCTCGTACGAATGGTGATGGAATGGGCGAAGGACGATGACAGGCTGCGCGAACGGGTCATGCTCTTTGCGGCCCGGCGCGCGGGTCCGGAGACGGGAGTCGCTGCCGCCCGCCGGGCATTCGAAAGAGCCGTGCGCGTGCGCGATTTCGTCCACTACCGTGAGGCATCTTCATGGGCGCGCGGCGTGGATGATGCAATCGACAACATCGCACAATTGCTGAGTGATGGACAGGCGCCGGCGGTCATTGAGTTGTGCGAATCAGCCCTCCTGATGCTCGTTGCCGCATCGGACGCCATTGATGATTCCGACGGGCATTTGAGCGATCTGCGGGACCGCTTACAAGAGATCCACTTCCAAGCGTGCAAGGAGGCCGGGCCGGATCCGGTGGCGCTGGCCAAGCGCCTGTTCGACTGGGAGTTGCATAGCGAACTCGACGTGTTCTTTGGCGCAGCCGAACAATACTCAGAGATTCTCGGGGCGAGTGGTCTGCAGGCATACCGGCAACTTGCCGAGAAGGAATGGAAGAAGGTTCCAGCTCGGACCGCGAAGGATGAGCGGGCCGCGTGGGGAACACATTTTCGGATCACTCACATCATGGAGTCGCTGGCAAGATCCTCAGGCAACGTGGATGAACTCGTTTCGGTGATGAGCCGAAATCTCTCGCACGCCTACAGCTATCTCAGAATCGCCGAGGTGTGCAAGGAGGCCCGCCAGCACGACTTGGCGCTGCAGTGGGCGGAGAGGGGATTGAGAGCATTCCCGGATCGGACCGATGGGCGACTGCGTGAATTCGCGGCGGAGGAGTATCACCGCCGCCGCCGGCACGACGAGGCAATGAAGCTGATCTGGGCCGAATTCTCGGAGCGGCCCTGCCTGGAGACCTACAAGACGCTGGAGCGCCATGCAAGGAAGGCGGGGAATTGGCCGGAGTGGCGTGAACGCGCGCTGGCCGAATTCCGGGGGCGCACCGCGAAGGCGAAGGAAAAATCCCTTGGCCAGAGCCGGAACCAATGGATGAGAACCGAGGATGATCATTCGATTCTGGTCGAGGTGTTCCTGTACGAAGGCGAGGTGGACGCTGCTTGGCGAGAGGCTCAGGCAGGTGGCTGCTCGGACGATCTCTGGCTCCGATTGGCGGCCAAACGCGAGAAGGACCATCCGGAGGATGCGGTTCCAATCTACATGAGACAAGCCGAGTCCGCCATCGTTGGCGCCCGGAACTCCCGCTACGACGAATCGGTCAGTCTGCTGGTGAAGGCGGCTGCATTGATGAAGCGCATGGGCCGCAGCGAAGAATTCGTGCGCCAACTGGAAGCGCTGCGCCTGAAGTACAAGATCAAGCGCAACTTCATCAAACTGTTGGACCAGAAACAGAAGTCGCTCTACCTGCGGTAAGCGACCGCCGCCGCGAGAATTCTGCTCACCTCCGGCGAACTCTTGTCTCGAATCGGTTCGGACGGGCAGGGCGTGGGTAAACAGAAGTCCATGGTGCGTTCGAATCGGTAGCCCGTGACGCCGTGCGGTCCGCTTGTCCATGCCGCGTTACGCCATGTTACAAGGGGAGTTCGTGTTCGAATTCACTCTCGCCATCCTCGCCGCCATCCGCGTTTTCTTCCGAAGTCGCGGCGACACGGCTCTCGAAGTCCTTGCCCTTCGACAGCAGGTCGCGGTCCTGAAGCGCAAGCGACCTCGTCCGCCGTTGAACTCCCTCAAGCGGCTCTTCTGGAGCACTTTGCGCCGTTTCTGGCCTGGTTGGAGGGACGTCCTGATCATCGTGAAGCCGGAGACCGTCGTCGGCTGGCATCGCGCCGGCTTCCGCTTGTACTGGCGTTGGCGATCCCGCCCACGCGGCGGCCGGCCGAAGATCACCTACGAGATTCGACGGCTCATTCGCCGGATGGCGGAAGAGAATGCAGGCTGGGGTGCACCCAAGATCCACGGTGAAATTTTGAAACTCGGTCTTGAGGTCTCCGAACGTACCGTTGCTCGATATCTGCGGCGCATTCGTCGACGTGGTGATCCTGGAAAACGATGGCTTGCCTTCTTGCAGAATCACCGTGAGGTGATCGTCGCGTTCGACTTCTTCGCCGTGCCGACAATTACCTTCAAGCTGCTTTCCTGTTTCTTCGTCATCGAGCACGGGCGTCGTCGGATCCTCCACTTCAACGTGACCAGTCACCCGACTGCGGAGTGGGTCGTCCAACAACTGCGGGAAGCCTTCCCGGAGGCCGGTCCCTATCGATATGCCATCTTCGACCACGACTCGAAATTCGATGCGGATCTCATCGCATTCCTAAGGGCGACGGGGCTGAAGCCCAAACGAACGAGCGTGCAAGCGCCGTGGCAAAACGGTTTAGCGGAACGCTGGGTGGGCAGTTGCCGGCGCGAGATGCTTGACCATGTCATCGCGCTGGACGAAGAACACCTACGTCGGCTACTTCGTGATTATGTGGGCTACTACCACCAGGACCGCATTCACGACTCTCTGGAAAAGGATGCGTCGAATCGGCGGCCGGTCGAGAATAAACCGTCACCGAACTCGGCCCTGACATCAAGCGCCCGTCTGGGCGGCCTCCACCATCGATATTTCTGGCGCGAAGCGGCGTAGTTGGCGTCGGCCGTTTCGTCTTGGACCATCGGCGACCGGTGCCTGGAACCCATAATCCGTCGCACAGAGCGAACGGCTGTCCACATCGCCCAGAAGGTCGCCTCGAAGGGCATGTGGCGGACGGTTCCTCTGTCGCGTTTCCATAAACTCACCGACGGTGCGGCCCAGCCAAACCCGCGGAGTGCCAGGATCCGCGGCAGTTCACCGGTACGAACCGCTGCGCTTCTTGCCGGATTTGGTTCTGACTACCCACAGGTGGCTCCCCGAAAACTGTGGTTTCCAACCCATTCTCCTAACCGTTTTTAATCTGCAGAATGATGGAATCGAGTCCCCAAGTGAGACGCAAAACGAATTCGCGAATGGAGAATTCCCGGCGAGACGGATTCTCCCGCTGTTAACCAGAGGATGGAGTTTCGTAAGTACGTCCAATTAGAGTTCGGTTGTCGGCGGGCTGCATCACGAATATCGCCTGGAGAAGGAGGCTGGGTAGAGCCGATCGTAATTATTGCGGAGGACAGCGGGTGGGGAGTCCAGGGACTCGATAGAGCGTCCCGTCAGGCCAGTCCGCGAAGCATCAACTCAAAGTACATGGGTTTGAGGACGTGGCGTTTCAGAAGCCAGCCGGCGCGGTGTTCCCGTCCTGGGTCGAGCAGCGGCAGGGTTGGCCTGGGTTTCTTGGTGTAGTCGAATTCGGCCATGAGTACCTTGCCGTATTGGGTGACGAAGGGGCAAGCGGCGTAGCCGTCATAGATTGCATCGGGGCGGCGGCCTTCCATGGTCGCGATGATGTTGGCGGCCACGACGGGCGCCTGCATACGGATGGCGGCCGACGTCTTGCTGGTCGGGATCCCTGCCACATCGCCCGCGACAAACACGTTCTTGAACCGCTTGTGGACCAGCGTCGATTTGTCGGTGGGGACCCAGTCGGCGTTCTTGCCGGCCGCCTCGTTGAACGAGAGCGACGAGTCGATGACAAACTGCGGCGCGCTCATCGGCGGGACGATGTGGAGGAAGTCGAAGTCGCGTGTCACCGTCTCGATCCGTGTCGCCGGCTCGCCTGCCGCGGGCGCATCCACCTTGATGTGACGCTCGAATGTGACGCGGCGCGCCTGAGTGTCCACGGACTTGACGCGGTGGTTCATCGTCACCGGGATCGCGCGGTCAATGTAGATCTCCTCCAGCCGTTTGCGGAAGGGTTGGACATCATACAGGTGGTCGACAGCCGTATAGAACTGGAAATCCACCTTGTTGCGCGTACCCTGCAGGCGGCAGTAATCCTCGGCGATCATATTGATCTTTTTCGGTGCGCCGCCGCATTTGAGTTTTGTCCAGGTGTCGGTGAAGTAGGCGCGGCCGCCGCTGGCGGAGAGTTTTTGAATGGCCGGCCAGCAGTTCTGCGCGCTCTTGAAGTCGTAAATGCAATGGACGTTGCCGTCGCCCAAGCGGTCGAGTGAGATGCCTTCGATGGCGTCGAAGTGCATTTCGAGACCAGGGGCCAGGACCAGATAGTCATACTCAACCACGCCATTTGCGGCCGTGACCAAGCGATTCCGCTCTGCTTCGATCGAGACGACGCTGTCCGGCATCAGCCGGACGCCATCGGGGATAAGCGAGGCCTGAGGACGCTGGATCTCGTCCGCATTGAACACGCCGGCGGCTATCAGCGTGAAGCCGGGCTGGTAGAAATGGACTGCGGCCGGGTCGATGACGGTGATGTCAGGTTGGGCCAGCGCCCGGTTCAGGCGTGCGGCGATATTGAGTCCGGCGGCGCCGCCGCCGATGATGACGATCTTGCCTTTGGCGGTGCTTGAAGGGCGAGTCCACGAGTAGGCGCCATAGGCGGCAATTCCGGCGCCGGTCAGCGCAGCCCCCTGTAGAAAGCGGCGGCGGGTGAAGGTGGCCTCGGGATGTTTGTGGGTCACTGCAAGATCTCGGCCTGGCGGCAAGGATTGCGGTGTGGCTTCCAGTGACGGCGATGACCGTCTGGAACGGCAACACTCGCGTCGCCAAGTGATCATTCTATCGAAGTAGCGCCGTGCGGCTGGACGGACCAAGTTTCGGATTGGACCGGGCTACGATGAGAGGATCATGATTGCTCGCAGGAGTCTATTGGTTACCGCGGCGGTGATGGCTGGTTGTGCGCCCCGGTTGGTGAGGTTGAAGGACCCGGTTCTGGTGACGCGGCGTTCTCCGGAGGTTTGGAAGGCGCGGTTTGAGACGACTCAGGGCGTCTTCATCGTTCAGGTGGCCCGTGTTCGTAGACATAACAAAATCGCTCCGCAGAATCAATCGCTTGCAGGCGAATCGCTCTTTCGCGCGGCGGATTGAGGCCAAGCCATCTCGCTACGGGAGTTCGTGTTCCCATTCGGCCTCCCACTCCTCGCCGCCATCCGCGTTTTCTTCCGAAGTCGCCGGCGACACGGCCGTCTAGGTTTTCGCCCTTCGACGGCAGGTCGCTGTGCTGAAACGCCAACGACCTCGTCCTCCCTTGAATTCCCTCGACCGCTGACTGGTACGATAAAGTATGTTCCGGGTTCAGGTAGAGCACTGGCGGTTGGGCGTCCTCGCCGTCCTGCTGCTCGCCGCCGCTACCGTTACGCCAAACACTCGCGGCGTATACGGGTCCGGACTTCTCATAGCAAGCCATCAGAGCGCCGAACGAACCGGAGCCGCACAAACGACATCCGGTTTCGGCGCCGCCAGCATGTCGCTGAGAGCATTGCGAACTGATCAGTTCGCGCCTAGAGCAGGCACCCCGGCTGCACTGCTGGCCGCGTCGGGAGCTTTCCCACACCCCTACTGCTCCGCCGCACTGTCCAATGGCAACACAATCCAAGCAGCCCTTGAATCCTCGACCGCGCATTCCGGCCGGGCCCCACCTTCGGTTTCCTTCCTCTAATTCACCTGCGGCCGCGGACCATCGCGCCACCGCACGTCTAGCAGACGCGTTCCTTCCCGGGCCGATCCACGACCCATTGCGTACGGAAACACGTCTCGAACCATTGCTATCAAGGTTTCATTGCTGGAAGGAAAACACATGCCCTCAAATCTTCGTTGGAAATGGCTTCTGATCCTCGTGGTCGTTACCGGCTGTATTATCGGCCTTACTGGGTTGCCGACATCGAAACAGGCTCTACTCGACAAATGGGCCCAGAGCATCCGCCTCGGGCTGGATCTCAAGGGCGGCAGCCACATGGTCCTACAGGTTCAGATCCAGGATGCGTTCAAGGCCGAGGCCGACCAGACGATGGAGCGGATCAAGACGGCCCTGGCCTCAAAGCAGTTGAGCTATGCGGCGATCGACCGCAACGACCCCACCACGATCGAAACCGCCGGTTCGGTCGCCATCCAGATCAGCGGGATTCCGCTGACGAGCATGAGTGACGTCTCGAATGTCGTCAAGGAGACCGCCGGAGAGCAGTGGAATGTGGCCTCGGCCGGCATGGGGGCCTACCGGCTGACTATGCGCAAAGAGGCCGAGATCGCGTTCCGCCAGGAGACTCTCACTCAGACGATTGAGACCCTGAACCGGAAGGTGAACGGACTTGGCGTGGCCGAAGCGAGCGTTCAACAGCGCGGCGGAACCGATGGTGAGGCGGAGATCCTGGTCCAACTGCCGGGCGTTGACGACCCGGCTCGCGTGAAGTCGATTCTGCAGACTTCGGCAATGCTCGAACTCTGCGGAGTGAAGGGCGGACCGTATGCGTCGCAACAGGATGCGATGGCTGCCCATAATGGCGTGCTGCCGATCGGCACCAGGCTGGTGCAGGGCTCGTCGCGTTCCACTGAAGGCGCGACGTGGTGGTTGCTGACGCGCTCTCCTGTGGTCACAGGACGAGATCTGCGTGACGCACGCCCGCAACAGAACACTGAAGGTCCAGGGTGGGAAACCGGATTCGTCCTGACCCAGGATGCGGCGGGACGGTTCGGGCGGTTCACGGAAGCCAACATTCAGAACCGGCTGGCGATCGTTCTCGACAACGTCGTGTTGAGCGCGCCCGTGATCCAGTCGAAGATCTCCGATCAGGGCCGCATCACAGGCGCCGCGACGCAGGAGGAGGCGTCCGATCTGGCGCTCAACCTGCGTGCGGGCGCTCTGCCGGCGGGCTTGAAGGTGATTGAAGAACGCGTCGTCGGCCCGTCGCTTGGCGCGGACTCCATTCGCCGCGGCCTTACGGCCGGACTCGTGGGACTCGCCCTCGTCATCGCTTCGATGATCCTCTACTACCGGGGCGCCGGCTGGAACGCCGTCCTTGCCCTGATGCTCAACACCATCCTGACCATCTCGGCCCTCAGCTATATCGACGCGACCTGGACGCTGCCCGGAATCGCGGGATTGGTGCTGTCGATCGGCATGGCCGTCGATTCGAACGTGCTCATTTTTGAGCGCATCAAGGAGGAGATACGCAACGGCAAGGCGGTTCCAGGGGCAATCGCCGCGGGGTTCTCCAGAGCGTTCGTGACGATTCTTGACACCCACGTCACGACGGTGGTTGCCAGCGCCTTCCTGTTTATGTTCGGCACCGGCCCGGTGCGCGGCTTCGCCGTTACCCTGGTCATCGGTCTAATAGCCAACCTGTTCACGGCCGTGTTTGTCTCCCGCGCCATCTTCGACATCCAGATCTGGCGCAAGCCGCAGTTCAAGACCCTGAGCATCTGGCCGCGCAGCGGCAGCCGTGAGCTGTTCGAACAGCCCAACATCGCTTTTCTCAATAAGCGATACCTCACTTTGGGGCTGTCGGCTTTGATGATTGCCATCAGCATAGGGAGTCTGGTCTACCACGGCGGCATCGAATACGGTCTCGACTTCCGAGGCGGCACGCTCACCGAGGTGAGGTTCTCGCCCAAACCTTCGATCGACGAACTACGCTCCGTCCTCGGCTCGAAGATTCAGGGTGAGATCTCCGTGCAGGAGACGCCGGGCACGGGCGAGTTCATCATTGGAACGCAAATCGCCGACGAGCAGACGCTCGAGAAGTCGCGCGAAGCGATCCGCGCCACGCTGACAGAGAAGTACAGCAACGCCGGCGGCAAACTCGACTTGAACAATGCGACGCCGACGGCGCTGTCGGAGGCGCTTGGGGAAACCGACACCTCCCCAGAGAGCCTGACCGCCCGCATCCTCAGTTTCCGGGACCGCGAGCGCGGCGGTCTGATCCGCGACTGGAACGACCTGAAGCAGGTTTCGGGCGTCACCCCGCAGGTGGTCGAGACGCTGAAAGCCAAGGCCGCACTCGGCACTTTCCAGATCCGTTCCGTGGAGATGGTGGGGCCGCGCGCAGGCGAGCAGTTGCGCAGGCAAGCCGTGCTCGCCACACTGGGCGCGCTGGCCGGCATGCTCCTCTACATTGCGTTCCGCTTCCGCATGGTCGCGGGCGTGGCGGCTGTGGTCGCCACCATTCACGATGTCGTTATCACGCTGGGGCTGTTCTCGCTCATGGGGCGCGAGGTGAACCTGAACATTATCGCCGCGCTGCTCACGTTGATCGGCTACTCGATGAACGACAAGATTGTCGTGTTCGACCGGGTGCGTGAGAACCAGAATCAGCCGCGGCGGAAAGGCAGTTCGTTCCTGGATCTGGTCAACGAGTCGATCAACCAGACTCTCAGCCGTACGCTGCTCACCGCGGGACCGACGCTACTGGCCTGTCTGGCGCTGTACTTCCTGGGAGGGGATGTTCTGAACGGCATCGCCTTCGCCCTGCTGATCGGGATCGTCGTCGGCACCTATTCGTCCATCTTCGTCGCCAGCGCGCTCATGGTGCTGTGGCACGAATATAAAGAAAAGCACCAGAATTCCTCCGGTCGCAAACCGGCTATGGCTGGCGTCGAGAGATGACCACTACTCAACTTTCGTCAACATAACCGCATTGTTAGGGAATATCAATAGTTCACGGGCTCGCTGCCCAGTAGCGGCGAGCCCGGGTCGCGTCAAGTCGCAGAGGCGGGTTCGGGTCCCAATGCGCCCTCTCACTCGGGTCGTCCTCCGCGTCTTCTTCAGGTGTCGCTGCGACATTGCCTTCGAAGTCTTAAACCTTCGACAGTAGTTCGCCGAACTGAAACGCGAGCAACTTCGTCTGCCTTCGAACTATCTCGCCCGGTTGTTTTGGAGCACCTCGCGACGGATCCGGTTCTGACCACCCATAGGGGTGATCGAGAGATCGATCCGATCCTGCGCGGGTGGGTGAAGTACTTTGCCATAGGCCACTCGAGTCGGTGCTTCTCATACATCCGAGACTGGGGAGAAAAGAAGCGCGGCGAGTTCTCCCGCTAATCCAATGTGGCCAGGGAATTGCTTGACACGTAGTGTATCCCTGGAGGCTCGATATGATCAAACGGCAGTTTGCAGATACGCAATCCCCGAAATGCGTGGCGTCACCAGTAAGCCGGACTACTCCTTCTAGCGGCAAGGGGGCATTATGTGCGGTTCGTTCCGGACAGCCTCTGGCCCCGATTGATGTCGTGGCCGTATGCACGAATCCCACATTGAGCATCTACCTTGCCGGCGTACTGCAGCCGCTTCGGTGGACCGTCGAGGAAGTCAGGACCGTGGCGGCGGCCATGGAACTGCTGGCTGATCATCTCGCCGCGGTTGTGGTCTGCGAGTCGACTTTGCGGGATGGAACCTGGGCTGACCTGGCCGATCGCCTTAACCTGCTGCCGCTGGCGCCGGCACTCGTGGTGGTTGAAGACACCGGTGTATCGACCGGCGAAATTGAAGCGTTGGGTGGCTTTGGCTCGCTTTCGCGACCTCTTCGTGAGGCGGACGTGATCTGGACCGTGGCAAGTGCCTGGCACATGTGGATGAACAGCGCCGAATCGCGCCAATCTGCGGAAGGTGTCAATTGTTCCGGCGGCTGAAAGCGCACCTGGCCTGTCTCCGACGGAAGGGCAAATGGATGCGAAGCGCCGATCGCATCCTGTTCAGCGTATTCATGTGGACGCTGGTCGCAACGCTCCTCACGAGTCTGATCGCGGGGATACGGCAGTTGGTCGTCACTTCGCAGCGGTCAGAGCGGGTGGCCGAACCTGCGCCAATCCCGGGCGGTGAGCCGCTCAAGTTGGCGAGCCAATCCGAGGATGACTGATAAACGCGGCTGCTCGGCAATCCTGACAGCCAACCCCGTGTCAGCGCTGATCCGGCCGGCCAGAGTCGCGAGGTGAGCGGACCCTCCGGTGAGGATAATGCCGGATTCAACCAGGTCGGAACTGAGTTCAGGCGGCGTTTCGTTCAGAACGTCCCGCACTGCCCCAAGGATCTGCTCAATCGGCGCGTTGAGGGCTTCGGTGAGCTCTGAGTTCGTCAGGCTCACCTCTCGGGGGACACCCTGGGTTAGGCAGCGTCCTTTCGCCTTGATAATATTCGGTCCATTCCCTGGAGCATCTGCACTCATCTCCAACTTCACGCGCTCGGCGGTTGCATGGCCAATCAGAAGGTGGTGAGCTGTCCTGATGTGGCCTTCGATGGTGGCATCGAATTCGTCCCCGGCAACGAGCACCTGCCTCGATGCAACTATGTTAGACAGGGAAATGACGGCGACCTCGGTCACTCCGGCCCCAACGTCCACAAGCATGTGGCCGCGCGACTCTTCGATGGGAATGCCCACCCCGAGTGCCGCCGCAAGCGCCTGCCCTGTCAGAAAGACGCCGGCTACGTGATTGTTACGAAACGACTCCACGACCGCCGCCTCTTGAATCTCGGTGAGTCCGCTCGGAACCGCGATGACCACAAGCAACTGCCGGATCGGCCGATGAACGCCCGACTTTTTCAGGAAGGCGTTCAGCATGCGACCGCAGATCTCCGGATCGCAAACCTGGCCCTGGCGGACCGGCTTCACCGTTTCGCATCTGGGTGGAGTGCGCCCGGAACCGTTCTTGGCGTCGCTGCCCGCAGCCTCGACCCGGCGTGACCCGGCGCGAAGCCGCACGAAGGATGGCTCCTCCAGGACCACACCTCGGCCAGTTAAGTGAATCAGCGTGTTCGCTGTGCCGAGATCAACTGCCACGCGAGCCGAAGTGATTGAAGTAAAAGACATGTGACTTCACAAAAACGCCGGGGCGCCGGGAGAACGGAACCGCTCCCTCGGCGCCTCCGGCAAGTGGCCCATCAAACAGCCAAGACTTCCGTTTGGGAGAGAACCTGCACGATTTTCAGCCGTCTGACACCCCTTGGGACGCGCCAATGGATGGTGTCGCCGGCCCGATAGCCCAACATGGCCGTGCCGATAGGGGCCAAGACAGATACCGTGTTCTCGGCGTGCGATTGAGTCGGAAAAACCAGGCGGTACACTTTTGTATCGCCGGTGTCGAGATCCTTCACCGTCACCCGCGAGTTCATGGCCACTACGTCCGCCGGGAGTGTTTCTTCCTCGACGATCTTGGCTCGGTCAAGCTCCGATTCCAGCGATTCAAGATACTCGCGATCGGGAGTGCTCACCTCCAGCCGGCCGGCAATCAGATGAGTCAGCTTCTTGTGGTCGTTCTTCGTGATGAGTATTGGATCTCGCACCTTCGTGCTCCTCGTGGTTGTTAAAGGCCATCGCCTGTGCTGACCAGTTGAAGTGCAATCGTCATGCCATTCCTTTGCCATGATTCTGCGGGGATCTGGAGCTGGACGGCACGGAAGTGCTGCCCGAAAAGGAACAGCCCTGCCAGTTTAGGGCCAGTGATCTACATCTCCCACTGGCATCCCACCCCTGAAATGAGCCTCTGACCCTGGAGCAGAGAGGATGGAGAGTGGATTGCAACTGAAATAGCCGAGAGGCCCCCGATGCCCCGTGATTGCGGGATCTCTCGACAACCCAGAAAGGAGTCAGACTGATGTTGCGCCTGACTGATCGATCGCCCGCGGATGGCCCCCCGAAGGCGGGGATTCAGCCGA
Source organism: uncultured Candidatus Solibacter sp. (assembly GCA_964604945.1). Classification (GTDB taxonomy): domain Bacteria; phylum Acidobacteriota; class Terriglobia; order Bryobacterales; family Bryobacteraceae; genus PNKE01. Next base: position 25,076 of record CAZSBK010000028.1, read on the forward strand.
GTGCGAAGCCGCCACCTTCCATCGCAAGGATGGAACGGGCTTTGTTTCCGGATCTGGAGGAGATGAGGCAGAGATGGGCGACCGGCACTGAGAACAATGAACGGATTCTGAGAAATGTGGGCGGGATCCTGTTCAGCCTCCTGCTGGCCGGCATGCTTCATATGGCGATCAGCCTCACGGAGTAGATGTCATGCCAGGCTTTGACAAGATTCTCGTCCCAGTCGATCTTTCCGCCGCCTCCATCGGCGCGGCCCATTATGCCTTGGCGCTTGCTGATGCTCTCGGTGCGGAAGTCGCCTTCCTGCACGCGTTAGGTGGGGAATGGCCGCTCGCAGGGGAGCAGCGCTGCATGCGTAACAGGATTCAGCGTCTCGCGTCGCAATCGCCCGCCCGATTCCTTGTCCGCGAAGGCTCTCCCGCGGAAGTGATCATCGAGACGGCCAAGAACGAAAAAGCGGACCTCATACTTATGCCGACCTGTGGAGCTCCCGCCCTCCTCAGGCTGGCCGGGTGTTCCGTCACTGCCAAGGTGATGCGCGACGCCCGCTGTCCTGTCTGGTCCGCGCGCGGAGATCTGGAGTCATATGCCGCGAGACCGATCCGGAAGATCCTCTGCGGCCTCACCGGAGCGGCAAGCTCGGCAGTCGTACTGCGGTTTGCGGCAGCGCTCTCAAAAAAGCTGAGTGCTGGCCTGACCCTAATTCATGCGGAGCGGGCGTTGGTGCCGGCCCCCAGAATCCCTTATGACCCACAGTACCGGTCTCACGTTCGGAAAATGGTCGTTGAGGAACTGGCGGGAATACAGGACAGAGAAGGAGTCGCTGCTGAACTCCGCGTGGAGGGGGGCAATGCCCTCTCGGTGGTTCCAGCCGCCGTCGACGGCATGGGGGTGGATCTCCTGATTGTGGGCAGGAGTTCCACCGAAACTCTGATGGGTCGTTTGCGCATGACCGGATTCGAATTGGTCAGGAGAACCTCATGTCCTGTAGTATGCGTCTGAACTCGTCGTGGGATGTACTCTGATGGGGAGGGACATCAGGTGGACGCACCAACTCGATTGAAGGAGATCCTGCTCTGGCTCGCTGTGGCCGTGGGCATCGGCACAGCCGACTGGTTTGGCAACGGCAGTTACTCTCTCTTCCTGGCGCTGCCCGTGGCTTACGCTGCCCAACGCATGGGGTGGAAAGGCGGTGTTGCCACGGCCGCTGTTTCCATGGCGTTTATCGCCAGTAACCCAGAAATACCCTCCGTTCGCGCCGCCTTCTTCTGCTGGGCCCTGTTCCTCTTGGGCATAATGCTTGGATTGGTTGCCGACCGCGAGAGGAAGCGAGACCATCCGACGCCGGTTGGGAATCCGGGCGCTCTCAATGACAAGGTGCTGGCGAATCTGGAAGGAATGAAGCGAGCGGAGAGGCTCTCGGCGCTCGGACAGCTATCCGCCGGCCTGGCGCATGAGATCCGCAACCCTCTTGCCAGCATCTCGGGCGCTGCGGCGATCCTCCAGCGCGACCGCGAACTGGATCCCAAGCAAAGCAAATGCGTGAGCATCATTGTCAGCGAGTGCCAGCGGCTGGACGGGCTTCTATCGAACTTCCTGAATTTCGCTCGTCCCCGCCCTCCCCGTTTTCAATTGGTCGATCTTCAGCCAATCCTCGAGAACACGGTTGCCCTGGCTGGCCATGGCATCCATGGCAAGACCGTTCACCTCGACATGCGGATCGATGATGCCGTTCCAAGTGTGGATTGTGATCCGGAACAACTCGAACAAGTATTGTTGAATCTCATGCTGAACGCGATCGAAGCCAGCCCGGAAGGTGGAACCGTGACCCTTGCCGCCCGTGTTGAGGGAAGTGGAGTGACCATCAAGGTTGTCGACCTGGGCCACGGAGTTGCTACAGCCCATGTCGACCGCCTCTTCGATCCGTTTTTTACGACAAAGGAGCATGGCACGGGTTTGGGTCTGCCTGTGGCCCACCAGATCGTCAGGCAAATGGGAGGATCTCTTTTGGCGCACAGGAATCAGGGCCAGGGCATGACCTTTTCGGTCACTCTGCCAACTGAACGGACGGACGCATGAGCGGGCCGCGCATTCTGGTTGTCGATGACGATGAAAACCTGCGGTGGGTTCTTCAGACGCAGCTTGAGGATATGGGCTACCAAGTCTCGACAGCGGCCGATGGTCTGCAGGCCCTGGAAGCTATCGGACAGTCTCCGCCGTCGCTTGTCCTCACTGACCTGAAGATGCCCGGCCTCTCCGGCATGGATCTCCTGGACAGGATTCGAAAGGAGTATCCGGAAGTTCCTGTCGTCATCGTCACCGCATTCGGAACTATCCAAAGCGCTGTCCATGCGATGCGGGCGGGCGCGTACGATTACCTCACCAAGCCCATCGACTTCGAGGAGCTTGGCCTCGTCGTCGAACGGGTGCTTGAGCATTTCCGGCTCGTAGCCGAGGTTCGCAGCTTGCGCGCCAGCCTCGACCGCAAGTACGGCTTCGAGAATATCATCGGCCACGCGAAATCCCTTCTTACGGTCCTTGAGACCGCCGCTAGAGCCGCACAGAGCGAGTCAACGATCCTCATCCACGCCGAAACCGGCACGGGCAAGGAACTGCTGGCGCGTGCCATTCACTTCAACAGCCGGCGCCGGGACAAGGCATTCGTCACCATCAACTGCGGCGCCATCCCTCGCGATCTTCTCGAGTCCGAACTCTTCGGACACGTGAAGGGCGCCTTTACGGGAGCCATCAGCCACAAATCAGGGAGGGTCGAACTGGCCGACCGGGGAACGTTGTTTCTCGACGAGATCGGCGAGATGCCCGGCGAGTTGCAGGTGAAGCTGTTGCGCCTCATTCAACAGGGGGAGTTGGAGAAGATCGGTGCTGCAAGCCCGACCCGTGTTGATGTGCGGATCATCGCCGCGACGCACCGCAACTTGCAGGCGATGATCGAAGACGGCACCTTTCGCGAGGACCTTTACTACCGACTGGCGGTCATCCCTCTGATCCTGCCGCCGCTGCGGGACCGTTCCGAGGACATCCCGGAATTGGTTCAGTTCTTCTTCACCAAGGAGCGCGCGCGGCAGGGAAGGCCCGAGTTGACTCTGCCGCCCACGCTCTTACCCTATTTCCAGGACCACCGCTGGCCAGGCAATATCCGCGAACTCGAAAACGTCATCGAACGCATTGTCGTGCTTGCGCGCGGGGATGAGATCATCGTTAGCGATCTTCCGGACTTCCTCCGTCGTGAGAGGCCCACCGCCGAGATGCTTCAGTTGGAACTGCCCGAAGCCGGCATCAGCCTGGAATCGGTGGAGAAGGACCTCATCGTCCGCGCGCTGAAGAAATTCGGAGGGAATCAGACCCATGCCGCCCGCTATCTTGACATAAGCCGCAAGGCACTCATTTACCGCATGGAAAAGCACGGACTCCGGCGGGAGTCGGACGCCGAGGAGGGGTGAAGCAGTTGGCGCCGGGCTGTTTTCGCCCGCCGTTCCATGATCGCGCGGCCGCTGGCACGCAAATTGCACTAAGAGCCGGCAGGAAGTGAACATGAACCGGCTCAACAAGCAGATAGCGATGCAGCAGCCGACAGTGCTGCTGGTAGCCGAGGAGTCGGCGGAGCGGACGCAGCTGCAGGTGATCCTCCAGGAAGCCAACTGCAGGGTGCTTCTCTGCGCGCGCGGCCGTGACGCGCTGGAACTGGTGGAGTTCGCATCAGTTGTCATCTGCGAGGCTCCATTGCCCGACTGCAGTTGGCACGATATCCTCCACCGGACGCAAGAAAGCGCACGTCCGCCATCAATGATCGTGACTTCCCGCCAGACATCAGACAGCCTGTGGGCCGAGGCTCTGAATGTCGGGGCCTTTGACGTGCTTGCTCAACCCATTTGCGCCGATGAAACTCTGCGCGTCGTCCGTAGCGCGCATCGCCGGTACACTCTGCCAGGCGCATCCGAGCTTTCCAGTGGCCCGACGGAATTGAAGGGTCGAACCACCGCGCACGCCTTCTGAATGGACCGGTGAAGAACCGACTGAGAATGATGGTGCGCGTAAACTGCCAGCGGTGTGCCTTATCGGGCGGCAGTCCCTGAAGTCAAGGCGGAGTGAGGAATCGATGGGCAGCGCCAAACCCCCGTGAGATGGAAGGAACCGTGTTTGGCCCTTGACTTGCTGTATTCAGACCAGAAATCGGCGAACAAGTGATGAGGAGGTGTTAAGTCGTGCCGGATCCATTTGGCGATCTCAGGGACTGGGGCCGGGTCATCAGCAAGATCGGCCAACTCAGGCAGGATGGAACGTTGCAGGAAAATCAGGACGGATTGATACGCGTACTGCGGTACCGCTTCAACTGGCAACTGCGGCAGGCTGCGCTTGAATCCGTTCAGAGTATCCCGAAGCCATCACCGCCTCTTCTGGACGTGCTCATCTCGATAGTCGGCGACGAATTAGTGGAGCTAGAGTTCCGCCTTCTCGCCTGTGCTGCCGTGAACCACGTTTTGTGGCGCTCTGGGAGCGCTGATGGGGGCGGAGGCCTCCGGCACAGGGCCGCTCTTGAAGCTGACACGCTGCTCGCTGTCACCCAGACGCCAGTACTCCGTGCGGCGATTCAGAGATGGCTGTGTTGGGATTCCCCGCCGCGGGGAGTCGAATCTTCGGCAGGGTCCAGGAATGAAGTTCGGGATTCCCCGCTTAATCCACGAGATACCTCATCGTTCCGCGGCCCTGCCGAAGACGAGGGTCTGGTTCTGACAGCCGATGCTCAAGTGACTGGTGCTGGTGCGGCGTCAATGTCGCAGAGGATTGCCTCGGAGCCGTTGGCTCAGCCCGTCAGGGCTTGACGACAAAGGCGTCTAGAGCCGTTCAGTTGCTGAGGGACGGACGGAAGTTCATCGGGGCGACTTTAACTATGTTTGTTATGCCGACGTGAACGACGGCAGCGGATCGGGGGATCACCCATCCGCCGAAGATCTTGGTCGCAGAAGAAGGAGGTGGAATGTGGCAAATCTCGAAAAGCACGTCAAGAGTCTCCCGGAGTTGCTCATGGACTCCGACTCGACCCTGGTGCCGATGCGTGCGCGTGGAGCGCACTTGGTGGGCGAATACATTAAGAGCCGTCATCGTGGCCGGCCTCGCCCTCCCGCCCGGACCAGGCACCCGCGAGCATCCTACATCTTGAGGTTCGATGGTCTCCGGGCTACTAGCGAATCGATCGAGCGCATGCAGAGGCGTGTGGCCGCGATCAACAACTGGCTCGAGAAGACGGACACGCAATTCAGGCTTCGGGTCATCAACGTTCCCGAACCATAGACAACTCATGGGTTCTCAACGCCCTATGAAGCCCCCGGGTGAGCACTGCGCCCGGACCAAATGACTTTGCGATTAGGTGGAAGAAATGAAGAAACTCAACACTGTCCAAGTTTCGCTGACCGAGGCCGATGCGGAACATCTCACAAGCTTGGTGCAATCTCACCGGCGCCGAATAGATGGGCCGCGCGCACTGCCTCTGCTGGAGCAGAAGCTCAGTGACGCTGAGTTCCACACCTCTGAGTCAATTCCGAGGAACGTCGTTACCATGAATTCAACCGTCCTGTTGAGGGATTTGGAATCCGGTGCGGAATTCGTCACCACGCTGGCCTACCCGCATGGTGCGAATCCGGACCGCGGCCGCGTCTCTGTGTTGACTCCGATCGGGACGGCCCTGCTTGGCCTAAAGGTACACCGAGTGGTCAAGTGCACCACTTTCGATGGGCCGAAGCGGTATCAGATCAGGAGGATCATCTACCAACCGGAAGCCGCGAATGATAGTGGAAACTGAAAGTTCCATGTCTCGAACCAGCCATTCGACTTGGCCTTTCACAATTAGCGACACGCCGGCTGGAAGCGAGCGTTGCGCGGGTTGCGCGGCAAACGCAATTTTGTGCAAGGGGTGTGCTCCGCTGAAAATCCATTAGCCAGGACCGATGGCGGCGCTTTCGCTGCTGCGAGACGAGGTCGGCGCGACGCACCCGCATGTACGGAACTACTCGGCACCACCGACAGTTTCCGGAGCCCGCCGCGCCAAGTACTCCTGCAAGGCCACAGCGTTGTTGTGCTCCGTATCCCGAGCGGCACACAACAAGGTCACGTTACCATGACGCCCGGCATCCAGGATTGGCTCCCAGGCATGTGGTTGATGATCCAGTTCGTCGAAATAGCGGAGGCGGAACACCGGCCAACGATCGGGGGAATGACCGAACCAGCGACGCAGCTCGTTGCTGGGAGCTGCATCCTTCAGCCAGTAGTCAAAGTGGGCCAATTCCTTCCGAACACCGCGCGGCCAAAGCCGGTCCACTAGGAATCGGACGCCATCGACGGCCTCGGGCGGTTCATGAATGCGCTTGACTTTAATCATCATCTACTCAGCCCAAGAGAAGTTTCTCCCTCTGCAAAAGAGATGTGCGAACTGACCAAGCCAGCCGACGCACCACTTAACGGCGGCGATTGATCAAGAACCCGAGATGTCCTTCCCCACGGGACGCTGGAGGGTCCGGTCTGTGCGGCGGGCGAGAGCCAACAGGCCAACGCAACCGGCGAACAGTGAGCCCGACAGCAACATCGCGGGCAACACTACTTGCCGGCGGCCGGATAGCCACAACTCCACGGAAGCTGTGAGCAGCCAGATTTGAATCACCAGCAATACGACGATCAAGAGCATCGCGGCATCCATTGCGCGGGCGGCGCGCTTGCGTGCGGGAGAGTCGTAGAGCGCCATCGTTAGTGCTCCTCCCCCTCGCCGAAGACCGAGATGCCTGTTGCGATCAACTGTCCGCCACGTAGCTCCAACTCGACCTTTGGCAAGGGCCTCGGCGGCGGGCCCTGGATGACGTGGCCGTCCTCGATCGAGAAGTACCCGTTGTGGCACGGGCACTCCAACACCTTCTTTTCTGCCGAGTAGATGACGGCACAGGACAGGTGAGTGCACTTCTGGCTGTAGGCCACATATTTCGCCTCGCTGACGCGCACCAGCAGGCAATTGTCGTTCGGACCGGGATACTGAAAGACCTTGGCCGCTCCTACTGTGAGATCGTTAACGAGGGCCACAGCCTTGCGCGGCCACACGATAGTCTTGGTCTTCGACATCCAGTCCTTGGCCATCAGCCAGACCTGCCCGGCAAACATCGCTCCGCTCGTCAACACAAGGAACTTCCCGAATTGTCTGCGTTCGACGTAGCTCTGCTCCGACGACGACACGGAGAACTCCTCGCGCCACAGACGCTGTTCCTTGGGGCAACCACCTTTGTTCTCACTCATTGCTCAGGCCTCCACATGTCGTGAATCACGTCGACCTCCAACGCCTCCTCGCCCTGCGGCAGATACATGAACACCTTGGTCTCCACTGTCTGATTGCCGAAGTGGAATGTATTCGATGGCGTATCCCGACGCAACCTGGCAGCCTCGGCGGGGGTGACATACATCAGCGCCTGAGACGGACACACTGTGGCGCACATCGGCCGCAATCCCACCGACGTCCGGTCGTAGCACATGTCGCATTTCATCATCAGTTCCATCTCGACCTGCATCTTCGGTACACCGAACGGGCAGGCCAGAACGCAGTTCGAACACGCGATGCAGCGCGGCTTCAGCGCGCTGCGCACTACGCCGTCCTCCCCCTTTTTGATGGCGTCGGCCGGACAAACCTGGGCGCACGTCGGGTCGTCGCAATGCATGCAGACCATTGGTGTCGCAGCCGTCGTCCACTCGCGATCGAAGTAGTCAAGGTGAATCATGGACACGCCACGATGCGTACCGCACTCCCCGCAGGCGTTTACGCAGCTCTGGCAGCCGATGCAGCGCGACGGATCGACGTAGAACTCGAAACCGTGCACTTCAGCGGCCTCCCAGCACGTTGAGTTCGCCGTTCGACTTCATGCCAGCCGGCATCTCCGCTTTCGCAATCCGACACGCCGAATTCTTGTACTCCGGTATCTTGCTGCGCGGATCAAGCGTGCGGTGCGTTAGATTGTTGGCGCTTCTCCGGCCGGGCCAGTGGTAGGGGATGAACACCGTATCGGGCCGGATTGTGCGCACAACCATCGCCGGCAGTGTTACTGATGACCGGCGCGACGTGACCGTCACCAGGTCACCGTTCACAATGCCGTGCTTGGCGGCTAGCTGAGGATGGATCTCAACCTTAGGCTCCGGGTACTGGTCCACCAGCGGACCAATGCGGCGGGTTTGCGTGCCTGAGAGAAACTGGCTCACTACGCGCCCTGTCGTCAGATGTAGCGGGTACTCTCCATCGAGCGGATCGCCTCCCGGCTTCACCTCCGCGACGAGGAAGTGCGCTTTGCCATCCGGATGCTTGAAGTGCCCGCCTTCAAAGAGGCGGGGCGTGCCCGGATGGTCCTCCGACGGCACGGGCCAGAACAGGCCCATCTCCTTCTCCAGACGCTCCCACGTGATACCCGAGTAATCCGCGGTTCCGCCTTTTGACGCCACTCGCAGTTCCGCGAAGATCTCGCGCGTTGAGGGGAACTGGAAGTACTCGCCCTTGCCGAGATGATGTGCGAGATCGACGATGATCCGCGAATCGCCACGTGCGTTGCCCGGCGGATCTACCGCCTTGTTGATTTTGATGACGCGTCCTTCGCCCGAACACACGATACCCTCTTCCTCTTCCTGCAGGCTGCCGGCAAGGACGACGTCCGCGTGATGGGCCGTCTCGGAAAGAAAGAAATCGATGATGCCGAAGAACTCCAGCTTGTTGAGCGCTTCGCGGATGTAGCCTGCGTCAGGGAGCGAAACCAGCGGGTTGAAGCATATCGAGAGCAGGCCCTTGATTTCTCCGCGATGTATGGCCTCGAAGATCTCCATCGCCGTCAGGCCCGCGTGTGGCAGGCTCTCTGGCGTTACGCCCCACACCTTGGCGATATACTCCCGCGCCGCCGGGTCTTCAATGTGGCGCTGCCCTGGCAATTGGTCGCACTTCTGACCGTGCTCGCGGCCGCCCTGCCCGTTGCCCTGACCGGTAATCATATTTGGTCCCGCGCCTTTGCGGCCGATGTTGCCTGTTGCCAAGCAGAGGTTAACCAGCGAGAGGACGTTTTCCACGCCATGCGAATGATGCTCGATGCCACGCGCGTGGAGAGCCATTGCGCGCTCCGCCGTGCCGAACCACATCGCGGCTTTCTCAATTGACTCCGGCGGTACGCCCGTCGCCTCTGCCGTGCGGCGAGGATCCCACTGCTTGACGTACTCCGCCACTTCGTCGAAGCCCGTTGTGTGGTGGGTAATGAACTCCCGGTCCTCCAGCCCTTCTCGCAACACGACATGCAGGATTCCAGCAAACAGCGCAACGTCCATACCCGGCTTCACCGGCAGGTACAGGTCGGCGTTGCGGGAAATCGGCGTTCGCCGCGGATCGACGATGATCAGCTTGCCGCCGTTGTCGCGCATGCGCCATAGGTAGTCCGTCGTGATGGGGAAGCACTCCGCCACGTTGGACCCGGCCACCAGCACGACCTGCGCCTCCGGAATGTCCGACCACGGGTTCGGGTTGCGATCCACGCCGAGGGCCAGCTTGTACGCCGTGCCGGCCGATACCATGCAGAGACGGCCGTTATAGTCAATGTGCCGCGTGCCCAGCGCCACGCGCGCGAACTTGCCGAGCAGATATGACTTCTCGCTTATCAAGGACGCTCCGCCCAGTACGGCCACGGAGTCGGGGCCATGCTTGAGCTGGATGTCTCTCAGACGGTCAGCTGTCGTTCTCAGCGCTTCATCCCACCCGGCTTTTCTGAACCCGCCGGCGGTGCGAATCAGCGGGTCCAGAAGACGGTCGGGGTGCGACCCCTGCAAATAGCGCTTCACACCCTTCGGACAGAGCATCCCATGATTGAATGGAAACTCATCCCAGGGTTCGAAGCCGATCACTTCGTTACTGCGGACGCGGAGTTGAAGACCGCACTGCTGTCCGCAGAAGCAGCAATGGGTCTTGACGAGCTTGTCATCGGAATGAGCCGAACTTTGAGTCCAACCACCCGGCGGTGAGTATTTCAGGCTTGGACCGTAGAGACGGATCAACTCTTCAACGGGCAGTGGCGGTATTGCCATGGGCACTCTCCTTGGCCTTCAGTTGGGACAGGGCGATGGACTTCCTTTTGCAAGGAGGGCACACGGCCTGCCAGTGATCCGCCGGCCCCGCCATCGAGTAGTCGTAGCCGAGTTCTGGCAGTACTTGCCTGAGGTCTTCGATCTGCATCTTCGACGCGAAGCCTTGTCCGCAGCGCGGACACACGGCGCTGCCGTCCAAATCGCCCGCCTTCTGATAAAGCTTCACGCCGAGTTGTGCCGGGCGCTGGAAGATGTGAAAAAACTTCCCGAATGGCAGGTAGAGCAACGCCGAAATGACGGTGATCGCATGCAGGATGGCCAGGAACTGATACTGGGAACCGCGCAGCCAGATCGTTGACGCAGTGAGCGCCAACCCGGTCACCGAGATGGCGAACAACAGAATCAGCGGCAGGAAATCCACCGACAGCGACTCGAGCGACAATGCCCCCTCGTCACGCATGCGGCGCCACAACGCAAGCGAGATGCCGGTCAGCACCAGCACGGCCGAGAAGTCGAGGCCGTGGAACAGCAGCCACGCCAGGAGTGTTTTGACTGGAAAGGATCCCACGGGGAAGCCAAAGAGCCACGTCACGTAGGTCATCTGGTCCGCGGAAGAGGATGTGAAGTGGATCCATCCAAACACCAGAGGGAAGGTGATGGCGACGGCCGTGACGCAACCCCAGAAGAGACAGAAGTGCATCCACCAGCGCAGACGTGAGCGCTTCGCGATGAAGTTCTGCGCCACGAGATGCGTCGCCGCAGTCCTGGTGACCATCACCATTGACTGCGCCACGCCGAAGCGCTTCACCAGTTCTATGCTGCGTTCCCAGAACCGCCGTGTGGGCGGCTTTTGCAGCCACACCGCATAGTGGTATGTCACCCCCCAGGCGGCGAAGATCACGGCGAATGTATAGACCACCAGCGCGGCATCGAAATTCTGTAGGTTTCGGGAGCCCACCACTATGGAGGCGCAGAGAAGCGTCGTGATCGATGTGGCCCACAAGGCAGCCCGAAGCTGGTCTGCCCGGCGTCTGAGCGCGGGCGTCATCAGTTGATCGAGTTCGGTCTCTCTGGGCAGGAAGACGCGGTGATTCAACACTGCGAGAGCCGCACTCGTGGCGGCCAACAACAGAAATCCAGGCCACACCATACCCATCTGGTCGCGGAACACCCCCAATAGAAGCGGAGGGAAAAAGCCGCCCAGACCTCCCATAGCGCCGACAAGACCAGTGACCGCGCCCGTTTGGCCGGGAAACGACTGCGGCACTAATTTGAAGACGGCGCCATTTCCAAGGCCGAGCAACGCAGCGCAACCTAACGCGCCCACTGTGAACGGCAGCATCGAGTGCCAGGCCATCATACACGCGAATGGCGCGATGCCGGAGAATACGCCCGCGAGAACCCGCGCGCCGCCGATGCGATCCGAGAGCATGCCGCCCACGGGACGCATCAGAGTCGCCAGAACTACGAATCCGGCGGTCCGGAATCCGGCATCGCCAGGGCTGAGGCCGAAGTCGTCTTTGAGCAGACTGGGCAGATAGATTGAAAAGGCGACGAAGCCTCCAAAGGTCGCAAAGTAGAATGCCGACAGATGCCAAGCGGTGCGACTCCGCGTCAAGAGCTGCATCATGGCGCCGAGCGTTGGCCGTGGACCGGAGGCAGGCGCGTCCTTCCCCAAGAACCAGAACGCCACTGCCCAGATCACCAGCAACAGCGCCACCCCCTCAAAGACCACGGAGCGGCCGTAAGCGGCGGCGACCAGCGGCCCGAAAAACACCGCCAGGGACTGTCCGGCATTCCCCATTCCGTAAACTCCCAGGGCAGTGCCCTGCGCATTTGCGGGGAACCACTTGGATACAAAGCCGACCCCTGCGGCGAAGGAGGACCCTGCCATTCCAAGCAGGAAGCCGACGGCAAGCAGCGTGGGGTAAGTAGTGGCAAGTGGGACAAGGAACGCAGCTGCAGCTGAGACAAGGAAGATCAGCGTAAAGACCAGGCGGCCGCCAAAGCGGTCGGTCAGCAGCCCAACGGGGATTCGCGCCAGCGACCCGAGAATAACCGGCGTCGCCACAAGGAATGAAGTCTGGGTGGCATTGAGCGAAAACTGCTGGCGAAAGCCAGGTGCGAATGCGCCCACCAAACCCCAGGCACAGAAGCAGATCGCAAACGAGATCGTACCTAGCGCCAATTGAATTTTCGAGGACTGCGCTGATGTCTCCAAGTGCCCTCCAGTCGATCTCCGCGGCAACCCGTCCTGCTTCGCCAAAGCGCGATTCCCGCGCAATTCAGGATTTCACGTCACGTCGCCTTCGAAGCGGATCTCCGCTTGATCAGTGAACCAGCATGAGTCCGGCTTCGCGTTCCTCTTCGCGGAACTTTACCAGATTCAGCGGGCCGAGGATCTCTCAATATGTGGACAAGCGCCGGATTCCTCTCAACCAGATCGGCTAGACTATACCCGTTCAGGACACCCAGCCAGGCCTCCATAGCTTCGTCCAGAACGCCTCGCAGGCGGCAAGGTGTAGTGATGAGACATTGATTGGAGTCGCCACGGTAGCACTCCACCAAATCAAAACCGGGCTCGGTAGCCCGAACGATCTCGTCCAGGCGGATCTCCGAGCACGGCCGTGCCAGTTTAACTCCGCCTCCACGACCGCGAGTGTTCTCGAGAAAGCCCAAGCCACCCAGCCGGTGAACCAGGACCATCAGATGCCCCCGAGAGATGCCGTAGTGCTCGGAGATCTCCTGAATCGTTGAGATCTTCGGATCTCGCACGGCGAGGTACATCAACGTGCGGAATGCGTAGTCGGACTGGACCGTGAGGTTCATGGCGCTTCTTAAAGATATATCTCTTCTATTGCTTTCCGCAAGCAGATGGCTTAAGATATAAGCATGATATATCTTAAGAAGGAGATGTGACGGTCGTGAACGATGGAGACCAATCGTGCAAGCCGATCGCGGAGTTATCTGCCGAGCATGGGGTGATTCAGAAGGTGGTGGCTGGGTTATCGGCCCTGGAGACGAGAATGAGCGGCGGAAGTTCAGTGGACGTTGCGCTACTGAGGCGGATCGTCGAGTTCCTCAGGGAATACGCCGACGTGCTGCACCACGGGAAGGAAGAGGCACTCCTGTTCCCGGCATTGGAACGGAATGGCGTGCCAGCGCATGGCTGTCCCGTCGGTGCACTTTTGGGGGAGCACAAGCGGGGGCGGGAGCTGGTGTCAGAGTTCGCGGAGGCCATTGAGGAATATGCCTCCGGAGCGGACGGAGCAGTTGCCGGTCTTGCCACCAAAATGAAGGCTCTGGCCGAACTCTACCCCGCGCACATCTGGAAGGAGGACTACCTACTTTTCCCGATGTCCGAGAAGGTTCTCCGAGTGGATGATCTCGCGGATTTGGCAGCGCAGTTCGCCGAGGTCAATCGGCTGACCGGTGACGCGGTGATTGCCCGGGCGGAAGGACTGGCAGCCGAACTGACCGCAATCGTATTGCAGTCGTAGGAGAGGGTCATGGCGTTTGTGATTGCAGCACCCTGCATCAAGGTGAAAGACACGGCCTGCGTGGACGCCTGCCCAGTGGACTGCATCCATCCGAGGAAGGATAAACCGGGATTCGCTGAAGCGGAGCAGCTTTACATCGACCCACACGAGTGCATCGATTGCGGCGCATGCGTCCCGGTTTGCCCAGTGTCGGCAATTTTATCGGACGGAGACCTGCCTGACGATTGGGCGCACTTCGAGAAGCTCAACGCGGATCATTTTGGTCACTAGAAAGGAAGCTCGGGCGAGCTACTGAAGAAAGAAGAACGCGATGCTGGTTCAGAGTCGGTTGGACGATCTACAGGGGACAATCGGTTATGGAGCGCTGGAGGAGTCGGCGGCCTGGCTGAACCTACCAGGGCGGGGGTTGCTGTCAGTCGCTGGTCCGGACCGTCTTCGCTTCCTGAACGCCATGGTCACCGCGGACCTCCGCAAGCTGGATGTGGGGCACGGGCGCTACACGCTTCTACTCGACGCGCGAGGGCGAGTGATCGCGGACGCGATTGTCCACGCCGTCGACGGAGTGTATCTGCTCGATACGGAGGCCGGCAATCACGCTGTGCTGATTGCACACCTGGACCGGTATCTGATTGCCGACGAGGTCGAACTCGAGGACCAATCCCTCCGGTATTCGTGCATCGGAGTGGAAGGACCCAGCGCCGAAACGGTACTGCAAGATCTGACAATCCCCCGGCCTTCAAGGGCGTTTGGAGCCTCGCCGTGGGATGGCGGCTGGGTAACGCGTACAAGTCTGACGGGGGCGTGCGGCTTCAGGTCATTTATCAGTCCCGGGAAGAGAGCAGCTCTGATCACGCGATTGGAGATGGCGGGGGTGATGCCCGCAACTGACGACGACGCGCGGATTGTTCGCCTCGAACATGGGAAGCCGCGATGGGGAGAGGAAATCACTTCAAGGTATCTGGGACCGGAGATTGGCTTGACCGGCGCTATTTCGAAATCGAAAGGTTGTTACCTGGGTCAGGAGGTGGTGGAACGCATCCGCTCCCGTCGTTTGCTGGGACGTATCCTCGTGCCGGTTCGGGTTGCGACGACCGCGGTCATCAAATCGGGGGAGAAGATATTTGCAGGGCAGCACCGGGTGGGAGAAGTGGTTTCCGCCGCGTTTTCGCCGCGATTCGGTCAGGTGGTGGGTTTGGCCTACGTACAGACAGGATTCCCCGATGACCAGCACGAGTTGGTTTGCGAACCCTCCCACGCTGTCGTGAACATTCAGGCCGAATACACCAGTGAGGGGGTTGGATGACACTCGTCAGACTCACGCTAGATGGCAGGGAGATCTCCGCACCTGCCGGCACGCTGGTGATCGAAGCAGCCACGAAAGCGGGTATTGAGATCCCGTCGTTCTGTTACTACCCGGGATTGAAGCTCCAGGGCGCGTGCAGGATGTGTCTGGTGGAAGTGGAGAAGGTGCCGAAACTGCAGACCGCCTGCACGCTGTCGGTGGCGGAGGGGATGGTAATTCGCACCGACACTGCACAGGTCCGCGAAGCCCGACGGGCGATGCTTGAGTTTGTTCTCACCAACCATCCGATGGATTGTCCGGTGTGTGACAAAGGTGGGGAGTGCGAACTCCAGGACGCCACATTCGCCTATGGTGCGGGCGAGGGCCGGTTCGTCGAGATTAAGCAGCATCGCGACGAACAACAGTGGTCGCCTGTGGTCTACTTCGATCGTCCTCGCTGCATCCTATGTTACCGGTGCGTCCGCATCTGCGATGAGGGGATGGGTGTGAGTGCATTGGCTGTCGCGGAGCGGGCCTGTCCCACGATTATCATTCCGAACCACGGCGATCACCTAGATTGTGACGAGTGTGGCATGTGCATCGACATCTGTCCGGTCGGTGCGCTCACCAGCGGCATGTACCGCTATCAGACACGGCCTTGGGAGATGAAGCATGTAGGAACGGTCTGTACCCATTGCGGGGACGGATGCAAGACGACACTCGGCGTACGCAACAACGAGGTAGTGCGAGGAACAAATCGTGACCGATCTGGCATTAACGGCGAGTTTCTCTGCATCAAGGGTCGTTACGCGAGCGACTTCAATCACCATTCGGAGCGGTTGCGCAAACCATTGATCCGTTTGGGAGATCGATTCGAACCCGTCTCTTGGGGCGAGGTTATCCACGCGGTTGCCAACAGGTTTCGGGAAGGGCTGCTCAGATCTGAGCAGTTCGGTGTCATCGGTTCGACGCGGACGACGAACGAGGAGAACTACTACCTTCGCCGGTTTGTCCGGGAGGGCTTCAAGTCGAAGAATCTGGATCATCATCGTTCAGGAGATTTGATCGGGCTGACGACGGCTTTACGCGGGAAGTTGGAGGCCATGGCGACCAGTGCGGATTTGTACACAGCGGCGGCTGTGCTTGTCATCGGAAGCGATCTTGCTCAGGAACATCCATTCCTGTCCTATCAGATCCGCGCAAACCAGCGGCATCACGGAGGTCGGGTATACGTGATAACGCCAGGTCCAGTCCGGGAGGATGATATTGCCGCGGCGTCCGTGCGAGTTCAGTCTGGCGGGGAGTTGGAGGCAGTTCACTCGCTGACATCGCAGATCCGGCAGGAGCGGGATCTGGTGATTGTCTTTGGCGGATCCATACGCGGCAACTTGCTCAAACAGATCGTTGAACTCTCCGATTCATTCGAAATCCCTGTCAAGTTTGTTTGCCTGATGGACTATTCAAACTCAAGGGGCGCAATCGACATGGGACTGCTGCCGGGTGCGGGAGGACTGTCGCTTACGGACATGCTATCCACCGATCAGTTGGATGTGCTGTGGGTGGTCGGAGCCAACCCGTTGAAATCGCGCAGGCTGAGTGCCAGACGGCCATATCTCGTGGTCCAGGACTTGTTTCTGACTGAGACAGCAAAAGCCGCGGATGTTGTGCTCCCAGCAGCATCGGCCTACGAAAAACGCGGAACGGTCACAAACACTTGCGGCGAAGTACAGATCCTGAGCCAGGCACTATCGCCTGAAGGCGCAAAGTCAGACCTGGAGATCTTTAGCCTGCTGTCACGTGCACTTGGCCTGGCGTTATGCAAGCCGGACCCGGAATCGGTGTTTTCTGAGATCCGTTCGACCGTGCCCGGATACAACCTCCCGTTGGAGAGGCTGCTGCTCGGTGAAGCGGTGCAAACCCGGCTGGCGGGATTCTGGCCGGATCAGGTTTGGGACTCCGGCATGATCGAACCGGCGAACAACACGCTTTTCACCTCAGGCACTTTGGGCCGGTATTCAAAGGTCCTCGGCGACGTAAAGGAGTCGCCGGGATCGCTCTACGGCTGGTCTCGTCTGGGGTCACAAGGCAGTGGAATCCTGGCCGGAAATGCCAAATCTGAGAGCCAAGTATGACTTGAGATATCACAACGCGGAAGAACGTCATCAATCACGGGAGTACATATATGGCTGTCAGAGCAGAAGTTTCACAACTAATTGTTCCTCATGAGGTGACGCTGGAGCTGTATCGCAAGATGCTCACCGTGGCGCTTGTCGAGGAGAGACTGAACGTCTTTTCAAGGCAGGGCAAGTGCACATTCCACGCATCGACCCGCGGGCACGAAAAGGTCCAACTCGGTATGACGATGCTGCTTCGCCCGCGCCACGATTGGTTCTTTACGTACTACCGTTCGAAGGCGATCGCCATTGGGCTAGGCATGCCGTTGAAGGACATTTTCCTCGCGATGCTGAGCCGCGAGGGCGACCCCAATTCGAACGGGCGCAACATGCCGGAGCAGTTCAGTTCCCGTGCGCTGAACCTGGTGGCGCAAACGGCCGTCACCGGAAGCCAGTATTTGCCCGCTACCGGCTTGGCGCGAGCATTGAAGCGGGAGGGGAGCGACCAGCTTGTCCACGTCTCCTCGGGGGAGGGCGCGACGAGCGAGGGCGAGTTCTTTGAAGCGCTGAACTGGGCTTCACGAGAGAACTTGCCTGTCATCTTCACCGTGCAGAACAACGGCTACGCCATCAGCACGCGGCAGTCAGTGCAAACGGGATCCACGATTCGGGAGATCGCAGAGGGCTTTGGCCTGCGTACATTCCACATCGACGGGACATGGTTTGAGGAGATGTACCATGCCCTGCCACCGGCAATTGAGGAGGCGCGCGGCGGCGCTGGACCAATTCTGATTGAGGCTGATGTGATCCGCATGGATCCTCACTCCTCCTCGGACGATCACCGCAAGTACCGGGCAGAAGACGAGTTGGCCGGGCTTCGCGAGCGTGATCCCATCTGGCAGACCGAGCAGTACCTATTACGACATGGCGTGCTCGGCAGAGACGAGATGGACACTATGCGGACAGAGATTCGTGCCTTGGTGGACGAGGCAGCGTTGCTGGCGGATGCCGCGCCTCCGCCCAGAGGGGACGACATACTGGCCCACGTGTTCTCCGCTGCGAACGCTCCAGAGATCGAGGAGCATGAGCCCATCCCGGTCTCCGATGCTCCGGTGACGATGATTGACGCCATCAACCACACGCTTCGGGAAGCGCTCGAGGAGGATCCGAAGGTTGTGATGTTCGGGGAAGACATTGCTGACCCCAAGGGTGGAGTGTTCGGCGTGACGCGTGGACTCTCCACGGATTTTCCGGGCCGTGTCGAGAACTCGCCGCTGGCCGAAGCCAGCATCATCGGCGTTGCCAGCGGCATGGCCATGAGAGGCTTTAAGCCGATTGTGGAGATTCAGTTCGCCGACTACATCTGGCCGGCAATGATGCAGATGCGAAACGAAGTGGCGACGTTGCGCTGGCGGAGCCAGGGCGAATGGGCGAATCCGATGGTCGTGCGAGTTGCAGTCGGCGGCTACATCAAGGGTGGACCCTGGCATTCCTCGTGCATCGAGTCCACCTTCGCGCACATACCGGGTTGGAGGGTGGTCTTTCCGAGTTCCGCCGATGACGCCAAGGGGCTGTTGAAGACGGCAATCCGCAGCCAGGATCCGGTTCTGTTCCTTGAGCACAAAGGACTGTATCGAAAGGTTCAGGCGAAAGCAATGGAGCCAGACGCGGATTACATGATTCCGTTTGGGAAGGGGCGAGTCCGGCGGGAAGGCAAGGACCTCACGATTGTGACCTGGGGTAGCACGGTTTACGTGGCGCTGGAAGTGGCGCGGCAGTTGGAGATGGAGGGCAGGTCTATTGAAGTGATTGACCTGCGCACTCTCGCGCCCCTGGACGAACAGTTGATTTACCGCAGCGTCCGGAAGACGAGCCGAGTGGTCATCCTCCACGAGGATTCGCTGACGGGCGGCTTCGGCGGGGAGATCGCGGCTCGAATCGCAGAAAACGTCTTGGACTCGCTCGATGCCCCGATGGTGCGCGTCGCGGCGAAGGATACATTTGTGCCGGCTGCTCCCTCGCTGGAGCAACTCGTGTTGCCCTCCACCGAGGGGCTCAGGGCTGCTATTGAGAGGGTCCTGCGTTACTGATGAGTGGCTTCAATGGGCGACAGGTGACTTTGATCACTGACAATGTACAGGCAGCGGCCTCAGGCTGAACTCACTGGAATAAATCTCATGAAACGATACACACAAGGCATCTACCTCACGATCGTTGGGCTGTTGGCACTCACTCTCGCGGCACCGCAGAGCGCTTTGGCGCACTGTGACGGGATGGACGGGCCGGTGGTTAAGGCAGCTCAAAGAGCGTTGGCAACCGGCAACCTAAACTTCGTCCTCGCCTGGGTTCAGAGTAAGGACGAAGCCGAGATTCGGAAGGCATTCACCGAGACACTTGTGGTCCGTGAACTCAATCCGGTGGCGCGCGAGTTGGCGGACCGGTATTTCTTCGAGACGCTCGTCCGGGTCCACAGGGCAGGGGAGGGCCAGACCTACACGGGGCTGAAGCCGGCCGCCCGCGATCTGGGGCCTGCCATTCCGGCCGCGGACCACGCCATCGAGAACGGCTCTGTCGATTCGCTTGCGACGATGATCGCGACCGCAGCCGGCAGCGGAGTGAGGGAGCGGTTCAAGCAAGTCGCGGCGCGAAAGAGCTATGCAACGGACGATGTGGCCGCCGGGAGGGAATACGTGATTGCTTACGTGGGGTTTGTTCACTACGTCGAGACGTTACATCAGCTACTTCACAGCGGCGGTCACGAGAATTCTGATGATCCTCAGGCCGCGGCACCGCACCACGTTCACTGATCAGGAGAGGCGCAATCTATCGCTAGAACAAGCTTCTTGAAGTATCAAAGTGCCCTTAATCAATTCAGAAAGGCAGGATGGAAAAACGATGACAACTACTAGTTCTACGCTGGCGGACGTGGCCGCCTTGTCGCTTGGCGCCGTACGTACTTTGGAGCGTTACGGCCTGGACTATTGCTGCGGTGGGAAGCGGCCATTCGATGAGGCGTGCCTCTCGAAGGGGCTCAATCCAGAAGCCGTTCTGGGAGAGGTCGAGAGGGCACAGGGGGCCGGGGCGCAGGATCGCGATTGGCAGACGGAGCGACTCGACGTCCTGGTGAACCATATCGTGGGGACACACCACGAATACCTGAAGCTCGAACTGCCGGCGCTGGCAAACCGCCTGGCAAAGGTGCATTCGGTGCACGGCCCGCGCGATCCGGAGATGCTGAACCGCATGGTGGGGGTGTTCGGCTCCTTACTCGCGGAGATGGAATTGCACATGCACAAGGAAGAAGCAATCCTTTTCCCATTCATTGAACAGTACGGCCGGGCAGAAACCGAGGGCGCTCCGATGCCGCCGGTTCCGTTCGGATCGATCGCCAATCCGATCGGCGTGATGGAAAGCGAACATGCGAACGCGGGCGATGCGTTGGGCGAACTCCGGGCCATGACGAAGAACTATGAATTGCCCGCATATGCGTGCACTACCGTGCGCACGCTGTACGAAGGGCTGCAGGCTCTCGAGGCGGATCTGCATGTCCACATCCACCTCGAGAACAACATCCTCTTCCCGCGCGCAATCGCACTGGAAGGGGGATCGGCATCGCCAGTGGCCCGATGACGATCATTGCCAAAGCGGATCGAGAACCAACCTTTGTTGGCCGCAGCTCGGCAGCAATTGAGATTGCGTTGCAGCAGTTGGTGACGGTTTATGTGGTCACCGGCTTGGTCTTCCTCCTGCTGCCGGGGACATTTCTGGGAGTGTGGAACCTGATCTCCATCAGTGGCCGGCACTCGCTGGACAGACTTTCCCAGTCCTGGCTTCAGGCCCATGGGCACGCGCAGATCTTCGGCTGGATTGGCACGTTCATCATTGGGATCGGCTACTACTCTTTGACGAAGATGGGCCGGCTGAAGCCGTTCGCGGCGAGCCGCGGCTGGACAAGTTGGGCACTGTGGACCGCCGGCCTTAGCTTGCGCTGGCTGGCGAACGTGAGTGAATGGAATTGGCGCGTTTTACTGCCTGTATCGGCGGCGCTCCAACTCGCCGCCTTTCTAGTCTTCTTCGTAACGGTGAGCGGCCACAAGCCACGACCGGGCTCAGCAGAGCGGCAGGGGATTGAAACGTGGATGAAGCTCGTCATCGCATCCAGCATCGCCTTTCTTCTTGTCCTACTTGTCAACCAGGTTGAGTCCATTGTGCTGGCATGGGCAAGCCCGCATCCTGAGATTGCTCATTGGCTCAACCAACGCTACCTCTTCCTGGCCGCCTGGGGATTTCCGGTCCTCGCGGTGTGGGGATTCAATGCCAGGTGGCTTCCGGTGTTTCTTGGCCTCCGCGAGCCCTCCAGCAAAGGCCTGCTGGCCGCTTTGGCTGTGTGTGTTTGCGGGATCGGTGCGGCACTGTTCGGCCAGTTCGTGATTGCGACGGCATTGCTGCTGGTGGCTTCCATCCTCGCCAGCCTCGCGCTGGGAGTCTTCGAGCCCGCGCGGAAGCCTGCGAAGACGATCGGGGTGTCCAGGTCTTTCCCATACTTCGTTCGCGGAGCCTATGGCTGGCTTTTGATCGCCGCGGCCCTCGGTGTTTATGCAGCGGTAGCGGACTCCCATGGAGGCATTTGGGGTGCTTCGCGCCATTCGCTCACCGTCGGTTTTCTGGCCACCATGGTGTTCGCAATCGGCCAAAGGGTTCTGCCCGCGTTCTGCGGAATGCGGGTGCTATACAGCAAGAAATTGATGTTTGCATCACTGGCCATCCTGAATCTGGGATGTCTGCTTCGGGTGGCCTCCGAGGTTCCCGCCTACGAAGGCAACCTGCAGGTAGCCTGGAGAGTTCTGCCCGTGTCCGCCGTGACTGAGTTGGGCGCTGTGGTGCTGTTTGCGCTCAATCTTGGCATCACGTTGATACTGCCGCCGCCGCGGCCCACCGCCTCACGGGAGGCAATGTAGCAGTTCGATCCTGATCGGGGCCTTATGAAATTAACCCACAAGTGGATGCCCATCGTCGATGAAGACAGGTGCACCGGCTGCGGATTGTGCGCGGATGCATGCGGTCCCAAGTGCCTCGTGATGCAGGCGGAACTCGCGGTTCTCACCGTACCGGAGGCGTTCGGGAGTGAAGAACACTGCATCGGCTTGTGCGTTGACAATGCGAGCTGGATGGCATGGCTTCCATGGAGGGGCGACACGGGGGAAATGGCGGAGCTTTCCAGACTCGCCGGTGTTCGCCGAGACTTGCACGCCAGCGTCTACTGATGAATAAGGCCACAGAAGGAATGGACGTATGGAATGAAACTTCGAGTAAAAGGGAATTCGCTACGACTCCGGCTTACGCGACCAGAAGTGGTGCGGCTGCGCGAGGACGGGCTTGTCGAAGAATCAGCGGACTTCGGCGCTGGAGCAACGTTCGTCTACCGGGTGATGAGCGTCGCCTCGCCTGGGCCGGTACATGCCGCGTACTGCCAGGGAGCGATCTCGGTGATCATTCCGTCCGAGACTGCTCAAGCGTGGGCAATGTCGGACGAAATCGGTATCTATGCGCACACCGGCGAACTGCAGATCTCCGTTGAAAAGGACTTCCGCTGCCTGACACGGTCCGATGAAGAGGAGGAGCGGGACGCTTTTCCTCATCCTGCCGAAACGGCCGTCGCCGATGATGGAGGAACCACATGCCGGTCGTAATTGGAGGAAAGCCCGAGAGCAGTTTTGCGGATCCGATCGGCCTCCTCGGCGACTGCCACCGCCGCATTGAGGCCTTTCTATCGGTACTGGGGCAGGTTGCTGCCGAGGCCCAAGGCGGGCCGATGTCAGACAGCCAAAGTACGGCCTGGAAAGCTGCCCTCCGGTACTTTCGCGAAGCCGCGCCGAAGCATACCGCCGACGAAGAAGAGAGCCTCTTCCCGCGCCTGCGCGAGATCGACCGGCCGGAAGCACGAGCGCTCCTGACACGAGTTGACACACTGGAAGCGGAGCACGTCTGCGCTGGACGGGCGCACGACGAGGTGGACCGCCTGGGCAGATTGTGGCTCGACGACGGGAGCCTCCCGTCCGAACAAGCGGCGCGCCTCTGCACCGTGCTTGGGCAACTTTCGGAACTCTATCGCCGTCACATCGCGATTGAGGATGGCGAAGTCTTCCCGCTCGCCGCCACCATGCTCTCGGCATTGGACCGGAAAGCCATTGGTGGCGAAATGGCGGCACGCCGCGGACTTAAGCCCACACTGTAGTGGCCTCTGCGACTTTCTCCCCGAGAGTTCCTACGGCGAATCGCCATGGCGGCGAACCTCACTTTGTGATCGTGCGGAGGACTCGAAACGCCTACGTGATTGGGCATTCGCACAAAGTCGAGTGCGACGGAATGAAGTCGTAGCGGGTCCTGCCGCACTAACCACAACTTGAGGACGGTGCCCATTGTTTGTTGGCTTCTTCAGACTGTTGCGTTGTCATTTAAGTGCGCGAGGCTCTATAAGCTGAGATGCCTTCCGCAACGTCAATTTACCCCCTCCGGGCGGTAGCGCACTACTGGATGTACATTTGGTCCAACCAATACATGCTCATCAGGTACGCGGACATCCCCGAAGAGACCGTGCGTCACACCCGGCGCCAGCACCACTACCAGCTTCTACTGTTCATCCTGAACATGCTGCTGAACTGGGCTGTGCTGTTCGTGGTCTTGTTGCCTAAGAAAACGACGCGCGCTGGGAGTCTTCTCACCAAGGTGGCCGCGGCCGTCTCGCTAGGGCGCTGGCTCGATCTCTACTTGACGATTCCGCCGGCTACCGGAAGGTGGAATCCGCACTTTGGATTGTCGCGGCAGGTCGCGGCGTTAGCTAGCATTGTTGGGCTCTTCGTCCTTGTCTTTGCAAGAGCATTTAGGAATGCCCCCCCGGTGCCTATGGGAGATCCACTCCTCACCGAGAGTCTGCTGTTTCACAACTAGATTTATTGAGCAATATCCGTGAAGTGACGATATCCGTGAAGTGACGAACTTCAGGCTCCCTACCTTCGATGAGGTTCCGGAGGATGGAAACGCTCGACGGTGATCTTGGCGTCAGATCTTTGACGAGCATCCTGCAAGCCAGTCAGTGCAGTTGAGGCCGTTCATGCACATGGCGTCCTAGCAGCGAAAACCGTGGGCACAGTTGTGGCTGTAACTGAGGCTCCCGCCGATCTCAAAATTGATCTGGTTCTGGGCGTCCTGGACGCCATCCTTCGGGTGCAGCCCGAACGCGTGCTTAGCCCAGGATGGCTTGGCATCGGGGCCGGGGTTGAAATGCTTAAGTGAGTTCGACCACCGGGCGAATCAGCCTTCGACTTCATTGATCACGTCTAACGCGAGGTTCGAGTGCGCGACGGCGGCGCCGGCGCGCATCTCGGCGGCTACCCAGATGGCTTCCATTACCTCCTCGCGCGTCGCTCCGGCTCGGAGCGCCTGTTTGGTGTGCCCGCGAATACAGTAAGGACATTGCGTCACGTGCGCCACCGCGACCGCGACGAGTTGCTTGGTCTTAGCGTCGAGCGCTCCCTCGTTGAACACGCACTTGCTGAAAGCGACAAACGCATCGTTCGTTTCGGGCACAAGCACCTGCCGCGCCTGATTCAGTTTGCGGCTAGCTGCTGGATAGAGGTTGTTTGCCATTTTCTCAGCCTCCTTCGCTGGGAGCATGATTGTAGCGCAAAGCACCGCTCCATAGTTGCTGGCGTGGGCCCTTGACAGCTACTTTATCCGTCGCACCAGTTGAGGCTAAGTAACTCAAGACGTTGATTCGCTATGAGCAACTACAAGTAAGTGTGGCTGCTGGTGTACTTGGCGGGGCTGGCACAGAGGGCGAAGCAATAATTGACCACACCCCACCCGGTCAGTGGTGGCTGGCGGCCGTCGAGTCGCAGGCCACCACCAACCAGGACAAAAAAGGTTTAGTTGCGGGATGATTGTGCGGCACCCAGGAGGTATGCAAAGTGAAATGGGATACGCGTGCGGTCCCGGCGGCGGCTCACGCCGTTTCCGCAAGGCACTCCATCGCGAGCATTGAACGAATCTTTGCCTTCACTGCCAACATCGGCACGAACCTCGGCTTGACGAGCACCTCGAGGATGAGGACTCCGTCAGTGAGGGCGTAGCCGATCAGGTAGCCGTCCTTTGCAATTGCGCCGGAGTCACCCGAGAGTGGGTACCCAGCTTGGGCCAGTCTGGACCTGGCTGCCTCGACTTGAGCCGGCGTCACAGGAAACCGCATTCGCTCAGGCATTTACGACCTCCCGGAACGGATCAGCAGTCGTCATCGGCATACCGTCGTGGTAGACCCATAGGACGGGAGTGGCGGACTCCCGCACATCGACGTGGATGTAACGGGCAGCGTGGTCTACACCGATGCCCTTCACCCGTGGCTCCTCACGAACGATTTCATAGAAGCCGCGCAACGGCACACCGAGGGGAACCAGATCCGCCGCGATGCCCCGCGCATGGTAGCCAGGCTTGGGCTTCCGTACCTCGACGGGATGCTGCGGGCACCGGTAAGCCGAGTTGACGCGGATCGGTCCAGCTCTCGCGCGAAGCGATTCCAGTACGTCCAGCAACTCGCGCCGGACACCCTCGCGGCCGCAATGGTGGCAGCGCAATTCCGCAACCTTGAAATGCGTGGATTCCATGGCTATCCTCAGCCTTCCTTGGGTGCCACTACGGAGAGCGGCGCAACAAACGCGTCCCGCTTCATCTTCTCGATCTCGCCTTCGAGCGCCCGGATCCTGACCGTTTTTTCGGCTACGCCGACCGGATCCGGATCAGGAAACTCAACCAGCAGCGGCTGGATGATCTTGGTCGCGGTCTCTCGCATCCACCAGTCGGCGGCGCCGGTGATGGCTGTGCCGAGTACGGCGCTCGCGTTCGTGCGCTCGATCTTCTGGTAGATCTTGTCCATCATTTGGGCGCTGACCTCGAACGTGATCGGGTCGAGGCCCTCCTGTGCGAATGTGATCAGTGTTCTTCCTGCCATTTATGTCTCCTTGTGATCGCTTTATTGTTCGGCCACGATAATCAGCCGGGCTCCGCCGGCGAGTGTGATGACCAGGTAAGGCTTGTTGCTGGAACTGCCCGGGCCGCCGACCGTAATCCTCTCCTCGCAGTTGCAGCCGTAGTACGAGTACCCGATGTTCGGGATGCCCCTGTAGTAGAAGTGAACGAACGTCGTGCCGGAGACATTGATGGATCCAGCCGGCACGGACTCCTGCAGATAGGAGCCCGTCGAGATGCTGTCGATGCTCCGGTTGGAAACGATGTTGGCCGTCGGCGGCGCGCTCATCGGGAAGGTCAGGCTGGACGTTGTGTCGCTACTGGCGGTCCTGATGTACAAGCCGTACAGCGGAGTCGCACTGGTTTTCACTTTCGCGACGGGCTTCCAGTAGAGTGCCGCCGACAGGATCGTTCCACCGCCCACGAACGCCGTGTTGAAGCCGAGGATGAACTGGGTTGTCGATTGTGTGTTCCAGCAGCCATATTCACTTGAGGATGGATTGATGTAGCCCCGGACGGTGAGTTCCGTCTGTGCTTGATAATTGCCGGAACTCCAACTGCTCCAAGCGGCGGTGTTTGCATCCTCGCAATAGGGAACGCTGGCATTCGAGTATGCCTTCGATGCGGAATAGACCGTCGCTGAGGAGGTGTATGTTTGTGCGTTGACGGCGAACGACAGACAAAGCATCAAGCCGAGCAATCGCATCAATAGCTCCTCGTGTACTTGATCGAGACCGACAGGTTCTTCACGCTGCTGACCGAGGCCGTGGTGAAGCCCAGGCCCTCGCCGTAGGTCAGCGTGCCGTAGCCGTTGATGGTCGTGGTGCTGGCGCCGCTGGTGCTGCAAGTGAGCGCAGAGGCTACCGCGTTCCCGGCGGAGTCCTTGATCGTCAGGCTGACGGTTCCGGCGTCCGTCCAGCAGGCGATCTCGGTGAGCGCGGCCTGATGGGCGTGTGCCCGCCAGACGTTGCTGACCGTGGTGGCGTCGATTGCCATTGAGGCCGAGCCGCCGTAGACGAAGTTGATCTGTCCGCTGCGGTAGGTGTTCGGGTCATAGCATCCCTCTGCGGCGCCACTTGCGCTCACTCCGAGTGTTGCTTGGCCAGCCGAGCAGTTTGCGCCGTTGGCGGCGAGCGCGGTCGCCGTGGACGCGTTGCCGGAGAGAGCAGCGGTAACGGTCCCGGCTGAGAAATTGCCCGAGGCGTCGCGCTGGACCACTGCGCTGGCCGTGTTCGTGGAAGCGAAGGTCGGCTTACTGGAGACGTTGGCCCAGGCCACGCTGCCAGCTGATCCGCTGGCGTTGCCTGTGACGTTTCCTGTGAGGTTGGCGGTGATGGTCCCGGCGGCGAAATTGCCTGACGCATCCCGCTGGACGACTGCGCTGGCCGTGTTGGCGGAGGCAAAGGTGGGTTTCCCTGAAACGTTGGCCCAGGGCACAGTCCCCGTCGAGATTGTGCCCAGCGTTGTGATGTTGGCGCTGCCCGCCCATGTGGAAAGAGCGGTGTTCTCGACATTGCCGAGGCCGACTTTGCTCTTGGTCAGCGAGAGCCAGGAGGGATCCGAATACGATCCGGTCGTGTAGACGCCGTTGGTCACTGTCGATGCATTGCCGATCAGGTTGCCGGAAAACGTCGTCGCCGTGACAGTAGTTCCAACGCTCAAGGCCCCGCTGACGAGCGCGTTGCCCTGGACCTTGACCCTCTCCCCTGTATCCGAGGTCGTCCCAAGAAGCAGATTGCCGGCACTGGTGAAGCGGGCCTGCTCGGCGCCGGCGAGCGAAAAGACCAGTCCACCGTATCCGGTGCCAACGATCCCGTTCGTGCCGTCATGCGAAAGCAGCGAGTATCTGGTCCAATCCGTGGTCGCCGGCCCGTACACGCGGAGCCGGGCTTGGCCCAGCCTGGTGCTCGAAAAGATTGAGAGGATATCCAGGCTCGTGTAGCCAGAGGCGTCGGCGGACGGCAGGATGCTCGCCTGACTTGCCCCCTGCGTCAGAAACCGCATGATGCCGCCGTTGGCCGAGGAAACCACACTCGATCCAGTGAGCGAGCCTGTCGCTACAAGCGCGCCCTTCACCGACACGTCGGAGTTGATGGGCACCTGCGCCGCGAGGGGGGAAAGCAGGCACAGCCAGAGGAGATGTTTCATAGGACGACGACCCTTCCGGAAAACAACGTGTTGAAGGTGATCTCGATCGTGTTGGCGTCCATCACAGCGACCTCGGCCTGTTCGGCCACGCCGGCCGTGTTCCAGAGCTGCACGACCACGTCCCGCGTGCCGAGGCCGTGGACGATCTCGACGGAGCCAATTGCATTCGTGATGTCCTGCGCATGCCGGTTGGCTATACCCAGAGCGGCGT
>CAZSBK010000029.1:0-50966 GCA_964604945.1 uncultured Candidatus Solibacter sp.
CATGCCCCCTTCCAGCGCGCCTGGCCCAACAAGCAGCGCAGCGCCGGCCATGCCGACCAGCAGTCCGAGAATCGTGGGCAGGTGAAGTCCTGTTCTCGGTGGCAAGGCCGCATCGAGTCCCAGCATCCAAAACGGTCCAATCGTGATCATCAGCGCCGCCAAGCCGCTAGGGATGATGGTCTCGGCTAGCGCCAGGCAGCCGTTGCCGATACCGAGAATGACGATGCCGTTCAGCGCCGTCCGCATCCACTCCTGACGGCTGGGCAACTTCACGCCGGCCAGCAGAGCCACGGCGAGCATCAGGGCGCCGGAGATCGTGTAGCGTGCCGCGACGAGGGCCATTGGGGGGAACGACTCGAGCGCCATGCGGATGCCCAGATACGTGGTGCCCCAGAAGATGCACACAGACACGAGTGCCGTATAGGCCCAAAACTGAGGGTGGGATCTCAATACCTCAGGGTATCATCGGACCCTCGCAAAGCACTCTATTGCTGTAGAATCGGCTTCATCCGGTGCCATATGCAACGCTCGGCATGCCTTGTTTGCGCCACTCTGCTCGCAACCGCTCTCGCGCTCGCTCAGTCTGCCGTCGATCCCACGAAGAGGCTCAATCATCATCGGGTCTCCAATCGCAGCAGCCCCGCGCCCGAACCTGGCGCCGAGAACCAGACGATTCCCTCTCTCGTCGACGGCATCCACACCCCCGGCGACTGGCATCACCAACGCCGCCCCGAAATCCTCCGCTTCTGGACGACTCTGCTCGGCAAACTCGAACCAGCCCGTAAAGACCGCAAGTGGTTCGGCGACATCCGGAAGGTGCGCATCCTCGACACCCAGGAGTTCGACCGTTACACACGCATCCGCATCGACCTGCCCATCGAGAAGGACTTCTATCAGAAACACCTCCTTCTGCTGCCCAAGGACCAGGGATCAGGCCCGTTCCCGGCTGTCGTTTGCTGGACCTCGACCACGCCCGATTTCACCCAGCCCGAACAGTGGTGGGGCAAGTGGCTCGCTGAACACGGCTATGTCGTTCTCACCAGTTGGTCGTTCATTCGCAACTACCGCGACGGGTCGTCGTATCGTGAAAACACCGCGGGCCAGAAGTTGCAGGAACGGTTCGGCCACTGGCTTCCCATGGCCAAGATGGTCCATGACGCCCGCCGCGAGGCCGAGTATCTGCGATCACTGAAACTGGTAGACCGCAACCGCCTCGGCTTTATCGGCTTTTCTCTGAGCGCCAAAGCAGCCGTCTACATAGCCGCCTTCGCGCCGGAGTTCAAGGCCACCGTCTCGCTCGATCCGCACATCGCAGTCAATGGCGGCACCAACTGGTTTGCCCCGTGGTATCTCGATTGGCTCCGCCCCTACCCATCCATTCCCGCGCCGCAACACACCGTCCTGAGCATGCTCAATTCCGACCCGTCGCGCCCCGGCTTCGAGCATGACCACCACGAACTACTCGCCCTCGCCGCGCCCCGCGCCTTCCTGCTCATCGGTGGGCGCGGCGATTGCGAAGATTGCGGCGGCGATTCGGACGACCTCCAATCCTGGGGATACGTCAACCGCGCCAGGGAGGTCTATTCGTTGCTGGGCGTTCCCGACCGGCTCCAGTTCGTCCTCACCCGTGACGGCCACCATGCCAACGGGCCGGAGATCGATCGCGCCTGGCAGGGCCTCTTCGAGAAGTGGCTCAAACCGCCTGCTGCCGCACTGCTGAAATAGTGGTCCGTCTCGTTGGCTCTGTTGCTAGAATGTTGGCTTGATTCTCACCCTCACCCTCAATCCGGCCATTGACCGCAATGTCACTGCTGACAAGCTGGTGTTCGAGGATCGCGCCTACATCCTCACTTCGAATGAGTCGGCCGGCGGCCGCGGCATCAATGCCAGCCATCTTCTGAATTCATTCGGCGCCACCACACTTGCCATCGCCATCTCCGGCGGACGTGCCGGTAAACTGTTTGAGGAGTTCCTCGCCAAGAAGAACTACCCGTCGGAACTGATCCGGATCAGGCACAACATCCGCACCAACATTACTATCGCCGACCGCAACGGCCTGGCCATTAAGCTGAACGAGAGAGGTCCCGAGTTGCTGCCCGCCGAGGTTGCACGCGTCGAAAAGGCGGTCTGCGGCAAGCTGTCCGGCGCGTCGTGGCTGATGCTCTGCGGAAGCCTGCCTCCGGGCGTTCCTGCGGATTTCTACGCCCGTTTGGTCCGTTCGGCCAGCAAACGCGGTGTGCCCGTGCTTGTGGATGCCGATGGTGATGCCCTGCTGGCCTCGCTGGAGGAGCACCCCACCGTCGTTGCACCCAATCAGCCCGAAGCCGAACGGCTGCTCGACCGTGCGCTTATCACTCGCGCCCACTTCGTCGAAGCCGCCCGCCGAATCCACGAAATGGGAGCCGGCTCAGTGGTTCTCTCGCTTGGCGCGCGTGGTGCGATCGGCGTCGACTCCTCCGGTGGGGTTCTCGAAGCCATCCCGCCGCGCATCGAAGCCATCTGCCCCATCGGCGCGGGTGACGCGCTCGCCGCTGCATTGATTTGGTCGCTGGATAAAGGGGAGCCTTTCGGCGAGGCGCTCCGCTGGGGTGTCGCCGCCGGCACCGCCTCGGCCCGCCTTCCCGGCGTCGGCTTCCCGACCCTTGATCAGACTCGGGATATCCGCTCCCGCGTCGAAATCCGCGCCGCCTAGCCCGTCCGCTTAAGCCGGATCCCACACCGGATTGGCCAAGCCCGACACCGTCCTTGCGCCTGCGCTATCAATAAGGTCCAGAACAATGATCTCGTTCCGCCCTTTCTTCAGCCAGACGCCCGGACAAAACAGCGTTTGCTGTGGACCCACCTTCCAATACCGTCCCAGGTTCCGCCCGTTCACCCAGACATTGCCCTTGCCCCAACCCCGCATATCGATCCACGTGCCGCCCAGCGCATCCAAATTGAACTCACCCCGGTAGAATGCCGGGACCGTCGCCGCCTTTGATCCGAACCTCAGTCCCCGCAGGTCATTGCAGCCGAGCTTATACATTTTCCAGCCGGTCAACTCCGCCCCGCCAAGCGTCACTCTCTCCGTGATCCCTTTGCGGTCTTCGAGCAGCTTCGGGCCGAAGTTGATTCGCCCCATGTTCTCGATCAGGATGTCCAGCCAGCCCGCTTTGACGCTCACGCGCGCCTTCGTCTCGCCCATCCGCCGGTCGATGGTTGCCAATCGCTTGCCGTCCTGAAGGATGACGCAGTAGTCGCGTGGCTCCTTGATCTCCAACTCCGCATCCTGCGCCGCATTCACCTTTGTCCGATAGAGAACGAAGCCGTAGTCCGCTCCGATCTCCTCGAACTTCATCGGGCGCTCGGATTCCACCGGTTTCGCCAGAAATTGGAACATCGGCGCCGATTGCTTCAACTCAAACCGTGGGATCTCGATAACGGGCAGCGGCGCGGGCGGTGCGGGCAGCGTTTCGCCGGGGGCGAGATACTTCTTGATCACATCGCGGTAAAGCGCGAACTTCGGCGCCAGCCGGCCGGCTTCGTCGATGGGCGAATCGTAGTCGTAGGACGAAATCGTCGGTTCGTAGCCGTGGTTGCCCTTCACCGTGCCGTAGTTGGCGCCGTTCATGAATCCCCACGACGTTCCGCCGTGGACCATGTAGAGATTGAATGAAATGTAGCGTTCGAGCATCCAGTCGATCCCGGCGAGATGGACCTTGTTGTCGCCCGTATGGTGCTTCTCGCCCCAGTGGTCGAACCAGCCCACCCAGTATTCGCCGCACATCAACGGCACACCTTGCCGGAACTTCGCGAAGTTGGCGAACTCACCTTGCGGCGCGCCGCCGAAGTTCACCACAGAGGCCAACTCCGGCAGCGTGCCCCCGGCCAGCATATAGTCCAGCGAGCCGTCAGACGTGTACAGAGTCGTGTCAATGCCCGCGTCGGTGAACATCCCCTTGATCGCCCGCAGGTATTCCTTGTCCTTGCCGAACGAGCCGTATTCGTTCTCCACCTGCATCATGATCACTGGCCCGCCGCGCGTGATCTGCAGTGGCGCAACCTGAGCCAGCAGCGCCTTCATGTAGCCGCCGGCGGCCTTCAGAAATCGGGGATCCGTGGTGCGGACCTGGATGTCCGGCGTCGCCCAAAGCCACGACGGATACCCGCCAAACTCCCATTCGGCGCAGCTATACGGGCCGGGCCGGACAATCACCCAGAGGCCCGCTTCCTGGGCAGTCTTCACGAATGCCGCGATGTCGAGATTGCCGGTGAAATCGTACTCGCCCGGTCGAGGCTCGTGCATGTTCCAGAACGAGTACATGCAGAGCGTGTTCAGACCCATCGCGCGCATCTTGTCCATGCGGTCGCGCCAATACTCGCGCGGGATGCGCGCGTAGTGCATCTCTCCTGACCGGATGACGAACGGCTTGCCGTCGACGACAAACCGGTCACCCTCAATGCCAAAGGTGTGGCGCGCCTGCTGCTGGGCGGCCAACGGACCTGCTGCGAGAAGGGATAGCGCTTGACGGCGGTTCATGGCAAATAGCGTATCGCAGAGACTCGGTCAGGAATCCGGCAGGGTTGAACCGGAGCGCGGTTCTTTGGGGGCGATCAGACGATTCGGTTAGGCTGGATGAAGCCCTATGAGATCGAGTCAAGAATCAGAAGCAAAGGACTCGCTGCCCGGCGCTCTGAACCAGGAAGAGCCCGGCCAGCAACTGAACGTCGCTCGGCACAAAAGGGCGATTGCTGCGATTGCCGAGTTGCGCCGCAAAGCCGGCCGCACGACTACGCGGGAGATCCTGTCTGCGCGAGATAATGGGCGCAGAGGTTGATGGCATTCGTTCCGGGTGCTTCTATCGCTGCCGCTGGCACTGCTCAATGCGGCGTTGTCCAAGGCCGCAAGTGCCGAAAAGGTGAAACCGCTCAACTTAGCGCCAATTGACCTTCCGCCCAGAGAGGCGAATGAACAATCAATCGTGCTCCGCGGTGAAGGGCCTATCGAACCATCGGCAGATGAGCGCGATTGTCGGGGCAGGCGTCGGTACCGTAGATACTGACTTTCGCGGCCTTGCGTTTCCACCAGCGTTTCCATGTGGCGACTTGGCGCGGAACATTGCCGCTGCCGTCGCACCACTGATAGTGGGTCAGTGTCTGGAGTGCGCCGCAGACTGAGTTTCTCATTTCATCGTCGCTGCCTTCGTACATCCGGATTAGTACGGGCACAGCCGAGGCGTCGCGGGTGATGCCCAATGCCTTGGCAATGACGTGGCGGCCAGCGGGTTCCATTTTGGGGCCTGCATCCACCAGTGCCTTCACCGCATCTGAGCCGCCGATCCTGCCGATACCGGCCGCTGCCATCAAACGGTTCCAATCGTCCCTCGGCGTGCTTCTTCCGGGCAGGAGGCTGGCCAGGAAACTGATTTCTTTTGGCGTCGCTATACCGGCGAGAGTCTCCACAATCTCGCTGCGTATGCCCAGGTCAGTGCTCTTGTCGAACAGCGCAATCAGGTCGGCGCGCGACTCGTCGTTATTGATCCTGCCCAACCCTTTCACGACCAAGGGGAAATCGTACAGATTATTCGGGAACTCAAGGATGACCTCACGCAAGAAGGGTGGCCCCATCCCGGCAATGGCCTCCCGAGCCATTTTCCTCTGTGCCGCATCCAAGGACGTGCGGGCCCACTCGACGTAGGGTTCGAATCTCTGCCGCAATTCGGCTTCTGAGCCTTCGCGGATCACCAGTCGCAAAGACTGATTGAAGAACTGCCCCTCGACCGGGTCAGTCACCTTGTGCTTCGGCGTCGGAAGCTCAGTTTGGGGTGGAACCATCTCGGGGTACGGCCAGCGAACACCCACTTCCCCAGAGACCACCAAGGTGTACTCGCCTGGGTCGAGCCGGTAGTCTTCCAGGATGCGTTGGAGAGTGATAGTCTGGCCGGGCTTCAACTGTGGCGGACGGGCAATCAATCCCGCCAGTCCGCCACCCGATCCTCTCCCAAAGTAACAGCCGCCGAGCCACGGCTTCTGCCGCTGTTGCTGCCCCGGGATGACCATCTCGGTCTTGTCTGCCCACTCGAAGTGCGTGAGCAGGTCAGTCCCAATGTTTGTCACGCTGAGGACTACCCGGACAGGTTCGCCCTTCAGGTAGTCCTCCGCGCTCAACTGGACTTCGACTCTGACCTGACCATGAACCGGAACTGCCAGCACCATTACCAGACACGCCAACCACAGAGGTGGACCCAGAATCGAGGCGGCGCCGTCGGAGGAAGTCATACCGGTATTGACTCCGAATGCTCAGCGATTGTTTCGGGCTATGCGGCTGCGACATCGCGGGCCACATCGAGCAACTGGCTCCGCTGGCGGACGACATCGCCCGCGACCATGACGGCCGGGTTCGACACTTCCACCAGTCCGGCGGCGACCTCGGCCAGCGTCGTCACGACAACTCGTCCGCGCGGCGTGGTCCCGTTTCCGATGAAGGCGACGGGTTGCGCGGCACCGCGCGCGCCGGAGCAGTGAATTCGCATGTTATTCTCGGATAGAAAGACCACTGGAGGCGCGATGATTGATCTCAAGGACATCCGGCCGGTAACCGAGTTCCAGCGCAACATCAAGGGCTGCATCGGCGAACTCAAGAAGAAGAAGGCGCCGATGGTGCTCACCGTCAATGGGCGGGCGCAGTTGGTGGTTCAGGATGCGGTGAGCTATCAGCATCTGCTGGATCGCCTCGCCAAGGCCGAATCGCTCGCTGCCATCCGGCGAGGCGTCGCGGATGCGGAACAGGGACGATTGACGCCTCTGAACGACGTGGCCGGCCGGCTCCGCTCGAAACATGGCCTATGAAGTTCTCGTCTCCGATGAAGCCCTCGGCGACCTTGACGCGATTGTCGGTTTCATCAAGGAGCAGGGCAGCCCTGACGCGGCCCGGAATTGGTTGCAGAGTATCCTCGAGACGATTGGTTCCTTGAGCGTCATGCCGTCCCGCTGTCCCCTCGCGCCGGAGGCAGCCGACCTTGGGGATCCAGTCCGGCTTCTGCTTCACGGACGCCGCAATCGCATGTTTCAGATCTTCTTCCTGATTGTCGAATCGAAGGCGAGCCGCACCGTTCGCGTCCTCCATGTACGCCATTGGGCGAGGCGGCCGCTCACTGCTGGCGATTTGGCAGCGTGGCTGGCAGAACCCAATCCATAGCACGCATCCCAACTTCCGTCACGCAGCGACGAAGCTGCAAACGGCGAGCAACTGGCTCCGCTGGTGGACCACTTCGCCAGCAACCATCACGGCTGGGTTGGACACTTCCACCAGTCCTGTGGCGACCTCTGCCAACGTCGTCACGATGACGCGCTCTCGGGGCGTCGTGCCGTTTTCGATGAAGGCGACGGGTTGCGTCGCGTCGCGGCCCAGCCGGATCAGACATTGGGCGATGTCGGCGCGGCGAGCGACACCCATCAGGATGATGAGAGTCTCGACCTGAGCATAGGCGGCCCACTGGTCGCAGCCGCCCTCCTGGCGGTGACCAGTGACGACGGCGAATCCGCCAGAGATTCCTCGGAATGTCGGCGGAATGCCTGCAAGCGACGGCACGGCGATAGCCGATGAAATCCCCGGCACCACTTCCACGTTCCAGCCTCGCTGGGCGAGCCAGGCCCATTCTTCGGCGCCGCGGCCGAAGACCATCGGATCGCCGCCCTTGAGGCGGACGACAGTCGAATGGCGGCCGGCGCAGTCTTCCAAGAGGTGCAGGATCTCGTCCTGGATCGTCTCCTGCTGGCCTTCGTGCTTGCCGACGAAGTGGAGTTCGGCATCAGGCGAGGCCAGA
This sequence comes from uncultured Candidatus Solibacter sp., assembly GCA_964604945.1. Taxonomy (GTDB): domain Bacteria; phylum Acidobacteriota; class Terriglobia; order Bryobacterales; family Bryobacteraceae; genus PNKE01. The sequence continues at coordinate 7,806 of CAZSBK010000029.1, forward strand.
GCGAGGACTTCGGGCGAAACAAGGCGGTCATAGAGCACCGCGCCGGCTTGGGCGAGCAGGCGGGCGGCTTTCACCGTCAACAGGTCCGGATCGCCAGGACCCGCGCCCGCAAGGTAGATGCGTCCACTCATTCCGGCTGCACCCTCGCGAACCAGTCGCCAAAATCCTCGTTTGAGCCGCGTTCTGCCGCGAAACGTGCCACAAGTGGCTCTAGCGTCGAGGCGATTTCGGCTACAGGCACGAGCCTGCGCCAAGGCTGGGCCAACCGCTCGCCGGTCTCGGACCCGCCCAGATATAAGGTGTACAAATTCACGCTTTCGCCGACAACGCCGATCTCGGCCGTGTACGGCCGCGCGCAGCCGTTCGGGCAACCCGTCGTCCTCAGCCGCACCGGCAATTCGTCCAAGTGGACTGAATTGAAAAGCGATTGAACCTGCTCGGCGATGGACGGCAACGTCCGCTCGCTCTCCGTGATCGCCTGGCCGCAAGTGGGCAGCGCCGGGCACGACATCGAATGCCGCAGGACGGGCGGAAGTTGGTCGCCAGTGACGATGCCATTGTGGCGCAGACTGGCCTCGAAATCCGCCTTGCGCTCTTCGGCGATCCCGCAAAGGAGCATGTTCTGCTGGACGGTGAACCGGATGGCGGGCTGGAACTCTTCGATGACCTTCCTCAATCCCACGCGCGACTCGCCTTTGATCCGTCCGCTCACGATTCGTAGCCCGTAGAACCACGTGCCCGGCCCCTGGCGGTGCCAGCCCAGATAGTCATCCCCTCGGCTCCAGGTCAGAGGCCTCGCTGGATCCACCTTCCTGCCCAGCCGCGCTTCCAGTTCCTGGCGGAACCAAGCGATCCCGCGTTCCTGAATGACATACTTCAGTCGGGCCAGTTTCCGGTTCGAGCGGTTGCCGAAGTCGCGGTGAATTGTGACCGCCGCCTTGGCGACTTCCAGCACTTCACCCGGTTTGATGAAGCAGACTGGATCGGCCAGCCGCGGGTAACTCCCTTTCACGCCATTGGACTGGCCCATGCCGCCGCCCGCCAGGACCGTGTAGCCTTCGAGTTCGCCGCCGGTTGAGTGGGCGACGAAGCCAAGGTCGTTGGCGTAGACGTCCACGGTGTTGTCGCCAGCATGGACGAAGCTGAACTTGAACTTTCTGGGCAGATAGGCGGGGCCATAGAGCGGCTCGGCTTCGGGCTCCTCGAAAGTTGCGGCTTTCTCGCCGTCGAGCCATATCTCTATGTAAGCGCTGGACTTCGGCTTCATCTCCCGCGCGACCAAACGAACCGCCGGAGTCAGGTCCGGACGGCCGTCAAGCGGTTCCGGACTGGCCGTGACGTTGCGGACGACGTCGCCGCAGGCTGCCCAGGTCCCCAATCCCGTGGCATTGATGGCCGCGATGAGAGCCTTCAGATTTCGTTTGCCGACGTAGTGATACTGGACACCCTGGCGAGAGGTGATGCGTAGCGTGCCGTCGCCGGCCGCGTCGGCCAACCGGTCCAGCTCCAGATACTGAGCCGCCGTCACACCTCCGCCTGGAATCCCGACCCGGACCATGGAACTGTACACTTTCGTCGGGGAAATCTTGCGCAGGTCCCGGTCGTCCTGCTGATAGGCCCCGTGGAACTTCAGAAGCGCCGACGTGGGTTTTGAGAAGGAGTCTGAATCGTTGAGCAGTTCTTCGGCGATCGTGCCCCGAAGAAACCGGCTCGACGACTTCAGAGTCTCCGCAGGCGATAGGAGAGGAGGTTCCATGCTAAGGTCAGCCTAGCATAATACGCAATCTCTATCAAGTATTAGGAGTATCTTCGTTATCTTCTGCCGGGAGTTCGTTTGGTTTCGGTTTCCGGCGGACGAAGTTGTCTCCGCTCTTATAGATAGTGGAGATGAGCATGACGAAGACAGCACTCAGGGCGACCAGCGTGGAGATGGTGCCGATCACCAGAAAGTCGGTCGAAGCGCGGGGTTCCGGGACGATGGCGAGTCCGATGGCGACGGTGACACCGAAAAAGATGGCGGCGGCGCCGAGCAGCGTGAGCCAGCGGATCGTGCCAGTTTGCATAGTCTGATTTTATCGCTGGAACGGCGAAAGTTAGTCGTATTTCTCGAAGCGGATGCGGCTCTTCTCGAAGCCGCGCGCGGCGAGCAGACTGCGGACCTCGTCGACCATGGCGCGCAAGCCGCAGACATAGACGTCGAGATCGGTCCGTCCAGCAAACACCTTGTCCAGGTGCGCCTGCACCCGGCCGGTCAGTCCGGTCCATCCGGCGCCGGGCCGGGTCAGGGTCGGCAGGAAGCGGAAGCTTGGGCGGCTCGCCTCGAGTTGCTCGAATTCCGTCCGGTAGAGTAGTGATTCCTCGTAGCGTGCGCCCAACAACAGCGTCACCTCGCTGTCCGGCTGCCTTACGGAATCCGATTGCAGGAACGAACGGAAGGGAGCAACGCCGGTGCCGGTGGCGATGAGGACGGAATCCGAAAAGGGTTGCCTGGGCGTGAAAGAGCCGAGCGGGCCCTTCATCGTCAACGACTCGCCTGGCTCAAGCCTGAAAAGCCAGGGAGAGAACAGCCCTTCCTTGACACGGTTCAGGCAGAGTTCGAAACGGTTGCCCGATGGCGCCGAGGCCAGTGAATAGGCGCGTGTGACCTTCTTATCCTTCACCAATTCGGTGATGGAGACCCATTGGCCCGGAGTGAAGTTCAGCGCCGGGGCATCGGCCACTTCGAAGACGAAGTGGCGCACTTCGGGCGCGATTTCGCGTGTCTCGACCAGGGTCGCTTTCATGGCTTTGCGTGGACTGCTTCTGGAGGGCTTCCTATTCGATGACCTGGGGGCCGGCCTGAGATTCGTCTTCTTCGTCCGGCGGCGGCAGAAGCGAGAAAAGCGATTCGATGAATGCCCGTCCCTTGCGCCGTCCGTTGGAGCGCTGGAGTTCTGTCCGCTGCCAGAAGACAAGCACGCCGAGCAGGTCTTTGTCCTTCACCGTGTGAGTGCCGGTCTGTTGTGCAACCATCTCGCGGAAGCGTTCGACCTCGGCCTGGAAGCGCTGCTGGACTGCCGTGGCGTATGTATTGGCGGAGCGGGACTCATAGACCAGGCCGCTGTCGGCGGTCTTGTAGGTGCGGACCAGGGCGTCGAGGGCATCGCGCATGTCACTGTCGACGATGCCCTGCGTATCCAGGGCGCCCATCAGCAGGATGCGTCCGGTGATGATGGCGAGGTCCTGATTGCTCTCAAGGAAGGAGTCGCTGAGTTCGATTTCGGGGTGGGGCAGGTTGCGTGCGTCGAGTTCAGGGAGTTTTTCGTGCTTGCGCGCTTCGCGCAGGTGTTCGCAATCGAGAGGACAGTCAATGGACTGCTCACGTTCCACGCCGCAACACGGGGCGCAGATCTCGGCGGTGAGGGCGGGGCAATAGCGCCGGGGCGGTTTCATTTCGCAAAGGCGGCAAAGGATTCGATCGCTCATGTTGGAGGGTCCGTGGCAGCGGGGGAAAGCATTATCGTATCATCCGGACGATGAAGCGCATCAATGTATACCTGAAGGTGGAAGTGGATCTGGACGAGGGGGAATCGGCCGAGAGACTGTCGCGCGAGATGGTCCGGATGATCCAGAAGATGTACGGCGTGCGCAAGGCCGAGGTCCAGAATATGATTGCGCATGGGGAGGAGTGAGCGCAGGACTCAGCCGCTGAGCCGCTTGGCGGTTCTCACTGCTTGCACCAGGGGGCGGTTGTGTAAGCAACTGACATGCGCCTCGCCCGTAACCATCCGGCGATATCGGCGTATATGCGATCCACCTCCTCGCGATCCCTTCCTGTGACGGACCCATCGGTTGGCACACACCAAGAGAACTCGGAGCCCGGGGGGAACTGCGAGAGCTTGGCCTTCAGTTCGGTCGGACTTGGTGCCGCATATCCTGCCACGAGATAGCGCGGGGGATGGTAGCCTTCCCAGTCGCCGCTGACCGAGACCCGGATGGTGGCTTTCGCCGGATCGCGAGCGGCCATCTGCCTGCACCAATCCGACAGGCAGAGCTTTTCGAGCCGCTTCCGGCGCCCCTCGTCCATCAACCACGATCTGGCGGTTGTCAGGGAAAGAGCCAGTGCGTCTTCGAGGCGGCTTTCGGGCGAAGGGAGATCGGCTGAGATGACGGGCCCCTCAAGTTCGTCGAGGCGGCCTTGCCAGCGCCTGTAGTGTCGTTCGAGCCTCGCCCAAATGCGCGCCTCCGCGTCAGATCCGCCATTGAGGGCTAAGACGCTAGCCGCATTTCCGGCAACCTCCGGATCACCGTCGTCGAGGCCAACCAGGGCGGCCTGCTCAACTACTGGACTCCAGACTACTTCGGCAACACTACTGAGCAGAAAATGGTGGCAGCCTCTGTTCACCCGGTTCGCCATAGCCCGACGCAGAACGTCAGCCCCCTCGCCAGGCTCATTGCCCGGGAAAACTCTAACGAAATACGTTACGATATGCTGCTCGTTCCAGCATTCCCGAAAGCGCCTGTTTAGAAGCTCACGCATTGGCATCTGAAGTTTGGCGGTGCCAAACTTGGCCACTACTGGGAGGACGGCCAGTGGTTCTGATTCCAGGCGCTTCGCAAGCGCAGCATCGGCATCAGGGAGGGACTGGGCAGGCAAGGCGCGAAGCGCGAACTTCTCAAACCTGGGCCGTGTTGTGGCGATATCCCGTACCAGGATCTTCTCCGCCCGGGATGGGTCCAAGTCCCTGAGCCGCCGCAATGCCAGTTCCCCGCTAGCCTGTTCCTTAGAGGCCCAGGCGAGCTTAGTGGAAAGATCGGATCCGCGTGGTTCAGTCTTGACAGAGTGGATAACGCGCTCCAGCAGTGGGATCATCTCCGGTCCGCGGATGAGATCCCATCGGTCGCTTAACAATTCGTGCTGCCTTTGCTCGTCGAAACCCGTGAAGCCGCTGATGAGTTGCACCCGGGACAAGCCGAAGTCTCTGCGCGGGACGAGCCCGGCAGCAAGGGCTTCCGGTTTCGCGAAAGCGGCAATGGCCAGGCCGGACGCTTCTTTGGCGGAGGCGCTCTTCTTCAGGACATATGGGATCTGGCGCAACGCTTCCTGACGCAGAACTCCATCAACTCCGACCCTCCGTGCCTCCAGCGACAGCCACAGAAGCGATGCTCTCCAGTGATCGACGACAACGCGATTGTTGAGTGGGATGGGGTCCAGGGTGTTCACCGCTATCCAGTTCATGGCTGCGTAGGTCAATAGGTCCCATTCGCTGAAAGGGACGGTGGGGTCAACCAGGTAACCACGCAACATGCGGATCGCTAGGGCCCGGTCGGGAAGCGCGTAGAGAAGCAAAGTGTCTGGACCCTCTCCAGATTGCCTGCCAAGTTCGAAGGACAGCCGGAGCGCGGCTTCGGATGCCAAACCGCGCAGTTCGTGAAGGGCATGCTGCTTGCGCTGTTCGAGTTCCGAATCGAAGAGGACTTGACGGCCACCCGGATCCACTGTGGTCTGGGGGCCCTCCCTCATGGTCTTGCGGATTGAATCCAGCTTCTCCTTTTCCCAAGTGGTGTTTTGGGGAATGATGTCGACCGCGAAGATGTTACTCACCGCGGCGAAGGAGACCGTCGCGCGCCGTGATTCGCCTGGCTTGCTCTCGCGCGCGAGGCGGTAGGACTTGAGATAGAGGCGGTAGCGGCCGGGCTTGTCGAATCTCAACCAGTCGTTGAGCGTAAGATCGATCCCGAAAGGCCTGGGCTCAAGGAGGGGATAGCCTCGGATTCCGCCTGTGTTCATTCCGTGGAGGCCCATATAGTAGTAGTCACGATAGGGGTCCGCTACTCCTAGCTGCTCGATTGTGAACTCTTCGGTGGGGAGGCGGCCGCTGCGGTCATAATTCGCGGCGTTGAGCTTGTACTTGTTCAGCGAAGTACTGGAGAAAGACAGGCGGATGGGGATGAGTTCGCCGACCTGGAAAGCGCGTTGGGGCACCGGAATCGTCACCAGAAATGAGAGGTCGGCGGGATTTGCGGAAATCTCCAACTCGTGGCGATGATCGAAGGAACCGTCGGGCGCGGGCAGCCTCGACAATACAACGGCCAGCAGTCCAAGGATCAGGACGGGCAGTAACCGAGTTGAGCGCAGTGCTTTCACGCACTTGTCTCCTGAAGGACTACGACACCAGTTGCGGGCGGCAAGTTCCGGCCGACAGTAGAGACTACCGCTTCAGCAGGGCGTCGATGGCGGCTTGGCAGATGGCTTCGTCAACTTCCGAGGGTGCGCCGCTGGCGGCCATGGAGCCGATGGTTTTGCCGTCGACGACGATGGGCAGGCCACCCTGGTCCGGGAATCCGTCAGGGAAGGTGAGGACGGCGAGGTTGCCGGCCTTAAGTTGGTCGGCGGCGGCTTTCGACGGACGGCCATAGAGGGCCGCGTAGCGAGCCTTCTTCTGAGCGAACTGGATGGTGTTCAGGCCCGCGCCGTCGGCCTTTTGGAGAAAGAGCAGATTGCCGCTTTCGTCCATGATGCAGAGGGTGACTTCGACGCCACGTTTGGCGGCTTCGGCCTCGGCGGCGGCGGCGAGGGTCTTGATGGCGGCAAGGTTAAGATACTTCTTGCTGGGGAGGTCGGCGGCGGCGGCGAGGGTCTTGATGGCGGCAAGGTTAAGATACTTCTTGCTGGGGAGGTCGGCGGCGGTGGTGAGTGGCATAAGGGTGAGCAGCGCGAAGGCAAGCCTGATCATCCCCCTAATCGTATCAAGGCAGAAACTCCAGAGCGAGGAAGGCGCGCGGAAAGTGCCCGGCGGTCAGGGGTGGTCCAGCATCGTGCGAAATGCGGCTTTGATTTCAGACAGATCATCGCCGCCATGACCTGCATAGCGGATGATGCCCTTCTGATCGACGACTACATAGAGCGGAATGGCCATCCTCACGCCCGGCATACTGCCGAACATCTTCCACAGGAAGTCGGACTCGCCCTGGCAGCGCATGACCTGCTGGAATGACAGATTCTTCTCATGGACCATCCGAGAAGCGCTGGCGCATCTGTTGGCTTCGTCCACATTTATGCCAACCACGACGAGGTCGCGCTCGAATTGGTGCGCCAACTTGTCCACCTCCTGGAGTTTTGCGACGCAAGGCGCGCACCACGAAGCCCAGAAGTCGAGCAAGAACAGCCTGCCGCGCGACGACTCAGGGCGGAACACCCGGCCCTCGGTGGTAGTGACCGAGAAGTCGGGGATGGCCTGGTTTAGCACAGCGGGGCTGAGGCCGGACGATTTGAGAGTGATGGACTTACCAGATGGGTCCAGCGCAACAACCATCAGCGGCTGCCCGCAGAGATCGATGATCTCGCGCATCTTGCGATACTCGCCCGCCCCATAGAACCGCCCGTCACTGTCGATATCGACACCGAGTGTGGTCGCGCGGCGCGAATCTGTGTCGTCAAACAGGCCATCGCCATCGAAATCGAATACAGCCAGATCCATCGTGCAGGCTGGCAACTTCAGCTTCCCCTCGGCACGGTAGCCGGGGAGCCAGGAGATGGACTCGACTGGCCTTCCGTCGCGTTCCACACGCGAATAGCCAACGACGTAGGGAAGCCGGGCGGATGGCGCGGCCGGCCGCTGGAGGCTAATGATCGAACGCTGCCCTGGCAGCAGAGCGATCGATGGGGGGGCGCTGCCCTGAATGTGAACCAATAATCCGCCGCCGGGAAGCGGATCTATCTGCACACCTGTTGCGCCGGGCAATTCAGTGCGGAGGCGACCATCTGCGTCGCGGCTGATGTCTGTGATCGTCCCGAAGGTCTGGGGTGCTGACGGCACTACCTGTAGCTTCACTTCGTAGGTCTGCGAAACCAAAGAGGGCGAAAAGGCCAGCAGGAGCACCCAAACCCTCAACCCATGGGCGCAACCGTGGTCCGCGCCGCAACGCGATGTGGAAGCAGAGCCACTCCTGGGGCAGTTGCGGGCGACTGCGTTGGTCAGTGAGAGGAGTGCCCGGAACAGAAGGACGATCCGTGTCATTGGGGTCCATGGTATCAGGGCGAAGCGGCGATGGACAGAGGTCTTGAGGCAAGGGGCTGAGATAGACTGATGAGCGCTGGAAGAGACAACCTTGAGGAGTACGGCCATGGACCGGTGGACACGCAGGAGATTCGCGGCGGTGATGGGCGCGCCGATGCTGGCGTCGCAGGACAAGAAGCTCAGAGTGGGGGTGGTGGGCGGCGGTTTTGGGACGCAGTTCTACTTTCATGAGCACCCGAACGCCACTGTTGAAGCCGTGGCCGACCTGCGGGATGACCGGCGGGCGAACTTGCAGAAGAAATATGCCTGCACCAAAGCGTATGGATCGTTGACCGAATTGCTGAAGGACCGCAACGTGGACGCAGTGGCGCTGTTCACGCCCGTGCCGAGCCATGCCGCACACGTTTTGGAGTCGCTGGCGGCGGGCAAGCACGTGCTGTGCGCCGTGCCGGCGGCGATGTCCCTTGAGGAGTGCCAGAAGCTGGTGGAAGGGGTGAAGAACAGCGGGTTGACCTATATGATGGCCGAAACCAGCTACTTCCAGCAGTTGACGATTTCGGCGCGCCAGTTCCAGCAAAAAGGGGAATTCGGCCGCATCTACGCCTGCGAGAGTGAATACCACCATGCCGGACTGGAGTCTCTGTTCGTCGAGAACGGCCAACGGACGTGGCGGTACGGGCTCCCGCCGATGCACTACCCGACACACTGCACGGCGCACTTGCTCAGCGTGACCGGCGAGCGCATCACGGAGGTGACTTGTATCGGCTGGGGCGACGACGACCCGGTGATGAAAGACAACGTCTACAAGAATCCATTCTGGAACGAGACGGCGCTGTTCAAGACCGACCGGGGGACGGCGTTTCGCGTCGCCGTGTGGTGGAAAGGGGCGCACCGGGGTACGGAACGGGCGCAGTATTTCGGCGACAAGATGAGCTTCTTCTTCCAGCATCCAAACGGACTGGGTCCGGCGATCGTGCGCTGGAGCGTGGATCAGGAAAAGGACAGCGCGGGCTTTGCGAGGCAACGGGCAGTGCTGGAGAAGTACGAGGAAGTGAAGTGGTGGGCAACCGACATGTTGCCCCAGCCGCTGCGGCACAACAGCGGCCACGAAGGCTCGCATACGTTCATCACGCACGAGTTCGTGGAGGCGGTGCTGAACCGGCGCAAGCCAGCCGTCGGCATTCACGAGGCGGTGGCCTACACTTTGCCGGGAATCATTGCCCACCAATCGGCGCTGCGGGGAGGCGAGCAGATGAAAGTGCCAGCCGCCGGATAGCCACCCGCGGCGCGGACCGGCCGTTTCATAGACGTGCGCTGGTCAGCGGCCGGCGATTTTGAGGAGGCGGGAGGCGTATTCGGCGGCGGCGTCGAGGTGGCCGCGGCCCTCATCGAAGCGCAGGGCTTCGATGGATTTCAGCGCCATGTTCATGGAAATGTCCATGCGGACCAGCATCTGTTCTGTGTCCGGGTGCAGAGCAAGTCCGCGGCTCTGGACCGAGAGGCGGATGGCTTCGGTGGAACTGCGGGCGGTGTAGACGCTGGCGGCGACGCTCGTGTAGCGTTCCTCGATGAGACGGTACTGTTTGGCGGATTCTGGAGGGAGCGTACTGGCGTCGAGTTTGGGAAACGGCGGCAACTGGGCGAGCGGGCCGGAAGGGGCGTTGGCTGAGGGGCGCAGGGGCATGCCGCCCCATTCATTCTGGGACTGGCTCTCCTGCTGGGGGTTCACGCCGATGGAGATCCAGCCGGGCATGGATCCGCCGAGGGCGCGAATGCGGCCGCCGAGATAACCGAGCTGCCCGGATTGAGCGCCGTAGCGGGAGTAAAGCAGATAAGCGTTGCGGTAGCCGAGCAAAGCGCCGGAAGAATCGGCGGCCACGCCACCGTCAGGGGCGTCCATAGCCATGGCGAGGCGCTGCCATGCTCCGGCGGCGGCGATGCCGACCGAGGGGTCGAGATCGTTGCGGGTCTGGAGTTGGGAGAGATAGTTGGATGTGCGTCCGATGAGGAGGCGGTGTTGGGGACCGATTGTGCCGCCGCCTCCGAGGTCGGTTTGAAGGGCGCGGGTGAGAACGCCTATGTCGGCGGCCGCAACCTGGGTGGGCCGGGCCTCAAGCCGATCGAGTATGCCGGCGGCCGAGCCTTCCTGCGCGAAGCAGGCGGCTGCATAGAAGCAGGCGAGGAACAGAATGCGCACTGGGGACCTCCTCTCAGAAGAGCGTGGAAAGTCTTACTTTGGAATCACCTTCTTGGCCAGCATTTTGGCTTCGGGCGGGGCGGTGCCGTTGAAAGCGCCGATGGCGACGCGGTCACGGACTTCAGTAATGAGGAGTAGGCCGACGCGATCGAGATCGTAGTCGATGACTTCCTTGGTGACGGGGTCGAGGATTTCGCGGCGGACGCGGAAGACGTCGAAGCGGTCGCATTGGGAGACCCCGTTGACGGAGCCGGCGGCGAGATAGACGCGATCACCGCTGACGTCGGCGATGCGGGCCTCGACTTCGAGGGTCCGCTGCTGGACCTTGGGGGCGCGGGCATTGGCGGTGGAGGAGAGTAGGTTGATGCACTCGGTGGTGGCCTCGCCGACGATGGTGCCGGCGAAGTTGGTGGAGCTCAAGTCAGTGGATCCGAAGCCGCCGCCACGGTTGCCGGCGCCGGCAATGGCAAGGGAACTGCTCTTGCGTTTGGACTCGCCGCGGGCCTCACCCTGGTCGATGACTTCGCTGGTTTCGGCGTCGACCAAGCGGTAACTGATGGCGACCACGGCCGTTCCTTCGCCGACGCCGACCCTGGTGCGGCCGAAGACCTTTGGGGCATAGCCGCCGAGATCGACGCCTTTGCGTTTGTCGTCACGGCCAAAGATGGTGATGGTGCCCATCAGGATGGCGTCGGCGCCGATGATGCGGCCGATGCGGGCGTTGGGGCCTTGACGGGCACGATTGCTGGCGCCGAGGTCCTGTTCAGCCATGACCTTGCCCAGATTGCGGCGTTCGACCACGCGGTAGGTGCCCGACTCGGCGATGCGCTTGATGAGCAGGGCCTGGATGCCTTTGCCGAGATCGACGTTGGTGCCGAAGATGGCCTGGGCAGAGGATTTCACCGTACCGTAGTCGAATTCGTCGATGGCGAGGATACGCTTGGCGGAGCCGGCGGCGGGCGTGCAGGGGATGGCCGAGAGGTCGGAGTTCCAACCGGCGGGGGGCGCAGATGGCGCGGTCTGGGCGGCGGGTGGCGGGGCAGCGGCTGCCGGTGCGGGATCACCGCCGGACAGGGCGACAAGGACGGCGTCGGTGGCGCCGAGCTGTTTGAGGGCAATGAGATCGTCCGGGGTGGTTTTTAGCGCGGGGCCGTATGACCGGATCTGATTGATAACGGCCTGGTCGGGCAGCTTCATGCGGACCATCCGCTTGATCTGGTCCAGCGGCTTGACCGCGGCGGGTTTTGCCCTGGCGGCGGAAGCCGGTCTGGAGATGTTCGACGTGGAAGAGGTCTGAGCCGCGCTGGCGAGCGAGAACAGGGCAAACAGCGCAGTAAGGAATCGTGAAGACATAGAGCATCCTCTCATGCAAAAAGTCATCGGCCGCCAGCCTTCAGCAGGCGGGAGGCATAGGCATCGGCGCGGTCGAGCGAATCGGAAGCGGAGGAGAAGTTGCCTCCGTTGATGTCGCCCTGGGCCAGGTCGAAGAACATCTTCATTTGCTGGTGCCCAGAAGTGAGTTCGACGCTTGGGCTCATATGGCGGGAGGCCAGGTCCTTCTGCAACTGCTCGAAAACGGCGTTGGCCTGGCGGACCCGGCCGGCGACGCGAAGCAGTCTCTCGCGAAGTTCGGGGGGAGGCGCCTGGGGAGCAATTGGAGTGGGAGGTTGCACGGGTGTGGCCTGCGTCTGGGTGGCGGGGATGGGCGCGCCGGGGCCGGAAGTTGAAGTTCGAGATGGAGGAGCCGAACGCTGCTGGGAGGCTGGGCCTTTTTGATGGGCAGTCTGATTTGACGCAGGGCGCGCAGCCGATTGAGCAGAGGAGGTGGAAGTTGAGGCTTGGGACCCGGCTGGTTGGGTTTGAGGAGAAGTTGGGGGCTGTTGAGGCTCGACAGCGGGGCCTGTGGGGAGTTCGGCAGCCGGCTGGACCGCGGGCTGAAGCGGCGGCTGTTGGGATTGGGGCAGGGTGACCTGCGCCTGCGAGGTTGTGGCCTCGGGCTGACCAGAAGCGGGTTTCAAGACATACCAGGCTGCTCCTGCGGCGGCAACCACACAAATGGCGGCCGTGGCCATGGCGACGGCCTTGTTCCGGCGCGCCCATTTGCCGAGGCGTTCGTGGAGCGGGGTGGAACGGGCGATGATTGTGCGCCCGTCGAGGTAGCGTTGGAGATCGTTCGACAGTTCGGCGGCTGTCGAATAACGGTTGGACGGATTGCGCTGGAGGGCCTTGAGGACAATGTGATCGAGATCGCCGCGGAGGCTGCTGCGCAATTGGGGAACGGTTTCCGGTGTGCGCTGGATGTCCTCGCGGATGTTGGTGGAGGGGGCGGTGAGGTCGTGGGGGCCCGGGAGCTTGCCGGCGAGCATGACGTAGAGGATGACGCCGAGCGAGTAAATGTCGGAAGCGCGGGTACAGGGTTCGCCGGTGTACTGTTCAGGGCTGGCGTAGTTGGGCGTGAGGAAGCGCATCTGCGGCGATGTGACGTCGGCCTGGATGGGGCCTGTCATTTTTGCGATGCCGAAGTCGAGCAGTTTTACCGTGGGGCCAGGGGCGACGAGGATGTTTGACGGCTTGAGGTCGCGGTGAATGACGAGGTTCTCGTGCAGGTAATGAACCGCTCCGCAGACCTGCATGAAGAGTCTGACGCGTTCGCCGACGTTGAGGCGGTTGTCATCGCAATAGCGGTCCAGGGGCGCGCCTTCGACGAACTCCATGACGTAGTAGGGCGCGCCGTTAGGGGCGTCGCCGCCGTCGAGGATACGGGCGATGTTGGGGTGTTCCAGGCCGGCGAGGACCTGGCGCTCCTGGCGGAAACGGTCGGCGAACAGGGCGGCATTTTGGTCGGGGATGAGGAGTTTCAGAGCGACGTTCTTGCGGAAGGCGCCATCGTCGCGAACGGCGAGGAATACCACGCCCATGCCGCCGCGGCCGAGTTCGCGGACGATACGGTAGGGGCCCAGGCGCATGGACTGCTGCTGGGCCTGGGGCTGTTGGGCCTGAGCGGAGGGTGGCGGCCCCTCCTGGGTGGCGGAGTAGATCAGCGATTCGATTTCGGCCTGCAGTTGGGTGTCGCCGCCGCAGGCGCTGGCCAAGTACTGTTCACGCGCTGGCGAAACAAGCACGACGGCAGCGCTGAATATGGCTCTTATCCGCTCAGGACGGTCGGTATCCATGCAATCCCCCAGGCGTGCGCGCACAGGCACCCGCCTTTACTAATATCGGGTGCCAGCCCCTACTTCTATATGAGGCTATCGCAAAAGGGGGGCCAACGCAGAATCCCGGCTATTCGGCAACCGGTGCCGGGGCCTGCTTGACAGCGTGCTCGAACAGCAGGTTGAGGGTCTTTTCGGTCCGGATGCGCGAGGCGATACGGCCGAGCGTGCCGTCCTTCTCCATCTTCAGGCGGACGGCGGCGACGGGTTCGCGCTGCTGGCGGGCGATGCGATTAACTTCATTGTCGAGTTCGTCCTGGGAGGTATGGATGGACTCAGTGTCGGCGACCTTCTCAAGGATAAGTGAGGCGCGGACGTCACGGCGGGCCTTGTCGCTCTGGGTGGCCTTGATCTTTTCCCAATCGAGGCGGATCTTGGAGACGTCCATGCCCTGGGCGGCGAAGTTGCGGAGCTGGTTTTCGAGATTGATCTCGACCTGGCGCTCGACATAAGCTTCAGGAACAGGGAACTCGTGGGCGTCGACCAGGGAATCGATGAGCGAGTTCTTGGCCTCGGTCTGGGCGACGTATTCGCGTTCGCGCGAGATGGCTTTGCGGACCTCTTCGCGGACTTCGTCGAGGGTCTGGAAATCACCCAGGTCCTTCGCGAAATCGTCGTTGAGTTCAGGCAGTTCCTTGATCCGGATGGTTTTCAGCTCGATCTTGAATCGGACCGTCTTGCCGGCCAGCCGTTCGGCCGCATAGTCATCCGGATACGTGATTTCAGTCTCACGGACGTCACCGGGCATGGCTCCGGCGAGAATCTCGGAGAACTCCTTGATTGTTTCCTTGCCGCCAATTTCGATGTTGATGTCGTCCTGCTTCATGGGTGCACCCTCGACGCCGGAGATGGACTCGAGCGAGACCAGGCAGTGGTCGCCTTCGGCGGCGGGCCGGGGATCGACGTTGACCAGTTCCGCGCGGGATTCGCGGATTTCGTTCAAGCGGGTGTCGATGTCGGAATCGGTGACGGCGGGCTCAGCATAGGCGACGGTGAGACCCCGGTACTCGCCGAGCTCGAACTCGGGTGAGACTTCGAATTCAGCCTTGAAGTGAGCTGCCTCGCCTTCGTGGAAGTGGAGGTCCTTCACTTCCGGCTGGCTGACCATGCGAAGCCCTTCCTTCTCGCAGGCCTGGTCGATGAACTTGGGGATGAGGTTCTCCAGGACTTCGCGCTGGATGTCGGCGCGGTAGAGCGCCTTGACGTGGCCGCGCGGCGCTTTGCCGGGGCGGAAGCCCTTCAGTTGAGCCTTTTGCTGGACCTTGTCGAGGACCTTTTCGGATTCAGCGGCGACGGCATCGGCGGGGATCGTGATATCGAGCGCGTGCTTGCAACCTTCAATGTGAGCCAAGGGAACGAACCTCCAGGAGGGGGGCGGACAGCCGGACGCAAATCAATCGTTTGCGGCGTCAGGCCCCAACACACCAGTGTCGCACGGAGCGGGCGGCGGATGCGCGGCACAGCTTGAAGAGGCCCTGGAATCCAGTCTCACCACAGTTGGCAGGGCGTCGGGATGCGATGAACTGGGAGCGGGAAAAGCGGTGCGTACGCCTGATTGGGGCTCGCGCCCGAGACGGGCAGCCTGTGTCAAAAGATTGAGTCGAAAGATGTAAACGAACATAATAGATGGGAATTTGATCTGCACCGTGGTGCGTACCGTTCCAGATCGTATAGTCTGAATACAGTAGTGCTTGCCGATTGCATGCAAGCGCGTTCACTGAACGCAAGGGTCTTTGTTTGAGTCCACATGAGGAGACGTATATGAAGTCTGGTCTTTCTTCGGGTCTGAGGGTGTTGCTGCTAGTGTGTCTCGCCAGCGCATCCCTATTTGCACAAACAACGTCAGGGTCCATCTACGGCACAGTGATGGATCCCAACAACGCCGTAGTGCCTGGGGCCAGAGTCCAGGCCCAGCACGTCGCGACTGGTACAGTCGCAGAGACAACGGCCACCGACGCCGGCATTTTCCTGTTCCCGTCGCTGTCGGTTGGCACTTACACGGTAACGGCATCGTTCACGGGTTTTAAGCAGACAGTCCAATCGAACGTCGCAGTGCTGGTTGGCAGCAGGACCACGCTCGATTTGAAACTGGCGATAGGCGAAGCGAAGGAATCCATCCAGGTGGTCGCCGAAGCGCCGCTGCTTGAGACGACTTCGCCGCAGCGTGGCACCAACCTGACACCCGTGATGATGGGCAATCTGCCGATCTTCAGCGGCGGCATCCGCAACGCCGGCAGCTTCGTCAACTACATGCCGGGCGTCAACATCGGCGCAGAAACGAGCATTTCGGGTTCGGGCGGCCGCGCCAAGGAAGTGATGATCGATGGCGGCAGCAACACCAGCCCCGAATCAGGCGGCATGTCGATGCAGAACATCGGCTTCGAAGCCTTCAACGAATTCAAGCTGACAACGGGCAGCTACTCGGCCGAACTCGGCCGTTTCGGCGGCGGCGTTGAGATGTACTCGACCAAGTCGGGCACCAACGAGTTGCATGGTTCCGGGTTCTGGGGCCTGCGCCGCGATATCTTCAACGCGGCTGGCCTGGTTAGCAATTCAGTGAAAGGCCGCACGCCTGGATACCGCGCAAAAGAACGCTACAACGAGCTGGCGTTCACGGCCGGTGGCCCCGTCTACATCCCTAAGGTCTATGACGGCCGCAACAAGACGTTTTTCTTCTTCACGTATTCGCGCGACATGCGGCCGCAGACCTTCTCCATGGTCAACACGACGGTCCCGACTGCCGCGATGAAGACGGGCAATTTCAGCGCCCTGAACTACGCGATCTACGATCCGTCGACCACGTCAGGCACGACGCGCACGCCGTTTGCGGGCAATCTGATTCCCAAGAGCCAGTGGAGCAAGGTTTCGCAAAAGTTTGTCGGCTACATCCCGGATCCGACCAATTCAGCGGCCACCAGCAACTACACGCACACCAACACCTCGAAGTACTCCAACGACATCTGGTCGATCAAGGCCGATCACAACATCACTTCATCCCAGCGTGTCGCGTTCTTCCTCCAGCGCTACAAGGATTCCACCGACGCCGTCGAGACCTTCGACAGCTACATGGGTTCGGGCCTATTGAGCGAGAACAAGCCGGACCAGATCCGCGTCAATCACGACTGGATCCTGAGGCCGACGATCCTGATGCACAGCATGTTCAGCTTCTCATCGACCCGCCAGACCTGGGACAACCCACAGCAGTATGGCTTCGCCAGTCTGGTGGGTCTGCCTACCCAGGGCGGCGATTCAGATGCGACGCCGACCGTGAACCTCACCGGTACGCAGCTTACCTATACCTCTCTTGGCGCCACCAACGGCGGCAAGGTGGCCAACGGTGGCCAGTGGAACCGGACCTGGCACGCGAGCGGCTATATGAGCTGGATGCGCGGCAGGCACGAGATCAAGATGGGTTGGGACTTCCGCCGTCTCGAAACGGTAGGCAAGGACAAGGCCGGAACGGCCGGCACTTACTCGTTCAATTCCTATCAAACGGCCGACATAAACAATACCGCCAAGACTGGCGATGCCTTCGCCAGCATGCTGCTGGGCGAAGCAAACGCGATGAGCCAGGCGGCATTGCCGATCAGCGACGCCAACATCCGCTACTACTACGCGTCCGGCTTCCTGCAGGACAACTGGAGAGTCAATTCCCGGCTCACCCTGGAATTTGGAATGCGCTATGAGGTGCCGCGCGGCTTCCACTATGCCAACGGCAATTACTCGATGATCGATCTGAACCGGTCCAACCCGAAAGCGGGGAACCTGCCCGGCGCGCTGGTTTTCGCCGGCGACGGTGCGGGCCGCGAGAACAAGCTCTACATGTTTCCGACCGACTTCTCCAACGTCGGACCGCGCTTCGGCATGGCTTACCGCATCGCCGAAAAGACCGTCTTCCGCGGCGGCTGGGGCATCTACTACCAGACGCTGGGCAACGGCGGCTGCGGCTGTACCCCTGGATTCAATTACACGGCTTCGGTCTCGGCCGGCGGTTTCAATACCTTCGCCAACTGGGACAACGCAATCCCCTATCCGGCCGGTTACAAGCCCCCGCCGGTCCTCGATCCCAGCTATGTGAACGGCACCAGTTCGACCACCATGGGAGAGACTTTCGCCAAGGCGCCCAAGGTATACACCTGGAGCGCTTCGCTGCAGCATGAGATCAAGGGATGGTTGCTTGAGGCCGGTTATGTCGGCAACCGCGGCAATGGCCTGAACTCGACCATCAACATCAACCAGTTGCCCACGAGCTATCTCTCGCTCGGCTCCTTGTTGACGAAGAAGATCACCGATTCGGCGGTCGTCGCGGCGGGCTACACGGAGCCCTACGTCGGCTTCTCAACTCAGTTGGGCAGTTCGGCCACACTCGCTCAGGCGTTGAAGCGGTACCCGCAGTACACCACACTGAGCCTGCTGAACGCAGGCGTCGGCAAAACCTGGTACGATTCTGCGCAGTTCAAGGTCGAACGCCGAATGGGCAATCTCCTGTTCATGGGCAACTACACCTTCTCGAAGTCGCTCTCGACGATGCACTACCGCCAGATCTTCGGCCAAGGCGGCTACGCACAGGACTACTACAACCTCGCGGACGCCAAGTCGTTCCTGCCCTTCCACCAGGCGCATGTTTCCAGCTTCCTGACAAGCTACGACCTGCCGTTTGGCAAGGGCAAACGTTTCTTCGGCGACAGCGGCAGGGCCGTCAACGCAGTCATCGGCGGATGGACCATCGCGGGTGCGCAGAAGTACCGCAGCGGCAACCTGATCCGCCTGACCGCGACGAGTGACACTCTCGGCACAGCGATCGGAGCGGGTACCACCAAGGCAAACCTCACCGGTTCGGCGATCCAGACCGGCATCAACCGGACGGACCTGGACTATAACAATGCCAGCGTCCGTTGGTTCAACTCCGGCACGAATGTCCCGTTCGCCAATCCCACCACCGCTTTCGAACTCGGTACGGCGGCTTTCTATCAGCCGGAATACCGACAGCCCCCGATCATGACTGAGAACGTTTCGATCATCAAGGCGTTCTCCGTTGCCGAGCGGTTCAACTTCAAGTTCCGCGCGGACGCCTTCAACCTGTTCAACCGGACCAACCTCCAGGTCGGCACCGGGTTCACCACGGCTTCGACCTTCGGCATGGCCAACAGCGTGGGGAACGGCCCGCGCATCATTACCATGGGACTTCGCCTGGAGTTCTAACTCCAGCCGCAGTCCGTTTTGCACATCACAGGGCCGGGAGCGCCGCCTGAAGGGCGCACCCGGCCCTTCGCTCGTTTGGACTCGGCGTAAGCGTTCCGCTAGGCCGAAACGGCGGGATTTGTCATGACGTGTCAATTCGTTGCGAACACTTCAATGGCTGAATCTGGCGATCAGGGAGCGTGATTTGAGGTCGGTCACCGATTCCAGTCGCGGAATTCAGTGGGAACGGGTGATCGCGGCCGATAAGTGACTCGGAGGCGTTCGAATGACCGAGACACTTGCCCGCCCGCAGTCGCCGTGGGCGCTTCGACTGGTGCCGCCGTTCCCAGCCATTGCGCACCGGATTCTGACCCTGGTCTACCGGGAGGAGGTCAGCGCCAGCGAATTGGGCGAACTGATCAAGAAGGATCCGTCCTTTTCAGCGGAGATGCTGAAGTTTGCCAATTCGGCGATGTTCGGATTGCAGCGGGAGGTGTCAAGCATCGTGCAGGCGGTGATCCTGCTTGGGCTGGAGCGGGTCAAGACGATGGCCACATTCATTGCAATGAACAAGATGGTGCGGGCGTCAGTGCGGATCGAAGCGTTGCGTAAGATCTGGCTACACAGCCTGATTACGGCGGTGGTGGCCGAGGAGGTGGCACGGGTCAGCCGGCTCAATGCCGAGACGGCGTACACGACCGGACTCCTGCATAACCTAGGGACCCTGGGGATGATGTCGGCCTATCCGATCGAGTATGCGCGGATGATGGAAGTGACGAACGAGTACGGCTACGATCTGCTGAAGACGGAGCGGGATCTGTTTGACATCGATCACTGTGCGGCGGGCGCCTATCTTGCGCAGGACTGGGACTTCACGGACGAACTGGCGGCGGCCATAGCCACCCACCACGACGATCCGGGCCCGACGCCGCCCGGGCTGGACCGCGTGATCCAAATCAGCTGGCGCGTGGCCGACACGCTGGGGTATGCGGCGTTTTCATCGGAGCGCCACTGGGCGTATGAGGAATTGGTGGCTATGCTGCCAGGGACGGATCGGTCGTGGCTGTGCCACTCGCCGGAGACGGCCAGGGAGGAACTGAAGAAGAAGCTCAGCGCGACGCCCATCTGAGGGCAGTGACGCGGCGGCTGCGGCCTTGCCGTGGATAGAATGGCAGTGCATGCGTCAAATGATCTTGCTGGGATTGCTGGCCGCCATGGCCGGGCACATGAACGGACAACACCGTATGTATGCGACCGGCATCGCCAGCAAGGGCTGGGTGGCGGGCGTGCCATTGAAGGAAGGGGGGCTCCAGGCGCGGGACTTCGGGCTCGGCTGGGAGCGGCGCGGGTTCCTGCACCCTGACATCGAGGCGGTGACGGCCGATCCAAGAGACCCGAAGCGGCTCTACCTCGCTGGCGGTAGCGGGCTGATCCTGGCCGAGGACCGAGGACGGAAGTGGCGCATCCTGACCGACGAGACTATGACGGAGTCGCGCGACGTGGCCGTGGATCCAAACGAACCGGATGCGATCTATCTAGCGCTGCCAAACGGACTCGGAGTAACGCGTGATGGGGGGAAGAGTTGGGGATGGGCCGCCGAGACGTCGATGCGGCGCTACACGCATACCGTGGCGGTGGATCGAAGTCGTGCTGGAAGAGTTTTGCGCGGTGGGGAGACAGGGATCTGGCTGAGCCAGGATCGCGGCGCGAGCTGGGCTCAGGTGGGCAAGTCTGTGGCGGAGACGACCGACCTGGCGCAGTCACCACATGACGTGAAGTTCTGGCTGGCCTCCACACAGCATGCCGGGATCTGGGCGTCGCATGACGGCGGCGTGACGTGGGCGCGCATCCCGGGGGTGGACGGAACGAAGACCCTGTACAACGCCGCATTCGACCCGGCCAAGCCAGGCCGGATGGCGACGTGCGGATGGGGCGTTGGGGTACAGGTCTCCGAGGACGGAGGTTCAAGTTGGTCGGCCCGGAACGCGGGGCTGGGTGCGGCCGAGTGCTGGCGGGTGGCCTGGGATCCCGACTATCCGGGAAGGCTGTACGCCGCTATACACGAAGATGCTCTGTACGTGAGCGACGACGCCGGGCGCCACTGGCGCAAGTCCGGGCTTGAGGGCTCGATCCTGTACGATATGGCGTTTGTTCATGACCCGCCGCCGGCAACATTCGCGGAACGCAAGCAGATGGTGTTGGAACGTCACGCGCAAGCCGGAGCCAAGGGAGGGATCACTGCGATCGCCGCCAATTTGTATTTGAAAAGGCCGTGTGAAGGCTGTTCCGAGCGGGTGAGCGAACTGATGAAGGAACCGACCGGCGATATGTTTTGGATGTTCCCGATCACGGCCATCAGCTATCTCGACAAGGGCCAACTCAGTGATGATGCCCGGGCCTCAGTGCGGCGGGCCTGGAAGACCTATATGCCATTTCGTGGGGACACAGAGAAC
Source organism: uncultured Candidatus Solibacter sp. (assembly GCA_964604945.1). Lineage (GTDB taxonomy): Bacteria > Acidobacteriota > Terriglobia > Bryobacterales > Bryobacteraceae > PNKE01. The sequence goes on from CAZSBK010000029.1 coordinate 28,849, forward strand.
CACTGGCTCCTGTACTACGCGCCGCTTTACCTGATGTCACAGAAGTACAAGAACGAGCCGGGCTCGGAGTGGTTCAACGGCAAGAGTAGTGAGGAGAACTTCCGCGAGGCGGAGGCTTGGATCAACGGATGGATGCAGTTGACGCTCGACCGGGGTCAGGGCGAGTACGACTGCACTCATTATCTGGATATGTTTCTGATCCCCATGTCATATCTGGCGGAGTGGAGCGAGGATCCAGTGATGAAGAAGAAGGCGGCGATGATGCTTGAATACATCCAGGCTGACTTCGCCTCGGAGACTCTGGATGGAGTCTATGTAGGAGCCCATGCCAGGACTGACGACCGGACGGTGAGGGAAAAGAGTTACGGATCATCGAGTGACATGGCCTGGCTATTTTTCAACAAAGGGTACCCGATGCCCGGCTTCTCCGGCTACACAACGTACTACCTGGTTGGCGCCGGCCCCGAGCCGCCGGCCGTGATCCGGGCCATGGCCGAGGGCCGGACCCAGTGCACGCTACAGACGGAGAAGAAAAGGACGCGCAATCGCTGGCGGTTCCACGACACGCGCCACGGCGATGTCTACAAGACGACCTACATTTGCCCGGATTATGCTGTGGGGTCGGACCAGGGCGGAATCTTGCAGCCCATCCAGCAGCACTCCTGGGACGTGACCTGGAAACTGCCAGATCACCGCGGCAAACAAAACACTCTGTTCGCCCTGCACCCCTATTCGGGACTGCATGAGTTACAGAGCTATTTCACGTTCATGCCGGATTTCGGCACCGAGGTGGTGGTGAGGTCGAAGAAGACTTACGACTCGCCGGACAAGTTCCTGGGCGGATCGCCCTTCGAGCAGGTGGCGCAGAACCGGGACACAGTGGTGGCGCTTTACCAGATTCCGGCTGGAACGAGGTTCGAGCACATCAACGGGTTCTTCTCGCGGGATTTGGAACAGATGGAGGAAGACGCAAGCGGGTGGATCTTCGCCCAGGGCGGGCGGACCTACATCGCATTCCGGGCTCTGGCTCCGTACCGGTGGGAAGCGATCGACGACGGCGGGAAGCGGATGGTGAGCGAGCATTTGAATAACGGGGTGATCATGCAGGTTGCCTCGGCCGGGGAGTTCCGTTCGTGGGAAGAGTTCAAGTCGAAGATCAAGTCATTGAGAGTGGAGGCGACGCTCGATCCCACGCCGAAAGTGAAGTTCCGTACCCTCAGGGGCGCCGAGATGGAATGCGTCTATGGTCAAACACCGCGGGTGAACGGTGTGGACATCGACTACAGCAAGTGGCAGGCCTTTGACGGCCCGATGATCCGGCAGAAGCGCGGCAGCCGGGTGGTGGAGTTCAGCGCTGGAGGTTTGCGCCGCACTCTGAACTTCGACACATGGACGACCGAGTAACCGGCGGCGAAGGCGGCGTCGAGGGGTCTCGCAAAATACCTAGAATTCTTTGGAACATGCCGGCGGGCGGTTGCGTAGTCCATAACAAGAAGGCTAAGAATTCTTGGTATGGGACGCAAAGGACTAAAGAACGAATCGCTGTCCGGGCCGCTGGACATGTTGATCCTAAAGACGTTAACGCGCGGGGATCTGCATGGCTACGGCATCGTGCAGCGCATCCAGCAAAGCTCCGGCGACGAAATCCTGATCGAGGAAGGCTCACTCTACCCGGCCTTGCAGCGGCTTGAGTTGAACGGCTGGATCGATGGGGAATGGGGCGTGACGCCGAACAACAGGCGGGCACGGATCTACCGAATCACGCCAAGTGGCCGGAAGCAGTTGGAGCGCGAAACCGAACGCTACAGACAGATCACGCTCGCCATTGCGAGGGTGATGGCAATGGAGTGAATCAATCATGCTGAAACGGCGGCTGGCCTATTGGCTGGGCAGCGCGGAACGCGAGGCGGCGCTGCGCGAAGAGATGGAGTTGCATATCGAGGAGGTGGCGGCCGGGTTGCGCGAGCAAGGCCGGAGCGAGGCCGACGCGAGGGCCGAGGCCAGACGGCGTTTTGGCAACTTTGGCGCGGCGCAGGAGAGTTCGCGGCAAGTTTGGATTGCGCGGCGGTGGTCCGAACTCTGGCAGGATCTGCGGTATGCGGCGCGAGGGTTGAAGCGCGATCCAGGATTCACGGCCGTGGCCGTGCTGTCGGCGGCATTGGGCATTGGCGCATGCACGACGGTGTTCAGCATCGTGAACTTCGCGCTGTTCCGGCCGTTGCCGGTGGCCGAGCCGGAACGGCTGCTGGCGATCACGGGGATTAAGCGCGGAATGGGGGGCGGGTCGATGTCCTACCCGGAATTTCGAGATGTGGGCCTCGGGGCCAGGGCCTTTGAGGGGGTGGCGGCGTTTACTCCGTTCGTGCCAGCGGGCATCAGCGCGGCCGAGGGGGCGCGCCGGTACTGGGGTTTCATGGTGGCGGCGAACTACTTCGACGTCGTTCGGCCGTCGTTCGCCCTGGGACGAGGATTCGTGGCCGTGGAGGACGATGTGAGCGGCGCGCCGGCCAAGATCGTCATCACGCACGCGCTGTGGCGCTCGGCGTTTCGCGCCGACCCGGAGATCGTGGGTAAAACGATTCACTTGAACAAACGCGGGATGGTGGTGGCCGGGGTCACCGGACCCGGCTTCCGGGGCACCGACACCGGAATTGCCGCCGACTTCTTCCTGCCGTTCTCGCAACTGTCCGAGATCGGCCCGCTGAAGGACGAGGATCATCGTGCGCGGATGGCGCGATACGAATCGCAGTGGGTGACGGCCGTGGGCCGCCTGCGCCCTGGAGTGGGCGTCCGGCAGGCACAGGCGGAGTTGGATGCGGTGGCGGCCGAAATCCGAACGAGGGTGCCAAACCGCAATCCGGACCGGCGATTCCATGCCGAGCCAACTGGGCAGGTGATGCCATTGCTGCGGCGGATCGCGGTGCCGGTGTTCATGCTTTTACTGGGAGTGACGATTCTGGTCCTGTTGACCGCGTGCGCCAATGTCGCCAACCTGTTGCTGGCCCGCGCCTCGGCAAGACAGAACGAGATTGCGGCACGGATGGCTCTCGGAGCGGGACGGGGCCGTCTGGTGCGCCAGTTGCTGACAGAGAGCCTGTTGCTGGCATTGATGGGCGGGGCATTGGGCGTTGGATTGGCCGAATGGGCGGGGCAGCACATTGGAAGCTTCCGTCTTCCGCTTCCGATGCCGGTGGACCTGACGCCGGTGGTGGATCACCGGGTGGCGGCATTCGCGGCGGCGCTGGCCGTGATCACAGGCCTGGCATTTGGATTGGCGCCGGCGCTGCGGGTGACGAGGTCGGCGCGGTTGACCGCCTCACGGTTTGGCGCGGGAAACGTGGCAAGCCTACGACGGTTTGGGCTGCGTAACGCGCTGGTGGTGGCCCAGATTGCGCTGTCGACTGTACTAGTGGTTTCAAGTGGGCTGTTTCTCCGAAGCCTCGGCGCGGCCGAGAGTATTGACAGCGGCATGGACCCGCGCAATGTCGCGCTGGTGCGGTTCGATCCGGCGCTGAGCCGGTATGACGAGGCGCGGACGCAGCGGTTGATTCTGGATCTGTTGCGCGATGCAGAGTCGGCACCGGGGGTGAAGTCGGCCAGCGTGGCGAACATGCTGCCCCTCAGTCTGGCGAGTCATACGAACCGCGTATGGCGCGAAGGCTCAGACGGCAAGACGGGCGAGCAGGCGGGAATCTTGTCGGTGGGGCCGCGTTATTTCGAGACGGCAGGAACGCGGCTGGAGATGGGAGAGGATTTTCGCGCCGCCGAATACGGCGAACCGGTGGCAATCATCAACCAGGAACTGGCGCGGCGGCTGTATCCGGGCGAGAATCCGCTGGGCCGCCGGGTGGCGAATGCCGGACGATGGGCGCGGATCATTGGGGTGGCTGCGAATACGAAGTACCGGATGCTCCAGGAGTCCGAGGCCATGCCCATGTTCTATGAACCGATACTGACCTCGTATGCAGCCAATGGATCGCTGGACGGGGTGACAATGATTATCCGGTCGCGGCAGGATCCTGCGGCACTGGGCGAAATGGTGCGGAAGCGGATCAGGAGTCACGATCCGGAACTGGTGATCAACTCGATCGGGACGATGGAGGGCCATCTGCGGGAAGCGCTGTTCCTGCCAAGATTGGCAGCGTCTCTGTTTGGATTCTGCGGCGGCATGGGGCTGCTGATCGCGTCGATTGGAGTTTATGGAGTGATCAGCTTCTCGGTGGCACGAAGGAGGCGTGAGATAGGCATTCGCATGGCGGTTGGCGGAAAGACACGCGATGTGGTGCTGATGGTCATGCGGCACGGCGTTGGGGTGACTCTGATAGGAGTGACTCTGGGTCTGGTGGGGGGATTCATGATGGCTCGAGTGGCAGGAAGTCTGCTCTACGGAGTCAGCGCCAGCGATCCTTTGGCCTACATCGGCGCAGGCTTGGTCCTGACCTTGGCCGGATTGTTGGCAACGGCCTTTCCAGCACGGCGCGCGGCACTGGTGGAACCGAACGAAGCGTTGCGGGCGGAGTGAGACCCGGCCAGAACGCCAGCCGAAAGACTGGGCCCGTGGACCTGGATTCGTCTTCGGCTGCTTCATTCCCGCAAATGCCACGAGAGTGAGCCGAGCGGACCAGATCCAGCCTGCTATGTGGATTCAGTCGCCGGCCGGGGCCCGGGCTTGCGTGACATCGATCTCTTGAGCTGCCTAAGGGCGTAATAGAGATGGCTGGCGATGGTGTTGCGGCGAACGCTGAACCAATAGAGTGTATTCTCGCCGGAGTCGCCCGAGAGAGCCTTCTTGTATTCGTCGGTGCCGGCCATGAAGTCGAACCCTGCGAGATCCTCCCGCTTCAGGCACTCCGCGACGATGCTGTAGTTGGTCAGTTTCCCAGGGCTGCGGCGGCGATCGAGGGAGTAGTGAAAGCCCGACTGGTAGTTGAACACCCATCCGCGGTACAGGAAGCAGTACAGAATGCCGGTCACCTCTTCGCCTGCCTGAACGCGGGCCAGCAGCGTGTGCTCGAAGGACCGCCGGATGAACTGCTGGTGGAACTGAGAGAACTTGGTGGAACTGAAACAGCCTGCGTGGCCGCGGGCAGTCCAAGTTGCCTGATGCAGCTCCGCCATTTGATGGAGCATCGCGAGGGCTTCGTCCGGGTTCTGCGCAAAGTGCACAGAGACGGCGCCCCCGATGGCCTCGTAAGAGCGTTGCGAGCGGCGAATAGCGCTTCTGGTGTTCGCGGAAAGGCCGGAGATGTAATCGCCGCCTTTGGCCCGGACACGTGCGAAATCGACGATCGGCGAAGGTTTAGTCACAACCTCGCTGGTACCCAGGAGGGCGGCAAAGTAGTCGCCTGTCTCCCGGTGAAGCAGTCCTGGCATCTGAAAAACGTCCCAGGCGCGGGCCTTCAGGTAGCCGGCCAGTGAAGCAGCCACCTCTCTCTCGTGGCCTGGCAAGCTGAGCAGGGAGTTGAACTCGATGTATGTGGTGTCGGCCAGGTCCTCTCCAGCGCAGTTCAAATAGACCTGGCGAAGGGGAATGCCGCTCACCAGGCGGGTGCGCCAGACCAGTAGACAGCAGCCGACGATCTCGTCCTCATGGCGGAATGCGAGCAATTCGGGCTTGAGAGAGGGACCGAATGTCTCCAGCCAGCAGTCAACCCACTCACGGCAGAGGAAGATGGAAGCCTCGGGGTACGAGTTGTGGATGTGTTCCCAAATGGGCGCCACTTCGGGCCATCGCCGCCAATCGAGTACTTGGAGAGAAATCTCAGACGGCATGGGATCCCGGCGCGCGGAGTAGTGGGCAGTGAAGAATCATGTGAAGTGCACTGGTGCGGATGAATCGGTGAGGCTTCGGTCCCAGTTGGGAGAATCCCCGAATTCCGATCGCTATATAACTCTACCTTCGGATATTGAACCACAGAGCTTTATGGCCGGGCCAACAATCGAGATTCGCCCCGAAAACCGATCCATCGCTACTATGGCCTTGTTCGCCCTGGCGAGCCCCTGTTATCCTATCCCTTTGGGGCGCACCCTGCTCCGGCGCTCTTAGACCGTCCATTCGACAAGAGGTTCCCCATGTCCGGCCATTCCAAGTGGGCTACGATCAAGCACAAAAAAGCAGCCACCGACGCCAAGCGCGGAAAGCTGTTCACCACGGTCATCAAGGAAATCACAATCGCCGCCCGCAGTGGTGGAGATCCGGACTCGAATGCGCGTCTGCGAACGGCGATCATCGCCGCCAAGGCTGTCTCAATGCCGATGGACAACATCACGCGCGCCATCAAGCGTGGCACCGGCGAGTTGGGCGGGGCGACCATAGAGGAAGTGATGTTCGAAGGCTACGGGCCGGGAGGCGCGGCCGTCATGGTGTCGTGCGCTACGGACAACCGCAACCGTACAGTGGCGGAGATGCGCCACGTCTTCTCGAAAAACGGCGGGAACCTCGGCGAAGTCGGCTCGGTCGGTTGGATGTTCGAACGCAAGAGCCAGGTGATCATCGAGAAGGAGAAGGCGACCGAAGAGCAGTTAATGGACTTCGCCCTGGAGGCCGGCGCCGATGATGTGAAAGACTCCGGCGATAATTGGGAACTGATCTCCAGTCCAGACGTTCACCATACGGTTCTCGACGCCCTCCAGAAGGCGGCTATCCCGTTTGCCGAAGCTTCCATCGCCATGATTCCTAAGAATCTGATGAAAGTGGATAGCAAGCATGCCCCGACGATGCTTCGCCTCATCGACGCACTCGAGGAACACGACGACGTCCAGAACCTGTACACCAACGCCGACTTCGACGAAGCCGACCTGGGTGGCTAGGCGGAGAATCCGGCATCGATTCAAGTGCGGATCCTGGGCATCGACTGTGGCAGCCAGATCACCGGTTACGGGGTGATTGACAGCGACGGAACCGCCCACACTCTAGTGAGCGCGGGTGCGATCAAGACCCATGCCGGTGACCCACTGGCTTTGCGTCTGCTCGCCATCGGACGGCGGCTGCGGGAAGTGGTCGACGAGTTCAAGCCGGATGAAGCGGCTGTTGAAGATACCTTTCATGCCGCCAATGCCAGAAGCGCCTTGAAACTAACTCACGTGCGCGGCGTCGCACTTTATGTGATGGCCGAGGCAGGGCTGAGAGTCGGCGAGTACGCACCGGCGAAGATCAAGGCGACAGTGGTCGGGCACGGGCGCGCCGACAAGGAACAGGTGGCCTGGATGCTGAAGGCATTGCTGCGGCTGGAAGGCGATTTCGTGACGCCGGACGCATCAGACGCCGTGGCGGTCGCGGTTTGCCACGCCGTTCACCGGCCGATGAGCGCCAACCTGGAGATGTCCAGATGATGCGAGTTATCTTGGCCTCGCTGGCCGCATGCCTGGGCCTGGCCGCCCAGGAATCGCCGAAGTTGTTCTACAGCAAGAGTTTCCCTGGTTCTGTGCCACCTTACATGGAAGTCCAATTGAACAACAAGGGCGAGGTGGAGTACCGCGAACAGGCCGGCGAGGCCGCTCCTGTGACATTCAAGCTATCGGCCGGGGAGACTGCCGGGATCTTTGGCCTTGCCGACAAACTCGGCCATTTCGACCGGAAATTGGAGAGCGGCCTGCCGGTGGCCCGGATGGGTGAAAAGACGTTTCGCTGGTCTCGAGGGGGGCAAGTCCGGGAGCAGAAGTTCAACTACACGCAGGATCCGGATGCCCAGGAGTTGCAGGACTTGTTCGAGAAGATCTGCGAATCCGCGGCACGGTTCATTGACCTGGAGCGCACGGCGCAGTTCGACAAGTTGGGCGTGAACCGGTCGTTGCTGCTTCTCGAGGCCGCTTGGGACCGGGGGCGGCTGAACGGCTTGGAGATGTTTCTCCCACTTCTGGACAAGATCGCCCGGCAAAGCGCGTACTTGAACATGGCTCGTGAGCGCGCCGAGAAACTGGCCACGGTCTTTCGTAATCCGCCGCCGAAGTCTGACGCCAAGGAAGATAGCCAGCCGAAATGACGCGATCCCTTCTGATGGCCTTGCTTCTGGCTTGCCCGCTGGCGTGGTCCCAACAGGCGCTGCCGGCGCCCAGTGAGACGGCTGAACAGCGGGAGGATCTGGAATTAGAATCCGCGCTGGCCGAAGCCGGCTCCTCTCCGGTGGAATACGCGCGGGCGCTCGAGCGGCATCTGAAGAAATACCCGATGACGGCGAAACGGGCTGAACTCGAGCGAGTGCTGGCCCAGGCAGCCGTTGACGCACGGGATAACCGGAGGATTCTGCTCTACGGAGTTCCGGCCGTGGAGGCCGGATTGCGCAATCCGAAAGCGCTTGATTTTGTCACACGGGCGCTGCTGGACAGGGATGACAAGGAAAGCCTGGAGCGGGCGCTCCGCTACACCGGCATCCTGCAGGAATTGCTTGGGCAAGGACTGGCGCGGTTGAATTCAAACGATGAACAGATTGCGGGCCGCGGCCGGCGTTTGGACGAAACCGAACGCACGCTGGCACGGTCGCAGGCGTTTCAGGCTCGGGCACTTGGGAAGTTGGGCCGGGTGGGCGAAGCGGTCGAGGTTGCGCGGAAGGCGTGGGCCCTGATGCCGACGGCCGAAACGGGACGCGAGTTGTCGCGTTGGCTGGAAGCCGCATCCAAGCCCAAGGAGGCGCTGGAAGCGCTGGCTGGGGCCTTGGCCGCCAGCGAGGATGAGCCCGCTTCGGCAGCCAGGAATCGGGACCTGGAACGGCTTGACAGACTTGCCGGACTCTCCGGCGTGCGGGCGGACGAAGCGTTACTGAGCGCCTTCCGGCGCGCCGTGGCGATAGTGGAAGCGCGGCGTGAGCGTATATCGGTGATCGACGCGAATGCATACGCCAGCGAGCCAATGGACCATGTGCTTACTTCGCTCGACGGCAAGCCGCTGCCGCTGAAGTCGCTGGCCGGCAAGGTGATCGTTTTCGACTTCTGGGCGACGTGGTGCGGCCCGTGCCGCGCGCAGCATCCGCTATACGAACAGGTGAAGGCCCGGTTCAAGGGCAACCCGGACGTTGTCTTTTTGGCGGTCTCGACGGACGAAGACCGGTCGCTGGTGGATCCTTTCCTGGCAAACAACAAGTGGGGGCGGTCGGTGTGGTTCGAGGATGGACTGGCCGAGGGATTCCGCATCAACTCGATCCCGACGACTATAGTCATTGACAGAGCGGGCCAGGTGCATAGCCGTATGAATGGCTACATTGCCGGGCGGTTTGTCGACATGCTGAGCCTGCGCATCAAAGAGGCTCTGGAAGCCGCGCCCGCGCATCCATAGAGACATGAGTTTCGAGCGCGTGATCCTGCTGGTCCTCGACAGCGTCGGCATCGGCGCGATGCCCGATTCGCTCGCCTACGGAGACGATCCAGGGGCCGACACGCTAGGCGCCTGTGCGAGGTTGAGGCCCCTCGGGTTGCCGAATCTGTGCCGTTTGGGCTTGGCCAACATACGGCCGTTCCCACATCTGGAAGCCGCACGCGCGCCGGCAGGTTCGTTTGGACGCTGCGCGCTGGCTTCGCCGGGCAAGGACACAACGACCGGCCACTGGGAGATGGCTGGCGTCATCCTCGATAAGCCGTTTCCTCTTTATCCTGATGGGTTTCCGGCCGATGTGATGGACGAGTTTACGCGCCGGACGGGCCTGGGTTGGCTGGGCAACATCCCGGCGTCGGGTACCGAGATCATCAAGGAACTGGGCGAGGAGCACATGCGCTCCGGTAAGCCGATCGTCTACACTTCGGCTGACAGCGTGTTCCAGATTGCGGCTCATGAGGGCGTTATCCCGATCGAACGGCAATACAGGATTTGCGAAACTGCACGCGCGATCCTGACGGGACCGCACGAAGTGGGCCGGGTGATCGCCCGGCCGTTTGCCGGCGCCCCTGGGGCGTTCACAAGGACCGCGAATCGCCATGACTATGCCGTGCCGCCGCCATCGGGCATGCTGCTGGACAGGTTGGCTGGACTGGGCGTTCCAGCGGTCAGCGTTGGCAAGATCGCCGACGTGTTCCTGGGCCGGGGGATTACGGCTGGGTACAAGACCAAGTCCAACGCCGAAGGGATGGCGAAGACGCTTCAGGCGATGCGGGAGCATCCTTCGGGGCTGATCTGGATCAATCTGGTGGATTTCGACATGCTGTATGGCCACCGCAACGACCCGGAGGGGTATTCCAAAGCGCTGGAAGAGGTGGACGCCTGGCTGCCCGAACTTGAGGCTGCGCTTCAACCCGGCGATCTTGTGCTCGTCACGGCCGACCATGGTTGCGATCCAGTGACACCGTCGACCGACCATACGCGCGAATACGTTCCGCTGCTGGCTGTTGGGCCTCGCGCCCGTCCAGGGGCGGATCTGGGGACGAGGGCGTCGCTGGCCGACGTCGGGCAGACCATAGCGGCGAACTTCGGGCTGCGGGTCGCCGCCGGTCAATCCTTCCTCGGCCAAGTCAGCTTGTAGGGACCTGATCGGGCTCCAGTTGGTGGGCGGAGAAGGCCAATGCGGCGAGGAACGCGAAAAGAGCGAGGGCGGGCGCGACGCTGATGGGTGGCTCGAACAGCGCCATGAGTGGGACGATGGGTGCGATTAGGGCGAAAGCAGCCAGGCGCAGTGGCTTGGGCTGACCGGGTTGAACCGCCAGCAGCAGGGGCAACAAGAGGGCCGTGGTGTCATAGAGATAGGTGTGAGGCACTAGAAAGAGGCCACCCGCCAAGCCGGCTGACAACACTCGCGTCAGCGGTGCCTTCCAAGCGGCGCGAACGAGCAGGGCGAGCGTCAGCGCACCGGCGGCAAGGGCGAACCAGAGTGAACCTATGCCTAGATTGGCCATCACTCCCTGGATGTCGGTCATCTGTTGTGGCCCGGGCGAGAGCCGTTCGAGATTCTTGTTTGTGAGCATCGAGATGTAATGGACGGCGCCCTGACGGCCGGCCAGCCCCACGGAAAACACTGCCAATCCGAGTCCGCCGGCGGCAAAACCGGCAAGCACCTTCCATTGCCGGCCCACGAGCAGCGCCAGGAGGAGTCCGAGGCAGAGGTGGAACTTCATCAGCGCCAGGCTCCAGACGAGTCCGGCGAGGGTGAGCCGGCCGCGTTCCGCAAGGACATATCCAGCGCCGATGACAGCCAGCAGGACCGGTGCGTCCTGGCCGTGTGCGATGCTGAGTGCGCCGGGAGCGAACAGCGACCAGAAGACCAGCGATTCGAGACCGAATCGTTTGGTCGCCCAAATCCCAAAGCCACAGTACAGCGCAGCCTGTATAGCGATCCAGGCCCAGAAGGCCGTGCCGAAACTGAGCAGGGCCAACGGAGCGAGAGCAAAAGCGTGGAAGTGCGGCCGGACGTACGGAACGAGGTCCTGCAGATTGGGTACGTAGAGCCGCTCGACCGCGAGTTGGGCCTCGATGTCGTGCAGCCGGCCCCACTCGCCGTTGAGCGCTAGCGTGGCTCCGGTATACATATTCAGGTAGTCGTGCCGGCGGGCATTCTCCAGAGCGAAAGCCCCGGACAAGGCCCACAAAGCGATCATCACTCCGGCGGCGGTCAGGAGACTCGCTCGTTCGCCGCGGCTCATGCGTTGCTTTGCCACCAGTCTTGAATCGGCCAAGCCGCGTCTGGCCATTAGTGAGGTAGTGGTGCGGCCTTGCGGATGCGGACGCTGGTGGCGCGCCCCGCGGGGAAGGTCAACGCAAGGATGCCGCCCGAGTCCGTGCGAGCCTCGGCGAGTTCCTCGGCTTCAACCTCGATGTCATAGAGCGCTCCGGGGTCGAGACCGATGACATAGGCATACTCCTCCTTGAAGGGCCGCTCGTCGTCGGGCGAGATCTTCGCCCAGCCGGTCTCGAAACGGAGGCCCGCCTGTCCAAAGTGGATCCGGGTCGCGCCAAGGGTCAGGGGCGCAGTAGCGCCATCCAACTTCAACTCCATCCTGGCGCCGTCACGGAAGATCTGAGCCTTTCCGTTCGAGTAGCCGAACCAGGCGGCATCCTCGTCCCAACTGGAACGCGCCAACAGAACCCCGCCCATGTGGGCCTGGTCGGGCATGTAAGAGTAGCTCAAGCCCGGAAGGTAGGGATTGGCCCAAAGTAGTTCATAGGGGATGCCGAACGGCCCGCGCATGAGGAAGCGGTCCTGAATGAGCCAACCCTGGAGAAACTGATGGGGTTGGGCGTTGGTGTCGAATGCCACCAGTGCGAGTTCAGAGGCACGCCCGAGCGCTGCCTCAACCAAGTCGGGCTCACCGGGGCGGCTGGACATGGGAATCCGGTATTCGTTCTCAGCCGCGGGCCAAGGGGCTGGGTAATAGGAGAGCACGAGCATCGGCGGCAGAGTCTCAAACCACTTCACCGAACCTTCGCGCAGATCGGCCCGAAGGTTGTCGCGGATGGCATGGAGGAACTCGACCGCTGCCATCAGGTCGGCCTTGGAGGTGAATGGATTGCGGGCTGCCTGCAACTCGGGCTGGATCTGTTTGCGCCACCACTGCTCCACCGCATATCGAAGGAATGCGGCGGCAGCCTGGGGCTCGGAATCAGCAAGGGCAAGGGCGGCCAAGGCGCTGGAGCGGACAGCCCGCGCCGTGGCGGGCCTTGCGGCAAGTGCCGGCGCAAGCTTTCGGCCGATCTGTGCGGACTCGGTATCGGTGAGAGCGGACTGGCACCAGTCGGCCACGAGTGCGATCTGGCGCAGGTCGTCAAGATTGGCTGGATTCGCCGCCTGGATGGCCCAACTGGCGGCCTTCTTACAGGACTCGGCCTCGCCGGTGGCGGCCCCGTAAAGGGCATAGGCGAAGCCAGGTTCAGCCATCCTCGCGTTGCCCGTAATGAGCGATTCGAACTGGACCCAGCGCATCGACTGGCGTTCACGTTCGCGTTTTAACAGCTTCAGACGACGGTCGCGCAGGAAAAGCCTCGGACTTTCGGTGTAAACCATGTAGTCGAGTTCCTGGGCGGAGGCGACGACCGTTGTACAGATTGAGGCCACCGCCAGGACGATTGGGGCAAAGCGTGTCAGACCGACACACCAGGTTGGGCGCGACAACCCGAGCAATCTGGACGATGTTGTCATCAGTGTTGAAAACAAGCAACTTATTTCGCGAGCGATGCTGGCACTCGATTTGCTACACTCATAAGCGAATTGATGAGTTCTCTTTGAACCTGCCCTCTGCTGTGACAGGGAGTCGAGGGGAACGAATGGAGTTACGAACGTCGTGCTTGCGGGAGCCGGTGTTAGATTTTTCTTCCACTCGTTCCACCGTCTGCGTGTGATAGCAGAGGGTCCTTTTTTTGAGGATTCAAATTGATCGAAGCTCATCGAGAAGGTTTTGTCTCCCCCAAGGTTGCGGGTATCGGTTGCTGGCTGGGCGGTATGGTGAAGGGTTGTTGGAACGCGGTCTTCGCCAGTAGGAAGTAGGGAACACAGGCTTCGCCGTCCCGGCATATGCGCTGTCGCCGCAGCCAAGCCCTAACAGGGCTGGCCGCATTGGATACGTCTCCAAACCGAGTCGCTCCTCTCTGGAGAACGTCCAATGCGGCTTTCTCTTTGGCCAAAAGATCATGGCCGTCTCTTTGCACCGGCCCGGCTCCGGTTCAATAGCTCAGGATTGGCGTCCGGGGCGTTTCCTGTTCACAAGGCAGGTAGATGGTCTTGCAGTTCTCGCAGCGGTAAATTTCTGCCTGCTCGCCGAACTTCGCCTTAAGCTCCTCGCCGAAGAAGTACCAACGCTTCAGATGTCCCGCACAAATCTTGCCTTTGGCGTCTTTTTCGCCGCAGGCTCTCATCCTGGGAAGGCGGCGCAGGATCTTGGTGCCGTCGCTCAATTCACCGAGGCTTGCGGCATGGGGGACAGTCTTTTCTTGGGGTTCTGGGGTCGGATTCGCCATCGTGTGCCTCGAAGCCATGATTATGGCACATGGCACACTATAGGAGTTGGGTCCCAAACCATGTTCCAAAGAGTCATTCTGACCGCCGCCGCATTCGCCATGCTCAATGCCCAGACAGTCCCACCGTCACCGGCCAGACCCGTCACCGAATCGGTCCACGGTATCGCCATCACCGACCCTTACCGTTGGCTGGAAGACCAGAACAGCCCGGAGACACGCGTCTGGGTCGAGCAACAGATCAAGCACACGCGCGCTCAACTGGACCCGATCGCGGGCCGGGCGTCTCTCAAAGCGCGCCTGACTGAACTCATGCGGACCGACAAAATCCAGGCGCCCACTGTCAGAGGCGGACGCCTTTTTTACTTGAAGCGCTTAGCGTCCGCGACGCGCTGGTCGATCTGCTACCGGGAGCGGTTTAACTCGACTGAGCAGGTGCTTGTCGATCCGGAGACGGCGGCGGGTGACGCTATGTCGTCAGTATCGATCGAGGCGATTTCGCCCGACGGGAAGCTGCTCGCTTACGGGGTGAGGGCGGGCGGCGCCGACGAGCAGACAATTCATTTCCTGGAAGTCGACGCGCGCAAGGAGCTGCCCGTGCAACTTCCTCCAAGCCGGTATACCAGCATGAGAATCGCGCCCGGACGGGACGTTGTGTATTACACGGACCTGCCCAATACCGGGCCGCGAGTCTTTCGGCAGTCGCTCAAAGTCAGCGGCGGGCGGGCCGAGCAGTTATTCGGACAGGAGTTCGGCGACCGATATTCGGCGATGATCGATCTGACCACGGACGGACGGTACCTGGTGGTCAACCTCTCCGAGGGCTGGACACGAGCCTGGGTGCATGTGCTGGACGTAGCCCGCGATCAATGGGCTGTGCTGGGCCGGGATCTGGATGCGGTAACAGAAGCCCGGGCTGGCGACGGAGAGCTATTCCTCAAGACGAGCTGGAATGCGCCAAAAGGGCGGGTGTTCCGCGTGGATTGCGCCAAACCGCAGCAGCACTTCTGGAAGCTGATTGTGCCCGAGGCGAAAGACAGCCTCGAAACGGTGACGCTTGCTGGCGGCAGACTCGTGCTGGGCTACATCCGCGATGCCTGGTCGCTGGTGCGGATCGTCGACCGCGATGGCGGCCGCGTGGCAGATGCAGGCGCGGAGCCATACGGGAGCATCGATGTTGGTACAAGTGGCTGGAAGGAGAGCGAGATCTACCTCTCCTATGTGTCCTTCACAACGCCGGCGGTGGTTTCGCGGTTGGAACCGGCTGCCGGCCGGTTAACCGAATGGGCGAAGGAGACGGCGCCGTTCGACGGAACCAGCATCGAGGTGAAGCAGGTCTGGTTCAAGTCCAAGGACGGAACGCGCATACCGATGTTCGTGGCGGCGAAGAAGGGGTTGATTCTGGACGGCAAGACACCGGCACTCCTGTATGGATACGGCGGATTCTCGGTGAGCATCCAGCCGGCGTTTTCAGCCACCTGGGCGGCCTGGATCGAGAATGGCGGCGTGCTGGCGGTGGCCAACCTGCGCGGCGGGTCGGAGTTCGGCGAAGCCTGGCACAAAGCCGGGATGCTCGAAAACAAGCAGAATGTCTTTGACGACTTTATTGCCGCAGCGGAATGGCTGATTGCGAAGAAGTATACGTCGCCGGACAAACTGGCGATTCAGGGCGGCTCCAACGGTGGGCTACTGGTGGGCGCGGCAATGACGCAGCGGCCGGAGTTGTACCGGGCCGTATTGTGTGCCGTCCCGCTGCTGGATATGGTCCGCTATCACAGGTTTCTGCTTGGACCGCTGTGGACACCGGAATACGGCTCGGCGGACGACCCAAAGCAGTTCGGCTACATCTACAGGTACTCGCCCTATCACCACGTCAAACGGGGCACGAAGTATCCGGCAGTGATGTTCAAGACCGGCGATGCGGACACGCGGGTGGCGCCGCTCCATGCGCGCAAGATGGCGGCGCTGATGCAGTCGGCTTCAGCATCGGGATTGCCCGTGCTCTTGCACTACGACATCAGCGTGGGTCATTCAACCGGGTTGCCGGTGACCAAGGAGGTCGAGGACGGGACCGATGTGATGGCGTTTCTTATGTCGCAGACGGGCTTGAGCCTGACGAAACCAGCGCCAGCGAAGTGAGGTTCTACCAGGAGTATTGCGCGGCCAGGCGGCTGTGGTCCTGCAGGACGTGATCCATGCCGGGCGCGGCGGCCAGATTGCGAAATTCGCCTGGATCGTTCGAATGGTCGTATAGCTCTTCGCCACCGCCGCGGCCGTGCCATTGGATGTAGCGGTAGCGATCGGTACGCACGGCGAGTCCGCGGATGTTCTCGAATGCGATCTGGGTATAGGCCGCGTTCTTGATGCGCCGGTCGGGGCGGTCGAGGAGCGGGACCAGACTCTGTCCAGCCAAGCCGGCAGGCGGCTTGAGATGGCAGAGTTCAGTGAGCGTTGGGTAGATATCCACGAACTCGACAAGTGCGCGGCTCGCCTTCCCGTTGCCCCGGCAGCCCGGAGCGGAGACGATCAATGGGACGCGCGCGACCTCTTCCATGAGCGACATCTTTTGCCAGTGGGTGTGCTCGCCGAGGCTCCAACCGTGGTCGCCCCAGAAGACGACGATGGTCGAGTCCGCCAGACTCATCTTTTTGATCCCATCGAGAACCCGGCCCACCTGCTCGTCCATGAAAGATGTAGAAGCGTAGTAGCCGCGGCGGACTTCGCGCATCCCTCTTTCGTTCAATTTGCCGTGATTCCAGATGTGGGGGCGAACGGCTTTGGCGGCGGCAGGGATGTCGTCGAGGTCTCCGGGAGGATTGTCGGGCAAAGGAATCGAATCGAGGGGATACAGGTCGAAGAAGCGTCCGGGGGCGACGGAGGGCAAGTGGGGACGCAGGAATCCGACGCCGAGGAAGAACGGCTCGTTCCTGTGTTGATCGATCAAGGCCAATGCACGTTCCGCAGCGTTGAAATCCGACTGTCCGCGTGCATCCGCCGTCCTGAGCCAGTGCATGCTGGAATTCACGCCGCGCGCGACAGCAACGCTCTCGTCCGGACGGCTGCCGTTCTCCGGACCGCCAGGGGACACTGAATGATGCC
This sequence comes from uncultured Candidatus Solibacter sp., assembly GCA_964604945.1. Taxonomy (GTDB): domain Bacteria; phylum Acidobacteriota; class Terriglobia; order Bryobacterales; family Bryobacteraceae; genus PNKE01. Next base: position 45,812 of record CAZSBK010000029.1, read on the forward strand.
AAGACGGCTCGTCCTGGAAGCGGTTCAGCGTCACCTCGGTGGGGACATTCATGTGGAACATCTTGCCCTCGCGGGCGGTGAACCAGCCGTTGTTCTTGAATAACTGCGGCAGGGTGATGGCATCGGGCAGCGCGGCGCGAAAGTCGATGTTATTGCCGAGAACCTGAGTGGTACGCGGCCTGAGACCTGTCAATAGGGAGGCGCGCGAAGGCCCGCAGAGAGGGAACTGGCAATAAGCGCGTTCAAACCGGACACTGTGCGCTGCGAGGGCGTCGATGTGCGGAGACTTGACCAGAGGGTGCCCATAGCAGCCGAGACCAGTGTTCAGGTCGTCGGCGGCGATGAAAAGGATGTTCGGCCGTTTAGCCGGTTTGGCGAAGGCCGGCGCGGAGAGCGCAGAGGTGAGGAACGACCGGCGGGAGACAGTCTGCATGGTCGTGCCTTCCAGAAGTAAGTCCATCCCGGAGTCTATTTGGGTTCCAGCCTCGCCAATGGCCGCAGCGTGACGGGACCCAGAAGGCCGGACTGACGCAGTGGCCACTTCGATGGATCGAGGGGCTTGTAGTCCAGATTCACAATATTGATGTCATGAAAGACCTTCCATGGGAACTTGCGGAGGTCGAGATCGCGGAGGCGGTTTGCCGAAGTGTTCGTCACCTCGATCTCGAGTAAGTTGGAACGAGGCTTCACCCCCTCCAACACGATGCGGAAGGGAGGGGCGATCAGCGTTCCTATGGGATGCCCGTTGACGCGGACTCGGGCGCTTTCCCGGACGTCTCCGAGTTCGAGCGTCCAAACGCCGGACGGTGACGGCGCATCAAAGCGAATCGAATACACTGCCGCGCCAGCGAAGCGCTGGGCGGATTCTCCGCCGGCCTCAGCCCAGGACGAGAGCCGGGCGGTGCTGAATGATGGCGGCAGTTCCGGTCCGCCCTCCACGAAGCGAACGTTCCAAACGCCTTGCATCGGCACGGCCTCGCCAGACGGATTCCAGTATTGCCATGGCGCCCCCGGGATGCGGCTGCCAGAGGTGCGGACGAAAACGGATCCTCCGGATTCGAGTTGAAGGTAGACCTCGATTCCCTTGCCCGCCTTGCGCGATGCCGCGAGACCCGCGCGTCCGCTCATCGGATCGAGCAATGCGGCCGAAACCGCACTTACGGAAAGTGGCACCCAGCCGTCCAACGGCTTTGTACCGCGGTTTGAAATGAAGTAGAAGCTACCCGATGGCGACGCTCGCCGGATGTACTGCAAGCCCGAATGGTCAACCAGCGATTCCCTGCGAGCGCTGGCCGCGGCAAGGCACTGCTCAGCATCGCCCACCAGAATACGGCCTTTGCCGAATTGCGCCTCGCTGACCTCGCCGGAGATCCTGCCGAGGGACAGAGAGCCGAGCAGCATCTGCATCTGCGCATTGCGCTGCTCCACGTCTTTGAGACCCGGCACTCCCGCAGGCAGACGGTTCTGAAAGACCACGGTCGCACCGCTCCTGGCCAATTCCAGTAGGCGCTCCAGGGTCGAGAGGGGCATGTGTTCGGTTGCTGGAGCCAGGACAACCCGGTATTTGCCGCCTGTCACTTGCGTGTATCCCGTGGCGGCAGTGGCAGTCTGCAATTGCCGGTCCGAGATGAAATCGAACGAGTACCCCCGATTGAAAAGAGATTCCGCAAGCCGGCCTGCCGGCTGGTCCTCCACCCATGTCCGGTTGTGCACAGTGAAGTTCAGATTCAGGCCCTTCGGGTTGTGCCAAACATCATAGATTGGCCAATAGAGGAGGATGTCGTTATCCGGCCGTCCGTGCTGCAACAGGGACTGGCAGCGTTCAATGTAGGCGTTGAGAGATGGAGCATCCCTCCATATCGCGCTGCGCGGGTTCATCTGGGTAGAAGCATAGAAGAGCCAGCCGGGCCATGGGGCGTCGTCTGGCGAGTAGATGGTTCCGTGGTAAATGACGTGGTTGACCCCGGCGGTGAACAACTGATCGAGCAGGTCCTTCAGGCCGGCGAGTGTTTCGTTGAAGTGTTCGGCGAGCCATGTGCCGGTTTCACTGGCGACGAGTTTGCGGCCAGCGACATGTGCAGCTGACGAAGCGAACTTAGAAATGATGGTGCTGCGGTCGCGGTTGAACATCTCGGTTTCGGGGACGTCCACCGCGGCATAGAGATCCAGCAGGCTGCCGGGCGAACCGTGGGCCTGGTTGCGGGTGATGAAGCCGTGCTTCCGACTCCAATTCGCCCAGGTGGGGGTGAAGTCCTCGACAAGTAGATCTGAGAGCGTCTCGCGGTAATCCGACTTGACCCGCGCGGCACGAATACTCTGCTCGTCGCCGAATAGTGCGGGCAGTTCGGACTGCAGCTTGTAGCCGCGGCGCTTCTCGAATTGTGCGAAAAGATCCGGCGCCCAGTTGGCTTGGTACTCAAACGAGTCATGATACGTGGCGCGCGGCTTCAGTCCGCTGTATTCCGCAAACGCTTCGTCGAACCGCTCCAGGTAGGCGCGGATTGCCGGTCCGTAGAGAGGGTTCAACATGGACCCCTGCCCGCCTGGTGCGGCCCGTTTAACACGCGCGGCAGGCCTTTGAGAGATGGCGAATAGACGGCAAGGCCCCCCGCCAGCCTTCCAATCCAAGGCACCGCCCGGCCGAATCTTTTCAGTCAGGTCTATGGCCGTTCCCTGTCCGCAATCCGCAACGAGCGCTTGCAGCGACCCAGACAGAATCTCGGCCGGAGCACTGGCGCCCGCGGCAACATCGGCCGTTTTGACCACCACCGCAGCCGACGCAAGGTTTTCGGTGATCGTGGGGCCGCCGAAGCACCAGCCGGTCCCAAGGGTCATGTCCACGCCCAGGTCCAACCTGCGCCCCTCTGAGACGGCATGATTCAACATGCGCATCCAGGCGGGGCTCAGGTATTCGAGGTAGCGCGACTCATAGCCTTTCGCGCCGTAGATGGGAATTATGTGGACGCCGCCCATGCCCGCTTCGCGGTAGCGTTGCAGTTCGCGGGTCAGGTTGGCCTCGTCCACGGCGCTGCCCATCCACCACCAGTAGCCCCAAGGCCGGGTCTCGCTCCCCCCTTTGGGCCATTCCAGTAACTTCTCCTGTCCGGAGGCGGTCAGCGGCATGACCGCGAGTATGGCGATAACGGCGCTGGCAACGGCAACGATCCCGGCGCCGCCAATTCTCTTCGCAAACGAGGTAGCGTAGGCGTTCATGACTTCCTCCACATCAACCTATAGACCTCCGGCATTCCCGCCGGCAGCGTCCGCCATCTGCTCCGCGCGCCAGGCGAACGGCAGTCGCGTTAGCTGAGGCCCTTCACCTTCCAACCGTCACGATACTTGCGGCGGACAAAGGCCGTGGCCTCCTTCGAGTTACGGAAGCGCAGCTTCCGGCCTTCCCATTCGAGAGTGGTCTTGGGGAAACGGGTGGCCAGCGGGCCGAGCAGGACGGCTTCGGTGAGCGGACCTGAGTAGTTGAAGGTGGTCGATGTGGTGGTCTTACCCAGGACGGTGTCCACGAATTCATGATAATGGTCGACTGTCTCAATCTGGGGGACAACGTAGCCTTTGAACTGGTCTTCCGGCAGCAAGGTAGGCATCGCGATGTGAGGCAGGAGCATGATGCCCCTGGTGCCGATCATGATCGAGCCCTGGCCAGGTAAGCGGCGGCCGCCCGCAAGCGCCTGGACATCGGCCGGCGGCCTCTCATCGCCGTCGTACCAGGTCACATTCACGGTTTTGCCTTCCGTGAATGGAGTCCCCGGAAAGACATAGTGAATTACGGCATTGACCGCCCAACTGTGCTCGTTCGGCGCTGGACCTTCGGAACGGACCGAGAGTGGCGAAGTGAGGGCAAGAGCGCCGAAGACGGGGTCATAGATGTGACAGCCCATGTCGCCAAATGTGGCAGTGCCAAAGTCGATGCGCTTCCGCCAGTTGCCGGGGTGATAGTACTTGTCGATGTAGGGCCGCGCTGCGGCGACACCAAGCCACAGGTCCCAATTCAGGGTGTCAGGGACCGGGTCAGTGCGGTTCGGGAATGGGTCCGTGTCCCCCCATTTCTTGTTGCTCCAGGCATGGACCTCTTTGATTTTGCCGATTGCGCCATCCTGAACCAGACGAACCGCGGTCTTATATTCGCGACTGGAGTGAATCTGGATGCCCATCTGACTCACCAGGTGCTTCTTACGGGCCGTCTCGGTCAGTTTTCGTGCTTCAAAGAGATCGTGTGTCAGCGGCTTCTGAACGTAAACATGGAGACCTGCGCGCATGGAGGACATGGCCTGTGGAGCGTGCATGTGATCGGGGGTGCCGACGCAGGCGATGTCGAGGTTCTTGCGCTCCTTATCGAGCATTTCACGCCAATCGACATAGACTCGGACTTCCGGGTATTTCTGTTTCAGACGCGCCAGACGCGAGGAGTCCACCTCGGCTACGCAAGCCAGGGTGACATTACCGTGGGTGGCGATTCCATCGAGCGTAGCGTAGGCCATCCCCGACGAGCCGAAGCTGGCCAAACGGAGTTTGCCGGACGGCGGCGCGGAGATGAGATTACGGACGAAGAAGGGGGCTGTGCCCAGAGTAGTCAGGAATGACCGGCGGTTCAGTGATGACATGACAGAGAACTCCCACCAAACACACTACACTACTGCCTGGCGGGCGAGGCGTTCTGGGGCAAGTAGCGATGGGTGACGTAGCTTGCTGTGCGCACTTGGTTGTTCTTGCCCTCGATGCGGAGCAAGACCTCGAAGTATGGGCCTTTTGTGCCTCGGGGTCCCTCGGGAGGGTCTGCGTCGAGGCGAACCTGGAGATCGGCGGCTTTGCCGGAATCGACGGCAAATTGGGCCGCGCCCTGAGTGGCCCAAGTGCTAATGCCCGTTAAGTAAAGGATGCGACGTTCGGGTTGCTTCCCAGGCCAGAGGTGCAGCAGTGCGTAGGACGTGTCAACGCCAGCGCCCGACATCGCCTGGTAGTGCCGCTGCTCCCCGGGACCAGGGTCATCAACCAGGAAGCCGCCGCCTTGGCTTCCATCAAAAGTGAAATGGCTGGGGAGCTGCATCTCCTGCAGAAGGGTTTGGAAGCGGATGGAGGACACAACCACTAGCAGCCCGTGGTAATAGTCAGCCAGAACATGTGACCTTGGAAATGTTCTGAC
>CAZSBK010000030.1:0-40508 GCA_964604945.1 uncultured Candidatus Solibacter sp.
TCGCGGCAAGTCATTGCTGCCCTTTGGGTTGCGGCGGCGCCGGGCGATCTGCTTCACATCGGCTCCTCACCGATGGGCGCCATCGCCTTCGTCGCCGATACTCGCATCCCGACCCGGCGGCGCTCGCAACGCGGCTCGCGGGACTTCTATCGCAGGCTGCTAACCATGATTGTCACCATCACCGGCGGCACCGGATTCATCGGCCATGCCCTGGTCCGCCGACTTGAAGCCCGCGGCGACACCGTTCGCCTGCTCAGCCGAACGCGCGGCCCGTTCCTCTGGAACCCGCTCGCCGGGCCCCCTCCCGCCGAAGCCCTCCAGGACGCCGGCGCCGTCATCCATCTTTCCGGCGAGACGGTCTCACAGCGCTGGACCCCTGCCGCCAAACAGCGCATTAGGCAAAGCCGCGTCGCCGGCACCCTGAACCTCGTCGAAGGCCTCCGCCGCCTGGCCCAGCCGCCTCCCGTTCTGGTCGCATCCTCGGCCGTCGGATTCTATGGCGACCGCGGCGACGAGATCCTGGACGAATCCTCCGAGCCGGGGTCAGGGTTTCTGCCCGAAGTCTGTCAACAATGGGAGGATGCTTCGAATTCGGCCTCGGCCCTAGGCGTCCGGGTCGTGACCGAACGAACTGGCGTGGTCCTCCACCGGTCGGGTGGGGCACTGGCTAAAATGTTGCTGCCATTTAAGTTAGGACTCGGCGGCAGGCTCGGATCGGGACTCCAATGGATGCCCTGGCTCCACCTCGACGACATGGTGGAGATCATCTTGTTCACCATCGGCAATGCCGCGATTGGCGGACCGGTGAATGCCGTTTCGCCAAACCCGGTCCAGAACCTGGATTTCGTTCGGTCGTTGGCCCGGGCCCTGGGCCGGCCGGCCATCTTCCCGGCTCCGGCCTTTGCGCTAAGACTGGCAATGGGCGAAATGGCGGAGATTGTGCTGGGCAGCCAGCGGGTCCTGCCCAGGGTGTTGATGCAATCGGGATACCAATTTCGTTATGCAAGCCTCGATTCGGCCCTGGCCGGCCTTTTCCAATCCCGATCCGGCATGGTAAACTGAGGGGGATATGGCGATTCCGAACACGCGACGCTTCAAGATTACTGGCCCCGAGGGCCAGACCGCGAGCCTTGTTGCAGTCCTGCCGAAGGGCACCGATCTCGACGTTTACTTGGCTGAAGCCTCCAAGCGCTTCGACTGGAAGGCGTGGGGCGAGCAGCAGCAGAAGCAGTTCAAGGTCCGCGTCGGTCAGCAGAAACAGAAGAAGTCGAAGTAGATCTTCGCCTTCCATTCACGGCTTTCCAAGGGCGGCCTTCGGGTCGTCCTTGTTGTGTTTGTCTCGCTGAAGTTCGTTTGGTCGTTGCCGGACAAGCCAGGATCAGGTTTGTTTCCAATCGGTTAGCGCACCGACGCACGCAGGATTCGCAGCGCCCGAGTAGCCGAGTTGGCCACCTCGATGTCAGGGTCCTTCACGTACCGCTCGACTTCGCTGAGCGCATCGGCCGCGCCGCTTCCCGCCAGCGCCATCATGAGGCCGGATCGCTCCGTTGTGGTTCCCTCGCCCAGTGCCGGGTAGATCGCCTTTCGCACGGCCTCAACCTTGGCCAGTTCATTCAGATACGGCTGCGCGATGCCCTGCCAGGACCTCGAATTCAGGTTGTTGACCAGGTAGCGCAGCGGCGCCATCTCGCTCAAGTCGACGCCGCCGAGCCGGGCGATGCCAAAGCACTGCGCCAGCCGGGCGACGGTCTTGTTCTCCTCGTCGAACAGTGTTTTCAACGTGTCCAGGTCGCCCCGATTGGCGATGCGGCCCACTCCCTCGGCCGCGGCCGCCCGGACCTCTTCGTCCTTGTCCCGCAACATGGCGGCGAGAAAATCGTGCGACCCCGGATCGGCGATGCGGGCCAGCGCCAGGACGGCGGCGCGCCGTGCCTTCTTCTCCGGGCCGGTTTCGAGCAAACGGCGCAGTTCACCCACGGCGTCCTTTGCCTTCAATAGGCCTGCTGTCTCAATTGCCGCCAGTTGAACCTTTTCGACCAGGTCGCGCATAAGGAAGACCACGCGCGGACCGGCTTCCGGATCGCCGATCTTCTGCAGCCCGATGAGGGACTCGAAGATGAGCCTGTCGTCCTTCGAGCGCAGAGCCTCGATCAGCGTCTGGACGCCGTCACGGTCACGCAGGATGCCGAGGGCTCGGGCGGCGTTGGCGCGAACGACGTTGTCCTGGCCTTTCGTGATGACCTCGCGAACGGCGGCGCGGATCTCCGGACGCACGGGGGTGTCGGGATCGACTACGTCCCGGTTCTCTTCCTCGCGGAAGGCAACCGTCAGGGATTTGCCTGCCCGCTTGAGCGTGGCCGATAGACCAGTGGTGACGTAGCCGGGCAGGTAGAAGTTCACCAGAGCGTCGACCGCACGGATCTGGATTTCAGCGTCCCCGTCGCGGGTGGAGCGCACCAGCAGGTCCAGGCCATGCTGGGTGCCAATCGCGGCCAGCGATTTAATGGCCTCGCGCCGGACCTCGACATCCTGATCCATCAGCAACGGATCGAGCTGTGGGATTCCTTCCGCACCGCCCTTGGCCGCCGCGCGCGCCGCCTTGATCTTCTCCTTCGATCCGGGCTGATCCTGGGCCAGGACCAGGCACAACGGCAACAGCAGAATCGCGCAGAGACGCATAAGCCCATTGTAGGCGAGCCGTCCCGCGCCAGGCTTTACAATCCCGCGCGTTGCCAGAGTTCATCCACCTTCCGTTTCACGTCCTCGGGCATGGTGATCACGTCCGGCCAGCGGCGCGTGAAGCCTTCCGAGGCCGTTTTCTTCGTCGCGTCGATGCCCATCTTCGAACCGAAATCCTGAAGGCGCGACGCGTGGTCGAGCGTGTCAACCGGGCCGTGGACGAACTCGATGTCACGCTCGGGATCGATGTTGTTCAAGGCCCGCCAGGCGACTTCCGAGAAGTTCTGCACATCGACATCCTCGTCCACCACGACAATCACCTTGGTGAACATCGCCTGGCCCAGGCCCCAGATGGCGTGCATCACCTTGCGCGCCTGGCCCGGGTAGGATTTCCGGATCGAGACCAGCATCAGGTTGTGGACGACGCCTTCGGCCGGCAACGCCATGTCGCGGATCTCGGGGATCTGCATGCGCATGAGCGGCAGGAAGATGCGCTCAATGGCCCGGCCCAGATAGTAATCCTCCATGGGCGGGCGGCCGACGATGGTGGCCGGATAGATCGGGTCCTTTCGGGTGGTCATGCAAGTGACGTGGAAGACCGGGTAGTCGTCGTCGAGCGAATAGTAGCCGGTGTGGTCGCCGAAGGGCCCTTCACGGCGGGTCTCGCCGATATTGACGTAGCCTTCCAGAACGATTTCGGCCTGGGCCGGAACTTCCAAATCGCAGGTCTCGCACTTCACCAATTCGACGGGCTTGTTGCGCAGGAAGCCAGCGATCATCATTTCGTCGAGGTCGGGCGGCAAGGGCAGGATGGCCGAATACATGGTCGCCGGGTCGGCGCCCAGGGCGACAGCGACGCTCATGCGGGCCTCTTTACCTTCCTGGAGCAGGCGGCGGTAGTGCTCGGCGCCCTGTTTCTGGGTCTGCCAGTGCATACCTGTAGAACGCGCATCGTGGACCTGCATCCGGTACATGCCGCAGTTGCGCTTTCCAGTGACCGGGTTCCGCGTAAACACCATCGGGAATGTGATGAACGGGCCGCCGTCGCCGGGCCAGCAGGTCAAGACAGGGAGTTCGTCGAGCGAGAAATCGTCATGCCGGATGCGTTCTTTGCAGGGGCCGGAAGAGACGATTTTCGGAAAGAAATTGGCCATGTCGGCCAGCTTGGGTAGCATCTTGAGCTTGTTGATGAGGCCCTGCGGCATGCGCATTTCGAGCATCTCCGTGATGCGGGCGGCGACCTCGTCCACCGACGAGACTTCGAGCGAGATTTCCATCCGCCGCATGGAGGCGAAAAGGTTGATCGCCAGCGGCATGGCCGACGAGCCCGGCTTTTCGAACAGCAGCGCCGGTCCGCCGCGCTTCACGGCGCGGTCGGCGAATTCGGTAATCTCCAGCCGCGTGTCGACCGAGAACGGGATCCGTTTCAGCTCCCCCTGCTTTTCAAGAGCTTGCAGGAACTCCCGCAGATCTGTAAAGGCCATGTCGAGCGCACCCCCTCATCCATTTACTATGATGAAGTCTGAAATCCCTAAGGAGCAACAAGCCGGCATGTTTCATCGCGTAGCCTTCGTCACTGGTGCCAGCCGCGGAATTGGTCGCGAGATCGCCCAGACGCTGTGCAAGTCCAATCTCGACATCGTCATCGCCAGTCCCGAAGTCGAAAACAATGAGTCTGTGGCCGAGACGATCCGGGCCTGCGGCGGACGGGCAATCACGCTGAATCTGGATGTGACCAGCCCGGAATCAGTGAAGGATGGCGTGGCAGCGGCGCTGAAGGAAATGGGCCGGATCGACGTGCTGGTGAACAACGCCGGCATTACGCGCGACGCCCTCGCCCTGCGCATGAAGCCCGCCGACTGGAGCTTGGTCCTGCAAGTCAACCTGACCGGCGCGTTCTATGTCTCACAGGCCGTGATTCCGGCCATGATGAAGGAGCGCTGGGGCAGGATCATCAATATCGCCTCGGTGGTGGGGGAGGCGGGCGCCGCCGGCCAGGTCAATTACGCCGCATCGAAGGCCGGACTGATTGGGCTGACCAAGAGCCTGGCAAAGGAGTTGGCGAGCCGGAATATCACTGTCAACGCCATCGCCCCCGGATTCATCGAAACGGACATGACAGCCGTGCTTTCGCAGGCTGTGAGGGATCAGATGATGGCGGTCACCCCGCTGAAGCGCTTCGGCAAGCCGGCCGACATCGCCAACGCGGTGAAGTTCCTGGCCAGCGAAGAAGCCGCTTACATCACCGGGAACGTGCTCAGGGTCAATGGCGGGATGTACATGTAGGCTGGTCCCAAAGGGACCCCGCGGAATCATGAGAACCAGACTGCTCGCGCTCGCGCTAACGCCCTTGCTGGCTTGCATGGCGCAAGTCAAGGCGCCGGTCGTTGTCATTGGCATCGACGGACTCGGCGCAGCGGCGCTGCTCAAACAGACGCCACCGAACATCGCCGCGTTGATGAAGTCGGGCGCATGGACTCTGAAGGCCCGCGGCGTGATGCCAACGGTCAGTTCACCAAATTGGGCGTCGATGATCATGGGCGCAACACCCGATCGCCACGGCATCGATTCCAACGATTGGCGCTTCGACAAGTACGCCATCACCCCGGCCTGCCGGGCCCCCCGCGGTTCGTTCCCGACCGTGTTCGATTGGCTCAAGGAGCGTGCGCCGAAGCTGCACACCGCCGTTATCCATGACTGGCAGGGCTTCGCCAACCTCGTCGATCCGGCGTCAGTGCGGACCATGACCCATGTCAAAGGCAGTCGGGCCGCCACCGATGCCGTCGTCGCCTACCTCAAGACTCAGAAACCGGATCTTCTCTTCATCCAACTCGACGACCTCGATCACGCCGGCCACGACAAGGGCTGGCTCAGCGCCGAGTACATGCAGGAACTGGAAGTGATCGACGCCATGGTCGGCCGAATCGTCGCAGCCGCGCGCACCAATGGCCCGGCTTACATCCTGCTGACCGGCGACCACGGCGGCCAAGCCGACGGCAAACACGGCCACCCGGCCGACTCCGACCTCATCATCCCCTGGATCCTCTCCGGCCCCGGCATCCCAGCCAACCGCGAAATCACTAGCGTCGTATCAACCACCGACACCGCCGCCACCATCGTGTCGCTGCTCGGCCAACCGGCACACCCATGCTGGACCGGCAAGGCCGCCAAGCCCTGATACGCCTATGAACCAAGTCAGATCCGTTCAATTGACTCGGTGAGTCACCATACGTAGAGGTTGCAGCAATCAGCGTGTTCGCCGGTCCACGATGAAGCGCTCCCACCATTTGGGACAGAAGCGTGTCCCGACATACCAGCTCGAGGTGGCCAAGTAGCCAAGCACGACGGCAACCACCAGTACTCCAATCTGCGTCCCAGTCATGCGCCTACAGGCTGCCACCGCCAGGTTACCGAGTCAAGTCGAGAGTTGGCAGGCTTCACTGCGTAATCCGCTGCCTGTCCACGAAGACCTTGCGTGCTGGATCAAATGAAACATCTTCGTGAATCGAGTCATCACTGCCATGGCCCGGCTTCCAGGTGAACCTCCAATTGCCCGGGCGAATAGGCTTCACCGAGAACACTTGCAGGATCCAAACCTGTCGCTTGGGCCGCTCACCTCTCGTACGAATCTCAATGGGGTAGTTGACAACTCGATCAGCGGCTGGATCATAGCCAAAGACCGCCGTCTCGGCGATTCCGCAGGCAGCGTACATGAACAAAACGAACTCCGCTGCAACTTCATCCCCTGTGAGGTCACGCAGGTGTAGGATCTCCGGCTTCCCTTCACCAGCGCGGTTCACGCTCGGCACACGGTAATAACTTCGGCCGACCAAGTAAGGGAGTTGGAGACTGTCTTTGGGGCCACCAAAATAGGGCGGCCCGATGATTTTCACCGTATTGAGAAGTCTGTTGGTCGAGGTGTCGAGGAGAGACAGGCGGACCGGGCCAAGCCAATGGTCCCCATGGACCGAATCTCCGCAGTAGCCGGGACCGGGATCTCTGACAATCTTCTTTGGGTGGAGCATCCACAGAACCAGAGCGCGTTGTTTCCCAATTGCAGCGCTCAGGTCGGCTGTTTCGATCACCCGAGCGCCAGCCGGAAGCATCGACTGCACAGCGCTGGCATTGGGCTGCTGACCTGCGGCCATCGCCGCGAACATAAACAGGCAGGCTAACGTGTTGCGAATGTGCAGAGGCATTTCTAGCTATGGCGTAAACAGGCTCTTCATCAGCTCTGGTGATTCCTTCAGCCCGGATTGAACAACCACCAACGGCTCCGAGACCAGCGTTTCGGCCAGCCCCGCCGGGTCGGCGATCTTGGGCGCCCAGGCCAGTTCCCACTGGAACTCCATCAGGCCGTTCGAATTGGCGACAAAGTTGGTATGCCAGAAGTTGTCGAAGACCAGCGTCCAGAGCTTCTCCGGATCGGCTGGCTTCGAAGTGATTCGCTGCCAGGTATGCGGTCCGCCGACGGCGACCAGCGGCGCATCGCGAGTCACCCACAGCCACTGGCCCTCAGGGGTGGAATACCGGCCCCAACCGTCCACGACGACATAATCCCGGCAAGCGCCCGGCAACTGGTCGTCGAACGGGACAAACTTGACTCCGCCGTTGGTGAACTCCGGCAGGACGCCCGGCACGGGGAATCCGCACAGGACGAAAAACGCCTCGGCCGAGTTCCGCGACTTCCTGTCCAAACGAACTGTCAGCGTCGCCCTCGCCTCGCCCCGGAACAACTCCACCCGGCGCTCGCCCGAGTTCAGGCTGGGGTGCTCGATTGGCTGACTGTACACAATCGTATAGGGAGTTTCAGTCCGTTTGGTTGCGCCGTAGGCGGCCGCGGTCCGCTTCAGATTCTCCGGCTTCATCTGGCTGGACCGCCGGGCCGGCGGCGCGATCCAGACCGACAGGAGATCGCCTAAACCACTTGTAAACAATGGCTTAGTCATCCCAGACCACGACGCAGCTAATGGCCAGCCGCCGGGGCCAATCTCGACAGAGGGTTCGTTTGGTTGCGATTTCGGAGCCTCGCCCAACTTAGCCGGCGACCTGGCCGGGAGTTTCTCTACCCAAACGGACGGTTTGTCGATACCCGGCATTTTCACCCATCCGGTGTACTCCGTCGGGGCGGCATTGACGACGTAGATCGCCTCCGGTTTGCCGGCGAAGTGCATCCGCGCCCGCTGCCCGAGCAGCCATTCGGCGTGACCCATCGGACGATAGGCCGTCAGGCTCTTCTCGGTGTACTGGCCGATGGTGTCGAGCGAATCGGGCTGCGAAACCGAGACGTTCGCGCCCCAGGTGTGTTCGTCGAAGAGGCACAGGTCGCGCAGCATCTCCGACACACGGGCATCGATCTTCGCATTCGACGGACCCCAAACCGGCGACACCGCGGCCTCAATATGGCGCTTAGCCAGTCGCGACGCGGCGACTTCGCGCGGACCCGACGCGTCGCCGTTGGCCCACCAGTCGGTCCATTCGCCTTCGTATGTAGGGACTACGGCGGCCACGGCCTTTTCCATGTCGAAAACGGCCTGGGTGGCGGTGACCAGCCGCAGCGTGGGCGTCAGGCCCAGTTTGTTCCAGGCATCGACGAACGGCGCAAGCGGCGGAAACGGCGGGTCGTTGTCGTATCGCCACTGGTTCGTATAGCTGAGGATCAACCGGTCATAGGAATAACCGTCGGCTTCGAGTTTGGCGAGCCGTTTCAACAAGTGCGCTTGCGAGGCGCGGAGGCTCGATTCATCGGTCTTCAGATGGTCGCCGGCGTAAGGCGGGCGCAGGGTCGTGGTGGCGCCCTTGGCCTGGCCGTGCTGCCAGCGGTTGGCTTCAAAGAAGGCATAGGCGGTGCCGTAGTGGTCGCCGAGCCAGACGAACATCCTCCGCCCGTCGGTCATTTTCCAATGGAACGCGGACGGGCGGCGGAACGGCGGACCGCCCATGTCGGCGTTGATGCCCATCATCAGGTGGCGGATGCCACGGTCGAGGCACAGCAACGCCCCGGCGCGGGGGAATCCGTTGACGTCATTCTGCATCGCCACGCGCGGGTTCAGTTGCTTCAGGAGGCTGGCCGGAAGCCAGTTCATCGCCTGCCGCCACTGGCGCGCGTTCATGAATGGGGCCTGATTGAAAGGCAGCGCCATGACGTCCATCTGCCCCTTTTGGACTAGTTGGACGAACTGGGCGCGGCGCGCCGCCGGCGCCTGACGCCAGAAGTCGGCGATGGTCAGGGTCGCTTCGCAGGTCCAGCGGAAACTCGGATTCCGGAGGCAGGCTTCGATGGCGGAATCAAGGAAGCGCACCTGGAGTTCGCGCGTGACCGAAGGCAGGTCGGTGTAGCCGACATCGGTGTGCGAGTGGTGAATGATATCGATGTGGCGAATTTTGCCGGATTGGGCTTGGGCAGGCGCGACAGCGGCGGTGGCGGCCAGCGATTGAAAGACTTCACGGCGTGTAGGCATGGCTGATGGCAATGTAGCAGAGACGCGCGGGCGGGGCCAAGGCTCCACGTTTCGCGAATCGACAATGTACCTCAGCGATGATAGACCACAAGCTATAACGTCCCCTCCCCACGGACCCGCTGTCTTGGGCCGATGCGGTGGAACTAAGGGCTACTCGGCGTGTGGCTTCGGTTGACTGCCAGGCGTCGCAGGACTGCATGCTCTGACGAATTCGCAACCTAGCACGGTCAAGTAGAACTTCTCCTCCTGATCGACTTCGCCAATGCTCTCCCATGTTGCACCAGTTTTTATCTCAAGGCGTGTTGAGACCAACTGGAGTCGACGGAGGGTGAGAAGCGCAACCCGGAAGCCGGTCAATTCGCGGGCAGCGGATGCGGAGAGCGGCTTCCCCATATTTTGAAGCAGTTCGCGCCAAGGACTGCTCGCCAGGCCCGCATCAGCAAAGATCGACAACATCGTCACGTCACATCCGATCTCGAGACTCTCCACTTCGAGGGGATCCGGCGGTGCTTCAGGCTGATGTAACCTCGGCGTACGCCCCTGTGTTCGCACGTACTCGTAGATTGCGTCGAGGAAGACTGCGTCGTTCCTGGTAAGTTGCCGCAGTATGTCCGGGAAAGATGCCTGGATCGACTCGGCCGTCGCTGGATTCGCCGCATTTGCAAGTAGGGCAGCCCAGCGATCCTGCAAGTACTCATCATCCTCCACTGACGTGGCTTGGAGAATCGGGATTGAGATCTTGTCCGGTACTCTCTGCGGTTCGACACCCATTCTCTTGAGTTCTTCCTGCACCTTCGCGAACAGCTTTGCCTGTCGTACGATTCGGCGCGCTCGGAACGAAGCCTGCCACATGCCGCCAATCTCGTCGACACTGCCGCCAAACAGTCGCTCCAAGAGGTTGGCAAAGGGCTTCAGTGCGGACTCGACACCAACTTTGAGGAGTTCTTTTTCGTCCATCGGAACCAGCAGTTTACTACGAAAAGAGGACCAATGCTCCCGGGAAGCCGTCACATCTGCTGGTCACTCGAGTGAAGCTTCGACTGACGATGTGCGAGGAAGGGGGCGATTGCTTCGCGGAGGTTGTCGAGTCACGCCAGAGGGGCCTTGCTGTCGCGGTTGGCACCCGGCACTTCGGCTCGCCGGCGAATCCGTTTCGCGCGAGCGTCGCGGGTGGGCGAGGTAGATCGAAGCGGTACCGCCCGCTGACGCAGGCGGCTCGCCGAACGCACCCGGCTCTCTATGCTCGCGGTTGGACGGAATTGAGGTGCGGCCGGGGCCGCGCGCGGACGAGGGCGTCCGCCCTACTGAGCGCGGTGGCCACCAGAAGCGCGGAGAAGTTCGGCGGCGGGTTGGCTCAGCCCAGTTCCGACTTCAGGCGCCGGTGTTCGACGAAGATGCAGGGTCCGTCGACGACCAGCAGTCCGGCTTCACGGGCGCGTTCGACGGCCCTCGGATGGACGGCCCCGGGCTGCATCCAGACGGCTTTGGCGCCGATGGCAATGGCCGATTCGACCACGTCAGGCACGAACTCGGGCCTGCGGAAGACGCTCACCAGGTCGACCTTTTCGGGGACGTCTTCCAGCCGGGCATAGGCGGCCTCACCCAGCACCTGCTTCTCGTTTGGGTTCACCGGGATGATCCGGTAGCCCTGCTTCTGCAGGTATTCCGCGATCTCGTAGCTGGGCCGCCATTGATGCGAAGACAGACCGACGACAGCAACAGTCTTCGCAGACTTGAGGATCTCCAGCTCGAGATTGATCATTTCGCCTTCAGCAGGGCCGCGACTTCCTTTTCGGTCAGGTGGCGGAATTCGCCCGCCGGGACGTCGAGCTTCAACTTGCCGATGCGGACGCGCCGGAGCTTTTCGACCAGCCGGCCGAAGCTCTGGAACATGATGCGGATCTGGTTCTGCCGGCCCTCGGTGATGGTGATCTCGTACCAGGGATTGGTGGCCCATTTGATTAGCTTGATTTGCGCTGGCGCCGTCCGGCGTCCGTGCAAGGAGATGCCGGCGCGGAATTGCTGCACCTGATCTTCGCTGAGCGGCCCGTTCACTTTGGCGACATAAGTCTTCTCGACGTGCGTCTTGGGCGATGAGATGTGGTTGGCGAAGTCGCCATCGGTGGTCAGCAGGAGCAGCCCCTCGGAATGATAGTCGAGGCGGCCGACAGGGAAGACACGCTCCTTCACCTTGCGTTCGATAAGGTGGCGGACGGTCTTGCGGCCCTCGGGGTCGGACATGGTGGTGACCACTTCCTTGGGCTTGTTGAGCGCGATGTAGACATGCTTGGACGGGAAACGCAGGAGCCTGCCGTCCACCTTAATGGCGTCAGTGGCGGCGTCGGCCTTGGCGCCGAGTTCGGCGGTAATCTCGCCGTTCACCGTAACTCGGCCCGAGGTGATGTACTCTTCGGCCTTGCGGCGGGAGGCGATGCCGGCCTGCGACAGGATCTTCTGCAGACGTTCCTCAGCCATTTGAGTCCTCTTCCGTAGACGGGTTTGGATCGTCACGGAACCCGCTCTCTACGTTCGCGGTTGACGTGGATGCGCTTTCTCGGAACCCGCTCTCTGCGTTCGCGGTTAGTGGAAGCTCGGATTCACCGGACCTGCTCGCTGCGTTCGCGGTGGGTCCCGGAGTTGGATCGTTGGCGAACTCTTCGTCGGCCATGGACTGGCGGCGGATCTCCTCGAACTCCTTGAGCGACGGCAATTCGTTGACGTCCTTCAGGCCGAACTGCGTTAGAAAATCCTTGGTCGTCTTATAGAGCATCGGGCGGCCGATCACCTGTTTGCGCCCGGAGGTAGTGACCAGTTTGCGGTCGATGAGCGTCTTCAGCACGCCGCCGCCCTGGACGCCGCGGATCTCGAGGATCTCGGGCAGTGTGATCGGCTGCTTGTAGGCGATCACGGCCAGGGTCTCCAGCGCGGCCTGGGACAGCTTCAGGGGCTGCTTCAGGTTCTTGACGAAGGCCCGAATGGCCTCGTGGTGTTCGGGTTTGGTCGCCATCTGGTAGCCGCCGGCCACCTCGCGAATGAACAGGCCCCGCCCCGGCTGCGCTGTCTCATCCACTAGTTGCCGCAGCGCCGCTTCGACTTCCTTCTTGTCGCGCCCCAGGGCCTCGGCGATCTGCGCCGCGGGCATGGGTTCGTTCATCACGTAGACCACCGCTTCGAGGACCGCTTTCAGGACGGTCGCCCGGGCGTCGTCCTCGGCCTCGGGTTGGCCGGTGTCGCCAAGCAGGTCGGAGGCGTCCATTTCCATTTGGATCGCTCCGCCGCTGTCTGACCCGCTCTCTACGTTCGCGGACTCATCCGAGCCGGGCGCGTCAGCAAGCGGTTCCTCGGCTACCGCTCCCTCACGGTCGCGGCTCGGTTCGGAGGAGGACGCGCTTTCTTCGTTCGCGGACTCAGAGGCTGAAGGCGACCAATTCTCTGCGTGGATGGTTGCGTTCACCTGTGTCGCGTTGGACTGGTCCTGCGTTGATTCTTCGGTCTCGGGCGCCTCGCCGGCGGCCGGAATTTCATTTTCTGCCATTTTTATCTGCTACTAGTTCTTGTATTCGTCTTCGATTCGCGCCACCTGGTCGTCGGTGGTCAGGACTGAATCAAACGCCACGTCGCGTTTCACCATGATCTCGCCGAAGCTCTCCTTCTGGGTGAGCTTCAGTGCCTGCTGTTTGACCATTTCGAGCAGCGCAAGGAACAGGCAGATCATCGCACGGCGGCTCTTCTGGCGCTCGAAAAGCGGCACCAGGGCCACGCTCTCGCCTTTTGGCGCCGCCCGCAAGACGTTCACCAGGAAGAGGATCATGTCGGGGACCGAAACCTCTTCCTTCGATACTTCATACTGGGGGCGTTTCTTGGCGCGTTCTAGGATCTGCTCAAAGGTCTTGACCAGATCGAACAGGCTCACGGCCAGGTCGGGGCCGGAATCCTCACTGGCGAACTTCTCGATCTGAGGATTCGACCAGATGGCCTCCTCGATCATGCGCTTTTCCTGGAGCATGGCCGCGGCGCTCTTGAAGCGCTCGTATTCGAGCAGGCGGTCGACGAGCTCGCGGCGCGGGTCCTCCTGAGGGTCGAGCCGGTCGAGTTCCGGATCGCGCGGCAGCAACATTTTCGACTTGATGTGGATCAGTGTCGCCGCCATGTAGACGAACTCGGCCGACACCTCCATGTCGAGTTCGGCGGCGCGCTCGAGGAACTCCAGGTATTGCTTGGTGATCTGGGCGATCGGGATATCGTGGATGTTCAACTGCTGCCGGCGGATGAGGTCCAGCAACAGGTCGAGCGGCCCGTCGTAATGCTCCAGATGGACGTTGAGCGGAGAAGACACCAGCTATCAGGATACCAAGGCCTCACTCATCCAGACGCCTTCCGGTTCAGGTCACTCGAAGTAGTGGCACTTCAGACCCGGAAAGCGGGCAAATCCCCGGTCGTCGGTAGCCAGGACACAACCGTGCTCGATCGCGATGCCGGCGAGCCAGGCGTCTGGGATCAGGTTGCCGGTGGCTCGGGCGCTCCGGCAGAGTGAAGTGAAGAGTTCCCAGTGCCGGCCCGCCGGGCCCAGGGCGACGTAGTTGGGTTGAGCGCGAACTGCCTCAACGTATACCATCGCCTGATCGAGGGTGCAGGGCGGGTTGAAGATGCGTGGCATGGTCACGACACGCAGGAAACCGGAGAATACGAGGTCTGGCACGGCAAACGGCTCAGACGAGTAGACGGTCTCGCGCCACCAGGGCGCGACAGCAGCGTGGCGCGGAGAGTCGGCGCGAAACGAGTGAACTAATACATTGACATCAGCCAGGATCACGCTGATTCTCCATAAGTTCCAGAAGCGCAGCATTGCTGGAAACGTCCACGCCGGGCATCAGTCCCGAACCATGAAAGACAGGCAAGTTGGGGCGCGACTCGCGGCCGGCCGCAGTCCGCGCCAAACGCTCACGGAGCGCATCCGATACAATTTCAGTCAGCGTGCGGCCAGTCTCGGCTGCCAGTTTCTTGGCCTCTGTCATGAGGCTGTCGTCTAGGTTCATCGTTGTCCTCATACATATAAGCATACCATCGATACATATTTATGCCCGCTCGATTTGCACTTGCGCTTGCCGCCATCCTATTTTCGACGGGCGGAGCCGCCATCAAGGCGATCTCGTTGAATGCGTGGCAGACGGCCGGGCTACGATCGCTGATCGCCGCCTCCATCCTGTTCATTCTTTTACCCGAAGCCCGGCGGGGCTGGCATTGGCGGATCATTCCGACCTCGCTCGCCTACGCCGCTTGCCTGACGCTCTTCGTCCATGCAAACAAGATGACCACGTCGGCCAACGCCATTTTCCTGCAGGCGACGGCCCCGGCGTGGCTGTTGCTGATCGGTCCGCTGGTGCTGAAGGAGCCGGTCCGGCGGCGCGATTTGTTGTATTCGGTCCTACTGGCGGCAGGGATGGGGCTGTTTTTCGCAGGTGTACCAGGAGGTCAACAAACAGCGTCTAACCCGATGTTAGGAAACATACTTGCACTGTTGTCAGGGCTTGCCTGGGCATTGACGATCGCGGGCATCCGGTGGCAGGCACGCGGGAAGGAATCGTCGGGATCGCTGGCGACGGTCGTGTTGGGGAATGCCCTGACTGCTGCCGCCGCGCTGCCCATGGCGTTCCCGCTGGCAGCGACCTTGGCGGACTGGTCGATCATTCTTTACTTGGGCGTCTTCCAGGTTGGGTTGGCCTACATCTTCCTCACTCGCGGGATGAAGCACGTGCAGGCGTTTGAATCGTCGGCGATCCTGCTGCTGGAGCCGGTGCTGAATCCGATCTGGACGTGGCTAATCCACGGGGAACGGACGGGCGTGTTCGCGCTGGTTGGGGCCACGGTGATCATTGTGTCCACGCTGTGGCACGCGAGAAGATCGGCCTAGTTTCCGCTGAGGTTGAGATCGAGTCGATTGGCAACACGCTTCAGGATTTCGACCGCCTGTTCCAGTTGCGCCCGGCTATGGGCCGACGTGACGATGGTTCGGATGCGGGCCTTACCCTGGGGTACGGTCGGGAAGCCCAGGCCGGTGGCCCAGAGCCCTTCGTCGAACAGCGCGCGCGAGTAATCCATCGCGGCCTTGGTATCGCCGACGATGATGGGCACGATCGGCGTTTCACTCAGCCCGGTATCGAAGCCTTCCTGCTTCAATAATGACTTGAAGTAATTCGTGTTATCCCATAGTTCGGCAATGCGTTCCGGTTCAGCGACCAAGAGATCGAATGCCGCTAGGCAAGCAGCAGTGACGGCCGGCGGATGGGAGGTCGAAAAGAGGAACGGGCGGGCACGGTGGTAGAGGTATTCGATCATGTCGCGCGATCCGCAGACGTATCCGCCGAGCGAGCCGATGGCCTTCGACAGGGTTCCCACCTGGATCTGGACACGGCCATGGAGACCGAAGTGGTCCACTGTGCCGCGGCCGTGCGCGCCAAGGACGCCGGAAGAGTGGGCGTCGTCGACCATCATGATGGCGCCGTATTTTTCCGCGATGGGAACCAGTTTGTCGAGCGGCCCGATGTCGCCGTCCATCGAGAAGACGCCGTCGGTGATCAGGAGCTTGCGGCCGGGGGCGCCGGCGAGAGATGCCAGGATCTCCTCGGCGTGGGCGGTGTCGCGATGGCGGAAGACGTGGATCTTGGCGCGCGAGAGGCGGCAGCCGTCGATGATGGAGGCGTGGTTCAGGGCGTCGGAGATGATGTGATCGTCGGGGGTCAGAATCGCCGACACGGTGCCGGCGTTGGCGGTAAAACCGGATTGGAAGACGACGCAGGCTTCGGTGTGCTTGAAGGCGGCGATCTTCTCTTCCAACTCGATGTGCATCGCGAGGGTACCGGTGATGGTGCGGACCGCGCCAGAGCCGACGCCGAAGTCGCGCACAGCCTTTTCGGCGGCTTCCTTCAGCTTGGGGTGGTTGACCAGGCCCAGGTAGTTGTTCGAAGCGAGGTTGATGACCTGGCGGCCGTCCACCGTGCAGACGGGCGCACAGGCCGACTGCAACTGGCGGAGGCGGAAGTAACCGCCCGCGGCCTTGATCTCATCTAACGCGGATGTGACGAATGAAAGCGGGTTGTTTTCGGGCATCGACCATCAGTATAGCCGCCACCCTACTGTTACGATGTAAGTCTCTCCTATATGAATAAGCTGCTTCTCTCTCTCGCGCTTCTCCTCAGTTGCGTCCCGGCCTTCGGGCAGGGTGAACAGGAGACCGGCCTGGACCGGTACGTGAAAATGCCGGATCCGGCCTACAAATGGTCGCTGGTGAAGTCGATTCCGGGCGACGGGGTCACGGCGTATGTCCTGGACATGACCTCGCAGACGTGGCTGACGGCGAACGAAGTCGACCGGCCGGAATGGAAACACTGGGTGATCGTCTACAAGCCCGACACGCTGAAGCACTCGACGGCGCTGCTGATGATCGGCGGCAGTTCCAACGACAGTCCGGGCCCGGCCAAGCAGGATCAGTTCTTCACACAGATTTCCAAGAAGACATCGTCAATCACCGTCGAGCTGCGAATGGTCCCAAACCAGCCGCTCTCGTTCTACGGCGAAGCGCGGAAACGGACCGAAGATGCCATCATCGCCTACAACTGGATGAAACATATGGAGACGGGCGAGGACAAGTGGGCGACGCGGTTGCCGATGACCAAGGCGGCGGTGCGGGCCATGGACGCCACCACCGAGTTTCTGAAGTCCGAGGCGGGCGGCAGCGTGAAGGTGGACAAGTTCGTCATCACCGGCGGCAGCAAGAGAGGGTGGACGACATGGACGACGGGCATCGTGGACAAACGCGTGGTGGCCATTATGCCGGTTGTGATCGATCTGCTGAATGTGGTCCCGTCGTTTGAGCACCACTGGCGCGCGTATGGCTTCTGGGCTCCCGCGGTGGGCGACTATGTCGAGCACGGGGTGATGGATAAATTCAGCACACCTGAGTTCGCCCGCCTCATGAAACTGGTTGAACCGTATGAATACCGCGGGCGGCTGACGATGCCCAAGTACATCGTCAATTCGGCGGGAGACCAGTTCTTCCTGCCGGACTCATGGCAATTTTACTGGAACGATCTGAAGGGCGAGAAGTACCTCCGCTACGTGCCCAACTCCGACCACAGCGTGACACGCCGCACCGACGCGGCCGACTCGCTGGCGGCCTACTACGCTTCGATCATCAACAACTGGAAGCGGCCCGAGTTCGATTGGTCGGTGGCTAAGGACGGAACAATCACCGTGAAATCGCAGGCGAAACCCCTGGCGGTGAAGCTCTGGCAGGCGAATAATCCCGACGCGAGGGATTTCCGCCTGGAGAAGATCGGGCCGGCGTACAAGAGCACGGATCTTACCGAGACGGCGCCAAACACCTGGGTGGTGAAGGCGCCCGCGGTCGAGAAGGGCTTTACAGCTTACTTTGTCGAGCTGACGTTCCAGGCTCCGGAAGAGATGCAGTGGAAGTTCACCACGGGCGTGAAGGTGATGCCGGATGTGTACCCCTTCCCCGCCCCGCAGCCCATCGCACCGTCGAAGTAGAGGGAGCCGGGCGAGGTCCGGCCGGGCCCGATCGAGGAGGAAAGACCGGCATGCGTGCAATGTTGATCTGGCTGGCGCTGGCGCCGGCGCTGGTTATCGGTGCGCCCAAGGTGCGGAAAGTTGGCCCAGGGCAGAAGTACCAGACGCCCTGCAAGGCGGTGCTGGCGGCCTCCGACGGCGACACAATCGAAATCGACGCCAAGGGCGAGTATGCCGGGGACGTGTGCGCGATCGTGAGGAGCCGGCTGACGCTACGCGGCGTCAACGGGCGCCCGAAGATGGACGCGGCGGGCAAGGCAGCCGAGGGCAAGGCGATCTGGGTGATCAAGGGCTCGGACACGGAGGTGGAGAACGTCGAATTCACCGGTGCGGCGGTGGGCGCTAAGAACGGCGCGGGTATCCGCCAGGAGGGGCGAAACCTGACCGTACGCAACTGCTACTTCCACCACAACGAGAACGGGATTCTTACGACGCACATGGCCGGGGACATCCGCATCGAGCACAGCGAGTTTGGCTGGAACGGTCATGGCGACGGCTATTCGCACAATATCTATGTGGGCGGCACGGCGAGTTTCACGCTTCATGCCAGCTACATGCACCACTCGGCGGGCGGCAACCTGGTGAAGTCGCGGGCCGCAGTGAACACGATTACTTACAACCGGCTCTCGTCGGAGAACGGCAAGAGCAGTTGGGAGTTGGATCTGCCGAACGGCGGCCAGGCGGTGGTGCTGGGCAATGTGATCCAGCAGGGCGCTGAATCGGTGAACGAGCATATGATCAGTTTTGGCTCGGAAGGGCCGCAGGCCGGTTCGCGGATGCTGTTCTCACACAATACGGTGGTCAACCTGCGTCCAAACGGCAAGGTCTTCCTCCAGACCATGGGCGCGGCGATCGAGGTGCGCAACAACCTGTTCGCGGGCAAGTTGGACATCAATCTGGGCGACGCCGCCCTGCCGAAGGGCAACGTCCTGGACCCAGGGATGAGGTTCGCCGGTGCTGAAACATACGACTATGCGCTGGCGGCCGGGTCGCCGGCGATCGACGCTGCTGGACAGGGCGGCACTTGGCGGGACAAGCCGGTAGCGGCCGCATGGCAGTATGCCCACCCGGCTTGTGTCCAGGCGCGGACCGCCGTGGGAACGGCAGACGCCGGGGCCTATGAGTACGGGCTGGCGGCGGGTGCGCGGGTATGCGCCGCCGCTCCCGCAGTGCCAAACAAACCGTAGAGTCAGACGGCTCAATACATGTGGTAGTAGCCGTCAAGTTGCTGAAGCTGGACGGCCACGCCAAATAGCTTCGACAACACCGGGCGGGTGAGCAGTTCGCGTTTGTTCCCATCGCGCCAGACGCGGCCCTGGCGGAGACAGACGACCCGGCCGATCTCGGGCACGATGTCGGGGAGGTGGTGGGTGACCAGGACCAATCCGATACCCTCGCCGGCGAGCCTGCGCATGGCCTGGCGGAGCTCGAACTGAGAGGCGATGTCGAGGCTGTTGGCCGGCTCGTCGAGCAGTAGCGCGGCCGGATCGTGGACCAGCGCCCGGGCGATGACGGCGCGGCGGACCTCGCCCGAAGACATCTCCGTCATCCGGCGAGAGGACAGGTGCGCGATTCCAAGCAGGTCCATCAGCGACGAAGCCTTGTCGCGCATGGCCGCCGTCACCCCGTGGTTCGGCCAGACGCCGATAGAGGAGAAGAAGCCTGACAGAACAGTCTCCTCGACCGTATTTGGTTGGACACAGCGCTCGGCCAGATCGTTGGTCACGATGCCGAGTAGAGCGCGCAGATCGAAGACATTCCATGTGTCGCGGCCGAAGATCCGCAAACGGCTGGACGGGCCGGTTAGCGGGTAGCAGTCGCGGGTGATGGCCTGGATGAGGGTGGACTTGCCGCTGCCGTTGGGGCCGAGAATGGCGACGTGCTCGCCAGGTTCAATCGACAGCGTGACGCCCTGCAAAGCGAGATTGCCGCCACGGGCCACGTGGACGTTTTCGAATTCGATCAGGGGAGGGGGCATCGAATTCTAATGTAGCGGTCCTGGGCGGCCTGCCACCACCGGGGGATTGCCGCCGATTGCCGGAACGGGGTGCAGTGGTTTGACGTATTGTGTCAACAGAGGGATAACTGTGGACCCACTGACTCTGCTCGGAACCTCGCTCGGCCTGGGCTTTGCAGCCGGGATGCGACTTTACGCAACCGTCCTCGCGATCGGGCTGGCGCTGCGCTTCGACCTGCTCGCGCTGCCTGCGACTCTGAAGCCGTTGGAGTTGCTGGCTCACCCGGTGGTGATCGGAGTGGCGGCCTTCATGTACGTCGCCGAATTCGTCAGCGATAAGATCCCGTGGTTCGACAGCGCCTGGGACGCCGTCCACACTTTCATCCGTCCTGTGGGCGCGGCGGCGTTGGGTTTCGCCGCGTTTGCGAACATCGATCCGCTTGCGCGCACCTTGCTGGTGCTGCTCACCGGCGGCGTGGCATTGACCTCGCACGCCTCGAAGGCCGCCACACGGGTAGCAGTGAACCAGAGCCCGGAACCGTTCTCCAACTGGGCGCTCAGCCTCGCCGGGGACGCAGCCGCGCCGGTGCTGGTGTGGTTGACCATGACGCATCCACTGGTGGTGGCCGCCATCGTGATCGTGGCCCTGATCATCTCGGTCTGGCTGGCGCGCAAGGTGATCCGGCTGGCCGGCGAAGGTCTTGCCGCGCTGCGGCGCACGTTTGCCTGATCGGCGGGCGCGGTTCAGCGCAGATCGAACTTCTTCATTTTGTAGCGAAGCGTGTCGCGGGTGATGCGCAGCAGGCGGGCGGCCTGGGTCTGGTTGCCGCCGGTCTTTCCGAGCGCCTGCGTGAGAAGGCGCTTCTCGTTGTCCTCGAGCGACATGCCGCTGTCGGGAATCGCCCGGGGGTAGCTCTCGATGGAGGCCAGCGCCGGGACGGGCGCCTGGCGGCTGATGGACATGGGCAGGCTCTGGGCCGTGATGTAAGAGGAATCCTCGAGGATCATGGCGCGCTCGACGGCGTTGCGGAGT
The DNA here is from genome assembly GCA_964604945.1 of uncultured Candidatus Solibacter sp. Classification (GTDB taxonomy): domain Bacteria; phylum Acidobacteriota; class Terriglobia; order Bryobacterales; family Bryobacteraceae; genus PNKE01. The sequence continues at coordinate 20,717 of CAZSBK010000030.1, forward strand.
TCGCGCACGTTGCCGGGCCAGTCGTGGCGCATCAGCATGGCCATGGCATCGGGCGCGATGCCTTCGATGTGACGTTTGAACTTGCGGTTATAGTGCTCGACGAAGAATGCGGCCAACGGGGCGATATCTTCGGGCCGTTCGAATAGCTGCGGAATGGTGATGTGGATAACGTTGAGGCGAAAGTAGAGGTCCTGGCGGAAGGCGCCTTCCTTCACCGCCTCGCGCAGATTCTTATTGGTGGCGGCGATCACGCGCAAGTCGAGATTGATGTCCTTCAACCCGCCCAACCGGCGGAAGGTCTGTTCCTCGAGCACCCGCAGGAGCTTGGCCTGAAGCATGAGCGGAATCTCGCCGATCTCGTCAAGGAAGAGCGTCCCCTTGTCAGCGAGTTCGAAGATGCCCTTCTTCTGGGCGCGGGCGTCAGTGAATGCGCCTTTCTCGTAGCCGAACAGCTCGCTTTCAAGCAGTGTTTCCGGAATGGCGGCGCAGTTGATGGCGATGAAGGGTTCGGCCTGGCGCACACTCTGGTAATGGAGCGTTTTGGCGATGAGGTCCTTGCCGACGCCGTTTTCGCCTTCGAGCAGAATCGTCGTGGCTTCGCTGACGGCGACGCGGCGGACGAAATTGAGCATCTCAATCATCACGGGGCTGGCGGCGATGATTTCGCGCTTCTGAGGTTCGGCCTCGTCGGTGATGTCCTTAATGGCTGCCACGACACCCAGCACCGAGCCGTCTTCGCGCAGCACATGGCTGGTGCGGATCACCACCAGGCGTTCCAGGCCGTTCTCACTTCGCAACCGGATGGTGGCGTTCGAACCGTTCGAAGACAGCAGGCCGGTATGCATGCCGCAACCGGGCTCGCACTGCTGGCAGCGGAACATCATACGGCAGTCGCGCCCGACGAGTTCCTCGGCCGACATGCCGAAAACGCGTTCAGCCGCCGCGTTGACGCCCGTGATGATGTTGTCGGTGTCATACAGAACCAGCGCATCCGAGAGTTGATCGAAGACGGCTTCGAGAACCCGGGCGGTTTGCCAATCGCTGGAGAGTCTGGTCATTTCACGCTGGCGTCACTTTCAATTGTAACTGTTAGCGAGGGCGGCAGCGCGCCTGATTGGGGCAATTCACCCACCGAAGATATGAGGCGCGCTGGGGATTCGGAACAAAAAGTCTTTAATTTGAAATGGATACGGCGATCCCGAAGGCGCTCAGAGCAAGGGAGGAGAAGTGGCCACTGAATTGCAAAAATTCCAGCGAGTGGAGTAGCCCTGCTGACAGCACCGGAAGGTGGCGGGCGGGGTGGAAGGCACGATCCAAATGGGTTCGATACAGTTGGCGTTGTCCGACGCGGCGAAGGCTGAGGCGTTGCGGGGCGTACTGGCCCGGAGCGCGCAGCGGGAAGTCGTGTGCATGGATAGGCCGGATCTGGATTCGGCCTGCGTGGTGGTGGTCGACCAGGCTCATTTCAGCGTGTTGCCGCTGCCGCTGTCGAAGCCTGACCGCGTGATCCTGCTGGCGTCGAGCGATCCCGAATCGCTGAAGTCGGCGTGGGATGCGGGCGTCAGTTCGGTGGTCAACGAGCAGGATTCGTTGAATACTGTTGTATTGGCAATTCTTGCCGTATGTTTGCGTACCGGGGCGGGGTGTCCTAAACAGGGCACGCCGCAGACGTTGGGTTGATCAAGTCTACAGTGGCTCCAGGTCGAGCCTGTCGAAAGGCCTGGCGCCAGGAGGTTCTGAAACATGAGTAATCTTCTACCCTTTGCTCTCGCGTGGGTTGTCCTCTTGATTGTCGTCGTTCTGTTGGGATTCAAGAGAAAGAACGTCGCCGCCCAGGAGGATGACACGATCCATCTGGGCGGAGGCTCGGACACCGCGATCGAGCGTCAGAAGGCAACCGCGAAGCAGTTGGAAAAACTGGACAAGTGGGGCAAGAATCTGACGATCGTGATGGCAGTCTCCGGTGTGGTGCTGGCCATCCTCTACGTCGTGCAGATGTGGAAGGATAGCGCGACCGCCGGCATGTAGTTGGCATCCGGCCGGGCGCTCTCGCGTCTGGCGCCGGTTGAGCGGTTGATCCGAACGAGCAGTTTGAAATCAGGTTGGCATCCCGGGGCGACGCATGGAGCGGCCCCGGGAGCGAGCCCGTCGTGGGTTCACAATGGCCCGGCGGGAGGGAGATTGTTTTTGCCGAAAAACGCGATCAGCCGTTCAGTCATGGTGGGTGTATTGCTGGCAGGCGCGGCATGGGCGGCGCAGCGAGGCACGGGCGTCACAACACCCAATAGTGTTTGCGCCGACTGCCATGATGTGGAAGCGAAGCTGAAGAAGTCGGCCCATGTGGGTGTTCTGTGCGCATCGTGCCACCTGAGGCACGAGGAGTACCCCCACCCGGATAAGGCTCCAAAGCCGGTCTGCGCGAATTGCCACGAGTCAATCGTGGCCGAGTACAACCAGAGCAACCATGCGATCGAGTTGAAGAAGGGCAATGCCGGAGCGCCGGACTGCGCGTTTTGCCACGGCGAAAAGCACGACATCGCCATAGCGAAGTCGCCCGAGGCGCACAGGGCATCGATGGACACCTGCGGCGGATGCCACGACAAGGCGCTGGCGCAGTTTGAGAATTCGGTTCACGGCAGGGCGGTGGCGGCGGGCATCCGCGAAGCGCCCGTTTGCATCGACTGCCACTCGGCGCATAACATCGAGGGCCCGAAGCGGGCCGGTTCGTCAGTAAGCAGAGTGGGTGTACCGGAGACATGCGGGCGCTGCCACGGCGACTTGAAGCTGATGCAACGTTTTGGCCTGAACGCCAATCAAGTCTCCACTTTTGCCACGAGCTTCCATGGCCTTGCGTTGAAGTCGGGCGAGCCGAGAGTAGCCGAGTGCGCCTCGTGCCATGGGTTCCACGACATCCTCCCGTCGAACGACCCGAAGTCTCGCATCCACCCGAAGAACATCGCCAAGACGTGCAGTTCCTGCCACCCAGGCGCGGGCAGCAAGTTCTCCCTCGGCAAGATCCACTCGGTGGAATTGAAGGACGAGCCGAAGCCGGTCCAATTGGCTCGGATCTTCTACCTGATGCTGATCCCGGGCACCATCGGCCTGATGTTCGTACACCACCTGGGCGACTTCCTCCGCAAGTTCCACATGCACCGGTTCCAGGGACAGACGCAGCCATCATCGATGCTGCGGCCCTCGAAACCGCACATCCGGATGCACCGGTTTGAACGGATTCAGCACCTCCTCTTACTGATCAGCTTCATTGTGCTGGCCTATACAGGTTTTGCGCTGCACTTCCCCGATGAATGGTGGTCACGTTGGCTTCTGGTCTACGAAAAGACCTATCCGCTCCGCGGAACCATCCATCGCACGGCCGGAGTGATCCTGGTGATCACTTCGGTGATGCACGTCGTCTCGCTCGTGTTGAACAAGACGCTGCGCGAGCACTGGAAAGAGATGCTGCCGAGGTTCGGCGATCTCCGCGAGATGGTGGAAGGCACGCTTTGGAGATTGGGACTACGCAGGCAGCGCCCGCACCAGTCGGCTCACAGCTACATTGAGAAGGCGGAATACTGGGCTCTGGTGTGGGGTACGGCCGTGATGGCGGTGACCGGTACGGCGCTCTGGGCCAACAATTGGATGCTGGCAAACGCGCCAAAAGTCTGGTACGACTTCTCGCGCGTGGTCCACTACTACGAGGCGGTCCTGGCTACGCTGGCCATCGTGGTCTGGCACTTCTATTCGGTGATCTTCGACCCCGAGGTCTACCCGATGGATCCATCCTGGTACAGCGGCTACAGTCCGCGTGAGTTCCCCGGGCATGGCCACAAAGACGTGCGGAAACACGCTGACTGAGCGGCAGGCTTCGGGCATCCCTGCCCAAAGGTTCAGTCCATCGAGGGTACGGTGAACGGCCGGGCGGTCGAGTTCAGACGGAGCGGCGGCGGCCTGATCGTGCCTCAAGTCTACAAGGGCTTCCTGTTCGAGACGGGATCTCCTCATTCGATGGCCGGTGTCTTCAGCCACAGCATCGAGATGAGTTTCAGTTGGTACGGCTACCTCGAACGGTAAACCGGAGCAGGGGCGGCATGCCCTGTCGCCACGGGTGAGAACCGCGAGTCGGGGCTGCAATTGCCGCCCGACATGTCGACCGGCGGGCCGCCAAAAAGTCCGCCAGACCGCTTTTGCGATCTGTTTATACTGAAACAATGCAGAAGTTGAAAGATTGGCTTGCACCGCTGGTCTACCTGGGAAGCAACTGGATCAGCCTGGCTGGCATTGTGATGGTGACCACGGGTGGCCTGTTGTGGGTGATCCTTCTACCCACGATGATGAAGGCAGGCGGTGCGGACCCGTATCTGGGCATCCTGGAGTTCATGGTTCTGCCGGCCGTGTTTTTCGCCGGCTTGGGCCTGATCCCGCTGGGCATTTGGCAGGTGCGGCGGAAGAACCTGGGCCGGTTGCCGGAGATCTTTCCTCCGCTGGATCTGTCCAATACGAGGTTCCGGAAGTTGCTCACGTTCGTGGGCGTCACCACGGTGCTAAACCTGGTCATCGGCAGCCAGTTGGTCTACCGCGCGGTGCACTATATGGAGTCAGTCAGCTTCTGCGGACAAACCTGCCATGTCGTGATGAAGCCGGAATTCACGGCCTATCAGAATTCGCCTCACGCCCGCGTCGACTGCGTTAACTGCCACATCGGGCCAGGCGCCAACTGGTTTGTGAAGAGCAAGATCTCGGGCTCGTGGCAGGTGATCAGCGTCACGTTTAACCTCTATCCACGACCGATCGAGACTCCGATCAAGAACCTGCGCCCGGCGCGCGAGACCTGCGAGATCTGCCACTGGCCGCAGAAGTATGGCGGCGACCGCGTCCGTGTGCTGGACAAGTTCGCCGACGACGAGGCGAGCTCGCATACCAAGACGGTCCTGCTGTTGCATATCGGCGGCGGCAATGGATACAAGGGCATCCACGGTGCGCACATGGGCCCGGGCATCGTGATGCGGTATGCGCCAAAAGACGGCAAGCGGATGGAGATCCCGTGGGTCGAGTATTCGAAGAACGGCGAGAAGGTGGTCTACAGAGCCGAAGGGTTTAAGGGCGACGGCCCGGGCAACCTCGAGGTCCGCACGATGGATTGCATCGACTGCCACAACCGGCCGTCACACACATTCGAACTGCCCGCCCGCGCTCTGGACCGCGCGCTGGCCTCGGGCGAAGTGGACCGTACCCTGCCCTTCGCCAAGAAACACGCTCTGGATGTCATGCAGGCGCAGTATAAGACGACGGAAGAGTCCGAGCGCGAGATACCGGCCCGCTTCGCCGCCTTCTACCAGAAGAACCACCCTGATGTGTACGCGGCGAAAAAGACTCAAATCGAGTGGTCGGCCAAGGCTGTCCTGGCGGCATACTCGAAGAATGTCTTCCCGGAGATGAACGTGAAGTGGGGCGTCTATCCGAATCACCTGGGCCACGAGGATTTCCCCGGGTGCTTCCGCTGCCACGACGGACGAGCCGGTTCAAAGGAAGGCCGCGAACTGACTCAGGACTGCGACACGTGCCACAAGACGCTGGCGATGGAAGAAGCTTCGCCCAAGATTTTGGAGGAATTGGGGCTGGTGGCCACGGCGGGAACCAATTAAGTGCGGCGAAGGCTTGAGAAGCCTTGCCGCCCGGCTCGTGAATGGGGCAGAATTGGGGCGGAGGCGACGCTATGCCACTTGAAGAGATTCTCGTTCCCGTCGATTTCTCCGATCGCGCCGCAGGCGCAGTGCGCCGCGCCGAGGCGCTGCAACGGCGGTTCGGCAGCCGCATCGTGCTGCTGCACGTGCTGCCGCCGCCACATTACGAATTCGGCGCCATGGAGGTCGGCGGCACTGTCCTCGAAGACCTGTTCCGCACCCGCCTGGAACAGGCTCATCAGGACCTGAACAACTACCTCTCCGGGGAGGTCCCCTGCGAGAATTGCGAGCGGATCCTGATCGAAGGCGACCCGTCCACAGTGATCGTTGAAACCGCCCATCAGCGCGGCTCCAACCTCATTGTGCTACCGACTCACGGGTACGGTCCGTTCCGCCGCTTCATCCTTGGTTCGGTCACGGCCAAGGTGCTGCACGACGCCGATTGCCCCGTATGGACGGGTGTCCATCTGGAGGCGCCTTCCGTGGAGGCGATCCAACTCAATCACATCGCCGTCGGCCTGGACTTGGGCTCATCGAGCGAGCGGACTCTGATGTGGGCGTCACGTTTCGCTTCCCGGATCGGGGCGAAGTTGAGCCTCATCCATGCCATGCCGAATCTCGAGGGTAAAGCCGGCGAGTACTTCGATCCGGACTGGCGCAAACACGTCGAAACCTCGGTGCACGAAACCGTGACGAATCTGGCCGCGAGTCTGTCGATCGAAGCGCCGCTGCATATTGATTCCGGCGACGCCGCCACGGTGGTCTGCGACATCGCCGCCGACATCAAGGCTGACTTGCTGGTGATCGGCCGCGGATCGGCGGCCGGAGTGTTTGGAAGGTTGAGGGCGAACGCTTATTCGATCATCCGCCAGAGCAGTTGCCCGGTGGTCAGCGTCTGAGGTGTCCGGACAACGCAATCCATAAGAATTCTTAACGAACTGGGTATGTTCCTCAGTGCGCGTGTTTAGGTACACTTTACTTTTCAGTATGAAAAGACTTGCACTCCTCCTCCTACTCACCGCGGTAGCCTCGCCGCTGCCCGCAAAGAGCAAGGCAAAGAACGTCATCCTCTTCATCGGCGACGCCGGCGGCTCCTCCACACTGAACGCCGCCAGCGCCTACCTGCATGGAAAGCCGCAGAGCCTCTATATCCAGAAAATGCCGTACATCGGCCTATCGGACACTTCGGCCAGCGGGGAGTGGGTGACCGATTCAGCCGCCGGAATGACTGCCATCGTCACCGGCCGCAAGACGGGCAATGGGGTGCTGTCGCAAGGCCCCGACGCCGTGCGCGGCAAGAAGGACGGGACTGTGTTGAAGACCATCCTCGAATACGCCGAGGAGAAGGGCCTGTCGACTGCTGTCATTTCAAACATGTCGATGGTCGACGCCACGCCCGCCGCCTGTTACGCGCATTCAAACATCCGGTCGGCGGCAGGCGAGATCGCCATGCAGATCCTGACGCCGCGCTTCGGCGACGGTGTCGACATGGTCATCGGTGGCGGACGAAAGCCAATCCTGGCGGCCACGGAAAAGATGAGTGTCGATTTTGAGGCCAAGCTCAAGGAGAAAGGCTTCGCAGTGGCTTCGTCGCCCGGCGCGATCCCGAAGGATGCGAAGCGTGTCGTGGCGCTGTTTGAGTCTGGCGACTTTGACCCGATACCGGTAGTCGATCAGGCTCTCAACGTCCTCTCGTCGAACAAGAAGGGCTACTTCCTGATGGTTGAGTGGGACATGCACACGACCAACATCAAGCGCGGTTTGGATCGTGTCGGTCAGATGGATGAGATGATCCGGCGAGTCGCCGCCAGGGTAACAGACGACACACTGATTATCTTCGCCGCGGACCATTCCTTCGACATCCGCCTGCGCGGCGGCAAGATCGGCGAGCCGCTGCTTCCGGCCGAAGGGGTGAAGGAAGAGAAGCCGAAGATCAGGGTGGAGAACGGCCACACGGGTGAAGAGGTGGCGGTGGCGGCGCAGGGTCCAGGCGCGGAACTGGTGAAGGGCTATATGCCGAATACGCGGATCTTCGAAATCATGATGGCCGCCTACGGTTGGAAGGAGTCGCCGCAGCCGGCGGCCGCCCGATAAGCGTACGACGATTCGCGCGGCGAGTTGTATACTCATGTCAATCCGGCGAGGGCTCGGTCGGCTCCCGCCCAAAACTGATAGGAGACTGATGTGAAGCTGCTACTCGCTGTTCTCTTCGCGTTCGCATTGCCGCTGGCCGCTGCGGACCTCACCGGTGTCTGGGATGTGGCCGTCGAGATCGGCGGCAACACCGGCAACCCCACAATCACCTTCAAACAGGACGGCAATACGCTCAGCGGGACCTACAAGGGCTTGCTAGGCGAGGCGCCGCTGAAAGGAACCGTAGACGGCGCGAAAGTCCGCTGGGAGTTCACGGCCGAAATGGACGGCAACAAGTTCACGTGCATCTACGCTGGCGTCGTCGACAACGGCGTGATCAAGGGAACCATCGACTTCGGCGGCCAGGCGGAAGGGACGTTTACCGCCAAACGGAAGTGACGTGGCCTCAGACGTTCTCGTAATAGAGGCCGAACTCCGACAGTGCAGGAGCGGCTCCCGCCTCCGTCACACGAAGCCGCACCAGGTGAGACTTGACGGCTCCGTCTAGTTTGATGATGCGGCACGCGCCTATACTCGTGGCCGAGCCGATGGTTTTCCAATCGCCGTCAATCCGCGCGTCCACAGCGAGCCCGCCGATTCGCTGGCCGAGGGCGACCGCTTCACGGACCAGGAGGACATTGAACACAGTCCCACCGCGAGGTTCGATCACGACACTGGGCTCCTTGACGCCGTCGCGCGCCGCCCAGAACGTATCACGCTTACCGTCGATGAGCCGTTCCGCTCCGCATCCTGGACGTGTATCCATTGAAGTGGCTTTACCTCCCGCTGCGAGGTTCGCGGCGAACGTTTCGCGCACCATTCTGCCAAACCCCTTCAGCGAAGCAATGTCGTTTTCGTGCAGCAGTCCCCGCCGGTCTGGCGGAATGTTCAACAGGAAGTTCGCACCGCGCCCGACCGACTTGTAGTAAAGCTCCATCAACTGCCGCGGCGTCTTCACACGCTCGTTTTCCTTCTCGTGCCAAAACCAGCCCGGCCGGATCGACACGTCGCACTCGGCAGGCAGCCATTTTGAACCATTCCGGGTACCCACATTGAGCAGTTTCGCGTTTGCGTTGCCGGGAGAAGCTTCGCTGCCCTGGTCGGCCACCGGGTCGCAGGTCGCCCAGCAGGTCTCGCCGGCGATGCCGCGTTCGTTGCCCACCCAGCGGACGTCGGGTCCGACATCGGAGAAAATGCAGGCATTCGGCTGGTGTTTGCGGACCAGCGCCCAGGTTTCGGGCCAGCCGTAATAGGTCTTCTTGTCGATGGTGCGCTTCTCGCGCGCGCCGCCGTAATAGCCGTCGCCGCCGTTGGCGCCGTCGTGCCAGATCTCGAACAAAGGCCCGTACTGTGTCATCAGTTCGGTCAACTGGCGGCGGTACATCCCTACATAGGCAGGCTGACTATAGAGAGCGCTGTTGCGATCCCATGGCGAGAGATAGACGCCGAACTTCAAGCCCGCTTTGGCAGCCGCCCGCGACAAGTCACCGACCACATCACCTTTCCCACTGCGCCAGGTTGAACTGGCGACTGAGTATTGCGTCGTCTTCGTGGGCCAGAGGCAGAACCCGTCATGGTGCTTGGCCGTGATGATGACACCCTTCATCCCGCCCGCCTTCAGCGCCTCGACAATGGCGTCTCCGTCGAAGGCCGTTGGGTTGAAAATGGACGACGATTCGTCGCCGAATCCCCACTCCTTATCCGTGAACGTGTTGGTGGTGAAATGCAGGAAGGCGTAAGTCTCCATGGCGTGCCAGGCCAACTGGCGTCTTGACGGCAGAGCGCCGAAGGACACGGGGCCGGAGGCCGCGTTCAACGATGCGCCGGCGGCGGCGAGCATGAGCGATCTACGGGTAAACTGCATACTCCCACTCTACGGCATGCAGTTGATCACCACTTCCAGGGTGGGCCAATTCTATCTTCCGAGCACAAATGCAGCCGCGGTGCGCATCGCCCTGAACAGTTCGGGCGAAGAACCCGCGCCTGTCGTCCGCACATCGACTACCCTGCCACCTTTGATTGCTATGATGGCGCTGACATCGCCTTCGGTGAACGAAACGGCAAAATCGCCCAGCCCGCGCTCCACTTTGCCCTTGTTCTCCTTGCGCAGTTGATCAAGCTGTTCCCTTCGCATGGCGGCGTTCGACCCCTCGTCCACTGCTGACACCGACAGTCGCTTCTTCCCGGCCAGGAAGACGCACATGCGCGCCTTGCCGTCTGGCGCGGCCATCTCGGATTTCGTCCCTGGGCCCAGGATCGCAGTGGCTTCATCCAGAGTCAGGATCTTGCAGCCGGCGCCGGGCTTAGGCTCGGCCCACAGCAGGCCTCCGGCGATCAATGCGATCGCCGCGGTCATGCAAATCACACGAAATGTCATCGTCATGGTGTCACTCCGCACGCAAGCCGGTCCGTCCCGATAGTACCGCCAATCACCGGCGGGGACCTAGCTGACTCTGAGTGCGGACGCCGACCTACTCAATTCCTCCCGGAATTCGGGAGCGGCTATCGAAATCAACAGTTCAGCCCGCTGCCGTAGGTTCCTGCCGTGCAGGTTCACCGCGCCGTACTCGGTCGCCACCCAGTGCACGTCGCCGCGCGATGTGACCACGCCAGATCCGTTTTTCAAGCAAGACACGATGCGCGACAACTTGCCATCTTTCGCCGTCGCGGGCAGCGCGATCACCGGCACGCCACCCTCGGAATGGGCCGCGCCGCGGATGAAATCAACCTGGCCGCCGATGCCGGAATAGATCAAGGGCCCGATCGAATCAGAGCAGACCTGCCCGGTCAGGTCGATTTCAACAGCCGAGTTCACCGCCGCCATGCGGGCGTTCCGGGCGATGATGCCGGGCGCGTTCACGTAGCGGTTGGGATGGAATTCGACCAGATGATTGTCGTTGATAAAGTCGTAGACGCGCTGGCTTCCCATGACGAAGCTGGTGATCACCTTGTGCGGGTGCAGCGTCTTGCGGGAGTTGTTCACCACACCGGACTCGATCAGGTTGACCAAGCCGTCGGAGAACATCTCTGTGTGCACGCCCATGTCTTTGTGGCCCCGGAGCCCTTCCAGCACTGCCTCCGGGATGCCGCCGACGCCAATCTGAAGCGTCGCCCCGTCGGGAATCAGCGCCGCCACATGGCCCCCGATGGCGCGGTGCGTGGAGGTGATCTCGCCCTGGTCGAATTCGGGCAATGGCATGGAAGCTTCGACGATGGCGGTGGCGTCTTCCACGCGAATCGTCGATTCGCCAAATGTGCGCGGCATTCGGTCGTTCACCTGCACGATCAGCCTGCGCGCCCGGCGCGCGGCGGTGAGCGAGATGTCGATGCTGGGGCCGAGGCTCATGTGGCCGTAGCGGTCAGGCGGGGAGACCTGAATCAGGGCGGCATCGATCGGAAGGGTCCCATCCTCGAACAGGTCCTCAATTTCGTGCAGGAAAACCGGGATATGATCCGCACGCCCGGCCTGCACTGCCGGGCGCGTATTGCCGGCTGTGAAGAGCGAATTGTGGCGGAAACTGGCCTCCATGCCGGGCACGCAGTAGGGTGCATCGCCGATCGTGATGCAGTGCAGGATCTCCACGCCGCGAAGCTCGGCAGCGCGGCCACACAAGGCACGCAGCAGCGCCAGGGGGTGCGCCGCGCCCATGTGCGAATAGACCCTGTCGCCGGAAGCGACCAGTTCCACCGCTTTCTCAATCGGGACAAGGCGCGCCCGGTAGTCGTCGATCCAATTCCTGGCAGGCTGGTTCATCGTTTACCAATCTAGTCAGAGGCACGCATCCGTGGCAAGCATTGCAGTCCGCGCCCGGACTCCCGCAAATCGCATGCTGCTTTTCCCACACTCCGCTTGCCTCAATTCCTCACCAACTTCGCCGATAAGCCAACCATCATGGAGCGGGCGACGGCCGGGCAGAACACTCTCGAACCGCAGCAACTCACCCGCACGCTCCATCGTCATCTGTTATGGCTGGAGGGCCTGGCGGGCGGTCAGCAGGCAGCTTTCCGCCGGTCCTGCATGGAGAATGCCCGCCTGGCGCATGTGCGGCTGGACCGCGCGGTGATGGGCTGGATCGAATGGCCCGCGGCCGACCTCAGTTCGGCTGTCCTGGCTGGAGCCGAGATATGGGACTCGAATCTGGCACTCGCCAACCTGGCCGCCGCCGACTTGACCGCCGCCTCGCTGGAACGCTGCCAGATGGACTCTGCTTGCATGTCGGGCGCCGTGTTTTGTGAGGCGAGGCTGGACGGCTGCGTCTTCGAAGAGGTCAAGGCGGTCGGGTCACGGTGGCTGGAGGCGATTCTGGGCAAGGTCCGCTTTCTCGGCTGCGAACTCAGGCAAGCCGGCTTCAATCATGCGAAGCTGCTCGAATGCCAGTTCCAGCGTTGCAGCCTCGAGTCGGCCGCGTTCTACAAGGCCCACCTTCAGTTCTGCCGTTTCCGGGAGATCCGGGCCAGGGACGCGCGGTTCACCCAGGCCAGGCTTCAGCACTGCGAATTCGACTCTTCCGACCTGAACCACGCCCGGTTCACTTCGGCCCGGCTTTGGACCTGCTCGCTCGTTCACTGTGACCTGCGCAGGGCCGACTTCCGCGACTCCGATCTGCAAGGCGCCAGGATGGCCGGCAGCACTCTGGCCGGGGCCAGGTTCTCTGGCGCCCGGACCTTTGGCGCCGATTTCCGCGGTGCCGATCTGAATGGCGCCAGGGAGTTGAGTTCGCGTCAGTTGTCGCAGATGCGGACAGACGAATCGACCACTCTGCCCAACGGGTCGAAGGGTCCGTTCATGCGCAATTCCGGCGCTGAGCGCCCCAATCCGGCGATACTCTGAAAGTCCGCGGGAAAAGGAAACCGCCCGGATCCACGCGGGACCCGGGCGGCTGAGTTTCAGTACGGCTTGAGGTCTACTTCGGGCAGCCGGCCTTCTTCAAGTCTTTGGCCGTGAATTCCTTGGCCGACTTGAAGGAGGCGGGCATCTTGGTGCCTTTGGGAACCAGCCAGACTTCGACGCGCCGGTTCTGGTCAGCGGTCGAAACGGCCGAGCCGCGGCGTTCGCCGGTGGCCGTGCGGGCCGAGGTGCCGCAGATGCCGGGCTGGAAGTCCGAGGTCTGCTCCGCGCCGGTCCAATCCACTTTGACGCGGCTCTTGTCCACGTTGCCGCAGGTGCCCGTGCCGGCGGTCAACACAGCGTAGGAGTTCTTCACGCGCTGCATGTCGATCGTAGTCGGCTTCTTGCCCTTGGCGGCTTCATCCTGGTCGTAATGGCCGACCAGGACGAGTTCGTAGTCGGGATCGGCGGCCTTGGCGGCAACCTCTTCAAGCAGGATGCGCTTGGCGCAGTTGTTCACGCGGGCGCTGTTTTTCGAGAAGATCAGGTCGGAGAAGCGGATGGCGGACGGGATGTAGTCCACCTTGACCTGTGTTTCGGCCGACGCGCTCGCGCCGCGGTCATCGGTGACGGTCCCCTTCAGCGTGACGGTCTTGGCCTGGATCTTGCCGCCCTGCTCGAAGCGGACGGATTTCGTATCAAAGCTGGCGTTGGCCGAAGTATCGTTCTGAATCGTGCCTTCCGAGGCGGTCCACTTGTAGGAGATCGACGAACAGGCAGAACCGGTGCCGGTGATCGAGAGGCGGCCGGTATCGCCGTAGTTCAGCTGCGCGGGAACGGCCGAAATGCCGGAAACCGTCGGAGCTTTGTACTCCTGGACGTTGATGGCAAGCGTGTTGGACGTGGCGGTGCGGATAGCCATGCCCTCGGTGTTCGGAGCCGAGGTCTCAAGCTCAATACTGTAGCTGCCGGAGCGGTCCGGAGTGAACTGCAGTTCGGGGCTGTCGCCACCCATCTGCTGGCCATTGACTCGCCACTTGTGGGTGATCTGGCGGCCCGCAGGATCGGAAACGCCGGTGGCTCGGATGGTGATCGGACGGCCCTGGCACAGCGTGCCGCTGCCGGCCGACAACGTGCCGCCGGAAAGCGCGGCGAGGGCTTTAGGCGCAGGTGGCGGGGCAGGCGGCGGCGGAACGTACTTCTTGCCGAGATACCAGTTCAGGCCGACGCTCGGGATCAGACCCCAGAGTTTGTCGCCGCGGGGGATGTAGGATTTGCTGATGGCGCTTGAGTCCGGAAGGCCGTAGGTGGGGTTGCGCGAGACGGTGCTGCGAAGGTCGAAGCGCAGTCCGAAATGATCGGTGAGGTGCCATTTGACGCCGCCGCCGAAGTTCATGGCCACCTGCAGATTGTCACTCAGCCCCTTGGCGCCGTAAATGGCCACGTTATCGGCCATATTCGCCAGCCCCTCGGCCGTGTCGGTCGGATTGTAATCCATCGCCGAGACACCGACCGTCAGGTAGGGCCGGACCTTCGAGCCGCGCGGAGTGAGGTGGAAGACCGGATTCAGGTTCCACTGATAGATGCGATTGCCCCAAGCCACCGTCGAGGAGGGCGTGCTCGCCCCCATGCGAAGGTTGTTGGCGCTGTAAGTGAAGCCCTGCTCCAAGCCGATATACTTCCAGAAGTTCTCGGTGACCCGGGCGCCCACTGCGCCGCCGTTGACATGATCGGTCCCGACACCAGTGGAGACGCTCTTGAAGAAACTGCCTCCGCCAAAGAGGCTGAGTTCGATCAGATCGGGCCGCTCGTCGCCCTGCCCCCACCCGCTCTGGCCAAAAGCAGCGGTGTTGATGAGCAGAGCGAGGCTGGCAGCCAACAATAATCGCGGCCAGTTTCGTGTGCGGAAATTTGAAGTTGCGTGTAGGAGTCTCATAGCTGGGAATAACCTGCTACTTTCATCTTAACCCAGTTTGTTCCAAGTGTTTCAGGCTGAACACCCCGATGTCGGGGGTGATGGCAATCAGCCCGCCGGCCCCGGCGCCGCCGGTAAACAGCGCGCGGATGGAGGTCTCGACGATCTCGCCGCCCGGATGGGTGCGCCAGGACCTGCCGAAATCGTGGGATTCATAAAGCTGTCCGAACCTGACCAGCCACACCGATCCGCGCCGGTTGGGTTGATACTGAACGGCACTGACCGTGCCGTCGTCCAATCCGCCCGTAACCAGCGACCATTTCCGGCCCTGGTCGGAGGACGAGACAAGCCCCTTTGCCGTGGCCAGCAGGATAGGGTCGCTCGGATCGGCGGGCACGGCGATGTCGTAGACGATCGAGGTCGGCAAAAGTAGGGAAAGCGGTCGCCAGGAGAGGCCCGTATCGTCCGAAAGATAAAGCGCACTTGACGTTCGAACGACAATCCGAGTCCCAGCCGCAGTGACGCTGAGCACGCGCGGCGCTTTGTCGGCCTTGGTCACGCCAACCAGGGTCCAGGGAGAGCCCGTGGCGCCCCCGCGGTACAACCCGTTGAGGGTACCCAGCAGGATCTGGACATCGCCTGGCGCTCCGGGCCTTGGCAGGACTGACAACGCCGAGACCGCCAGGCCGCTTGACTGTATCTGCATGGGCAAGGGCAGACTCTTCCAACTCTTGCCGCCGTCCGTACTGCGGTAGAGGCTGCGTTGGTTGGCGGCGTAGAGGATGCCCGGGTCGTTCGGATGGCCGGCAAGGTGATGCAAATGGTTATCGCCGACACCCGAGGCGTTGGCTGCGAGAGTCCAATGGGCGCCGCCGTCGGAACTGGTGAACACGCCGCCAGCCTCGCCGTCCTGAATCGTATTGAGGTAGAGCCGTCCCCTGCCGGAGGCGCCTCCGGCCTGCACAACGTTGAGCACCTTCCTGTTCACGAAACCCCGGTTGACTGCTCTCGCCGTTACCCCACCATCATCACTGCGCCAAAGGCCGGCCTCTTCCGTGGCCATGTAGAGAATCTCCGGATCGGCCGGGTGGAAGACCATCGACAGGATGTGGAGCCGATTGAGTTGTCTAAACGTGCCCCCCCCGTCGGTGGAACGCATCAGCCCGAGGGTGGTTCCGGCATAGATCACGTTTGCTTTCCTGGGATGCGGCCGGATGACGTGTGTACGGCGGTGGGACGCCGGAATGCCGGCGAATTTCGCCCACTTGCCACCGCCCGACTCACTCCGGTAGATGCCGCTGCAGGCGCTCGCCAGCAGACGCTGCGGGCGTTCGGGATCGACGAAGATCGAAAACACGTCCGAGTCGTCCAGCATCCCTTCATGAATCGAATTCCAGGTTTTGCCGCCATCAGTGGTCTTCCATGGCAGATGCGGCGTGCCCGCGTAAATCACTTCGCGGTTGTCCGGATCGAACGCCACGGCCGTGATCACCCGCATCTCGTGGTTCCACGGCTGCGAGATCCTCGTCCAGTTCGACCCGCCGTCGTGGCTCAGCCAAACGCCCTGGTGAGTCCCTGCCACCCAGAGCTTCTGGTCCCCGGCCCACTGCGACATCGCCTCGACCGAAGCTCCGGCGATCGACTCTGGAAGCGCCCAGGTTCCGCCGCCATCCATGCTTCGCCACACCCCGCCAAATCCAGATTGCTCGCCGTTAACCCCGGCGAGCAGTATTTGAGGGTTCGTTTGGTCGAAAGCCAGCGCCCGGACGGTTCCCAGGAAATGGCGCGGGAAGTTCAGCCTCCGCCAGTTCTCACCGGCGTCCTCGCTCATATAAATCAACGAGTTCCGTGCGCCAAGCAGCATCCGCTGAGGATTCGTTTGGTCGATGGCGACCGAGGTCGCGCTGCCGCCCCATGGGCCGGCCGGCGTCCATTGCGCCCAGACCGGCACCGTCAACAAGCAGACGGCAGCCAAACTCAGGCTTGATTCACGAGTCATGAATTCGGGAGCGTGAACGGCTCACGGCGAGACGTCCCCGAAACAAAATCATATCAATCCGGTCATGGCTGAGTCCAAGCCGCTCCCGAGGCCGATATCCCGCTATGATGTCTGACACGCTGCCAGGCGGCGCAGAAAGAGGGCCAGCATGGTATACCAGCCAGCCAATCAACTGTCGCGGAGGAGCATCCTGACCGGAGCCGCCGCGGTAACTGGACTCGGAACTCTTCATGCTGCACCGGTCAGCCGGCGGCCGAATGTCGTCGTGATCCTGGCCGACGACCAGGGCTGGGGTGACTTGAGCATCAACGGCAATACGAACCTCTCGACGCCGAACATCGATTCGATCGGCCGGGATGGAGCGCAGTTTGACCGGTTCTTCGCCTGCGCCGTCTGTGCCCCCACCCGCGCCGAATTCCTTACCGGCCGATACCACCCGCGCTGCGGCGTTCGCGGCGTTTCAACGGGCGCAGAGCGGATGAATCTGGATGAAACCACAATCGCCCAAACCTTCAAACAGGCCGGATACGCCACCGGCGCATTCGGCAAATGGCACAACGGCAGCCAGTCGCCTTACCACCCCAACGCCCGCGGATTCGACGACTACTACGGCTTCACGTCCGGCCATTGGGGCCAGTACTTCGATGCCCAACTCGACCACAACGGCGAGTTTGTCCGCGGCAAGGGTTACCTGACCGACGACCTGACTGGTCACGCCCTCCAGTTCATCCGGCGGAACCGCCGCCAGCCCTTCTTCTGCTACCTGCCATACAACACGCCGCACTCGCCCATGCAGGTTCCTGACCGGTTCTTTGAACGGTTCGCCAACCTCGGCCCGAAGCTGATGAACCGCGACCCCGGGCGCGAGGATCTGCCCATGACCCGGGCGGCCCTGGCTATGTGCGAAAACATCGACTGGAACGTCGGACGCGTCCTGGGAGAGATCGACAAACTCGGTTTACGCAAAGACACCGTTGTCGTCTACTTCAGCGACAACGGCCCGAACAGTTGGCGCTGGAACGGAGGCATGAAAGGACGCAAAGGGTCGCTCGACGAGGGCGGATTGCGCGTCCCGATGCTGATCCGCTGGCCGGGCAGAATCGCGCCCGGCCGCCGCGTGGCCGAGATCGCCGGGGCGATCGATTTGCGTCCCACACTGGCCGATCTCGCCGATATCCCCGTGAATGGAAACAAACCGCTGGATGGTCGAAGCCTGAAGCCGCTGCTGGCCGGGGAGAAGCCCGATTGGCCCGAACGCATGATCTTTTCGATGCAGGCGCGGCGGGTCAGCGTTCGCAGCCAGCGTTACAGGCTTGACGCGGCGGGCGCGTTGTTCGATATGACAGCCGATCCTGGCCAGGATCGCGACGCGTCCGACAACGTGCCGGAAGTGGCAGCCCGCCTGCGCAAAGCCCAGCAGGACTGGGCCTCGGAGATGCTGCCGCTGGCGGGTCCGGATAATCGCTCTTACCCGGTTGGCTTCTCGGAGTTTACGTACCTGCCGGCCCGCGACGGGACAAGCACGGGCGGCATCAAACGAAGCTCCATCCACCCGAACTGCTCGTTCTTCACCAACTGGACCTCGCTGGACGACCAAATGAACTGGAACATCGAAATCGCTCAACCGGGCAGGTACGACGCGGCTATCTACTACACCTGTAAGGCTGGCGATGTGGGATCGGCCGTCGAATTGAGCTTCGGCGGATCGAAGGTCCAGGGCAAGGTCAGCCGGCCAAACGATCCGCCGCTGATGGGCGAAGCCTGGGACCGGGCCAAACGAACCGAATCGTTCGTGAAGGATTTCCAGCCGCTCACTCTCGGGACAATGACTCTGCCAAGAGGCGAAGGTACCTTGACGTTGAGGGCTCTGAATGTCACCGGCAAGGAAGTGGCCGAAATACGTTACGTGACATTCAGGCGGCGTTAATTTATATATTATTCTGACGAATGATTACCTGCCGGACAGCGTCACGGCAGGTAGAAACGGAGATCGCACATGAAGTTGCTCATGGCCGGAATCCTGCTGTGGACAAGCCCATGGCTGGCGGCTCAGTCAACAAACTCGTCCGGCTCGTATCGGTACAACGGCAACGGCTACGCCTTCGCCACTGTCGGCGCCTGTCATCATGGATACGCGCTATTTGGCGGAGGCGGAGGCGGCGAGGCGCTCCTGTGGAAGGGACTTGCGGCCGGCGTCGAGGGTGGGGTTTACTCGTTTACCGACGGCTACGCGTTTGGATCTTTACAGCCGACCATTGGCTGGCACTTCGTCAACCGGAATGTGCGGGCGAGGAACGAAGGTTTCGTCAACTTCGGGCCGGGTATCGCGTTCGGCGTGTCGCGCGGCGGGACCAGCCCTTGGGCCAGTATGGGTGGTGGCGTCATCAGTTGGCTGAACGACCGGGTCGGGGTGCGTATTGAGGGCAGGATGCAGGCGTTCCGGTCGGAGGGGATGTTTGTCGGGCGGATCGGCGTCAGCTTCCGCTGACCCGTTGGATATGAAAAAGGGCCGCCGAGACTGGCGGCCCGCTTGGGAGGGTCAATCGGTCCTTTTGCTATCGTTTGAGCTGGCCGTCGGCGTCGAACTCGAAGATCATTTTGCCGCCCGTGCCGCGCCAGTTCTTGTAGAGCCAGTTCTCGCCTTTGCCGGAGTGGGTTTCAATCTCGTCCGGCGGGCCGTAGCGGAGGTAGTGGCGTCCTTTCGCGGTGGTTGATCCCTTCACGTCGCCCTTGGACCATCTCTGGTCGGCATAGTCGATGCGCCGCTTGTGCTCGGAGCTTTCCAGCCGGAGTTTGCCGTCGAGGTCCTTCAACTCGCTGTCAAGCCGACTCATGGCCACTTCGATGTTCTTTCGGATCTCGGGTTCGCGGAGCTTTAACTCGGCTAGGGCCTTCTCCATCGAGGCGTGCGCTTCTTTCTGGACGTTGACGTCGGCCAATTGCAGTTTCGCTTTCTCGACGGCCTCGCGGATGTTGACCTCGATCTGTTGTTTATTCAGTTGCAGGTCCTTCAGCGCAAGTTCGAGTGCGACCTGCGCATCCGCCGCGATTGTCTGCTGATCCAATTGCATCCCGGCCAATCTTGCCTGACGCTGCGCCTGTTGCTCGACGATGCGCGCCTTCACCTCGGCCTGATGCTGCGCCCGTTGCTCGGCGATGCGCTCCTTCACCTCGGCCTGATGCTGCGCCTGTTGCTCGACGATGCGCGCCTTCACCTCGGCCTGATGCTGCGCCCG
>CAZSBK010000030.1:40608-49438 GCA_964604945.1 uncultured Candidatus Solibacter sp.
TTGCTCGGCGATGCGCTCCCTAATTTCTGCCAGTTTCGCCCGTTCTTCATCGGTGAGCGCCTTGACCGGTGGAGGCGGCGGCGGTGCAGGCGGAGCATCGGGGACGGCGGCGGGTTGCGGCGCGGGAGTTGGAGACGGGCTCTGAGGAGGTTGCGGAACACCATTCACGACACCGCCGGAGACTCCGGCTACGACTCCGCCGGCTACGCCGTCCACCACGCCATCGATGGTTTTCAATTCGACCGGCACGGCTGGCGTCAGGGGAGCGGCTGGCACGGCCGGGACAGCGGGAGTGCTGGCCATGGCGAGTTTCGGCGCCGCCGGGTGCGCGGGCGCCCCACCAGCCACTGCCGGCGCCTCAGGTGGCGCGGGTGGGGCGGGAACTGGCGGTTGTGACGCCCAAATCAGCCCGCCGAGCAATAGAATGGCGCCTGTGGCAGCCACGCCGGGTCCCCATGTCGAACCCTCGACCGGGTAGCCCAAAAGTCTAGTGATTCTCATTTTCATACCTCCAGCCGTGGCGGCCATTGCAAAAGCCGGCCGCGTTTCTTCCAACTTCAACAACGCTCTCGAATACCGCCGGCGGTCGCCGCACACCTTCACCGCAATATCGTCGCAGCAGTGCTCGCGCTCCTGCCTGATCCGCCGCGACACCCACCACACAGCCGGGTGGTAGAACAACAGCGATTCGACAACCGTCTGAATCAGATTCACCAGATAATCCCGCCGCACGATGTGCGCTAGTTCGTGCACCAGCACCGCTTCCATCTCCGCGGGCGACAACCGCGCAATCGCCGAAGCCGGGACCAGGATCACAGGCTTCAACCAACCGAAGACCTGCGGCGCGTCCGCCAGCCTGGAAACCACCAGCTCGACCGTCCCACTCATCCGCATGCGTTCCATCAGTTGGCTGAGCGGATAGTCCCATTCGACGCCGCGGCGGCTGTTGCGCCGGGCGACATGCCAGCCCATGGCCGTCCGCATCAACAGCG
Organism: uncultured Candidatus Solibacter sp.; assembly: GCA_964604945.1. Lineage (GTDB taxonomy): Bacteria > Acidobacteriota > Terriglobia > Bryobacterales > Bryobacteraceae > PNKE01. The sequence continues at coordinate 41,601 of CAZSBK010000030.1, forward strand.
CCGTGGCCCCCGCTGCCCAGCAGAGCACGACCCATCTCTGCCAATCGAAGTAGGCGTGTGCGTTCAGATCGGAGTCCAGGATCAGCCCTTTTTCGCCCGGCGGCAACGCCACTTTGCCGCCGCTATTCAGCAGCAACGATGTAGCCGGCACGCACATCGCCATGGTCAGCAGCGCTAGGCAGGCCGCGACATAGCGCGCCTGGGCGCTCGACCGGCGCATGGCGCCCAGCGCCACCGCCAGCACCAGGGCGATGACCGCGCCTTGCCAGAGGAAATGAACCAGTGCCCAGCCCAGTGCCGTCATCGCGTGCCTCCCTCGGCTTCGTCCAGCAATCGCCGGATCTCGGCGATCTCTTTCTTTGACGCGCGTTTGAGCGAAAGCGCCCGCATGACCAGAGCAGAAGCCGATCCGCCAAAGACTCGTTCGAGCAGGTCATCCACAATCCGGCCTTGCGTTTCCTCTTGCTCCAAAGCGGGCCGGTAAATGTGGGCGCGGTTCTCCTCGTCCCTCACCAGCAGGCCCTTTTCGGCCATGATCTGCATCAGCTTGAGAACGGTGGTGTAGCCGGTGGGCTTGTTCGAATCCAGTTCAGTCCACACCCGGCGCACGGTCGCCGGACCAGTCCGCCAAAGCACGCCCAGGATCTCCAACTCCGACGCGGTGGGCTTGGGAATCGCTGCGCTTTCTTTCTTCACACCCAGACTGTATTACGAAGAGCTTCGTAGTGTCAACGAAATTCTTCGTACTTGCGTAACAAGTTGGCCGCGCCGTTCTTGATTGACACATCAAGAAGCCGCCATTTGACGGCCCGGCCATGCTCGAAGATCACCTCGGCCAGTTGCCCGCGATCCGTGCCCGGGTCCTTCTGGTCGAAGGCCAGGTTGCCCAGCGAATAGAAGACAGGCACGCCGTTGATCTCTTCCGCAGGCTGCACTACATGCGGATGGTGGCCCACAACGCAAGCCGCCCCCGCTTCGACCACCGCCTTGGCGAACGCCTTCTGGTAATGGTTAGGCTTCGTGTGATACTCCCACCCGGCGTGCATGGAGACGATGACGCATTCGCCGCGGCCGCGCGCCGCCCTCACGTCCGCCGCCGCCTTTGCCGGGAGCAGCCCTGGCACGCGCGTATCGTCACTTTGCCAGTTGCCGTTGCGTTGGTCGTAGGTATAGGCGAAGAAGCGGAACTTCGCCCCAGCGCGTTCCATGACCGCATCACGGCTCACCCCGGCTACGGCGATGCGGTGCTTTTCGAGCAACTGGACAGTGTAATCGAGCCCTGCCGCGCCGGCATCCCGAACGTGGTTATTGGCCAGACTGACGACGTTCACACCCGCGCCGGTGAGCGCCTCGATCATCTCCGGGCGCACCCGGAAAACCATACCCGGTCCGTCGTATGGGCCATTCTCGGAGAACGGCGACTCCAGGTTGACCATGGCGATGTCGGCGCCCAGAAACGCCGGCGACACCCCTCGCAGCGGGCGCACCCAGTCGTTTTCCTTGGCCGCCTTGGCGCCCACCCAACGCGCCAGCATGACGTCGCCTCCGAAGACCATCCGAACGCGCGGCGGCTCGGCGAGCAAAGAACCGGCCAGGAAAGATCTGCGGCTAAGCACCTTATAGGAGTTTAGCCGCGGCAGCCAAATCGAGGAACCACTCCGCGCACGTGGCCTCGCGCGCGATCAATTGCGCCGGACACCGCATCGGGTCCGGTTCGCCGTGCCAGGCCCGCCAAAGTGGCTCGGCCTTCGCTTCTCCGCACGCGAGCACAACCAACTGCTTGGCGGCCAGCAGGACGCCAGGCAGCAGGGTGACTCGCCACTGCGAAACCGATTCGGCATACACAGCCGCAGCCAGACTCTCCCGATTCTCCAGATACGGATCGCCCGGAAACAGGCTCGCCGTATGGCCGTCAGCACCGACGCCAAGCTGGATCACATCAAACCGTGGAAGCTCTTGATCGGAAAAGCCGAAAAGCGCCCGGATGTCATGTCCATAGCGCCGCGCCGATTCGTGCGGCGGCAATTCGCCTGCGATCCGGTGGACATTGGGCGGGGGGATAGAGGCGGGTTCGATGAGCCGCTTCAACGTCATGCCGTAATTGCTTTGCTCGTGGTCCGGCGGCACGGCGCGTTCGTCGACGAAGAACAGGTGAACCCGGCTCCAGTCCAGTCCGCTGGCGACAGCCAGCGAATCGAACATCGCGGCCGGCGTCCGGCCACCCGAAACCGCCAGGCTTGCCGACGGTTGCCGTTCAAGAGCGTCGTTCAAAAGCCCGGCAATGCAATCGGCCGCAGCGCGGCACGCTGACGCCGGATCAGTCAGCAAGTGCTTGTCCTGGCTCATCTCACACGCCGCCTCACCTGTAGATCTCCTCCTGCCGGCCAGACACTCTGTATCGGGGCCGACAATCTCCTCGCACGGAATTCTCCACCCTCGCGCTCTCGCAGTCAAGCCCCTGGATGAGAGATGGGCGGGGCCGGATTCCGCCACTCATGGCCGTTGCGGGCCAGCATGTCGTCCGACGCTTTCGGTCCCCAACTGCCCGCCTCATAATTTGGCAGTTTGAATTTCGTCCCATCCCACACATTCAAGACCGGCTCCACCACCCGCCAACTCGCCTCGACCATGTCCTGCCTGGTATACAACGTCGCGTCGCCCTCGAGGGCGTCCAGCAGCAGCGTCTCGTAGGCTGCCGGCGACCGGGTCTCGAAACTCGTGTGGTAGTTGAACTCCATCGTCACCGGCCGCAGGTCCATCCCCTGCCCCGGCGTTTTAGCCGAAAAGCGCAGAGAAATACCCTCCTCTGGCTGAATCCGCAACACGAGCATGTTCGGATTCCGCTGCGTGGCTTCGCCGAACATGGACAGCGGCGCACAGTTGAATTGAATCGCCACGTCGGTCACCCGTTTCGGCATGCGCTTGCCCGACCGGATGTAGAACGGCACGCCCGCCCAGCGCCAGTTTTCCACCTCCAGCCGCAGCGCCGCATACGTGTCGGTCTGCGATTCGGCATCCACGCCCGGTTCTTCTCTGAATCCGGCCACTGCGGCGCCATCCACCTCCGCCGGCCCATATTGGCCCTTCACCGCGAAACAGTTCACCTCGGCCGGGTGGAGGATCTTGATCGCCCGCAGCAGTTTGGACCGCTCGTCGCGCACCGCCCGCGATTCGTAGGCCGACGGCGGTTCCATGGCGATGGTCGCCATCACCTGCAATAGGTGGTTCTGGATCATGTCGCGCAGCGCTCCGGCTTCCTGGTAATACGCGCCACGGCCCTCCACGCCGATGGATTCTGCCGCCGTGATCTGTACATGACTGATGTAGCGGCGGTTCCACAGCGGCTCGAAGATCCCGTTACCGAAGCGGAAAGCCAGGATGTTCTGCACCGTCTCCTTGCCCAGGTAGTGATCGATGCGATAGATCTCGTTCTCGGGGAATGCGTCCTGCAGCGCCTGATTGAGTTCGCCGGCGCTCGTCAGATCATGCCCAAAGGGTTTTTCCACGATGATCCGCCGCCACGCGACTTCGCTTGGCGGCCGGTTGAGGCCCACAGCACTGAGCGCCTTTGCTGCCGGGCCGTACTGACTCGGCTGGATTGACAGGTAGAACAGAACATTGCCGAGGGTCCGGCGCGATTGCTCCACCTCGTTCAGCTTCGCCTTCAGACGCTCGTACATTGACGGGTCATGGATGTCGCCGTCCAGATAGAACAGGCCTTTGGCGAATTCCCCCCACAACGCATCGTCGAAAGGAGTGTCATTCAAATAATGCTCGACCGATTCCCCCATCCGGTCGCGGAACCGCTCATCCGACATCGGCGTCCTTGAGATTCCGACGACGGCGAAGCCCACAGGCAATCGCTTCTCGTAGGCCAACCTGTACAGCGCCGGCATGAGCATGCGCCGCGTCAGGTCGCCATTGGCCCCAAAGATGACCATCGCCGACGGCGCCGGAGGCGCATCCGCTCGAATGAATCCAGGCCTGTCCCAGTTCGCCATGACCACAAAGGTAGCACCCGTCTCCGAGCCGCCGCCGGAAGCCATTTCCGTGTCTCCTTGCCCCGGCTCACCCAGACCAGCTATCCTGGAGATGTCCTTCCTGATCCGCCGGACCTCTCCGGCACACCCTTTTCAACGAAACCTAAGTATGGCGAAGAACAAGAAAATTGTGGCTGCGGTCGAAGACCTCTTTTTTGTGGTGAAGATCAATGACCTGGCCAAGCGCTCCGGCTTCCAGATCGAATTCCTGAAAGGCCAGGGCACCATCGTCGAACGCATCGCCGCCGAGCCGCCGGCGATTCTCATCGTCGATCTGAACAATGCCACGATCGACCCGGTCAGCCTCATCGCCCAGGTGAAGGCTATCCCTGAAGCCAAATCGACATCGGTCATCGGCTTCGTTTCGCACATTGAGGCGGAACTGAAGCAGCGCGCCCAGGAAGCGGGCGCCAACATGGTGCTGGCGCGGTCGGCCTTTTCAACCAACCTGCCCCAGATCCTCAAGCGCCACGCTGGTTCAATGTAAGTATCGGGTTACTTGATCCGGCCGGCGATACCGGCGGCCAGTCTGGCCGCATCGGCCCCCTCGGCCAGCCCGGTCCAGCCGGCGATCCGGCTCCCCACCCTGAACATGCACAGCCGGCCAAGATAACGGTCCGACGCGGTGAACCCATCCGTCCCGACGGCGAGATCGCCCGAGGCCTGGAACCGCTCCTTTAGCTTCGACATCAAGTCCTTGGCCGCCTGCTCCGACGCCTCTTCCACCACAAACGCCCGGCCGCTCTCATATTGCGCCAGATAGCCGCGCCTCAACATCCGCAAACCAAGTAAGCTTTGCGGGACCAGGCGCGGAAATCCGGGTTTGATTCCTTCCGCCGGAAACCACGCGACCTGCGGCGGCGGCGTGGTCTCGCCCTGGAGCGTCTTCTCGAATGCGGTGATGGCGTCCGTCAGTAGTGCCGTGTGCTGGCCTTCGGGTTCCGCCGCAATCTCCACATAGTAAACACCCTTGGTGAAAACCGCCTTGCGAGGCGTCACCTGTCCCCCGCCCCCGACCTTCAGCACTGGCTCGCGCGTGTCCAAGTTGCCCGTGAACATGCCGTAGGCCGACTCGTGGTCCTTGAACGTGCTCACGTCGAAGACGAGTTTCAATTCGCCCTTCGAGCATGTGATGCCCTTCATGGAACGAAACCCATAAAGGAAGTACCCCTCTGAGTTGCCGTCCATGTACTCGAACAGCGTTTCCGTGGCGTAGTTGCGCTCCGTGCCGTCCTGCTTAGAGCCCGGCGCCACCGAACAATTCGGCGTCTGGGCCATGCAGGCCGCCCCCATCACGAGGGCGGCCCACATCGCTTTTGTCATGCGAACCACTCCTGCGCCAGCGAGACCCGCTCGGCTACGTTCACGCCATTCGGGCACTTCACGCTGCACGCCGCGCAGTCTGAGCAACGGATCGCCCTTGTCTCCTCGGGCAATTCATTCCACCGCTCCCGCGCCAGGGCGAATTCGCCGTAGCCGTCGGCGTAGCTGACGATGCGGATGATGTCGGAATGCGGCAGGCCCTTCTCGCACTCATAGCCGCACTTGCCGCAGATCCGGCAATAGAGCGGCGAAATCGCCTTCATCTGCGCTGCCAGAAGGGGCACGTCCGCGGCCTTCCAGCCCGCGGAAACGGCCTTGAAATTCTCATCCAACATGTCCAGATCCTGGATGCCCGGAATCGACGTGTGGACGTACGGATTGCGCACAGCCCACTTCAGCGCAGCCGGCAGCGCGCCCTTCCTGCTCAGCTTTTCGTGCGCTGGCGTGCCGGGTTTGTTGGTCCTGAAACCACCAGCCATCACCTTCATGGCCACGATGCCCACACCGGCATCCGATGCCTGCTTCAGCACCTTGTCCATCTCGGCGTCCATCGTGAAGTTGTAGGAGGTCAGGATGACGTCCGTGCGGCCCTTCTCCACCAGCCACGGGATCATCTTCGTCATGTTGCTGTGGAGGCTGACGCCGCGGAACCGGATCTTGCCTTCCTTCTTCATCCGGTCCTGAACGTCGAGCTGATCATCAGGGACATCCTCCGGCTTGGAACGCGAATGCAGGTACCAGATGTCGAGATGGTCGGTCTGGAGTTCCTTGAGCGACGTTTCAAGGTTGGCTACGGCGTCCGCGGCCGTGCGTGCCGGGGTCTTCGACGACAGGATGATCTTGTCGCGCTTGCCCTTCAGCGCCGCGCCTACCATGCGCTCGTTCTGCCCACCCTGATAGCCGCGGGCCGTATCGAAATAGGTGATGCCGGCGTCAACCGCCTGTTCGATCACCGACGGATCTGACGTCGTCATGCAGCCGAAGCCGAGCACCGTCGGCTTCAGGCCGGTCTTGCCCAGCGTCCGGACGGGCATCTTCACGTCGGCCGCGCCGGCCTCGGACGCCGCCATCAATCCGATTCCCGCACCCAGGAACCCGCGTCTTGAACTGTGATCCATAGCTCAGACCTCCCAATCCATAGCTTTGCATACTTTACGGTCTGTTATTACTATTAAGACTGAGGCCACTGCCATGTCAATCTCACTGTCCAGGCGCGCCCTTCTCGCCACTCCGGCCGCCCTTCTCGCCCGCAAGGCGTTCGCGGCCCCACAGATTCCAAAATCGCCCGTTTCCCTCGTCTCGGGCGATAACCGCCGCAAGATGATCACCGAGGCCCTCGCCGCCCTCGACAGGGAATTGCTGCCAAAGCTCAAGCGCCGCAAGACCGTTGTCATCAAACCGAATTTCGTCTCGGTCACCCGCCAGCTCGCCGCCTCCCACGCGGATTCCATGCGCGGCATCCTCGACTGGCTCGAACCACGATTCAAAGGCCCGGTCGTCATCGCCGAATCCTCGGCCGGCGAGACGAACGTAGGTTACGAGACCTTTAAGTTCACTGACCTGCCCAAGGAGTACAAGCGCAACCAGGTGAAACTGGTCTGCCTGAATGAGGAAGGCCTGTACGAGACCATCCACCTGCTCAACGGCGACCTCCATATCCAGCCCGCCCGCCTCGCCGCACGGCTGCTCGACCCCGACGCCTTCGTCATCTCGGCCGGCCCGATGAAGACGCACAACGTCGTCATCGCCACCCTGTCGATCAAGAATATGACCCTCGGCGCGCCGCTCAAGTCCAAGAAGGACGAGATGCCGCGCTGGAACGACAAACGCATTTATCACGGCGGCGTCCGCCAGACGCACTACGACATGATGCTCACCGCTCAGCGGATGAAGGCCAACTGGGGCGTCGCTGTCATCGACGGCTACGAGGGCATGGAAGGCAACGGCCCTTCTTCGGGCACGCCGGTCGCCTCACGCCTCGCCATCGCCTCGCCCGACTTCGTCGCCGCCGACCGCGTCGGCATCGAGTGCATGGGCGTCAATCCCGACTGGATGGGCTACATCCAGTACTGCGGCAAAGTCGGCGTCGGCAACTTCGACCGCGACAAGATCGAACTCCGTGGCGTCGCCGTCGAAAAGGTCATGAAGAAGTACCAGCTCCACCGCGACCTCGAACTTGAACTCCAGTGGATGGGACCGCTCCAGGAACTGCCGCCGAAACTGGGGTAGCTGAAGCGCAGTCTCCCCAGTTGCGGCGCCGCCGCCTCAAAGATGGGTGTTCATGATTCTTGTCCGCCGCCATCGCAGTCCGAGCGGACGGCAGACTGTGTGATGGATCTTTTCCGGATCGCCGACAGTCCGCCCGGAATAGTGGATAGTAGATCGGTGTGTTTCTATTTCGTCGCAGACCCGGTTATTCAGCTAGCCCATTTTCTGCCATACTGTAGATGCTCTGACAATTTTCTTTGCGCAACG
>CAZSBK010000031.1:0-48209 GCA_964604945.1 uncultured Candidatus Solibacter sp.
AAGCTCGACCATCACCGGTACCATGGCGGGCCAGATCGTCATGGAGGGCTTCCTCGACATCCGGATGCGGCCCTGGCTGCGCCGTCTCATCACACGGGCGGTCGCCGTCATCCCGGCCGTTCTGACGATCCTTTGGGTAGGCGACAAGGCCGTTTACCAGTTGCTGATCTTCTCGCAGGTGATTCTCAGCCTCCAACTACCGTTTGCCGTCATCCCACTGATCCGTTTTACTTCCGATCCGAAGAGGATGGGCGCCTTCGCCAGTCCGGCCTGGGTGAAAACGCTGGCCTGGACCGCCGCCTCCATCATCCTCGTCCTCAACGGCCTTCTGGCCTGGGAGACAATTTCACGCTGGCTGGTGGCCTGGCCGCTCGTGGGCTTCATCGTGATCCCGATCAATCTCGCCATCGGCGCGCTGCTGGTCTGGCTGATCGCCGAACCCTGGCTGCGCAAGGGTCAGCCCGAAGCGGAGCCGGCCATCACGCCGAAGGTGCAGTTCGACCTCGGCGAGCCGTTGTACCGCCGCATCCTCGTCCCGCTGGACCATTCCCGGCTGGACGCGGAAACTCTGCTGCATGCTACGGCTCTGGCGCGAAGCCACAATGCCACGGTCATCCTGCTGCATGTTGAAGAGGATGTTACCAGTTTCCTGTATGGGAGCGACTCGTCGACCGCCGAGGTCGAGCAAGGACACCAGTACCTGGAATCGCTACGCACAAGCATAGAAGCCTCCGGGGTGGCGACCGAGCTGGTGGTGACGCACGGAGGACGGGTCAGCGAGCAGATCGTCCGCACGGCCCGGTCGTCGGATGCCGACTTGCTGGTGATGGGCGCTCATGGACATAAGGGCTTGAAGGACATGATCTTCGGGGCTACTATTAATGAAGTACGTCACAGTGTGGGCGTGCCTGTTCTTGTCGTCCGCGGACGTGAAGACCGCTGAGACATCCCCGGTTCCAGGCTGTGTCCAGTTGACCCATCCGGCCGCGCACCCGCATTTGTTTTGAGGCACTTAGCGCGTTTCAATTTGGCGTGCTAATTGCACTACCTTCAACGATGCTCCGTCGCTTGTCCAGCATTGGCATTGGGCTGCTGCTCCTGGCCCTCCAGGCGCCGGGGACCACTCTGGAGCGGCTGAGCCTGGAAGAGATGACGGCCACCAGCCACATCATCGTCCGGGCGACGGTACTGGGACAGACGGCCGTGCAGCGCAGCTCGCTGGTCTACACGGTCTATTCGCTGCGGGTAACCGAACGGATCAAGGGAGAAGCGGCCAATCCGTTGCAGGTTTCGGTTCCCGGCGGTACGGTGGGCAGGTTGCGCCAAACCTTTTCCGGATCGCCTTCGCTGACTACGGGCAGCGAGTATGTGGTCTTCATCTGGCGGGGTAAGAGCGGCAATCTGCACATTATTGGACTCTCACAAGGGCTGTTCAACCTGACGGTGAACCAGGCGGGCGAGGTGGTGCTGAGCCGGGGCGTGCTGGATGCGCAGTTGGTCGACAAGAGCGGCCGGCAAGTGCAGTCGCAGCCGGTTGCGCTGACGCTGGATAAGCTGCGCCAAATGGTCCGGTCGACATCGGAGGCGGTCCGATGAGAATCCGCGGCGCACTGCTGGCCTCAACTTTGCTGCTGGCGCCGCTGGCTTCGGCCTACTACCATTTCATCGTTTACACGTCGGCCACCGGGCCGCGCGTTCCGTTCGTGGCCCGTTTCGACACTTCGACTTTAGTTTTGAACCGTTTGCCGCTGCTGATCCGCGAAACCGGCCCGTCCGAGTTTGCCGAGGGTGACGATTTTGCTTCACTCATCAGCCAGATCCGGGCGGCGGCCGATGCCTGGAACGCGGTGCCGACGTCGGATCTGAAGATCGCATTTGGCGGGCTGTCGTCGGAAAGCCGGACCATGGCGTCGCCGCACATTGAAGTGGTCTTCGACGACGACATGGACCCCAGCATCATCGCCATGGGTGGTCCCACCAACCGGCTGGACCCGGTGACGACGTCCTATGGTTCGTTTGTGCCGATCGTGAAGTCGCTGGTGGTCTTGCGGTCGAATCTGGCGTCGCCCAAGGCGCGGCCGGTTTACACGGAGAAGTTCTTCCTGACCCTGGTCCACGAGATGGGCCATGCTCTGGGCCTGCAGCACAGTTGGAGCGGCGGCGTGATGTCGACCGAGATCGTACGCACGACGTCGAAGGCGGCTCCGTTGACGCTGGACGACGCCGTGGGCCTGTCCGTCCTGTACCCTGCGAGTACTTTCCGGGCCGGTGCGGTATCGATCTCGGGTAAGGTCACATTGGGCGGCGCGGGTGTTCACCTGGCATCGGTCACTGCGTTGACGCCAGCGGGTGAGGCCGTTTCAGCTCTTACCGATGTAGATGGCTCGTACAAGATTGAAGGCCTTTCGGTTGGAAGCTATTTCCTCTACGCCCAACCGCTTCCGCCTGGACTCCAGGGCGAGCCCCAGCCGGTGAACCTGGTGCTCCCGTCCGATCCGAACGGGACGATCCTGCCCGGGCCGACGTTCAATACCCAGTTCTTCCCCGGCACGTCAACCCCGGTTCTTCAGGTCTCCTTCGACGAGAAGGGAGACTATGAGAGCTACGATTTCAATGTCACCGCACGCGACCAGGTGAACCTGCACTCGGTACAGACCTATACGTTCATCGGCCAGGAGGCGGTGAAGCCGGCCACGATGGTGGCGTCGAACGACATAACTCCGATGATCCTGTACGGGTATGGGATGTCGACGGGCACGGCACCCGTTGCCGGTCTGGGCGTGTCGCTACTGTCGGCCAAGGAGACAATCGCCGAAAACGGCGTGAAAGCGTATGCCTACGGGCCCGCTTATATTCAGCTCGACATCCAAAAGACCGAAGATGCCCACCCTGGGCACCGCCATCTCGTCTTCACTCTGAACGGCGAAACGCACGTTGCGCCGTCGGCGCTACGCATCCAATCGAAGAAAGCGCCGGCGATTACATCCTTGACCGTCAACGCTGACGAGACTGTCACGCTCGAGGGCGGCCCGTTCACCGAAGGCGCGTCTGTGTTGTTCGATGGCATAAGGGGGACGGTGACGTCGCTCGAAGCCGAGCGGCTGACCGTTACGCCTCCTTTGGGTCCGGTTGCGCACAAGTCGGTGATCGCAGTTTTGAATCCGGACGGCCAGAGTTCGCTCATGTCGATGGGCGCGGCCTCGCCTACATACACTTTCCAAACGGTCGAGGAACCGGCGCTGCAGTTCTCGCCATCAAGCCTGCCGGCTGGCGTTGAGACTGTCGTCGAGTTGGAGGGCACAGGACAGAAATTCACCTCCGCATCGGTCAAGGCCGCATTCGGGTCGAGCGATGTGATGGTGCTGCAACTGGCTGCCATCAGCGAGACCAAGGCTCTGGCGCATGTTTCGGTTTCGGCTCAGGCGGCGGTAGGGACGGTGCCGGTGGCAGTCTGGAATGGACTCCGCTGGACCCTGGCTGCTGGCCAACTGGAAATCAGCGGTGCCAGTGGGACGCCGTATGTGGCCATGTCGAGAATCTCCGGCGGTACGCCTTACCCGGGCGGCGAACTGATCGTGCCCGTGGTGAACCTGCCGCAGGCGGTGACAGCGCAGTCACTGACCGCGTCGATCGCCGGACTGCCGGCGGCGGTGACGGGGATCGACACGGCGACGGGCCAAGTCCTGATCGCAGTTCCGGCTGGGACTCCGAAGGGTGTCGCGACGTTGCAGTTGACCGTATCCGGCCAGGCTGTGCTGCCGGCCATTGTCACAATCGAACCGGCTCCGGTCCAGGTGGTGAAGGCGCTGACGATTCACGGCGTTGACATCAATGCTGCCAACGCCCCCAGCGCCGGAACATTGATTCAGGTGCTAATGAAAAACCTGCCCGATCTCGGCGCGCAGCCGGACTTGAGCAGATTTCTTATCTCGTCAGGCGCGGTCGATCATGTCGTTGTGAGCGCGTTGCCGGTCCAGGGCGCTCCTGGCGAGTACATGGCCGTTTTCCTGCTTTCGGCGGCGACCCCCTCGGGCACGGATATCCCCATTACCGTCAGCTTCGATGGCAAGCCCGCCGGCACAGTGACCATCGTGGTTCGCTGAATCCGGAACGATCACTTCTTCTCTGAGCTTAGCCGCCTGTAATATTCAGCCGCCGCCTTTTCATAGCCTGGAGGGATCTTTGCAGGCGTAATCCCGCGTGCGGATTGTGCGCCCTCGCCGAGTTGCAGCCGCAGCCGCAGCTCCAATTGCTCGATCCGGGGCAACAGTGCCAGTCGCAGTGCATCGAGAAGCTGCGGATTGCCCGAAAACCGGCGCGGGTCGAGGCGGTTCATCTGTTCGATCACGGCATCCACTTCGGCGCGGGTCTCGTCCAATTGACCCGCAGGCCCGGAGCGCACGCTCTCCATCTCGCGCATCGCCTCGGCATAGGCGCGTTCGACACCGCCCATACGGCCGCCGCCGAGAGGACCCTGCCGAGTGCCGTCGTTCATCGCCGAATAGCCGGGATCCATTGGGCTGCCGCCGGCGCCACGCTCCTGTTGTGCCGGTCCGGGCTGTTTGCGTGGCAGCGCGCTGGGTTGAGAGCGCTGGCCGGGCTGAGCGCCCTGACCTTGTTCGCCACGCTGCCCGGCCTGCTCCTGACGGCCTCCCTGCCCCGGTTGGCCCGGCTGGCTCAGGGCGCGCCGCGCACGCTCGATCTGGTTCAGAGCGGTTTCGATCGCTTCCCGGTTCCGGTTGTCTCCGCCGGGCGCTGCCGATGCGGCCTGGCGGGCGCGCTCCATCCGTTCGTCGAGCTTCCGCATCATCTGGGTGACCACTCTTTCCCGGGGAGCCTGGTAGGCGCCGAGTCCCTTTCTGACCAGATCGGCGCCATACTGGAGCCGCAACCTAATCTCGTCCTGTTGCGCCTCCCCCAGCGCCGAACGGACCTGTGAGGATGCCTGGGGCTGGCTGCCGGCCATGGCCCGCGCCGCCGCTTGCATGTCTCGTTCAAGTTGTTCGTAATCGCGCCGGAGGGTGTCCTTGGCATCGCCAATTTCGCGGTCCCGTTGCGGCGTTGGAGGAGCAGACTGGCCATCGGCACGCGACGGATAGGCTTCCGCGATCTGCTTCTCGATCTGTTGCTGGCGGTCGGCGAGTTGCTTTGCGCGGCCGGCGAGATCTTCTATCCTGTCGCCGGTCTGTTGCCGGCGCATGCGGCCCACCGACTGTTCGGCCTCGGCCATGCGTTCGGCGGCGCGGCCGGCGTCGCCCTGGCCGGACTGCTGCGCCCGCCGCATATCCTCGATAGCCCGTTCCAGTTGCTGTACTGCCCGGTTCATGCGAGGATCGAAGCCCTGGTTGCCGCGCGCCATCTCGCTCAGCGAGCGCTGTTGCCGACCTGATTGAGCGCCGCCGGCTTGCTGGTCCTGCTGGCCCGCCTGCCCAGGCTGACTCTGACCCTGCGAAGTGGACTGGCCAGACTGCCCGCCCTGTGCCTGCTGTTGCTGACGGCCCGATTGCCCCTGCTGCGGCGTCTCCTGACTTCCTCCGGAGCGCGTCAACTCCTCCATCTGACGGCGCAACTGCTCGGCCTCACGACGCAGCATTTCCTGCTCCCAACGCTGCTGAAAGCTCTGCTGGTTGCGGTTGCGCTGCTGTTCGGCCAGTCGCTGCTGGCGGCGGGCCAGTTCCTCGAGTTTCTTCAGCGCCTCGTCCACCTGGCGCTCGCGGTTGGATGCTGTTTCCTGCCCGCTCGATGGCTCGTACTGGTTCTTGTTGGTGTCGAGTTCGAGGTCGAAAAGGCTTTCCAGATCGCGGCTCTGTCCGCCGCCGCCCATTCCTCCCCCGCTCTGGCCGAAGGCGACCTGAATCTCTCGGAAGATCGATTCCGCTCTTAGGAGGTGCTGCAAAGCCTTCTGTTCCGGCTGCATGGCCTCTCTCCATTTCAGTGACTTCAGCTGTTCAGAGGCTTCGTCCATAGCCCTGGCGGCCGATGTCATCTCAGTGGTAAACCGCTTGAACTCCTCGTTGGTCCCGGACAGCTCACGGCTCTGCATGCGTCCGGCGAGTGAGCGGGCCTGCTCGCCAAGTTTCTTCTGAACACCGGTGAGGAACTCGGAGTCCTCCCTCTGGGCCGACGCAGCCTTTTTCGAGCGGATGACGTTCCATGTGGCGGCGATGACCTCTTTCTGCCGCTTCGTGATGTCGCCCTGCTGGGCGTCTCCGCCTTGGGCGCCTCCTCTTCCCGCAGCCTGCTGTCCCTGGCGGTATTCCTTTTCAAACGGCTGAGCTTCGAGGAAGAAGATATCGGTCTGGACTGTGTTGCGGGCGTCGCGGCCAACGGCATACAGCGACAACAGATCGCCCGGCTGGAGCTTGTAGTCTTCCAGTGCGATCAGTGTGCGCCCCTTCCCTTCCTTGGAGCCCCGGCTTTGTGGAAACGCGACGGCCTTTTCCGGGCCGGCGTTGACGGAGTAACGCAGTTCCAACCCGGCGAGGCCATAGTCGTCGCTGGCCTCGACTTCGACGGCCACCTCCTCGATCGGGCTGACGCGCGCGTCGCGGCCCGGGCGGGCGATGCGGACCTCGGGCGGTTTCTCGGCCTTCGGTTCAACGAAATAATCCTCGCTGATGCGCACGATCTCACCTTGATCGAGAGCGGCGATGTGGTACACCCCTTCGCGCGCGATGCGGAGGCGGGCCGACGAGGTCCGCTCGCCTGAATGGGAGAGGCTAATCACCGTGCCGTCATCAAAGACGATCCGGCCGTTGTCAAGCCGGCGGTCGGTCTCGACCTCAACCAGCGCCTCGGTCCCTTCGACGGCGCGCAGGTCGCCGCCTGGGTCTTCGACGCGGCTGGCCTGGCCGAGCCAGGACGGGTAGGTATATGTGACGCGGATCTTCCGCACGGAAGGCAGGTCGGCTACCGTGAGACAGTAGGTCGAGCTTTGCAGGCGCCCAGCCTCGACTCGGTAGTCAACGTTCTCCATCACCGAGGCGAGCAGGAAACCATATGTGCCCGGAACGCCCGGCTTGGGCTCCATGGGCGCCATCTCCCACTTGGGCGAGCCTTGGTCTCGAATCATGAGCCGCACTTGAGGAGCATCGAAGCCGACCAACCGCGCTTCGATGGCAAGTCCGGAACCCTTACGCACTCTCTGACTGCCGGGCGCTACGTCGATCCGGTAGAAGGCTTCGGCTGAGGGCGGTTTGCCGCGCCAAAGCAGCGCCGCGCCGTAGCCCCACGCGCCCGGACCGGCTGAGATGACCCAGATGAGTACGCTCAAGGCAGCCACGGCTGCGGCGGACATCCCGGCCAGCGTGAGGCTGGGCACGAACCGCTCGGGTGGCCAGTTGGCGACCGTTTTCATGGCCTCCTCGGCGACGATTTCGTGGAAGGGATTGCCCTGGGGACTTTCAACGAGCGTGAGCACACGCTGATTGAAACCCTCGTCGCGCTGCTCGGCTTGCCTGGCTGCGCCGCGGCGGCTGGCGCGCACCAGGGGGACGGCCAAACCGAAGGCCGCAGCTAGGGCGATGGCCAGGAAAAGTTCCATGCGGGCCCAGAGCAGGCTTTGCGGGCTGAATGCGTAACGGTCGGCCAGCCACACTCCAGCCAGGGTTCCGGCAAGGGCTGCGATGGACACCACAGCCGCGCCTGTGGCCAATGCGCGGTGCCGGAGGCGGCGTTCGACTGACTCGATCCACAGCCTGAACAGGTCCAGCGAGTTCATAACGCCTCCTTTGGCTGCTGCTCACGGTTCAGATGCTTTGACGCCACCCAGACTTCAGCCAGCGCCGCCGCCAACGCCAGGCCGAGTAGCCATGGCCAGAATGGGCGACGGGTGTGATCCGGGGTCTCTGGCCCGCCGGATGCGTCCGACGCCGTCCCGCCCTGCCACAATTCGGCCGATTCGGCCGGCATCTCTTCCAGATCAGATTCACGGCGGTCGATGTTGGCGGCAACCATTTCCGTGCGTCCTCCGGCGCGGCGGATGGTCCAGAACCCCTTTTGGTCAAGCGGGATGGCCCTGGCACTGGCAGCTTCCGAGACGCTGAGCGCGCGTTGCCCGGACGGCTCGACGACCTCGATCGCCGCCGCCGCCGAGGATTGCCTGAGTTCGTAGCTGGCATCGACTGTGACCGATCCAACGCGCTCGCCCGCGTCGCTCAACCACCGCAGGCTCTTCTCAATGAACGGCAGGAAGACCGGCTGCAACGGTAGATCGTTCGCCCGGGTGTCGAGCGGCGATGCCAGGACGAGCGCTTTGCCTTCGCCCAGCCGCACTTCGATCAGCAATGGGGTGGAGTCATTCAGCCGCGCGATCACCTTCGACTGGCCTGGATCGACCTTGAAAGTCTGGTAGAAGCGGACCGTTTCCCAGCGGCCGGCGCCCCCCATCGCAGGGTGGGTCTGATCGGCCTCGCTCACCTGCTGAAATCGCTCCGAGCCACGCTCGGCGTAGCTGCTGCCTTGGACGGCCAAGCCCAGGCCGGGAATGCGGCCAGCGGCCGAAGTCTTTGGGCCGACCGTGATCAGGACAGCACCGCCTCCCCGCAGATAGCTTCTCAACGACTCCTCGGCGACCGGCGTCAGTGCGCCGGGATCGGATAGGATCAGCGCCGCGGCCGCAGTCAGGGGTTGTGTCAGAGCGCCGTGTTGTAGGCTGAGCAGGCTTGGAGCAACTGCCGCAATCGCTGTTTGGACAAAGAGATAGCCATCGTTTAGTGAACCATCACTTGCAAAGAGGATCCGCTCCGGATCGGCTCGGCTGACGGCGAACAGAAAACTGTTGTCGGCGTCCAGCGTGTCGTTTTCAGCCAACGCCACCTCGCATTCGGCAAAGCCGAAGGGGACGGCCAGTCCGGTGTCGAAGACGACGCGTGCCTTGCCCGACGCCGGAACCTGCACGGTCTTCGCCGTCCGTTGTTCTCCGTTGACGCGCAAGACAACGGTCCTTGCGGCGGCGGGCGTACCGAATCCGGCCACGACGGCTTCGACGCGGGCCGAGGCCGAGTCGAGCAATCGCGCCGGCGCGTTAACAGATTCGACTGTCCAGTTCGCCTTTTCCCTGCCCTCGATGCGGTGAACCATGAGCGCCATGCCCGCGGCCAAACGAAGTTCATCGAAGGCCGGCGGCATGGACGTTTTCTGTAAGTCACTGAAAATATGGACTGTGACGGGCTCGTTTGTCGTCCGGCCCAGATTCCGCAATGATGCCGCAAGATCTCCGAGGCTGCTCCGGGAGGCGGTGGGCCGGATGGAACGGATGGCCGCCTTCAGCTCGTCTTTGTCCGCCGTGGCACCGGTCAGGAGATGGCTGGATGAACCGAACGAAAGGACCCGCCCGCTGGCCCCTGTGGGCAATGAATCGACGATTTTCGCCGCCTCTTCGCGGGCGCGGTCCAGCTTGTTCTGGGAGCCCATGCTGGCCGAGGAGTCGATGGCGAGGATGGTCAGACCAGTTCGTTCGGCTGGCAAAAGAGCGCGCGTGGCGAACGGTTTGGCGAAGGCGAATATGGCCAATGCAAGGAGCGCTAAGCGGAGCAGGAGCAACAGGATATAGTCGAGCCGCCGCTGGCGGACACTGGCCGAGGTGGATCGCTCAAAGAACATTAACGAACTGAAATGCTGAGGCGTTGAGCGGTGGCGCTTGAGCAGGTGGAGCCATATGGGCAGCGCCAGCAATCCCAACCCGGCCAGCCAAAGCGGGGCACCAAGACCCATCTAGAGCCTCCCCTGCCGGATGCTGAGGTATTCGCGCAGCGCGCGGTCCAGCGGCTTGTTGGTCTCGGCGAGAACGTAGGCGAGGCCGGCTGACTCGGCCTCCTTTTTGAGCCGCTCCAGATGGGCGTCGATCTTCGACTTATAAGGGCCGGCGGCGTATTCGGGCGAGACTTCCAACTCCTGCCCGGTTTCGAGATCGATCATGATCTTCGGCTCGGAGAGTTCTGGCCGGATCTCCATGGGGTCGAGAATGTGGAAGAGGATGACGTCGTTGCCGTGGAAGCGGAGCGGCGCGATCGTCCGGGCGACGGTGGCGGGGTCGGCGTAGAAGTCCGAGACCACGAGGACGATGCCGCGCGTGTGCAGAGACTCCTGGAATTGCAGAAACGGCTGGGCGAAGTCGGTGCGATTACCTGGTTCGGCGCGGTCGATGGCATGCAAGACCTTCAGCCATTGGCCTTGGCGGGACGAAGGGGCGATGAAATCGCGAACATGGTCATCGAAGGCGATGAGTCCAACGGCATCGCGCTGGTGGTGGGCGAGGTAGGCCATGGATGCGGCCAGATAACGGGCGTAGTCGATCTTGCGGATGCCCTGGGAGGCAAATCCCATCGAGTTCGAGCGGTCGAGCAGGATCGTCAGACGGGTGTTGGTTTCGCCGTGATAACGCTTCAGGTAAAGGCGGCCGGAGCGGGCGTAAACGTTCCAATCGACATAGCGCAGATCGTCGCCGGGGACATACTGCCGGTACTCGGCGAACTCCTGCGAGAAGCCGAAATCGGGCGAGCGGTGCAGACCGGCGATGAAGCCGTCCACCACCGTCCGGGCGGTCAACTCGAGGTTGGCGATACCGGCTAGGATCTGCGGGTCGAGGAAGCGTTGGACCATGAGTGGCTACCCCTTGGCTGTTTGAGGCGGGCGGGCTTCAAGCAGCCGTATGAGGATGTCGTCGGGGGAGAGGCGGTCGCTCTCAGCCTGGAAGTTGAGCAGAATGCGATGGCGCAGGACGGGCCGGGCCAACGCCACGACGTCCTCATAGGAGACGTGATGGCGGCCTTGCATCAAAGCCCGGGCTTTTGCGGCCAGGACCAGATACTGGGCGCCACGGACGCTGCCACCGAAATTGACGTACTTGCGGACGAAGTCTGGCGCCGATATGTCGGAGCCGCGGGTGGCTCTCACCAGGGCGACGGCGTAACGCGCAATATCCTCTGCGATCGGTACCATGCGGACAAGTTGCTGGAAGCCGAGGATCTCGTCAGCCGCGGTCACCGGCATGGGGTTGGCGCTCTCGGTGGTGGTCGTCAGGCCGATGACTTTCAGTTCGTCGTTCTCGCTCAGATACTCAAGCAGCGTATTGAAAAGGAAGCGGTCCAACTGCGCTTCGGGCAGCGGGTACGTGCCTTCGAGTTCGATTGGATTCTGCGTAGCCAAGACGAAGAACGGCGCCGGTAACTTATAGTGATTGCCACGCACGGTGCAGGAAACCTCCTGCATCGCTTCAAGCAAGGCGGCCTGAGTTTTCGGCGGCGTCCGGTTGATCTCGTCGGCCAGGATGACGTTGCCGAAGATGGGCCCCTTGACGAAGGTCCAGGTGCGGCGTCCCGTGGTGGGATCGTCTTCGAGGATGTCAGTGCCGGTGATGTCGGAAGGCATCAGATCCGGGGTGAACTGAATGCGCTTGAATTCGAGGCCGAGCGTCTGGGCGATGGTGCGCACCAGAAGGGTCTTCGCCGTGCCCGGCATGCCGGTGATGAGGCAATGGCCGCCGACGAACAGGGCGATCATGAGCTGCTCCAACACCTCCTCCTGGCCGACAATCACCTTGCGGACCTCGGTGATCATCGCCTCACGCACCTGCTGGAAGCGTTCGATTCGCGCGCGCAGCGTCTGGGTATCGATCTCAGTTGTCATCATTCTTCTTCCCCATCGAATTCAATTCGAGCAGCAGCCGTTGCGCCGGACGGTAGCCAGGCGCGGCTTCAAGCGAGAGCAGGACCTGCTCCTGGGCAGCATCAACGCGGCCGGTGTGCTTGTAGGCGTCAGCCAGCCGGAAGTGAGCCTCGGCCGGATCAGCCGGTTTCATCGCCACCACGGCGGCAAATTCCTCGGCTGCCCCAGGCCAGCGATTCAGCGAGGCGCGCAGGCTGCCCAGACGGTTGTGGAGCGCCTCATCCTTCACGGGGTAGATCCACAACTGGCGTTCGAGCACCTCGACCGCTTTCTCCACATTGCCGGCCGCTTCTTCCAGAGTGGCCAGGCTCTGAATGGCTTCTGGTGACCGGCCGCCGCGGCGGACATAGTTCCAGAGCGCCGCGCGCGCCGGTTCCTTCTGGCCCATGCGAAGGTGGGCACTGGCGGCGGCTTCGTAGGCATTGCCGGATTCGACGAACTCCGGATAGGCGGCCTCCATCGCCGCCGTGGTTTTGAGTATGGCCGCATCGTCCTTAGCAACGATGTCCGTTTTGAGCTGTTTCACGGCTTTGAGGAAGTCGTCGAAGCGGGCTACGGGTGTGGCATGTTCCTGAGCGATCCAGTCGAGAAACTGCTTGTCGAACTGCTCCGCCTTCATGCCCAACGCCGTTTCGATCACAGCAGGCGTGGGCTGGACTCGCTTGAAGAGGTTAAGGATCTCGAGGAGTTTGGCCCAGCCCCAACGTTGCTGGATGTAGTCGCAGACGCGGCCGGCCTGGAAGTAACTGACTACGACCTGCTCCGGGTAAGCGGGGCGGATGAAGCCCCGGTCCAGAGTCGAGATGGGCAGGAGTTTCCTGTCCCTGATTGCCTGGACGATGTGCGGAGCAAGGCGATCGCCCCACTCAGGATTGGTGGCGGTTTCCTCGTGGACGGCGAGGCCTTCGGTGAACCAGCGAGGAACGCGGTGGTTTGTGGCGATGAGCGCGAAGACGTGGCTCAATTCATGCCACAGGGTGCTGGCCCAGTGGAACTCGCCAGGCTTGCGGCCGGAGGGCGAGTCCATCGCCACGGCCAAGCCGAATGTGACGCCGAGCGCGCCCAGGCCGGGCATGCCAAGCGTGCGGACGGCGAAGTCCTCGTGGTTCGGGTAGAGTTCGAGCTGAACTGGGCCGGGCAGCGTGAAGCCGTATTTCTTCTCGTAGGTCGAAATGGCGCGTTCGGCTTCGCGCTCGACATAGGGCGCGAGCAGCGCGGATTCGGATGGATCGAGCTTGATGACGGCGCGGGGCGTCTTAACGGTGACGAAGTGCGCATAGGTGTCGAGCAGGCGGAGTGAGTTCACCGTGGCGGCGTTGCGCAGGCCGCCTTCGTAGCATTCGGTGAGCAGGGCGCGGGCCTCGGCGTCCTGGCCGACACGCATGAGATTGATGGCGAGTTCAGACTTGGCGCGGTCAAGCGACGGATCGAGAGCAAGCGCCCGGCGAAACGCGGAGATGCCGTCCGCGTAGCGGCGATTGAGAACCAACCAGTGGGCTATTCTGGCGTAACCCTGGCCGTAGGCTGGGCTGCGGGCAAGCATCGCGGCCAGCGGCGCATTCGACGACGGGTCAATCGTGGCGCGGTCGTTGAGGATTTCGATTGCCCCCAGCAAAGCCTGGGCGTCGAGGGCATCTGGCGAGAGCTTCAACGCCATACGAGCTTCGTCTGCCGCTTTCGGAAAATTGACGTCTTCAAGGTGCAGGGCGGCGAGCAGTTCGCGCGCTTCGACCAGATTCGGGTCCTTTTCAGTGGCTTGGACGGCGAAATCGATGGCGCGACGGTCGAAGGCATCCGACGCCGCAAGGGCGAGGCCGAGCAAACCGGGCGCATCATCGGCTGTCAGTTTCAGCGCCTCGCCAAACAGGTCGAGCGCGTCGTTGCGATTGAAGCGGTCGAGCAACATGCGCCCCCAGCGGACACGCACCTCGGGGTCCTTTTCGCGTGTCTTGGCTGCAGCACGGAACGCATCGTTGGCGGCCTTGTAGTCGGCGAGACCCCAAAGTCCTTCTGCTTGCGCCCAGGCGTCGGCCGAACGGGCGGCCGTCGTGAAACAGGCACGCGCCTGCTCAAAACGGCTCAGTTTCCGGTGCTGCCAGCAATCGGAGGCCGGCGCGGCGGCAAGAAGCGTTGGCGCGAGGAGAAGGAGAAGGCGAGTCACTTCTCGATGTCCTCCTCGATCTGCGCCAATTGGAGTAGCAAGGCGGCAAGTTGCTTGCGGTAGTCGGCCTCGGGCATGGCCGCCTTCTCGTATTTGAGTTTGTCGATGGCCTGTTCGACGGACTCCTTGCGTCTGAGCAACGATTGTTTTAACGGGCTGGCGAGCGCTTTCTGTTCCGCGCCGAAACGCACGAGCGGCGTGCGCATGGCTAACAGGCCCTGGCCATTTTCGGCGGACGGGTTCGTGGCGGCTTCGCCTTTGCCCGAGTCTTCGAGAACGGGATGCTCGGTGGCGAGGCGTTTCAGAGTCTCGTAATAGCGGGCCGTTTTGAGCGAGGCGAAGCGGAAGGCTTCGAGCGCCGTCACGGATTCGTTCTTGTCCGCATCGGCGGCAGCATCGCGCAGCGCGTCAATCCAATATCGCGAGAAGACGACCGCGTTCTTCTCCGTGCCCGAGCGCGTTGCGGAGATGATGACGCGATTGGGGCCTCTGAGGGTCTGGACGGCACCACCGGAAGCCGACGTTGCGAGAACGACGACAGTGCGGGCGCGGGCGGGTGCCAGCCATTGATCCAGCTCAACGGCGGTGAGATCGGGTCCGGGCAGATTGAAACGGTAGTCCGCGCCGTCATGGGTTCCGTGGCCGATGAGTGTGACGACGATGATGTCCTCGGCCGAGGTAGCCGCCGTGGCTCTGGCGATGGAGGACTTCAGCGAATCTTTGCTCGCGTCCGCTCCGGTCAGCGGGATCACCATCGAGCCTGGGGAGGCGAGCAATTTCGCAGCGTCCTGGACGAGCGAGACAAAGCGGGTATCGTAGTCAGGCTCCCCGCCCAATCCGGCGCAAAGGATGTGGAACGTAGCCGCGGGGACGGGTGCGGCGAGCAAGAACAGAATGATGGTGCAGTGTTTCATCAGACACCCCCCCAGCGGCGGCGCAGCAGCCACTCGGCCGACTTGAGGCCGATGAGGAGGAGAAACGCAGCGGGCATGTCCCAGAGGTCGTGCAACTGGCGCACGGCGAGTCCGGCTTCGCTGAACTGGATCTCGTTGGGTAGGCGGTTGACAGTGCGAGGCGTCCAATAGCGTCCGCCTGTGCGGGCCGAAAGATCTTCGAGAAGGGCGCGGTCCTGTTCGGGATGGAAGGCCTCGGCGACTCCGTCCTGGCGCCGGAACAGGAGTTCGTCGCGGGCGAACTCGTTCGCGTTCTGGCGTGCTGAGAGCTGTGCGGCATATGCTCCCGCGGCGAGGGCGCTGAAACCGGCTGAGTAGTGGCCTGGGCGCACGGGATCGGGCTGAAGCGGGATGAGGCTGGTCGCGCCGTCGGCCATCGTCACGCGCGCTTCGACCGTGGCTTCCGAGTTTGGCAAGTAGTTCGTATCGAAGACTTCGGCGTCGATACTCAGGTCGGGCGTGTCGTTGAGGACCGACTCTGAGACACGCGTCACCAGCCGCGACCGCGATTCCGAGACCAGCCATCGGAGCATCTGTTTCCAGAAGATCTCGTGCGACTGATCGCGCGCGTCCATCAGCATTTGCCATTTCCACGTGCCGCCGGTCGCCAGGACAGCGACACGCCCCCGGCCGAAGGATTGCACAGCAAGCAACGGCTGGCGGCCGCGGGGCGTCAAGGCTTCAGCGAGGACAAGCGCGGCGGGCTTCGCCGAGCCGGTCTCTTGAGAATCGGCAATTGGCGGGAGGGTCCGCCAGCGGGAACCGTTGACCTGCGGCGAGTCGTCAAGCCTGGTGAGATCGTGCAATGTGCCTTGTTGGGTGAGCTCGACGTTGACCGGCGTTCGATTGAACGTGCCGTGGCGGCCGGAGATCGAGACCGGCAGAATGTCGGCTACTTCGGTGGCTTGCCAGGAGCCCTCGGAGAACGATGCACGTCCGCCAAGAAAGAGGACACCGCCGCCGCGGCGGTCGGCGAAGGCGCGAATTAGGGAGAGTTGCGACGGGGTGAAGGCGCCGGCCTCAATTGAACCGATGATCAGGCCGTCGTAGCCGAACATCTCCTCGACCATCGAAGGGAAGCCGTTCACGAGTTCCGATGGCGAGGCGATGCCCTGGCGGTAGAACTTGTTCTGGGTGGTGCGCAGCAGGCTGACAAGTTCGACGCCGCTAGAGGCTTCAGCCGCTCGCCGGATGAACTTCAGCTCCCACCGCGGCTCTCCTTCGATGTAGAGGATGCGGGGCAAACGATCTTCAATCTGCACAAGGAGCGATTGCGCGTTGTTATCCGGCGTCAATTCGCCGCCGAGCGGATCGACTTTCACCTGAACGTTCATCGCCCCAGCCTTGCCGGCCGGTAGTGTCAGCGATTCAGCAGCCACCTGGTCGCCAGGCGGTAATGTGACGGTCCGGGTGGCGATGGTCAGTCCCTCGGAGACAGCCGTGAGTTTCACCTGCCGGCCTTCGAACCCGGAATGGCGCAGGCGGACCGTGACCGGGATACGCGACCCGGGCAAGGCGCGGGCGGGCGCGGCAGCGGCGAGCATCTCGATGTCGGTGGGCAGCGTCTCCGGACCGAGGCCGACAGTATGGACGGGGATGCGCGCCTGTTTGAGGGCGGACAATGCGGCCGGGGCAATGCCGTGGGCGTTGTCCGAGCCGTCGCTCATAAGCACGATTGCGCCGATGGGCAATGTGGCTGATTCGGCGGCGACTTGCGCAAGCGATGCGCCGAGCCGGGTGACGGGTTCGTTTGGCTGGATCTCCGAAGTTGCGCCGACGCGGCGCGCCGACTCCCCGGCGGTATAGAGACGAACCGGATAACGGGCCTTCAGTTGATCCAGCAACGCTGAGTCGAGCACACGGCGGGCTTCAGCGATGCGGGAACCTCCCTGCCCTGGCAGCGACATCGACCGAGATGCGTCGACAACCACAGCCACGACGTTCTGGCGCTGTTTGAGGGTGGAAACGCTCAGCGCTGGCTGCCACAGCATGACCAGCAGGAGCACAAGCGCTGCCCAGTTGAGCAATCCGAGCGTGATGGGCCGCAGCCGCCTCCCAGAGGCATTGGACGCTGATGACGTCCAGCGAGTGCGCATCCCGCGGGCAGCCAGCGCAGTGTAAGCGGCCGCGGCGATGGCGAGCGCGGCGAGCAGCCAGAGCGGCCAGGCGCGGCCGAAGACGAACTCCCCCTTACTAAAGACGACGGCCGGGTATTTGAAGAGGAGTTCGAACATTTTCTGGTCAGTGCGTCATGGAGTAGATGATGTAGTTGATGCCTACGCGGTAGGCGAGCGAGGCATACTTTTCTAGGTATTCAGGATGATCGGCCCACTCCCAGGCGTCGCCGAGATCCATGTTGTGGCAGATGGCGACGACGATGCGCCCTTTCGAGTCGCGCAGGGCACGCCAGCGGGGTTCAAAGCCGTCGTATTCGTGGGTTTGCTGGAAGGGGTAATTGACGATGCCGGGCACCTGGAAGCGCTGGTCGAGATCGTAGACGACGTGGAAGATCGGATCATCGGAAGGAATTTCGACGACGCTGGCGCCTGGGAATGCGCGAGACAGACTGGCCATGAAGTTGGACCACGAGAAAGTCCCATGGAAATCGTCGGTCATGAGAAAGCCGCCGCGTTCAATGTACTCATGCAGTTTGGCCGCCTCCTTCCCGGAGAGGTTCCAGTGGCCCGGCTCGACGACGTAGACGAAGGGGTAATTGAAGATCTCGTCCGAGAACAGGTCGACTACTGTTTCGATCGAATGGGTGTTGAGGCGGGATAGTCGGCGCACACCCATGAGGAACTGGCGGTCTGCTTTCGGATAGTCGACCGACCAGGAGCCGCGCGCCGCCCACGTGCCGGAGGCACGGACATTGGTGTAGCGCAGACGGGCAAAGTTGAATTCGTTCTTCTCACTGGCGTCGGAGGGCAGGACGAGGGGTTCGTTGGAGTCGCGGAAGATGTCCCAGGCGCGGCGCCCTCCCCCGCGTCGCTGGAATGCGAACACGGCGCTGGCGGCGAGACAGACAATGACAATGATGGCGGCGATAGGGCGAAGCTTCACGTCATCCTTCCGGGGGGCCTCTGACAGACCCGGTGTTGCGCATCAGGATACCAGAAAAGAGATGGACCCCTATTTGACGCTTCAAACAGGGGTCCGGGTAACAGCAACCTGGATGTGTTTACGCCGCCAGGAGGCCGCGAAGATTCCAGCCGCAGATGACGCTAGCCTCGAATTTGTTGTTGTTCGGGCCGGCCCAGTGCGTTTCCAGGCTCACGGCGCCAGTGTATCCGTCGCGCAGCAAGGCCGAGATTTGGCCTTTCCAATCGACACGGCGCGTGCCGAGCGGACCCCAAACGGGCTTATGGCCCTCCATGTGGCAGTCCTTTGCATGGACATGGGCGATGCGGTCAATCGGCAGCAGATCATAGCCGGCCGGATACGGATCCTCGCCGCCAACGAGCATGTTGGCCGGATCCCAGACCAGTTTCAGGTTGGGATGCTGAACGGCGTCGAGAATCCGCAGCGCCTCGGCCGCCGTGCCGACGTTGCAGGCATGTTCGTTCTCAATGCCGATGATGACGCCCTGCGGTTTGGCCTGATCGGCCAGCTTTCGGACACCTTCGCAGATGGCGTCGTGGCAGCGTTCGGGTTGAAGCGTGCGCCAGTAGGAGAAAACGCGGATGAACTTGGCTCCTGTCATCTCGCAGAGTTCGAAGGCGCGATCGGCCAGCTTGGGCTGGTCGTCGAAGGTGTGTTTTGAGGCGAAGGCATCCTGCTGGAACCGGGTATCAAGTTGGTGATCGCCCGGCAGGACACACTTCAGGATCGGTGACGACAGTCCGAGCACATGCATGCCGCGGGATTTCACGGCGTCCACGGCGCGTTTCACTTCGTCGTCAGTGAGGTCCATGATGTTCTTGCCCCAGAGGACTCGAAGTTCGGCGCCTGTCATGCCGATGGCAGCCATGGCGTCGAGGGCTTTTTCGAGATCGGGCGTGAATTCGTCGGTGATGGCTGCAAGTTCGAGTTTGGGCTGCATAGGCTTCAATCTTATCCGAATCAGGACAGCTTACTGATGCGCGACCGAACTTCGTCGAGGAAGCGGTTGACGTAGCCTTCGACATAGACGGTGGGGTCAAGGTCGTCGTTCTCGATGAGCGGAGTCAGGTCCATGGCGAAGTTGAGCATCTGGGCGGCGTCGACCGAGTGGCTTTGATGATAGGTCGCGTGGGCACGCCGGCGGGCCAGGGTGGCCAGGTCGTAGCGTTTGCCGCCCGCGATCTGCGAGTCAAAAACGCCGACGAGGGAGGCGGCGATGTTCTCGTGTTCGTTGAACTCGAAGGCGATCTTGTCGGAATCAGTCATCCAATCCAGGTCGCGCCAGACTTCGCATCCGAACACCTTCTTTGGACGATCGGCAGCGGCCATCGACCGGATGGCTCGCAGGGTGTGCAGCGTGACGCCGACGTGGGTGTCGTGCTTGTCGGCCAGATTATGGGTGTAGACGGCCTCGGGCTTCGACGCTTCGAGAATCGCCTTGATGTCGGCCACCGGATCGGGATTCGATCCGTTCTTCACCACGGAACTGGGATGATCAAGGAACGCCACAAACGAGTATTCGCCAACAAAGGCGGCCTTCTTCTGCTCGAGCCGGCGGACCGTCATCATTTCGGCATCAGAGTAGCGGCCATACAGTCCGTCGCGCGGTGATCCCGCGCCGTTGGTGACAATTACGGCGCCGAACCACTTGTCGTCGAGGCCAAATCCCTTCATGATGCCGTCCAGTGCCATGATTTCAATGTCGTCCTGGTGGGCGGCGATGGAAAGATGGGTGGTGCGGCTGAGCGCGGTTTCCACAGAAGCGCCATCGGGCGCCCAGATCTCCGAGGTCTTCGCCTTCAATTCAATCATGTCCAAATTCTCCTTTCCTACGCTCTCAAAGCGGGCAGGCTGGCAGCGGCGATCGACTGTCCGACACGGCGCGCCTTTTCGTCAGGCAGCGCGACCGAAATGCGGCTGGCGAGTTCTGGGAACTCCGCCTGAAGCACCTGGTGAGCGCGTTCGAGCAGAATGTCGCCGCCCTTGCCAGTGGTCACGCGACCCAGCACCAGGATGTTCTTCAGGTCGTAGAACGTCGCATAGTGGGCGATGCCGTAACCGAGCATGACGCCAATCGTGTCATAAACCTCGGCCGCCACCGGATTACCGGCCGCCATCAGTTTCTGCAATTCGACAAGGCGTTCCGGCAGCGGTTGGCCGCCAGCGTACTTGATGCCGGCGGCGGTTGAGATACGATTTGCGCCGACCTGGTTGAAGTACTGCACGCCGCAGCCGCCGTCTCCGGACCACTCATCTACGGGCGCGCCCGCGCGATAGTCCACGGGCACAAAGGCGAGTTCGTTCAGCCAGCCCGTGATGTTGCCTTCGCGGTTGACGTAACCGGCGGCCAGGCTCGAACCGAACGCCAGGCCGAGGACCGGATTCTCACCGAGCGACATGGAGCCGGCCAACGCCGTTACTTCGCCGTCGTTCACGACTTCAAACGGGACGCCCAACTCCTTGCCCATGCGCTCGAACATGGGTGCAATGTTGGCCTCAAATTCAGGCTTTGGCACGCCGCGGTAAAGCGACGCAACGCGCGGCCGGTTGTTGATATAGACGCCGGCGGCGCTGCCGCCCACCGCGTCCAGGCGCGGCAGATGTTTCGCGGCGCGGCGGATGGAATCCATCACGCCCTGATAGTGGTAATCCGGATCGGTGGCATTGCGCGGGTCCCAAACGACCTCTTCGCTGAACACCGCCTCGCCATCGATGACGGCGCTGGCTTTTCGATCGCTCGCACCGAGATCGAAGCCAACGCGGCAGCCGTCGAGATGCCGTCCCAGGGCGATGCCGGTCTCGCGGGCATTGGGCGCGGCCGCGGCGTCGCAGTACTTCACGGCGAAGGGCTGTTCATAGACGCCCGTCATGAAGTCATAGTCGAAAGCGCGGTCGCCGACGGGCGAATATGCCTTGGCCAGGTGCTCGCCAATCTCCGCTGGGCCACCGCAATAAAGCGTGTGCCCGCCACGCTGCCACAGCAGAAATTTTGCAATGCGCTCAATGCGCAGCAACGTGGCTTCGAGATAACCAGCAGAAGGGGGGATGACGACGGTCTCAAAGCGTGAGATTGAGCCGCCGGTGCGCTCGAGGGAAAGAACCAGCGGGACTGAGCCCGTCCGGGCGGCCAATTCAAGGTAGGCCCGTTCGAAGAGGGCGGCGGCGGCGAAGTTGGGGTCGTGCTTTGGAGTGAACTTGGGGTGGATTACGATTCCGGCGATTGTCAGGGCCATCGGGCCTTCCTTTCCTAGTCAGGCCCCGCTAGATCGGGAAACCGCCTGGACACCTTCGGCCGGCGGCGCATCCGGAGCACTTCCGGCTCGGACAGGGGGCCATGAATCGTGGGCGCAAACGGCGCACCACGCGCTTGGTCCCTATTCTACCAGCCCTATAATGGAAGGGAGTTTCCTCATTGCCATGTTCTTCAAACGCGAACAACCCAAGGCTCCGAAATATAGCGCCCAAGTGCAGGCACTGTCCTCTGCAGGCTTCGACACCAAGCCCGGCGCCACGGGAACCATCGTGCGGCGGCAGGGATTCGCGGCCCTGCTCCACGAGGCCGAGTCGGGCGCGGCCGCAATTGCCGAATGTGGCCTGGCGGTTGGCGATGAAATTGCTAAGTTAACCGATCTGGGATTCCAAAAGATCTTCCTCACCCCAAGCGGAAGGAAGACGCCGGCGCTGGCGGAGCACCTCAAGGGATTGCACACCTTCGTTGAAGCCCTGAGTGCGGAGTTGGGCACGACGCAATACTACAACGACGGGCTCGGCACGACGAACGGGAAGCACATCTACGACCGCGTCGAAGGCCGGGACCGTGGCCACATTGCGCCTCCCTGGGAGTAGGCAGAACACAAGGCGTCAGATGCCGTAGTTGGCTTGCACCGGCGCCATGTCGTCGCGAGGCATGGTGATCCAGGCCAGGATGTAGACCAGCAGGCCAATCCCATGGAAGACGATTCCAAGTAAGAAAGCCAGCCGCACCAGCGTCACGTCCCAATCGTACTGACGCGCCAGTCCGGCGCAGACGCCGGCGATCTTCTTATCCGATATCGAGCGCATCAGTCTCGGCTGCGGCGGTTGCTTGCTGCTGCCCGTCTGCCCGGCCGCTGTGCCCGCCTTGTGTCCGCACTGCGCGCAATACACCTCGGTGGATTGCATTTGGTAACCACAATCGGTGCAGTACATTGTCGCCTCCCGAGTCGTCTGTTGCCTGCGGACGGCGTGAATTCCGCCCTCATGGATAGAAACGAAATCGGCCTTCCGCTTGTTCCACGCGCGGGCCGCAATTCATGTCTATTCAAACCGCAGAACGTTCATCGGGTCGGTGCGGCTGGCCCGCAAGGCCGGTCCCAGGCCGGCCAGCATCGAGACAGCGCCAAGGCCCAGCGCCGCGGCGGCGAGCGTCAGAGGGTCGCGGGCCTGAACGCCGTACAACTGGCTCTGAAGGAACTTGCCGAACCACAACGCCAGCGGCAGGGCAATTGCGACACCGAGTGCCGACAGAGCAGCCACTTCGCTTAGCACCATCCGGATTACACGGCTACGGTCCGAACCCAGCGCCATCCGGATACCGATCTCCTTGGCTCGCCGCGCGACGTTGAACGTAGAGATGCCATAGAGCCCCACGATTGCCAGAGCTGTGGCCAGGAACCCGAAAACGCCAGCCAGGAAGGCCATGAAACGCTCGATAGACAAAGAGACGTCCAACTGGTTCTCCATGGTGTTCATGTCGAACAGGGGGACACTCGCGTCCATCTGGCCCAATTCACGCCGCAACAACTGGAACATCTGGGTCGACGGCAGTTCCGACCTGACGTAGGCCGTCATCGACGAACTCCCCTCACCCTGATCGCTGGCGACAAAGACCTGGCGCAGGGGTTCTTCGTTCACTTCTTCGTACTTTACGTCCTTGGCCACACCCACAATCTCAATGTCGAGCTTCACGTTCGTGCCTGCTCCAAAGCCGAAGTGATAGCCAATTGGGCTGCGGTCGCCGAAGTATCGTCTGGCGAAGGTCTCATTCACGATTCCTGCCCTGGGAGCGCCCTCTGAGTCGCGCATGTCAAACTCGCGGCCGGCTACCAGCGCGATCCCCATCGTTTTGAAGTAGCCGGGCGAGACGGCATTGAAGTGCGGGTTCATGTCCTCGCCATCCTTCGCCCGATACCCCTCGACGGTCACTGTCGAATCCCAGTTGGATCGGTCCAATATTGCGACCGCTGCAAGACCAGCGCCGGAGACGCCTGGGATCGCCTCCAGCCGGGTGCGCAGTTGGCGGTAGAACTGCTTGGCGCGGGACGTGTCATAGCCGCTCAGTGTCGGATCGAGCTTGAAGCGAACCAGGTTGGTTGCCTTGAACCCGGGGTCAGTCAGGCGTAGGTTCTGCAGGCTCTGAACGAACAGCCCGGCGCCTGCCAGCAGTGCAAATGACAAGGCCACTTGCGCCACGACCAGGGTGCGCCGGAGACGTCCGCCGTGCCCGGCTCCGGCCCCTCCAGACTGCTCCTTAAACGTGGTCGCCAGATCGGTACTCGACAGTTGCAGCGCCGGCAGGAGTCCAAAGAGGAATGCCGCCGCGATGGAAACCGCAATCGTGAATCCAAGGATCCGCGGGTCGATTTCGGAAGAAAGTGCCAGACGGACCTGGTCGTCGGGTGCGAAGACGAGGAGCCATTCGGTGGTCCAGCGGGCGACGAGCAGTCCAAGCGTACCACCCGCCAGCGACAGTAGAACGCTCTCGACAAGCAGCTGTGAGACGATGCGCACACGCCCTGCGCCCAGCGCCAAACGAACTGACATCTCCTTCTGCCTGCCCGCCGCGCGGGCCACCAGCAGATTCGAAACATTCGCGCACGAGATCAGCAGCACCAGGCCAGCCAGGCACATCATGACGTTCATCGGCGTCTCCATGTGGCGCCGCATGCCCGAGTCGCTGCCCTGTCCAGCAGGAAGCGCGATGGCGTATGAGCTAAGGAACCGCTCTCGCCCATATTTCGGCACGTTGGAGAAGGCGGCTTCCCGTACCTCGGCGTTGATGATCTGGCTGTACAGCGGACGGATGGAGGCTTCTGCTTCGCGGATAGTGACACCTTTCTTCAGGCGTGCCAGAACCTGCACCCAGCGGCTGCGCCTGTCGTCGAGCGCGTCCCACGACGGTGTCACCTGCCGTTTCATCGTCACTGGGATATGAACAGCCGGGCGGTAGCCGAGCGACACCCCGTCGAAGCCTGGCGCGGCCACGCCCACGATGGTCATGGGGTAGCCGTTGATGCGTACTGCCTTGCCGATGACGCTCGAGTCGGCCTTGAAACGGGTCCGCCAGAAATCGAAGTTCAGCACTGCCACCGGGTTCGCTCCGGGTGCAGTCTCATCCGAACCCGTAAACAGGCGCCCGTGCGCCGGACGGATGCCCAGCACTTCAAAATAGTTGCCGGAAACGAGCTCCCCTGGAACACGCTCTATGGAACCCTCGAAACCGAGGTTCACCACCTCGCCCCGCCGGCAGAGCACACCTTGGAAGACCTGGTTACGGTCGCGATAGTCCTTGTACATGGGATAGGACAGGGCGTTCCGGCCGCGGTTGCTGCCGGTGTGGGACCCCCGCGTGGCGATCGCGACTAGCGACTGGGGGTCAGCCACAGGCAGTAAGCGCAGTAACACCTGGTCAAACACTGAAAAGATGGACGCGGTTGCGCCGATGCCAAGCGCCAGCGACAACACGGCTACGGCGGTGAACAGCGGGGCTCGGGCAAGTGAACGAATCGCAAATCGAAGGTCGCGCAGCAGGGCAGACATGATTCAAGTCGTCTCCTTCACTCTTCGTTGCTGTCTTTGAAATACGAATCCGGCGCGCTCCGGTTCGCAGAAACACAAAGGTGCGCACAAGTTTTTATCCGCATATCGCCTGCTGGTGATTTCTCCGCCGCCGCATTCGCCCGCCAGACTCCGCCGCGCCAAGTAACCCCGGCGAGGTGGTTCCGGCACAGGGTCGCAGCCCGGATGCATCAGGCACAAAGCTAACGGGGAGTGGGGTTGGGTTCGATGCGCTGCCAGTGCCTGACCCAAGCGCCGATGGGCCCTGAGGGCTGTTCGGAGCCCTGTATCACGCCCTGCCAGACGCCGGCGGCGTCGTGCCAGACGGCCAGGTCAACCGGCCTTGCAATCGGGTACTCCGTTCCGTTGACAGTGAGCGATTTCAACTCCGACGCTGCTAGGCGGTCGATCTCGCCGCGTGAGGTAAGACGGATGGCGAACACGCCTGTGGCCTCGAACTCAACCGGCCAGCGGCCGCAGTGGAAGCGCTGCCGCATCGGATCGCCTTCGCGGTTCTGAGAGCCGGAGACCAGGACACAGGAGCCGTCAGTGAGGCGGGAAAGCGTGGCCGGGACGTCGTGGGGCTTGTAAAAACCCTGGAGCACAGTGGCCACCTGAGCGGCGGAGTGGAACTCCCGTACCGAGTCGAGCTGCGAGCCGCGGAGCCAAATGTGGGTAGAGGAGTGGGCAGCCTCAGTCAGAAAGCGCATCGTGGCGTCGGGTTCAAACATGGGGTTGAGGAAGATGAGGGCGCGGTAGCGCTGGGCGCCGTAACGGACCTGGTTCTCTTCGATGCGTAGCGAGCCGTTGGCGATCTCGCTGGACGGGATGATGTCGGCGAGGTAGCCCAGGCGCCGGAGATCTTCGGCGACATCCAGTCCTAAATCGGCGAAATGCGGGGTGACCCAATTGAGCGCGGCTGCATGGCCGAAGACGACGGCGACGGGGCAATCGATGGGGGCGGCGGCGAAGTAGCTGAGCAACCGGACGCGAGACTGAGCACGGCGGAAGGCCGGGTCAGACAGGAAAGCCCCCTGGTCAACGTGGCCGACGTCGCGCGGGTAAAGCGGGTGCACGTTCACGCGTCCGCCGGCTGACGCGTTGCGCCAGAGCTCGGAGAAGTACGGAGCCGGCTCGGCGTTGTAGTACTGGTTGTACCAGACAGGGCGGCCCATTTTCTTGGCCAGCGAAGTGCGGATGGGCAGTGGCCAACCCTCGTCGGTCTGGCCATAGTCCCGGGTAGCCTGCCACCAGTCCAGACCGTTCTTGAAGATGTCGCCGGCGGGGTAATTCCCCCAGGTTGCGTGAGTGCCGGTGAAGGCATCGGGGCCGAAGGTGCGCTTGGTGATTTCGTAGAACTGCTGCTCAATGGCGACGTTCTTTTCAAGAATCAGACGCATGTAGCGGTTAATGGCATCCAGGCGCTGCGGGCGGTCTCCGCCAAGGCCCGTGGCCATGAGGATCGCGTCCTCGACGAACTCGCCTCCACCAGCGGCGCGGTAGGCAGAGGCGAGTGCGGACGAATACCAGAAGTCGCCGTCTCTGGCTCCGTTGCCGCGGGTGGGGGGAAAGCCCCACTCATCTTTCATGGCACCGTCGAGCGGGACGTCGCTCCACTGTCGGAAGATAGCTTCCTGAAAATCGCTGAGCGACGGGGCATAAGCATCCGGAGTGCGGTATTCGAAGGCCACGGCGATCACGAGGCTGCCCGGTGCGGCCGGGGCCCTGAGGCTGACGCGGGCGGCCGATTCTTCGGTGATCTGGAGGCCATCAGTGATGCGGCTCAGGCCCTGGGGAGTAGCCGACCAGACGCCGAGCAGCTTGCCGGAGAGGCGCTCATATTCACCTCCGCCGCCGGTCATGTGGTCTTCCAGCGGCACCGAAGGGATGGCGATTTCGCCGCCGGAGTTGGGGACCTTGCGGACGCGGAGCATCCACTGGAGTTGGTCGGGGTGGGCCTTTTGGAATGCCATGCGGGCCAGACGCGGGTCGAGATCGAAGGCCACGCGGAGACCGCGCTGATGGGCGGCGACGACGGCTTGCTTGACGTGCTGGTGGACGTCGGGGTCGGTGATCTGGCGAGAGGGGACGCGCAGACTTGTCGTCAGCAATCCGTAATTTGACGTGGAGACAACCCTGTCCAGGAAACGCTCCGCACCGCCGGGCGCGAACTCGTCGGCAGTCCAGAACCAGGCGTAGATTTCGGGGGGCAGGTTTGCCGGCAGGTGGTTGGGCTGGACACTAAGCAAGACCAAGAGAGCGGGGAGCATGGGCACTATCTTACTCATTCATTCCCGCGAACGCCCGACGGGTCTGGGGCGGCGGCGCGCCATTCTCAATGCTAATTGGCCTGGAACCGGTGCTCCGGACCAGCCGGACTGAGTCTGAAGCGGATTCCGAGCCCGATGATCCGTGGTTTGTCGGGAGGCTCGGGCGCAAAGGCGATCAAATGGCAAAGGCCCGGTCTTTCGGCAGGGCCCTGCATCATCGAGGTCGTGCTATCCGCCGGTGAAGACTATGGTTACTGTCACCTAGACCGGTGCTGGCGGCGCGCGGCGAACAACCCGAGTCCGAGCAGAGCGCCGCCCATGGTGGCGTAGGAAGCAGGCTCGGGCACTTCCGGGGGCGGAGGTGAATAATCCACCCGCAGGCCGGCGACCTTGAAGATATCGTCGGAACCGCTCAGATCCGCCGCGAGCAGGAGCGCGCTCACAGCCCCCTGGCTGGAGAGATCAGCGAAACGGTAGCCCTGCGGGGCGGTGGCGTTCGACGAACCCATTGCGAAGGCTGACAGCGAACTCAATTGTAGACCGGTAAGCGAAGACGCAATGTTCCCGGTCCAATAGTCGAAGTCGCTATCGAAAAACTGGTAGACCGCAAGAAGTTGCGGAGTGACCGGAGAGCTGAACTCGAGCAGGAGGAAATCCGTATAGCCAGTGGCGTTGTCGACTGAGTGCTGGTAAGGAGGATCGCTGCTCTCATACCCGTTGTCCACACCGAGGCCATAATCCCACTGGCCGGTTGCGGCAGACTCAAACAGAGCCGTGCTGCTGCCCTGCCAGAGGCTGTAGGACGTGACAGTGACCGTCACTGCGCCGTTTGTAAAAGTGCGGACATTGCCGGCCGATCCTGCCGAGCCGGTTTCAGTCAGGAAGATGAAATCGAGCGTGGCCGCCGAGGCTGTTCCAATGACGGCCAGCATGGCTAAAGCCAACACGAACTTGAGACTGAGTCTCACAATGTGCTCCTCAGGTGGCAGAGGCCGCCTCAATTCATCCTAGAAACACGTCACGTCAGTACCAATGGAGAAGAAGTACCATTACAGGTGCGCAAAGTCATAGTACCAGACTTCATGCGGTTCTAAAAATATTATCTTTATCTATATGATTCTACTGATTTTAATCTCACGCAGAGTGCAAACTGAAATGAGTCGAGGCACGGTACTGCTTGGCGGGAGACATGCGCTGGATCGCCGGATCTGTTGCGCAAAGCTGTATCTGGACCATCGCCGAACGGCGCGGAAGCAGGCTACAGCGGCTTGGACGACGAAAGATAGATCGCGTTTAGAAGCAGCTTGAATGTCCCAAACGACTGGCCCCGGAATTGCGGCCTGAACCCGAACAGCACTACCCTGCCCTGGCCCATCCGCGCCTCGACCATCGCCGGGCGGCCCGCGGCAGCCTGCTCGCCGCTTAACCATCCACTGGCCAGCAGATTCTGCTTGGCGTAGCTCACCACCGCCGCAGCTTCACGATCGCCCCTGTTGTATTCGCTGAGCAGTGTCAAATCATAGGCCTGCCCGCCGGTCGAGGTGACAATCGCAGCAGCAGGCATCCCAAAACCGAGTGGATGCGAGGGATCGACCGTCACCCTCAGCAGCGAGCCCGGGCACGACCAATCATTCGGTCCGGCGCCTGCGCGTAACGAAGCGCGCACACCAATGTCGAACATCTCCGCGGGTAGATCACCAGCCGAGTCGAGAGCCACCAAGGTTCCACCCGAACGAACGAACTCCTCCAGTGCTCGAACACCCGCGATTCCGATGCCGCCCACGTGCTCCGGCCTTGGCTGGCTCTTCTCGGCAGTCCCGAAGGCACCGCTGACGCGCCGCCCGCCTGACCGCTGGCCATGCAGGATGGATTGCACGGACTGCTGGGCCAGGATGATGACATCGAAGCCCGCCCGCAACCCGCCCTGCTTGATCCGGTCGTTGCGCAGTTCAGTGAAAGGGATCTCATAGGCGTCCAACACCCAGGCCGTCCAGCCGGTGTCGCTATTGGCCGTCCATGGCGCATACAGGCCCACTTTGGGCATTGCCAGCTCCCATTTCGCCATGTCCGACTTCGTTTCAAGGAACGCGCCGCCGCCGGTCCGCCAGATGAGTCTACCCGCCTTCAAGGCGCGCGCCAGCGCGATGAACCCCGCGTTCTGCTTGTAATCAAGAACAGGTTCGGGTACGGCCATCAGGTCCTGTTTTGAGAGCTCAGCGTCGAAGTTCGAATCGATCCGGTCCACCATCACGCCCATCTGGTAGCTCAGAGTCCAACCGGCAAGGTCGTACGGCCGCTTCACCGGTCCCGATTCACCTGCGCGGATTTCAGGGTATTTTTGAGGTTCCATGAGATCCACCAGATAGCCGCGGAAGGACTGCGCGGTCTTGACCACCAGCGTGCCGGCGGGGTAGAGCTTGCCACCCGCAGTGAATCCGCCCGTGGCCCGATGCACTTCAATGCCGGCCATCTGCAGCCTTCGCACCATTTCGATGGCAGCGGACGGATCGTGCTGGCCGGGCGCGATGACATAGGCGTAAGGGCCGCTCTTTTGGCCCGCCTCGATCTGCGCGCGGGCCATCGACCAGGCTTTCTTCAGGAAGTAGTCGGGCTGTCTGGCTGCCAGGTTCAGAATCGCCATGTCGGCGGTGAGCATGTATTCGACGGCATCATTCAGCGCCCACCTGCCACCTTTCCAAGGCATCGGATAGAAGACCGAAGGTTCGCGCCCCGGGATCCCGGTAGAGAAACGGGCAGGAATCTCGGCAGGCTTCACTTCGTAAGGCGTCGCATAGACATAGCCAGATGTTTCGGTCAGGATGCCATGCATATTGTGAAACGCCGGAGCTGAGCGCAACCCGCCGTTCCACCAGGCGTCGAATGAGATGTAGCTGACCACGCCCGGCTTGCTCTCCCGCAGGAACCGTTCTCTCATTGCGCTACCGATCAGATTGATGCCTTCCATCACGGCTGGCTGGATGTTCGGGTTCAGTGGTTCAGAGTAAGGCGGGATGAAGATCCGTGCCGGAAACGGAGCGTACTGGTGCTGGTTGTAGACAATATGGGGGAACCACTCCTGAAACAGCATCCGGCTCACGGCGCGCGTCTCGGGCAGGTTCATCATGAAGTAGTCGCGGTTGTTGTCGTGGCCGGAGTACTTCTGATAGAGCCACGGCAATGAAGCGAGTTCGTGTGGTGTCCCCAGGTTCTTCTTGTACCAGTCCGCGGTCATCTGAAGACCGTCAGGATTGATCACTGGGACTTGCATCAGGATGACGTTGGCGCGGATTTTGCGGATCTCCTCGCTTTCGTCGGTGAGCATGCGATAGGCGAGGCGGGGCGCGTGTTGCACGGGGGCGACCTCGGTTGAGTGTAGGCCCGAATCGATCCAGACGATCGCCTTGCCCTCGCGCGCGAACCGCTCAGCTTCCTCGGCGGTGGCCAAACCCAAGGCCAGTTTGCGGTTGATCTCTTTCCATCTTTCGAGGTGCTTGATGTTGGCTTCAGAACTGATGAAGGCAACCAGCATGGGCCGGCCCTCGCTGCTCTTGCCGAACTCCTCCACTCTGATGCGCCCGGACTCGGTGGCGAGTTTTCTAAAATACGACGCGACCTGAACGTAGTCGGCCAGCTTGTAATCATCGCCAGGCGCGAAGCCGAAATGCTCCTTGGGTGGGGTGACCGCACCCAGGGCCAGGAATGCGATGAGGAGGAAAACCGTCAGGAGTCTGCGCACAAGCATATATGGAACAATCGTAAGGTATGCCCGCACTATCTCGCAGCCAGTTCACCGCAGGCTTGGTCCAGATGACCTGCTCGCCCGACCCGCGAGAGAACCTGGAAAAGGCCGTTTTGCGTGTTCGCGAGGCCGCTTCCAGGGGCGCACAGATCGTTTGCCTGCAGGAGCTTTTCACCTCGCAGTACTTCTGCCGCGAGGAAGACGCGCGGCTGTTCGATCTCGCCGAAACCATCCCCGGACCATCCACCAGGACGCTCGGACAGGTGTCCAAAGAGCTTGGCATCGTCATCATCGCGTCGCTATTCGAGAAGCGCGCCAAGGGGCTGTATCACAACACCGCCGCGGTCATCGGCGCGGATGGCACCCTGATGGGCATCTACCGGAAGATGCACATTCCGGACGATCCGCTCTACTACGAGAAGTTCTACTTCACTCCGGGCGATCTTGGATTCAAGGTGTTTGAAACGCCCTTCGCCAACGTCGGCGTGCTGGTTTGCTGGGACCAGTGGTATCCCGAAGGCGCGCGGCTGACGGCGCTGCAGGGCGCCGATATCCTCTTCTACCCCACAGCCATCGGCTGGCACCCGCACGAGAAAGCGCAATACGGGCCGTCGCAACTTGACGCCTGGCGCACCATCCAGCGCAGCCACGCCATCGCCAATGGCCTCTACGTCGCCGCAGTGAACCGCGTAGGTTTTGAGGGTACACCGGACGCTGGTCTCGAATTCTGGGGCAACTCGTTTGTCGCCGATCCCTTCGGCGTTGTCGTCGCCGGCGCCCCTCACCAGGACGAGGAGATCCTCATCGTCAAGTGCGACCCGGCGCGCATCGAGGAGGTCCGGCGAAACTGGCCCTTCTTCCGCGACCGCCGCATCGACTTCTATTCGCCCATCGCCGACCGCTGGAGCAAGGAGTGATGTCATGAGCGCGCTTCCCCGCTTCCGAATGCCCGCCGAATGGGAGCCGCACAAGGCGACATGGCTCGCCTGGCCGCACGAACGAACCGACTGGCCCGGCAAGTTCGAACCGATCCCGCATCTCTACGCCGAAATCGTTCGTATCCTCTCGCGGCACGAACTGGTGAACATCCTGGTTCCGTTGAAGGGCAGGGCGGCAGTGCGCGCGCTGCTGAAGAAAGCGGGCGCATGGAACGATTCCGTCAACCTGTTTGAAGTGGAGACCAACCGGAGTTGGACGCGCGATTTCCTGCCGACGTGGGTGCTCGGTCCCGACCACACGAAGGTCGCCGTGAAGTGGCACTTCAACGGTTGGGCCAAGTACAAGAATTGGCGCGCGGACGACGATGCAGGACACAGGGCGGCAAAGCTGGCCAAGACGCCGGATGTCTTTCCTGATTTCTCTGGCCGCCGCGTCGTGTTGGAAGGCGGTTCGATCGACGTGAATGGAGCGGGATCGCTGCTGACCACCGAGGAGTGTCTACTTAGCGACATGCAGCAGCGCAATCCGGGTCTCGAACGCGGCCAGATCGAGGCGCTGCTCGACGGGTGGCTGGGCGCGTCAAACGTGATCTGGCTCAACCGAGGCATCGCCGGCGACGACACACACGGCCACGTCGATGACATCGCCCGGTTCGTTTCGCGCAATACCGTTGTCGCGACGTACGAGCAGGATCATGCGGAGACGAACTACGCGCCGCTGCGCGAGAACTACGATATCCTGCGCCAGGCCAAGGACGAGCGCGGCGTGAGCTTGAAAGTCGTCCAACTGCCTATGCCGAAGCCCGTCTACTACGACGACCAGCGGCTGCCTGCGTCGTATGCGAACTTCTACATCGCGAACGAAGTGGTTCTTGTGCCCACCTTCCACGATCCGAATGACCGCGCCGCACTGAACATTCTGGCGCGGTTGTTCCCAGGACGAGAGGTGATCGGGATTCACGCTGTTGATCTTGTGCTGGGCCTCGGCACGCTGCACTGCATGACGATGCAGGAACCGCTATAGCGACAGCGTTCGAGCCACCATCCGCAGGACGGACGCGTCCGTGTTGAGCTTGCCGATCTCGTCCAAACGAACCCAGCGCAGCTCGTGCGATTCGTCGCTCAGTTTGAGCGGAATGCCGCGATCGGCTTGGATCAGATAGCGGATGTCGTAATGGATGTGTGCCGGTTCGGCCCCTCGTGCAGGGATTTCGTGGGCATCGACGTCGAAGATCGAATCGTTCCAAAGCCGCAGGCCCGGCAGGCCTGTTTCCTCGTGCGCTTCGCGCAACGCCACGCGAGCAACGTCGCCATCGCCATCGCAATGCCCGCCAGGCTGGAGCCATTTGTTCAACTTGGCGTGATGGGTGAGCAGGGCGTGGGTTCGTTTGGTATCGATGATCCACGCCGATCCTGTCACGTGCCCGGCCTTCTGGGAGCGCTCGAAGCAATCCTCGTGCGACTGGACGAATTCAAGTATGCGCGTGCGCATCGAGGCCTCGTGCGCATCATACGGCGTATGGCGCTCGATGGCCGCGATCAGCGGGGGACGAGACGCAAATTGTCGATTTCCAGCCATGCCTTTTCGCCGGGCGCCCGTTCGACGTTGAAAACCAGAGCCGTCGCCCGCTGATCTCCGAGGCCGATGCGCACCTTGGACCACTTTGGCGTCGCGCTGAACGGCGACATGCGTGCGCCGAGTCCGGGCCGCTCAAGCTCAAACCGGTAGTCTCCCTCGCCGCGGACCTCGAAGTCGAGGAACCTGTAAGGCGTCAGGTCCGCGGGCAGAATGGCGCCCTTGCTCAGCGGCAGCACCATGGATGCCAGGGGCTTCTCCTTGTCTGCCATGACAACTGTGACGTGCAGCGCATGGCCACCCTGCTCGCGCGCCACGCGCTGATAGACCATGTTCGTGTGGTCATGGCCAAAGTCGGTCCGGTTGACCCACAGTGTGGAGATCCGGCTGCGGCCATCCTGAGATTCGAAATCGTCCAGCATCACAGGCAACTCGACTGGCGCGAACGGCGGCGGTTCCACGCCCCTCACCGGCTCGCGGCTCTGTTCGACACCGCCCAGCCAGACGCGCTCAATCTTGAAAATGTCGGCGATCGACTCGTGCGGCTTGCCGGCAACCAGCACCATATCGGCGAGTTTGCCTTGGGCAATCACGCCGCGGTCGGCGATGCCCAACAATTTGGCGCTGCCTGATGTCGCCGCCGTGAGCGCTTCCATCGGCGTCAGCCCGGCGGCAGCCGCCAGTTCGAGTTCGCGCAGCGTTGACCAGCCATGATATGCTCCGCCCATGCCGGCGTCGGTGCCCAGACCGACGGCTACACCCGAGTCCTTCGCCACCTTGAGGTTGTGGAGCAGATTCTCCCAGCGCTTCACCGCGGCCGGCCGCGGTGGCGCAGTGGTGTTCTGGATACGCGAGTAAACGGTCGGATCGAGCAGCGTTTGAACGAACGGGGTCCGGAGATCGCGCAAATTCCGCGGCTCATAGACGGCCAACGTCGAAACGTAACCGATCCCGCTCGCCTTCATCAACGCCAGCCATTCAGCGTCCACTAGGGCGTCGCCGACTCCGTGGCCGATGATGTCGGATCCGGCGCGCGCTGCGATCTTGGCCTTGTCGAGAGAAACAGTGTGGGTGATAACCTTCACGCCGGCGGCGTGCGCCTCCTCGACGATGGCCTTCAGCGTCGCCTCGTCCATTGACGTCATGTCAGTGTCCATGCCATAGCGCCAGCCGTCCGT
The DNA here is from genome assembly GCA_964604945.1 of uncultured Candidatus Solibacter sp. GTDB lineage: Bacteria > Acidobacteriota > Terriglobia > Bryobacterales > Bryobacteraceae > PNKE01. Next base: position 34,398 of record CAZSBK010000031.1, read on the forward strand.
GAAGACCTTCAGGATGCCGGGCTTGTATTCGAGAGTCTTCTTCACGGCTGCGCGCGCCTGGCGCGGCGTCAGCACGGCTTGCGTATGGAAATCGCCCCGCCCGCCTTCCAATCCGTGGCCACCGGGCGATGAAAATCGCGCCGCCAGGATCAGCCGCGGAGCCGGCAGCCCGCCGGCGATGAGCCCACGCATCGGCTCGAACTGCTCCGGATATGTGGACATATCCGCCACCGTGGTCACGCCCGAGAGCAAGTACGCCTGGAGAGTACGCGGCCAGTCGGCCTGCGCACCGGTGACGGCGCTGGCCAGCAGGTGTGTGTGCAGATCGAATAGGCCCGGCAAAAGAGTGCGGCCCCGGCCGTCGATCGTCGGCGTCCCGGCAGGCGCGTCCAACCCTGATCCGATTTTGGCGATACGGCCGTCCTGGACCAGCACGTCGGCGATGCGGCCGGCCGCCCCCGTGCCGTCAACCACGGTGGCTTGGCGAACGATGAATGATTGCGCGACGGCGCCGCCGCACAGCAAGAGCGCAACGAAAAGTGAACGAATCATAGTCCCGCCTGATTTTCGAGACTTCGCCAGAGGTACCAGCAGGCCAGCGTGCGATGCGGCCGCCAGGGCTCGGCGATCTCCTCCATGGCCGCCGCTTTCGGCGGCTCCTCCATTTGCCATGCCCTCTGGATCGCGTTGCGGATCCCGAGGTCGCCAACGGGAAAAACATCCTCGCGCCGAAGTGCGAACATTAGCAGCATCTGCGCCGTCCACACGCCCACGCCCTTCACCTGCGTCAGGTGCTCGATCACCTCGCCGTCGCCCATTTTCTCCAAACGGTCGAATCGCAACTGCCGGGCCTTCGTCCTTTCGGCGAGGTCGATCAAGTATGCAGACTTCTGCTTCGACAAGCCGAGCGGGCGCAGATTCTCCTCACCGAGAACCAGGATCGACCGCGGCGTCACCCCGGCCCGCCCGCAGGCGTGCTCGAACCGCGCGTAGATCGTCCTTGCCGCCTTGCCGCTCAATTGCTGCCCGACAATGCAGCGCGTCAATGTCTTGAAGTCCGGCGTAAGGTAATCAATCTTCGGCGGACCGCAACGTTCTATGATTCCGGCCATGACCGGGCATGACTTCTTCAGATGTGAAACGGCTTTGCGCATGGAAACGATCCGGCGTTGGGCTGCATCAACAAGTATGGCATGGTGAAGTTGATGTCCCGTCTGGTCCCTTTGTTCCTCCTGGGGTTCGCCCCGTTGCCCGCGCAGCCTCCCAAGCAGCCTCCCGAGCCTGTCGAAGAAAACCAGGTCATCCGGATCGACGTCGAACTGGTCAACACCTTTTTCAACGTGCGAGACAAGCACGGGGCCTATGCCGCGGGATTGACGGCCGATGATGTTGAGGTCTATGAGGACGGAAAGAAGCAGGAGATCCGCTACTTTACCCGCGAGACCAACCAGCCGTTGACCATCGGCCTGTTGGTCGATGTCAGCCGCAGCCAGGAGAATCTGATTGAGGTCGAGAAGCGCGCCTCGTCGGCCTTCTTTGCCAAGGTCCTGCGCCCCAAGGACATGGCTTTCATCCTCAGCTTCGGTGCCGACGCCGAACTTCTTCAGGACCTCACTGGAAGCCTCGCCTCGCTCGAACGCGGCCTGCGTGAATTGCGCATCAACGCCGGCGTCAGTGGCGTCGTCACACCCTCTACCGTACCCACGCCGGGCGGCCCACGCGGCACCGTGCTCTATGACGCGGTCTGGCTGGCTGCCAACGACAGGCTGAAGCACGAAGTCGGGCGGAAAGCCATGGTGGTCATCACCGACGGCGTCGACGTCGGCAGCCGCATCAAGATCGAAGGGGCTATCGAGGCTGCGCTGAAAACCGACGCCATCGTCTTTCCGATCCTCTATGAAGATCCGCGATACACCCTGTATGCCGGTTACTCGGGCGATGGAGCCATGAAGCGAATGGCTAACGAGACCGGCGGACGCATCTTCCGCGTCGATCGTAACCACACGCTTGACGAGACTTACAAAGAGATCGAACAGGACATGCGAACTCAGTATGCCATCGGCTACGTTTCGTCGAATACGGCGCGCGACGGCTCATTCCGCAAGGTCGAGATCCGCCCCAAAGACAAAAACCTGAAAGTCCAGGCTCGCCGGGGCTACTTCGCGGCGGCGAACTGAAATTTCCGGCGACGGTCAGAAAGCCCTGTCCAGTGAAGCATCTTTCGAGTATTCTAGAAATACTGGATTACTCATGAACCAACCAGCCGCAGCCCGCCTTTCCTTCCTCGACCGCTACTTGACACTCTGGATCTTCATCGCCATGGCCGCCGGTGTCGGCCTCGGTTTCGCCTACCCCGGCGTCGTCCCCTTCCTCAACCGTTTCAACGCCGGTACAACCTCAATCCCCATCGCCGCCGGCCTGATCCTGATGATGTACCCGCCGCTGGCCAAAGTCCGCTATGAAGAGTTATCAAAGGTTTTCCAGCATCGCAAGGTCCTGCTGTTGTCGCTTGTCCAGAATTGGCTCATCGGACCGGTCTTGATGTTCGGACTGGCCATCCTCTTTCTCCGCGACAAGCCCGAATACATGACTGGTCTGATTCTGATTGGACTGGCGCGCTGCATCGCCATGGTGATTGTCTGGAACGACCTCGCTGGGGGTGACCGGGAATACGCTGCCGGACTGGTCGCTTTCAATTCGATCTTCCAGGTCCTCTTCTTCTCCGCATATTCGTACTTCTTCCTCGCTTACCTCCCGCAACGGCTCGGACTCACTGCCGTGAAGGTGGACATCTCAATGGGTGAAATCGCCAAGAGCGTTTTTATCTACCTCGGCATCCCCTTCCTGGCGGGCATGGCCACGCGCTTCGTCCTGGTAGGCGCGCGGGGACGCGATTGGTACGAATCCCGCTTCATCCCGCGCATCAGCCCCATCACGCTGATCGCACTCCTCTTCACCATCGTCGTGATGTTCTCGCTCAAGGGCGAAATGATCGTTCAACTACCGGTCGATGTCCTGCGCATCGCTCTTCCGCTGACGGTCTACTTCGTGGCGATGTTCTTTGTGTCGTTCTGGTTGAGTTGGAGGCTGGGGGCCAATTACCCTGAATCGGCCACGCTCTCATTTACCGCCGCCTCGAATAACTTCGAACTGGCCATCGCCGTGGCCATTGCCACTTTCGGCATCCACCATGGTGCAGCCTTCGCTGCCGTCATCGGGCCATTGGTTGAGGTCCCAGTCCTGGTCTCGCTCGTAGGCGTTTCGCTCTGGATTTCCCGCCGCTGGTTCGGGAACAAGCTCGCTGCCGCCGACCGATGCTGAATCATCGGGCTGTCGGGACGCTCCAGGCGCCAGCGGTGTGCCGCCTCTGGCGGCTTGAGACGAACTCCTAGGCTGAGGGGGGTAGCAACCCACGCCGGCGCAGGTCCGGCAGGATGGAATTGCGCAGGCTGGGCGCCAGTTCGGCTGGGTCGCCATCGGGCCCGAACCAGACCAATTCGCCGATCTCGGCGCAGGGACGCGGCACTCCTTCGAGCGTGCCGCCGAAAAGGTCGATCACCACGGTCTTACCGTTATCATTAGCTGCCGGACCCGTATAGCGCCCGATGCGGTTGAGCTCCGTCACCCGCACCTCGCCCAGTTCTTCCTCAATTTCTCTTGCCAGCGCCTCCTGAGCCGTTTCGCCGCGCTCCAACTTGCCCCCCGGCAGAATCAAAAGCGGCGAACCCTTCCGCCGGCGGCACAGCAGGATCGCGCCGTCCCGGCACGAAAACAGACCGGCTTTGTGGATCATCTTGTTGTTCATTGCAGGACCGGTAACTCCAGGTATCCGGGCGAAACATGCAGGCTGCCTTCGGTTACGCCTCGTGGCGACGCCCGCCTCAATCGCGCGCCCAGCTCATTGCGATCGATCCGGGCCGCCAGCGCCAGCGAGAAAGCTCCGGCGACCGCCGAAACCTGCTCGGGCGATTCGTGCGTGAACTCAATTCGAAAATGGCCAATGCCCGCGTCTATCCAGCTATTCAGATGCGCGCTCGCTTGCTGCGCTTCCGCCCCGAACACCGTATTGCGGCAGCCCGTGTCGGCCAGGACCGGATGCGCCCGCCCACGCTCGTCTCTCAGTTCCACGCGATGATTCTCGCACGGGCGCCCGCAATCCAGATAAGTCTTCCCAGCCGAAAGAAACCGGGCGAATGCGCAATGCTCTGTGTGGAACACCGGCAGATGGTGATAGACCACAGCTTCGATCAAGGCGCCGCCAATGCGCCTTCCCAGAGCGGCCACTTGGGCGGCGTTCAAATCGTGCGCGGGTGTCAACCGGCTCAGGCCGCGGTCCAGAAGCATCCGGGCCGATAGCGCGTTGGCGGCGTTCAGGCTGAAGTCGCCTGTCAATTCCAGGCCTTCCCTTCCCTGCAACATCTCCAGCAGGCCCGCAGGACGAACCAGGAGCGGGCAGCCCAGCCGCACCAGAAACTCTGCGATCTTCTCTTCTCCCGGCTTCAGGATTCTCGGACTCGCGACCCGGCACGTCAATCCGGCCTCCAGAACACGCTCCACCGCCGGTTTCAACCCATATAGATCCAGATAATCCAGCGTCAGCGATGCGGGCCGCGCTAAAATCGCGGATTCCAATTGCTCCGGGGCGCGCACGAGCAGGTGCAGGAGAGGCCCGGCTCCCGCGCCGGCTTCGGCCTTGAAGGCAAACGCCGCCTCGATCTCAGAGGCCGGATCGCGCACTTCGGCTGGGCGCGGCAGTCCTTGCAGACGTTGCAGGGTCTCCACCGCGTTCCTCCGGATCTGGTTGAGTAACGACGCAGGCGCAAACGGCGATCCTTCGGCGTCCAGCGTCAACTCGCCTAACTCATAGGGCGTGCCGCCCAGGCGGCCGAACTGCTCGCGCAGGGTATCCGAAGTGAGTCCGTGCGATTTGGCTTCGGCGAGTTCCACTCTCGAAACGGCTTCGGCCGTGAACTTGCCCACCGTCCATTTCGTCACCATCGGCTGGCCTTGCCTGGCTGTCACGTGGACGGTCACCCGTTGTCGCGCCACCGGCGCTTTGGCCTGCGTGTAGACCCGCAGACGCCGCTCCAGGGCCGGATCGTCGCTTCGCCAAACCAGATCGCCCGGCCGGATGCGCGACCAGTCGATGGCCTCCCGGTCAAACCGCAATTCGATGGTTCCATCGGCCGATTCGAAAACCTCGAAGACGCGCCCGCCCTCTTCGTCTTCCTGGGGGCTACGCCAATCGGCGGCATCGAATACAATGCCGTCGCCGGGTTTGAGGGGAGAGATCCGGTGAGCCGGGCCAGGCCGGACCAGTACGCCGGCGGCCGTCACACGTACGACTTCGCCAACTCGTACGCCCCTATGCCGCGGCGCGCGCCCTGTCACGACTGCCTGGTGATTCGTCCCGCAGACGAAATGCGCCCCCATCCCGCGCGAATAGACCTGTTCCAGATCCAGCCTTTCGGCATCGCTCATGGACAGCGGCCGGGCTGCCCAGGCGTCGTCCACAGCTTTGCGATAGGCGCTGGTGGCCGCGGCGACGTAATCGGACTCCTTATATCGCCCCTCGATCTTGAAGGCCGCCAGTCCCAGCCCGACCAGTTTCGGGATCTGGCTGATCGCCATCAGGTCGTTCGGCGAGAGCAGATACCGGGCATCGCGAAGCGGTTTCAATTCGCCGTCCACCATCAGTTCGTACGGCAGCCGGCAGGCTTGTGCGCACATTCCGCGATTCGCGCTGCGGCCGCCCCAAGCCTCCGACGACAGGCACTGGCCCGAGTACGCCACGCACAGCGCACCATGGACGAAAACCTCCAGCTCAATATCCGCCGACTGGGCCACTTCGGCGATCTGGCCGATGGACAGTTCCCTTGCCAGAGTCACCCGCGTCGCTCCCAGCCGCGCCGCCATGCGCGCCCCTTCCGCATCGGTGACGCTCATCTGCGTGCTGGCATGAAGTTCCAGCTCAGGCGCGATCCGCCGCGCCAGGCGCAGGACGCCAATGTCCTGCACGATGATGGCATCGGCACCCGCCTCGGCAATACGCGCCAGCGCCTTGGCTGCCTCCTCGAGTTCGTGATCGAAGACAAGCGTGTTGAAGGTGACGAATCCACGCACACCCCGCCGGTGCAGGGTCCGCATCACTTCGGGCAGCTCGTCGATGGAGAAGCCCACCTTGGCCCGCGCGGTGAAGTACTTCAGCCCAAAGTAGACCGAGTCCGCGCCCGCCTCGATGGCGGCATGAATCTGCGGCCAGTATCCGGCCGGAGCCATGACTTCGGGTTTATGGCGAGCGGGGGGCACTACTATGAGTTTAGCGGTTCGAGCGATTAGGACTTGCGTTCGTGAAGCGAGTCCCGGTCGATGACGATCCGGCCATTCGTTCCCAGATCGTAGCCGCGCCTGAGGTCGCCCATCAGAGCTGCCATGGCATTGGCGTAGCTTTCATTCGCGCCGCCCCGAGGACTGAGGCGGTCGCCCGGGACCACTCCGCTGGACTTGGCTCGACCCTGCACACGGCTTGCTGCGTCCCCGGCGCCGGGATGGGAAATCTGCTCCTCCACAGGTCCAGTTTGGCACGCATTGGGTCATTGTGACCAAATCAAGAAGAAAGGGCGGCCCCGAAGGACCGCCCCTGGTTCTTTACCGCTGAACCCGTTCTTTAGAAGAAGAACGAGAGCTGGATACGGGCCGAGCGCGGGCTCTGCCAGTTGGTCGCCAGGTTGTACTGGGGATCGATGCGGATACCTTGCGCCGTCATCAGCGAACGGGTGTTGAAGCCCTTGAAGATGTCGACTTCGCTGGCGAAGTCCAGTTGGTTGTCGTCGTCGTGCGACATGTTGACGTATTTGTTCGTCACGATGCCCGTATTGAACAGATTGAACACGGTGAACTCGAACCGTAGCTTCAAGTTTTCGTTCGATTTGAACGGCTTGAAGTCGTGCATCACGTTGAAGTCCATGTTGTGGAAGATCGGAGTGCGGCCGAGGTCTCCACGGTTGTACGGATAGATCGGAACCGAGGAGATGGCGTTGATTTCCGATGTCAGCGGGGTACCGGAGTACACCACGAAGTTCGGGGCAAGCGTTGTGTTGCCGAGCAAGCTGTTCAGCGTGTAACCGCCGAAGAACTTGAACGTATGCGGGCGATCGGTGGCCAGGCGGCCTTCCGACATCTTGCCCTGCTCGGTGTAGCCGATCCAGGGGAGATCGAAGTACCGGTTGACGTTCGGAGCAGTGCGGCCGACGCCGGCAGAATCAGGCTCGTCGGAACTTGCCAGACCGGAGTAGTTGCCGTACTGGCGGCTCCAGGTGTAGCTGGCTACAAACTGGTAGTTCTTGGCGAAGCGCTTGTCGAGCCTGAACTCGAGAGCGTCGTAATTGCGTTTGGCTTTCGGGGTCACGGGGAACCCGGCTTCCCAGGTCCCGGCGTCAACGGTGATACCTTCGCCAGGGTTGGCGATGTAGTACACTTCGCCGCCCGAGCCTAGTGTCCCGATGTCCTCGATGGTACGGATCAGGCGGCGGTTGGTGTACCGCACTGAAGCCATCAATGTTGGGTTGATGCTGTAGTCATAGCCGAAGTCCATCATCTTCTGCTTCATCGGCTTCAGATCCGGATCGATCGTCATGCCGGTGCAGGCCAGACCCTGCTTCTCACAGGACTGGGGATCGTTCGACGGGATGCGCCAGTCGATGCCTTCAAAGAACTTGCCAGGCAGTTTCGAAGGATCGCTCGGGTAACCCCAAGTCTTCAGGGTGTTGAAGATGGTCGGATCGTCGATCGCATAGTAGTAGGTCAGATAGATGGCGCCGCCGAACGAGCCGCGCGGCATTTCATACTTCATCGTGTCGTAGAAGTAACCCCACGACCCGCGGAAGACCATCTTGCCATCACCCTTCGGATCGTAAGCAAAGCCCAAACGGGGGCTGATCTTCTTGCCCCAGCCGAATTCGATCGGAGGAGCGGCGGCGATGGTGTCCTTGGCGAAGCTGGGCAGATACTCGCGCTCGCTGCGAAGTCCGAGGTTCAAAGTCAGGTGCTTGTTCATGCGCCAGTTGTCTTGCAGGAAGAGGCCCTGGTTCTCGCTCGACGCGTCGCCATAATCGCCGTATGTGTACCAGCGATAGTAGCCGTAGGTGCCGCGCTGCTTGCCCGAGCACTGGTCGGTGACGCAGGTGTAACTCTGGTTCCAGTAGAAGCGGTAGTAGCCGCCAGGGTAGCTCAGGTTGTTCACGCTGTTTTCGAGCTTGTTGATCGACCAGCCAAACTTCAGGTTGTGCTGGCCTCCGGCGTTTGCCAGATAGGAACCGTCCGCATTCAGGTTGACGCGCCGGTACTTGTCAAACTGGGTCATGGAAGTGCCCTGCTGCACCCAGCCTTGGGATGTGATGACCGGGACGCTCGACGGAAGGTCGGTGAACATGGTGTTCGCCGTGCTGTAGATGAATGTGGCAGTCGACTGCGCGTAGTTGTTGTTGTAATTCGTGTAGTGATAGCCGCCGCGGAAGCTGAACACCAGCTTGCTGGTGGCGACGTAGTCCGCCGAGCCCGAGAGCATGTTTCCGGCGGAATAGCTGCCGAGTTTGGACCACTCCCGGTTCGGCGAGTCAGTACCCTGGCGCGCCGGCAGGCTGCCCTGCACGTAGCCCGGATTCCAGATCCAGCTCATGCTCATCCGCAGCTTGCTGAACGGAGCGTAGTCGAGCTTGTTGGCCATATAGTTCTGATGGCTCTTCTGCTTGAAATCGCTCGTCTGGCTGTTGGACAGGAAGGTAACCGTCCGGTTGTAGTTTGTCTCGGTCGGCATGAAGCCGGCGAAGAAGAACAGCTTGTTCTTGATCAGTGGGCCGCCGATGTTGAACACCGGGTTCCAACGGGTCCAATCGTCTGACTGGTTCTGGAAGAGGCGGATCTTCGTGCGGGTGTCGTCGGTCGGGTCCATTTCCAGAGTGGGCCGCGGCCGGCCATTCATGTTGTCGTTGTCATAGTAGAAGCCAGCCTGTCCGTGGAACTCGTTGGTGCCGTTGCGGACAACCGCGTTCACAACGCCGCCCATGGCGCCGCCGTACTGGGCATCCATGACGCCGTTCTTCACCTGAACCTGCTGCACGAGCTCAACGGGAATGCGGTTCTGGGAATCGAGCAAACCAGACTGAACGTCGGTCACTTCCATTCCGTCGAGGTAGAACACGTTCTCCGAACCCGAAGCGCCGTCCACCTGGAAGCCGCCAGACTTGCTCTCGTTGCGGGCGCCAGGCGCCAGGTTGACGAGATCATAGAAGCTGCGGCCCTTGGGCATCAGGTCAAAAAAGCTCTTGTCAACGTTGACGGCCGATGAACTCGACGTCGTGTCAACCATCACCGCGTCGGCTGAAACGACGACGCTCTCGGTGACCTGGCCGACTTCAAGCCTGAAGCTCAGCTGTGCCGTGCGGCCCAGAACGACGTTGACCTCGGTCTGCTTCATTGTCGAAAAGCCGGTAACGGCAGCCGTCACCGCGTACTTGCCAGCCGGCACGTTAGAGAACTTGAAGGAGCCGGAAGCGTCGGTGGTGGCGTCAAGTGCGCGGGGCAGCGAAGCGCCCGTCACTTCGACCTTGGCGTTAGGAATGGCCGCGCCGCTGGGGTCCACGACTGAGCCCGAGATGCTGCCCGTCGTCTCCTGCCCTAGGGCTGAGAAGCCGAACAGCGCCACGAACGCCAGTACGAGGGCCATCATGCGGGCCGTCCCGTTGGATTTCGCATACGCGTAGAAACTCACAATAATCCTCCCAAAACGGACTGATTTGAACTGCAAGGACTCACTGGATGAGTGCATGCCCGGGCACTTCTCTGGCGCGAACATGGCGTGGAACTGAAGTCGGGGCTAACGGGATCACTCGGTTGCGGATTACCAGGATGCATGGCTTCGATTTGCGCGTTCAGATCGCCGGACAGACCCCGCGCGCGGAGTTTTGGGCACGAATACCTTCTGCCTGGCCGTCCAACATTGTCGAACTGTCGATCCGCCGCCGCGATTGCAGCCGCCGGAAACGGCTCCTGCACGCGGACAGCACTGAAAAACATCAAAAGCACTCCTGGCGATACCGTGCGTTCACGGAACCGCAACGAATGTTACTAATTTAACATCAATCCTGCTAATCTTGTCAACTCAGTATGCAGCTTCTTCTGGTGTCTGCAATCCACCGATTGCCCCCTGGAGATGGGCCGGAAGCACGTCTCAAGCCATCCAAACGGGCCTACAATCGGAAGTGCGGCGGCCCGGACCGTGCCTACTGAAACATGACCCAACGATACCGATTCGCCTCCGGCCTGGCTGCCTTGCTGGTCCTCACCACCCTGGTGATCTGGCAGGGCTCGTTCACTGTCGGCGACTACGGCCCCCGCACGACCGAACAAACCTACGTCTACTGGGGCCTTTCCACACTCATTTTCCTACTCACCGTCCTGTTGGCCTTCATGATGTTCCGCGACGTGGCCAAACTCTATTCCGCCCGCCGCGCCGGACGGGAGGGGTCCCGGATTCGCACGAAGATCCTGGTCGGCGCTCTCACCCTGACCTTTCTTCCCACCATTTTCCTGGTCCTCTGGAGCGTCGAGGTACTCAATCGGAACCTCGACAAATGGTTCAGCCGGCCGGCCGAAAACATCCGTTTCAACCTCGCCGAGATCAGCACCTCTCTAGAGGCCGAGACCAGGCTGAAGGGCAAGGCCCTGGCGCGGTGGGTGGCCGGCAGCGCCGAGTTACGCGCCTACTTGGCCTCCGGCCCCACCCCAGCCGATTTCTTCCGGTCGGTGTGCGAGAGCGGCCAAGTCTCCGAGGCTCACGTTCTGCGGCCCGACGGAGGCCAGATCGCCATTTGCGAAGCGCCCGAGTCCGAGCGTCACGCCCGCGCCGGGCGCGAACTTGACGAACGCGCCGAGATCCCGGGTGGCCACGGCTTTGTGGTCGTACGTACGCGCATGCCGGTTGACCTGGCGCGCAGCTCGAGGGAGATCAATCTCCAGATTCAGGACTACGACAAACTCGCTTCAGGCCGCAAAGAGACCCGTTCGTTCTATCTTCGCCTGCTGCTGCTGATCACCTTATTCGTCCTCTTCATCGCCACCTGGGTCGCCCTCTTCCTCGCCCGCCAGATCACCTCGCCCGTCACTGCCCTGGTCGACGCTGCCCGCGCCGTCCGGGGCGGCGATCTGTCCTACCGCGTCACCGCTGCTGCCACCGACGAGTTTGCCACTCTGGTTCGCGCCTTCAACGAGATGATCCAGAACCTTCAGGCTGGCCGCGAGGAACTCGACAAACGCCGCAGGTTCATCGAAACTGTACTCGAAAGTATCCCCTCCGGTGTCATCTCGCTCAGCCACGAAGGCGCCATCCAACTCGTCAACCAGGCGCTATGCCAGATCTTTCCGGCCGATCAGATCGCTTCGGCCCGCCGCCTCTCCGATTTGATTCCCCCCGAGAATGAGGGCGAATTCTCCCGGCTGCTCAAGCGCGCACGCCGCACCGGGGCCGCCAGCCGTCAGGTGGAACTGACCACAGCCGGCCTCGCCCGGCAACTCTCGGTTACCGTCTCAGCGCTTGACGCCCGCATTAACAGCGGCTTCGTCATGGTTCTGGAGGACACCAGCGAGTTGCTGCGTGCCCAGAGGGCTGCCGCGTGGCATGAAGTGGCCCGGCGCATCGCCCATGAACTGAAGAATCCCCTTACGCCCATCGCCCTGTCCGCCGAACGGATCGAACGCCAGATCGGCCGTTGTGAATCGGCGCCGCCTGAAGTCAGGCGCATCATCCACGACTGCTGCTCGATCATCGGCCGCGAAGTGGCTTCAGTCAAAGGCCTGGTGGACGAGTTCGGACGCTTTGCCCGCTTCCCGTCGGCCCAGCCCGTCCCGACCGATTTGAACGAAGCCGTCGCCGAAGCCCTGGCAGTTTTTGACGGCCGCCTCAGCGGAATTACGGTCCATCGCAGCCTGGCATCCGCTCTGCCGCAGGTCGCACTCGACAAGGAACAATTCAAGCGCGTCATCGTCAACCTGGTCGACAACGCCGCCGAGGCCATGAGTGAATCACCACTGCGCCAAATCGTCGTCGCCACCGCTCTGGCCGGACCGGAAACCGTCGAACTCACCGTCGCCGACACCGGCATTGGCATCTCGACCGGGGACAAGGAAAAACTCTTCTTGCCGTCGTTTTCCACGAAACAGCGCGGCACCGGCCTTGGCCTCGCCATCGTCAGTCACATCCTGAGTGAACACAACGCCCAGATCCGGGTGGAGGACAATAAACCCGTGGGCGCCCGCTTCATCATTGAATTCCCCGCCGTGGCCTCATCCCCGGCCGCTGGAAACGGGCTGGAGGTCACCGCTTGAGCAAGCACAGGATATTGATCGTCGACGACGAGCCCGGCATCAGGGACTCGCTCTCCGGCGTTCTCGAAGACGAGGGATTCTTGACCTCATCGGCAGCTTCCGGTGAGCAATGCATGGAGGTCCTCGCCGGCTCTGTCTTCGACGTCGTCCTGCTCGACGTCTGGCTCCCCGGGATCGATGGCGTTGAAGTACTCGAACGAATCGAGCAGTCCGCCGACCCGGCCCGCCCCGCTGTCATCATGATCTCCGGCCATGCCAGCATTGAATCCGCGGTCCGCGCCACCAAGATCGGCGCCTTCGACTTCCTCGAAAAGCCGCTCACCATCCAGAAGGTGGTCGTGGCCGTCAACAACGCCATCACCAACCGCCGCATGCGCGCTGAACTGCACGAGTTCCGCACCGCCGGCCTGCGCACCATCGATATCATCGGCGAATCGATCCCCATCAAGGCCCTGCGCCAGCAGATCGGCCTCATGGCGCCCACCAACGGCCGGGTCCTCATTTACGGCGAAAGCGGCGCCGGCAAGGAACTCGTCGCGCGCGCCATCCACAATTCAAGCCCGCGCTCCGAAGGCCCCTTCATCGAGGTCAACTGCGCCGCCATCCCCGAGGACATGATCGAAAGCGAACTCTTCGGCCATCGCCGCGGCTCGCTCGCCGGCGCAACCGAGGACAAGACCGGCCGTTTCGAGCAGGCCCATCTCGGCACGCTTTTCCTCGACGAGGTCGGCGACATGAGCCTCAAAACGCAAGCTAAGGTCTTGCGCGCCCTTGACGAACACCGGTTTTCGCCTGTCGGCTCATCGGAAACCGTCCAGGCCGACGTCCGCGTCATCGCTTCTACCAACAAGAATCTCGACGAAGAGATCGAACGCGGCAACTTCCGCGAAGACCTTTTTTATCGCCTCAACGTCATCCCTTTTGTCGTACCCCCCTTGCGCGAACGCGCCGAGGATATCCCCGCCTTGGCCGAACATTTCCTGAACGAATTCACTACTTCCTACGGCCGGAAACCAAAGGAACTCACCGCCGAAGCGATGGACCTCCTCGAGCGCCACACCTGGCCCGGCAACGTCCGCGAGTTGAAGAATCTGATGGAGCGCATCGTCATCATGCATCCCCAGATTCGCATCGATGCCCGCCATATTCCGCTCCCAGTCCAGCGCAAACCAGTGGACCGCACCGGCGAACGCGTCTTCAGTCTCCACGAAGTCCGCCAAGCCGCCGAGCGCGACTATATCCTGCGCAAACTCGACGAAGTCCAGGGCAATGTCACCCGCGCCGCCGAACTCCTCGGCCTGGAACGCTCCAACCTATATAAGAAGATGCGCTCGCTTGGCATAGCGCCGCGAGAGTGAAAAGGACGAGTTCCGCGAATTGGCATGTCATGACAATCTTGTCTCGAGTTCACTCAGTAGGGCGGACCCCTGG
>CAZSBK010000032.1:0-46873 GCA_964604945.1 uncultured Candidatus Solibacter sp.
TCAACGCGCTGCGCGACTTTTTCAGCCTCCGCAGCGACTCGGACCGCGATCCCGAATTGTCCTACGTGGCGACCGTCTACAACGGCATCGACCTTTCGAACCTCACCTTCCGCGAGCGGCCGGGCGACAAGCTCATTTTCCTCGGCCGGATCCACCCGGACAAGGGAGTCCACCTGGCCATCGAGGCCGCCCAGCTCAGCGGCTTGCAACTGATCATCGCCGGCATTATCCAGGATCGGCGCTACTTCCAGCAACAGGTCGAGCCACACCTGAATCAATCCATCCGCTACGTCGGCCCGGTCGATGTGCCCGGCAAGAACACACTCTTCGCACGGGCCCGGGCGTTGCTGCACCTCAACACAATCCCTGAGCGGTTTGGACTCGTTCTGGCGGAAGCGAACGCCGCCGGCGTGCCCGTTATCGCAATGGATCTGGGCTCGTGCCGGGAGGTCATCCAACACGGCCATACCGGTTTTCTTGTCGACAACGTCCAACAAACCCTGCAGGCACTGCACCAGGTTGCTTCTATCGAACCCACCTATTGCCGGCAGTGGGTCCAGGAGCGGTTTTCCATCGCGACCATGGTGGCCGCTTACGAGCGCGTCTACCAAACGCTCTTTGACCTGGAGGCGGCGAAGCGATCATGAAGCAGGACATCGTCAAACGATACCGCGGCAACCCCATCCTCACCAAGACGGCAATTCCCTATCCGGTCGAAACCGTCCACAACGCCGCCGTGGTGAAGCATGGAGACGAGTACGTCATGCTTTTCCGCTCTCATCTGCGCACCGGACGGTCCATCATCGGATTGGCGCGCAGCCCCGATGGCTTCACGTTCACCGCCGATCCGGCCCCCTTCCTCACCCCCGCGCGGGATGGTCTTTTCGCGGAATACGAGGCGTTCGGCGTCGAGGACCCGCGCGTGACCCTGATCGAAGGCGAGTACGTCATCACCTACAGCGCCTACTCGCGCAATGGTGTCCGAATCGCGCTCGCCAGGACGAAAGACTTCAAGCACGTTGATAGGGTCTCTCTCATCACGCCGGCGGATTATCGGAATGTAGTCATCTTCCCCGAGAAGTTTGACGGCCTCTACGCCCGGCTCGACCGTCCCCATTCGGAGATCGCCCCATGGTCGATCTGGATTTCGTACTCGCCGGATCTCCGATTCTGGGGCCAATCCCAGCTCATCATGCGGCCCGAACAGTATCACTGGGATGAAATGAAAATCGGTCCCGGGGCGCCGCCGATCAAGACAGAAAAGGGATGGCTCTCCATCTATCACGGCGTCTTCCCAACGATGGCCGGATCGGTTTATCGCCTTGGCGTTGCGCTGCACGACCTCCAGGACCCAGCCAGGATCATCGGAGTCAGCGATTCGTGGATCCTTCAACCTGAGGACCCATGGGAAGTGACCGGCTACGTCCCTAACGTGGTCTTTTCCTGCGGCGCAGTTCCGGAGCCCGATGGGACGGTGAAGATCTACTGGGGCGGCGCAGACACGGTCATGTGCGTGGGTGAAGCCAATCTCTCCGACCTGGTCGCGTTATGCCTGGATCACAGCAGAGCGCCAAGATGAGCATCGGTGCCCATTCAGGCCACTGACTCGCTTCGGACTGTCTCGTAACTCGCTTTCTGTCAATGCGTTAGGTTGGGTTGACCCGCCGGCTCCCACCCTCATCGCCTGACCTGTTCCCTTCCACGCCGGCGCCGGCTGCACGTTTAGACATCGCCGCATGATCCACCCCCATCATCCCCAACCGCATCACTTCGTCATCGACGGCGGCGCAGCGCCCGGCCCCGATGCGAACTTCGGATTCGGCTTTCCGCCCATTTGGAAGATGATCTTGCCGCCATTGGCCACGGCCGTGTGCGGGAACCACGCCTTGTTGTGCGGCTTCCCATTGAGTGTGACCGACTGGATGTACTTGTCTTCAGGTGACTTTCGGACGGTCTCGACGATGAGTTTCCTGCCCGCGCTCATCTCGACAGTCGCGCGGTCGAACAGCGGCGTGCCGAACACATAATTGCCGCTCGCCGGATCGACAGCATAGAAGCCCAGCGAACTGATCACGTACCAGGCCGACATCTGTCCGCAGTCCTCATTGCCCGACACGCCGTCGTTCGGCGTATTGCCGTAGAGGTTGTCGAGCAGATGCCTCACTCGCTCCTGCGTCTTGTAGGGTGCACCGGCGTAGGAATAGAGGTAGGCAATGTGATGGCTCGGCTCGTTGCCATGGGCGTACTGGCCGACCAGACCCGTCATATCCACAACCTTTTCGCCCACTGCATCCGTCGACTGGCTGAACAGCTCGTCGAGTTTCTCGACGAACGCCTTCCGTCCGCCGAGGAGGTTGATGTAGCCCTGCGGATCATGCTGGGCTCCCCAGGTCGCCTGCCAGGAGTTGGCTTCGGTGTAGTCGCGCCACTTCTTCGACACCCCTGTCGTTTTGGGATCAAATGGCGCGGCCCACTCGCCGTTCTCCAGCCGCGGCCGGATGAACCCGGTTGCCTTGTCCCATAGATTCCGATAGTTCGCAGCCTGGGCGAGCAGTTGCTTGCAGTCGTCCGTCTTGCCCAGTTCCCGCGCCACCTGCGCAACGGCCCAGGCGTCGTAGCTGTACTCCAGCGTCTTCGTGGCCGACTCCTCTTCCTTGTCGCTAGGAATGTAGCCGAGCTTGCGGTAGTAACCCAAACCGCGATAGTCGTCCATCATCGCGCGCTTGTGCAACTTCGCATACGCCCGCTCGTAATCGACTCCCTTAACGCCCTTGATCATCGCCTCGGCGACCACAGGGGCCGAATGGTAACCCGTCATGCAAAACGTCTCACGTCCCTGCAGCGGCCAGATCGGCACACCCTCCGGGCTCTCCTCTGACTGCCGGACCAGGCAATTCACCAGCCCTGGAAGCCGGTCCTGATGCATCAGCGTGTAGAGCGGGTGCAGCGCCCGATAGGTATCCCACAGCGAGTAAGTGCTGTAGTTGTGCTCCCCTAAGGTGAGCTTGTGGACTTCGTTGTCCATGCCGCGATACTGGCCGTCGACGTCGTCAAACAGGGTCGGCGCAAGCATCGTGTGATAAAGCGCGGTGTAGAAGACCTGTCGGCGCTTTTCGTCGTTCGTCTCGATGCTCGCCCGCGAGAGTTCCTTTCTCCACGACTCGTGCGCCTTGGCGCGCACACCCTCAAAATCCCAGTCCGGGATCTCAGCCTCAAGGTTCCTCAGGGCGCCCTCCACGCTGACCGCCGAGATGCCGACCTTGACAAGGATCACTTCCCCGGCGCCCGTCTTGAAGTGCAGCAGACTCTTCACACTGCGACCGCTGGCCTCGCGAATGGCCGCATCCAGAGCCTTTCCGTCGGAGACCATCTCGGACCGTTCGAACGGTTTAGAAAACTTCATCGCGAAGTAGATGTGCCGGCCCTTGGCCCACGCGTTCACCCTGCGGCCGCCAGTGACCGTCGAGTTGTCGACAATTTTCAGTTCAGACGAAGTGACCCGCTCCGGTCCGCCATAGGCATGCGCCAGATCGACGATGAAGTGGCTCGAATCGTTGGCCGGGAAAGTGTACTTGTGGAACCCCGCCCGTTCGGTCGCCGTGAGTTCGGCCTTGATGTTGTAGTCCTTGAGCAAAACCGAATAGTAGCCGGGAGTGACGGTCTCATCCTCGTGCGCGAAGCGCGACCGGTAACCCGCACTCGGATTCTCCCGTGTTCCTGGCTCGGTCTTGGCCGGGCCCGTACCAGGCATGATCAACACGTCGAGCATGTCGCCGACGCCGGTCCCGCTCAGGTGCGTGTGGCTGAAGCCCATGATCGACGAGTCGGAGTAGTGATAGCCCGAACACCAATCCCATTCGGCGTTGAACGTGTCGGGACTTAGCTGCACCATGCCGTAGGGTACTGTTGCCCCCGGATAGGTGTGGCCATGGCCGCCTGTGCCAATAAATGCGTTGACGTGTCGCGTGGGGTCGTCCGCAGCTGCGAGCAGGGCGGCTGCAAGAAACAGAGAGGGCAGAACTCGATGGAACATGACTCCGGAAACCTCAACTTGAGTGTATGCCTACACGCCGGGGTCGCGATGCGGCGTTGCAGGCATTGCATCGGCGGCACGCCTTGGCTGCACCGCGTGGATTCCAAGCGCGGCCGGCATTCTGTCGAAACCCGCGCTCCAGACGGTCTTCAGACCAATCAATAGTGGTCACTTTACACTTGCGAGGCGCTCGGGTCTAATAGGAGCTTATGTTCCGACGCTCCGTGTTCTCTTTCCTTCCTTTGGTGTTGGCCGGACTCCCGGCTCTTGCAGCGCCACCAGAGCCTTCCATAGACTTTATCCATTTGACGGACACGCACGTCCTCGAGTTGACCGGGGTTTTTCCTCCGATTGCCGCCGCGCGGCAGCATTTCAGCGAGACCGCCGTCGCCCTGTCCGCCTTCCTCGCCGCCCCTCCGCAGGGCCGGCCTGACTTCTTCCTGGTAACGGGCGATCTGATTGACGCTTACCGGTTCACGGGGTCCGGCGATCGTCCAGTTCCTGGTCAGATCGAGAGGTTCCAAAGGGCAGTGGCGCAGACTGTGGCGCCGCTCTACCTGGCTCTGGGTAACCATGACGTCGTGCACTACCGGCTCAACGAAAATGACAAACTCGATTCTGACCAATCGGGCGCAGGTGAAGCCCGTGCTTCCTGGATCACGGCCTTCGACTGCTTCCGCCGCGGTACATATTACAGCTTGTCAAAGCAGGCCGGTCCAACCCGCTATCACATCCTCGTCCTCGATAACGCCTACCGCGGAGGCATCGCCCCCGAACAACTTCAATGGATTGGCCGGGAGGTGAAGGCGGCCACGGATGCCGTCATCGTCGTCGCCCTCCATATCCCGCTGGCCGATGACGCGAATTCGCGCGCGATCAAGACCGCCCTCGCCTCTGCCGGTAACGTGGCTCTGGTACTTGCCGGGCACAAGCACACCAGTGGGATCGAGGAGATTGTGATCGGTGGCAGCAAGGTCGTCCAGATTCGCACTGCGGCTTTCGGCTACGGCAGTAATAATTGGCGCAGGGTCACGCTGCGCTCTGACCGCATCGACGTGTCCGCCACCGGCAAGCCGGAGCGGATTGAGACCACTCTGCCCACGCTCGTGAGCGTGCCAGCGCAATAGCACCGCCCGCATCTTCAGATTCAATCGGCTTGCGACGGCTCTCCGCTTCGGCCACGGGCTTCCTGCGGGGCAGCGCGTACGGCCCATGCGCACTTTGCCTGCCCAACGCCTACAGAGCTGGTAGAAAGGGCTGCCACTGTGGCGTGCCGCGGTGTATAAGTACAGATGAGGAGTTCCCGATGCGCTATCTTCCGATTCTCTTGTTGATCGCACTGGCTGGTTGCAGTTCTCGCCCGGCGGCCACGTCAGTCGAAGTCGATTCGGCGAAGTTGAAGCTGTTCAAACCACTCCCCGCCACAGTGGAGGTCAAGGCTGGCGGCCATGAAGCCGAACGAGTCGCACTCGGCCGCATGCTCTACTACGAGCCGCGTCTTTCCAAGGGCCAGGACATCGCCTGCAACAACTGCCACAAACTCGACACCTACGGCGTCGACAATAAGCCCACTTCCGACGGCCACAAGGGGCAGAAAGGCGACCGCAACTCCCCCACTGTCTACAACGCCGCTTTGCACTTCGTCCAGTTCTGGGACGGCCGCGCGGCTGACGTTGAGGAACAGGCCAAGGGCCCCATCCTCAATCCTGTCGAAATGGCAATGCCCGACGCGAAGCGCGTGGTCGCCGTTCTGAAGTCGATGCCCGAGTATGTTGCCGCCTTCAGGGCCGCTTTCCCCGAGTCGAAGGACCCGGTCACCTACGACAATGTCGCCAACGCCATCGGCACTTTCGAGCGCGGCCTGTTGACCCCCTCGCGCTGGGATGAGTTCCTCCAGGGCCAGGCCGCCGCCCTCACGAATGAGGAGAAGGCCGGCTTCAACGAATTCCTCGCCGCCGGCTGCCAGACCTGCCATATGGGCGTTCTCGTGGGCGGCAATCTCTATCAGAAACTCGGTCTTGCCAAGGCATATCCTGACACGGCCGACGAAGGCCGGTCGAAAATCTCCAAGAACGAAGGCGACAAGTTCTTCTTCAAGGTCCCTTCACTGCGCAATGTCGAGAAGACGGCGCCCTACTTCCATAGCGGCAAGGTCGTCACTCTCGATGAATCGGTCACGAAGATGGCCGAATTCCAGCTCGGCGCCAAATTGACCGACGTCCAGATCAAGTCGATCATCACTTGGCTGAAATCGCTCACCGGCGAAGTACCGGCCGAGTACATCAAGAAGCCCGTGCTTCCACCCAGCAGCAAGACCACGCCCAAGCCCGAGACCACCGATTAGCGGGGATTCTATTCATGAAGAAACTGTTCCAATTCGGCCTCCCGCTCTTGATCGTTGCGCTCGTCGTGCTCCAGTTCTTCGGACCCGAGACGACCAATCCGCCCGAGGATTCTTCGGCCACCATCGAGACCATCGCCCAACCGCCCAAGGCGGTTTCGGCCGTCCTCGACCGATCATGCCGCGACTGCCACACCAATCGAACTACCTGGCCCTGGTACAGCCGCGTGGCGCCCGCCTCCTTTCTCATCGCACAGGACGTCAGGAAAGGCCGCGCCCATCTTAACTTCTCCGAATGGCGCGGCCTCCCTCCTGAAATCACGGCTCTCAAGATGAGCGAAGCCTGCGTCGAGGTCACTCGCGGCGATATGCCCCTTTGGTATTACCTCCCGGCTCACCCCAACGCCAAACTCTCACCTGAGGAAGTGAAAACGCTCTGCTCCTGGCCCGCCCAATCCAAGTAGGGCCTTGGCTCGTTGCCCGTTGTCGGCTGCGCCGGCTGGTACCCCTGGCTGGCGTGGCCGGTTTTTCATGCGCTTGGAACGCTCTTAATTTGCGCCGCCTGCTGCCTGTCGTTGCGCCCGCCATCGCGTAGAATGGAGAAGGTTGACCTATGAAATTCGCATCCCTCGCTGCCACCGTCTTCCTCACTCTCCCCGCCTTCGCCGGCCTCGCTGGCCGCTGGGACGTCACCACCACCAACAACGATGGGGAAAAGATGAAGGCCGTTCTCACCGTAACTGAGTCTGGCGGCTCCTCCACGGCTGCGCTCGCCGTCGGCGATCAGAAGATCCCCCTCGAAAACGTCGCCGTGACTGCCGACCAGATCAGCTTCCGCCTCATGTGGGGCAGCACTGGCGTCAACGTGAAGGCTAAACTCGACGGGGAGAAGCTCGCTGGCGCCTGGACCGCCGACTCTGGCGAGACCGGCTCGGTCGGCGCCGTCCGCGCCGCCGCTCCACCCTCGCCCACGGCATTCTTCACCGGCAAGTGGAAGCTGACAGTCAACCGGCCCGACCGCGACCCCCTCAAGGCCGAAATGGACGTGAGGGACGAAGCCGGAGCCCTGTCCACGACCCTCCTGGCTCCTGACGGCATGACATTTCCGTGCAAGACCTCCCTCGAAGGCGGCACGCTGACCGTCGCTGTCGATGCCGGCAGTGCCACCTACACCCTCAAATTCGAGCGTGATGGCGACGGCATGAAGGGGGTCGCAACCGGCCCGAACGGCAACCTCCCAGTTGCCGCCGCCCGTTAGCGGGCTTGCTGGTCATCCGCGCCGCTCTCCCTCGCCTTCCACTACTCGCACGTAAGGCACCTGATCCGTCGTCTGGCTCTCGTGCGCCACATCGACGATCAGGCGCTGCGACCCAGGCTCAGGCGCCTCCGCGTAATGGCAACCTTCGCTTCAGGCTTGCTGGTGCCTCCGCTTGACCTCCCTCCCCCCGCCACATACATTGAAAGACATCGCCCCCCGGGGCAGAAAGTGAGCACCGCGATGTCTGCCCGCGTCACCCGCCGTTCTCTACTTGCAAGCACCTCCACGGCCGCCGTCCTCGGCGCCCAAGTCAGAGTCATACCAGGCTTCGACCAGACGCGCACCAGCCAGGACGCCTCCCGGCCCTGGCAGCCTTTCAGTGACCGCAAGGTGCGAGTCGGCCTGGTTGGCTACGGCGTCTGCAAGTTCTCCGCCGATTTCGGATTCCAGGACCACCCCAACGTCGAAGTCGTGGCCGTCAGCGACCTGATCCCAGAGCGCTGCCAGGCGCTCGCCGCCCGGGTGCGCTGCTTCAAGACCTATCCGTCGCTCGAAGAAATGGTCAAGGACGATCGCATTGAGGCCGTCTTCGTCGCCACCGATGCCCCTTCGCACACCCGTCACTGCATCGAAGTCCTCAACCACGGCAAGCATGTCTGCACGGCCGTGCCCGTCTTCTATGGCGACATCGAGGACGCCTCGCGCCTGCTTGAGTGTGTCCGGAAGAACTCCGGCCTGATCTACGCCATGATGGAGACCTCGGTCTTCCGCGATGACCTCTACGCCATGAAGGCGCTGTATGCAGCCGGCGTGTTCGGAAACATCATCTACTCGGAAGGCGAATACTGCCATTCTTCAAGCCTCGGCGCTCCAACACTCGGCTCTTACAACGACTGGCGCCGCAAGGGCACGCCCATGTGGTATCCCACCCACGCCACCGCTTACCACGTCGGCGTCACGCACGGCAGCCTGGTCGAAGTGAGTTGCATGGGAACTTCGGCGTTCGATGAGAGGCACCGCCAGCCGAACCTGATCGGCAACACCTTCACGTCCGAAGCCGGCATCTTCCGGACCCGCGAGGGAGGCCTGTGCCGCATCATCATCTGCCACTCTCAGGGTGAGTACCTCGAAGCTGGCCGCCTCCGCGGCGAATACGCCGGCTACGACTGGCACAATGGCCGCAGCGACGGTTTCACTGGCGGCGACGCCGGCAAGCAGCGCTTGGAGGATGCCCTCGCCAAGGGCTTACGGACAAAGAAACCCGCCTTGCCTCCCGGCGTCGCCCCCGGTGGCCACGGCGGCTCCCACGGCTACCTTGCCGATGACTTCATCGATGCCATCCTCCGCGGCCGCAAACCCGCCGTCGATATTATTGACGCGCTGAACATGACCGTTCCCGGCTACTACGCCCATCTCTCGGCCCGGAAGGGCGGAGAACTCCAGAAGATCCCCCAGTTCACGCTCTAAACTGCCCGCAAATCAGCCGCCGCCAGGGAAACTGGGGAAACTGGAACCGCCAGATCCGTCCCAGCTGGGATTGTGCTTAGATTCCGCCTTGGCGCGGCACTAACCTGGGGAAGGAGAATATGCAATGCGAATCTTCCTTGTAGCCACCACGCTGATCTTCGCCGCGAGCGCCTGCGCTCAGACTCCGGTCCATGCCGACCGAGTGGAGCTTCTTGGGGTCACGAAGATCTGGGATCAGGCGCCACACAGTGCGTTCGGCGACATCATTCGTTTCCGCGACCGCTGGTTCGCCGTGTCCCGTGAAGCTACCTCCCATGTGCCTAACCTGCCCGGCCACGGCGACGACGGAAAACTGCGGGTGCTGGTTTCAAAGGACGGCGCGCGCTGGGTCTCCGCAGCCCTCATTGCCGACGAAGGCGTTGATTTGCGCGATCCGCATCTCTCTATCGCCGCCGATGGCCGGCTCATGATTGTCGCAGGCGGCTCCTTCTATGACTACCAGCCAGACGCCCACTCGAAGTTCCTGGGTCGCCGCCCCCGGGTATGCTTCTCCGCTGATGGTACACAGTGGACGAAGCCTGAGGCGGTTCTCTCCGAAGGACACTGGCTGTGGCGGGTCACGTGGCATAGGGGGAAGGGCTACGGCGTCACCAAGCACGAAGCAATTGGGCCCGACTCCGCCTCCGGCCCCAAACGCTGCACGCTTGTCGTGACTGCGGATGGCATCCACTACGAGACTGTCACTGAACTCAATGTCCCCTCGGGCGATGAAACCACCGTCCGGTTTCTGCCCGACGACAGCATGGTCGCTTTGGTCCGCCGTGAGGGGGCGGAAGCGGCGGCCTGGATCGGCCACAGTAACCCGCCGTACAGGGAATGGGCCTGGAAGCCCGCAGCGTTTCGTGTGGGCGGCCCGAACATCATCGTGCTGCCCGATGGCCAAATGTGGGGCGGGGGACGGCTCCACGCAGGGGATACGAAACCTCGCGCGACCCGCACCGTACTCGCACGGATGACAACCAATTCGTACGAACCGGTCCTCGTCCTGCCCAGCGGAGGCGACAATAGTTACCCTGGGTTCTACTGGTACAAACGCACGCTCTGGATGCTCTACTACTCCTCGCACGAGGGCAAGTCGAGCATCTACCTTGCCCGCATCCGGCTGCCGAACGGAAGGCGATAGCCGTACGACCGGCAGGGGCCCTTGGCTGCTCTTGGTGGGAAGGTTGAGGACCGGCGCCTTTGCTCCATAAGTCCGCCCGCTCCCCGGCATTGCTGCCGTCGGCGGTGGTCACGCTGACCAACCGCCCGTCGAGGATGCGCCCATACGGTCTGCAGCGCAATGGCGCAAGAGCAGTTCGCTGGCGGAGCACGCTGGCTCGGCTTCCCTTTTCGTGATCCGATGGGCGACGGATCGTCCGCGTCCTTCGCGGGTGGTGACATTTGGCATAGACTCAATTCTGAACCGGACGCCGCTGACCGAATGTCTTTCAACACTGGCAGCCTCGGGCTGCCGGTCAGTCAAGAGCGACAGGCGAATCGGAAATTAGAGAGGAAGACCACTGCAATGTCCGACAACCGATTGTCGAGAAGGTACTTTTTCTATGGGACGCTGCTGGCTGGAACAGTCCCTTCCAGCGGATTCGGCAGCACGCCATCGCTGAAAGCGCTGGGCTACAAGTCGCCGAACGAGAAGCTCAACCTCGCCGCGATCGGCGCAGGAGGCCAGCCCGCGGCGGACTTGCGATTGGCCCACGCCGGTGTCGAGAACGTTGTCGCCCTGGCCGATGTCGACTGGGCACGCGGGAAAGAGTCGTTCGAGCGCTTTCCCGGAGCGGCCAAGTACAAAGACTTCAGGCAGATGCTTGACAGACAGGGCAAAGAGATCGACGCCGTCGTTATTGGGACGCCCGACCACATGCACACTTACTGCGCAGTGGCGTGCATGCAACTGGGTAAGCACGTGTACGTCGAGAAGCCACTGACCCGCCTGGCGGGCGAGGCACGGCTGTTGGCACAGGCGGCGGACAAGTACAGAGTCGCAACGCAGATGGGCAACCAGGGCTACTCGCACGATGCGACCCGCGTTGCATGCGAAATCTTCTGGTCTGGGGAGATCGGCGAAGTGAAGGAAGTCCATGCGTGGTCCGGTCGGCCAAGTTGGCCTCAGGGAATGGCCAAAATCCCCGCTCCGACGGCAGTGCCGGACACCCTCGATTGGGACCTTTGGCTCGGCGGTGCGGCTGCGCGTCCCTTCACGGCGGGAGACGATGATTACAAGGCCTTCGTCACGGCGCGCAGTGCCCGCAACAGGCCGCCCGGCTCTGCCCCGGCCCCCGCAGGACCGCCGTCTGGAGCTGTGGGTGCGGCAGGCGCAGGAGTCGCGCGAGGGTTCGGCGGTCAGGACAACTTCGGCTTCTACCTGCCCTTCAACTGGCGCGGCTTCTATGATTTCGGGAGCAGCCTGATCGGCGACTGGGGCGTTCACATCCTTGGCCCCGCGAACTGGGCGTTGCAGTTGGATCCGAAGTACCTCATCAGCGTCGAATGCATCAAGAAGGACTCGCTGCCGCCGTTCACCTTCCCCGACGAATTGGCAATCAAGTACGAGTTCGCAGCCCGCCCGGGTATGCCCCCGGTGACGATCTACTGGTATCACCACGCGGGTGGGGATGCCTACACGCCGCCGGGCATGACGGTCGAAGATGCGCGCAAGATCCCTGGCAAGGGGCCCCAAGTGGGCCCGGTGCAGGGCCAGGGCGGCTTCGTTCCTGGCTCTGGGGGGACGCCGCCCGCGGGGCGCACTCCGGGTGCGAGCGCCACTCCGGCAGGCCCGGCTGGAGCAGCCCCCACTGGTCCTGGGGGCAACGTCCGGCGGGTGCAGGGCAGCGGCTACAACAGCATCTTCGTCGGCTCGAAAGGATATCTGGGCACAAGCGGACGCGGTGAAGGCGTCGGCCTGCTGCCCGGATCCCGCTGGGCGGAATACAAGTTGCCCGAGCCCTACCTGTCGCGTTCGCCAGGCGCGAGTACCGGATCTAATCATGCCGCCCATACGCGAGACTGGGTCCGTGCCTGCAAGGGAGGAGCCCCGGCTTGCTCCGAATTCGCCATCGCCGCACGTTACACCGAGTGGCTGGTGCTGGGCTCCGCGGCGGTTCATTATGACGGCAAGCTCATGTGGGACAACGCCAAAGGTGAGTTCAGCAACAACAAAGACGCGACAAAGTGGGTCAAGCCCATCTACCGCAAAGGATGGGATGTAAAGGTCTGACGCGGCGCATCTGACGATTGCCAGCCGAGATACCGCACGGTGGCCCCAACGGGTGAGTGGCGCTGCTTCTCCGGGCGTCACGATCCGCCACTTTGGATAGCCTGTGCCGGGCTCCTAGAATGGCGGAGGATCACCGGCGCGGGCCTCTATTTCAGTGCCTCGGTGCGCCGTGCGACAGGGGCCAGGACGGGTAGACCGTTTTCCGGCTTGTCGAGATAGAAAAGGGCGACTGCGGACCAGTCGTCGCGGCGGTAGGCGTTCACCCAGGCGTCATCGGGAGCCTTCAACGATTCCAACTGGACTGCCTCCGCCGATTCGTTGAGTTTGGTGAAACGGCCTCCCTGATCGACGCTGACAGGGCGCATGGCCGCACCCCGCTTTTGCATGGTGGTCATCTTGTCCTTCGAGTCTCCGCCGATCTGCTGCATGGCCACGCGCAGTTCCTGGTGAAAGTAGACGGGATCGGGGATGTGGTAGCGGTAGAAGGCGTACTGGCCGGCTTTGGCGTCGGAGACCAGACTGCCCTGGTAGCGCTGGTGGAACGTGCCCTGACCCCAGCCGGTGCCGATGTAATCCTCGGTGCCGGTGCCAACGATGGTGGGCAGATCCTTGTCTCCATCGACGAACATTTTCACTTCACCCTCGCCCCACCAGCCCGAATTCTCCGGGTGGGTGGTGACGCCGACATGGACGCCGAGGAAGCGCCCCTCGCCCCGGACCTGGGGCAGCAGTTCAAAGTCACGGCCGAGCGTGGTCCAGCGTTCGCGATGCCACGTCGCGTGAAAATAGAGTGCGTCGAGGTCGGGTTTGTCGAGCGCCAGGAAGTCGATGTCGTAGAAGAACAGCGGGATGTGGCGCGCGGATTCATTGGTGATCGTGACGCGCGCGGCGGTGCGGAACGGCATGGGGATGTAGCAATTGAACGAACGGCCTTCGGGGTTGGAGAAAAGTTCGTTCTCGAAGGCCACAGGACGGCCGAGAATGGCGCCGAAGAAGTCGCCGGCAGGAACGGAGACGGCGGGTGTAGGGCGGCCGTCCCAATAGATGTCGAGGCGGATGGCGCGCAGCATTTCGGGGTCGCGGTCACGGACGGTGAACCAGATCCGCCGGATCTCCCCGGCACCCTTCACGTCAAGCAGGGTTTTGGTTTCGCCGGCAGCGATGGAGTCGAAGGCGTGGCCCTTGGCTCCGCGGTTCTCACTCCCTCCGGCCCCCTTGCCAGCAGTGGGGTTCTCGAAGGAGGACCAGCGGGTGTGGGCGCCGGGGCGGCGTTTGGCGAGGTCAGAGTCCGCGGCGGGGAGCAGGGCGGCGGCAAGGAGGCAAAGCAGTGCGCGGTGGAACATGGGGAGATGCTACCGCAGATGGCGTGTGCCGCGCGAAACTGGAGCGGTCGTGGGACGGCGACGCGGAAGACCGCATGCCTGGGAGATGCGGAGGCCGCTCAATGTGAGGCAGCGCCAAACGGAAGCTTGCCCGGCGTCGGAACCGTGCCCGCGTGCGTTTGAGTGACGCGACTGGACCTACGGAAGACATTTTGCATCCCGTATCGGAAGACTACCACTGTGAGCCGAGTGGTCTTCATGGCTCTATTCCGGGAGATTCGCCGTGAATCACTCCTGCTGTCCGCTCCTATCGCGGATGCAACTCACTCGGAAATGCCGCTTGAGCCCAGCGCCCGCAGGCGCCGCGAAGCCAATCGGGGAAAGGGACGAGAGTTGGCCGCCGATCCTCAATTAAGGATCAGGCGGTGCCGCAGCTAGAGCCGGATCATCCGGCTCGTCTCGGCCGAGTCGCGCGCGGCGATGGCAATTTCGGTGGTCCGAAGGATGTCAGCGTGCGTCAGCGACTGTTTCTCGCCAAGATAGAGAGCGCGCAGAAAGTCGACAAATACGCTGCCTCCTCTGGGCAGTTTCGTCAGCGTTTGCGGCTTCTTACCTGCTTCCATCAGGGTCACGCCGGTTGACGCCATGTATTCGGCCACGCCCTTCGGCCCGGCCAGGCGCAGTCTGTCATCGCCATGGGTCGGTGCGGAACCGGGCCGGTAATAGTCCATGTGCAGCGTGCCGACGCCCTTGTTGTCGAGCCGGAACAGCGTCGCCGTCGTGTTCTCCATTGCGCCGATACCTGCCGGGGCGCCCACGTGTCCCTGCATCGACATCACCTCGGTGAACTCGCGGCCGCTTGACCAACGCATGAGATCGATCATATGAATGCCGATCCAATGGATCGTCCCGCCATAGCTCTTGCGTGACTTCATCCACGCGGCACGGTTGCCTGCCTTGTAGGACTTTTGCGCACTGATCTGCGCCACTTCACCGAGAGCCCCGCTGTCGGCAATCTGCTTCAGGGCCAGGTACTCCGGTAAGAACCGCATCGGCAATAACATGCTGAAGGCGATTTGGCGTTTCGCAACGGCCTCGCGGATGGCTTTCAATTCGGCCATTGTGTCGGCGATCGGCTTCTCGGCGATCCACGGGATCCCGCGCTTTGTTGCCTCCAGAATCGCCCTGGCCCGTTCGTCGGCCGGATTGCCGATGGCCGCGATGTCCGGCTTCTCGCGGTCGAGCATTTCGATCCAGTTTTCGTAGACTTTGGCCGTTGAAGCGGGTCCCCGCCGGAGAGCTGAATTGCGGGCGCCCGCGTCAGGTTCGCAAAGTGCGCAGATTTCAACCTCTGGCAGCGTGCCCGCCGGGCCGAGGACCTCGTCGGGGTGGCCCTGGAGGCCGACCATGGCGACGCGGATCTTCTTCGGCAGTTTCACCTGCTGCATTGCCAGGGCAGGCATGAACAGGGTTAGAGCGCTACGGCGGTTCATGCCAACATTATCTGACACGATACGCGGCTGCGCTTAGCAGACGCGCGCCAGCAGCGATCCCCAGTGGAAGCCCGCGCCGAAGGCCGCGAACACCACTGGGTCGCCCTTGGACAACTTGTGACTGTGGATCCACTCCGACGCGGCGATCAGCATCGACGCCGACGACGTATTGCCGTACTTGGCGATGTTCGAGAAGAACCTCTCTGTGGGCACGCCGATGGCCTCTGCCACGCGCACGATCAGGTTCTGGTTCGCCTGGTGCATCAGGTACACAGGCACTGTCTTCGGATCGACGGAATTGCGTTCGAGAACCGAACGGATCACTCCGGGGATCTTGCGCGATGCCTGAAGAATCACTGTCCGTCCGTTCATCTTCATCGGGTGATCCCAGTCCAGGCATAGGTCCGGTGCGAAGCTGCCGTCCGACGCGATCTCGCTGTCTATGACCTCTGCGAATCCGTCGTCCGGCGTCACCAGCGCCGCGCCTGCGCCGTCGCCGAACAGCACGGCAACGCCGCGTTCCTGTGGTTCTCGCGCCACAATCTGGGACATCTTCTCGGCCGCCACAACCAGCACCCGCCCGACCTGCTCGGTCAATCTCGATGCCAGCGACAAGCCGAACAGTGCGCCCGCGCTCGCCAGTGGCAGATCAATCGCCGGCACGCCGCGAATGCCCAGCTTCGACGCCGTCTCGGCGGCCGGTCCGGGGAACTGTCGTTCCGCGCTGCTACTGGACACCAACACCATGCCGACGTCCTTGGCCTCTATGCCTGAGCGCTGCAGACAGTCCTGCGCCGCCGCAACGGCCATATCCGTAACCGACTCCTCCGCGGCGGCGAATCTCCGTTCCTCAATGCCCGATACGTTGATAACCCAGTTGGCCAGCGTGTTCACCCACGCGCCTGCCTCCTCGCTTGATACGACCCGCGTCGGCAGGTAACTGCCAAATTCCTTGATGAATGGCATGGCGGTGGTTAGGCCCTCGATTCCAGATACTGTTCGATCCGCTCGATGGTGTCAAACTTGCGCGGACTCAGGTCCGCATCCGGGATTGTGATGGAGAACTCCTTCTCCATGGCGCCGATCAAGTCTGGCAGCGCGAAAGAATCCAACAGTCCGGAATCAAAAAGCGACTCGTCCGCGGCCGGGTTCAGCTCCTGCTTGGTCACCTGGCGGATGAGTTCAACGATCTTAGCTCGACGATCCATGAAATGTGCTTCCTGTCGCCTATCGGCGGAATGTGGCGAAGACAGAATAGGTTTCCATCATCAGCCCGTACAACGACTCTCCCAATAACTTGTAGCCGGGTGTGGTCAGGTGAACGAAGTCGCCCTGTGCCAATCCAGCATATACCCATTGTTTCATGCTTCCCTTGCCGCCCATGCCTGACCTTGTATTCCAGAATGCCGCACCCGCCTCCAGCGCCGCATCCCGTTGCGCCTGCAGAATCCTGTCCACCCCCTCATGAGGCGTCCAGCGGCCATTCCGCTTCTGGCTCTGGTCCGGCGGTCCCACCACCAGCAACGAGGCCGTCGGCGCAGCCGCCCGCAGTCTCGCCAGCACCTGTTTGAACATGCTGCGGTAGCTGTCGTAACTCCAATCCGTGCGGCGTGCCTCATTGGTCCCGTAGGCGAGCACGATCAGCGCTGGATCCCGCTGCGTGATATGCGATCGGAGCAGTTCCTCGTTCCAGCCCAGCAACAGGTCAGCCTGGGCGCCATTGATCCCCAAAGTCTCCCACGTGACCCCATTGCCGTTCTCCACCACCCAGCCGAACACCCGCACCTCTCCCTCGCCGCCCGACCGCAACTGGAAGCTGTGCATACCCGGCGCCACGTGCTTCTCGTAGTACCCGGCGCCCGGCTCGCCCGCGGTCTGTATCGTATCCGCCTCGGCGCCGTCGATTGAAAGCGCTATCGAGCCGCCTCCGGGTTGCTTGTAGTAAAAGACCTGAAGCCGCTCGCCACCCGCTTCGAGCGAGATCGTCTCGCCGGAAGCGCTCGTGCTCACGCTGACCCCGGACAACCCATACAGGCCGTCGCCCTCTCGGGCAAGCAATCCCGATGGACTCCACCCGCGCGACATCTCTGCTTTCGTTTCGAACCGGCGGAACCCCGCATACGGCTTGCCAGCCTGGACAAACCCCGGCCCGCCGCATCCAAATTCGCTCTGGAACCTCGCCCGCAGCACGCCGGGCCACTCCTCCGACGCGGTGTGAGAATCGCCGAAATGCAGAATCCGCACCGGGCCTTGAGCCCCTTGCTTGTGCCGGTACAGTACTTCAAAGAAGGGAATTAGCGCCGCCGGATTCTGGAACCCAAAATCGAGCGCGCTTTCCACATGTGTCTGCACCGCTTCGGCTGAGGCGGCCTTCTGCGCAGCCGTAACTCTTGGTGCCGGAGGAACCCTGCGTCGGCGGCGTGACGAAACCGCCCGTTTCTTCGTGTTCTTTTTCGCGGTCTTCCTGGCCGTTGCCGGCGCCTTCGATGGTGCAGCCACCAGGACGCGCTCCACCGCCCCGGCCAATAGGCACACCAACACCACTGCTGTGACGGATCCACGCATGCTATAGCTTTACTTTCGCACTTCAGGGCTGTGAATTGCGCAGCCGCCGCAGTTTGTAAAGGTTGTAGCCCTTCATTAGACTGTCATAGAACAGCGAAGCGACGATCTTGCCCCCGGCCGGCATCGGATGAATGAAATCGGCGCTCACCAGCCGCGGCTCGGCCATATACCACTTGCCCATCGTGCCCGGACCGCCCATCGCCTCAAACGTGTTGTAGAACGCACACCCTTCCTCGCTGGCGATTTTGGCCTGGATCGCCACAAGCCGGGGCATCGCTGGAACAGTGCCGATCGTGCCACCCATCTGTCTTACCCCGCGGTCCATCGGACTCATGACGAGACACGATGTCTCCGGCAGGGCCCGGCGCACGCGCCTCAGCAACTTGCGCAGATCGTCGTCGTAGGTCGAATCGACATACTTCGGGAAACCGCTTTCGTTGGTGCCATAGTTCAGGATTACCAGGCTCGGCCGCTCCTGCCGTAATTGCTCGGCCCAGTGGGCTTCGTTCACATAGTGCGCCAGGACGCCCGCCCACACTCCGTTCAGCCCCAGTGACTCATAGATCACCCCGCCCGTGCCCGTCTCAAATGACAGCGAAAACAGCCGCACCTGGCCCGACACTATTTTCAGTTCGATTTCCCGCGTGCCCGGCGGCAGCCGGTAACTCTCGCGGGCAGCCCGTTGCTCCGGCATATCGGTTTCGAGGACGTCCAACTCCTCGCCGCCCGCCGTGATCTGCACCGCCCCGCCGCCGGGGTGCCCCATGTAAGCCACGATCATCCGCTGCGCGCCCGCCCGCTTTAGTTTGATCCGGCTGTACGCCCCGGTCTGACCCGTGAAACTCACGCCGGCCAGGCCGTAGGAACCGTCCTTTTCACCCTTCAGCGTTGCTGGGAAGACTTGCCAGCCGCCCGAATCCGAATCCAGGTACCGGTGGTTGTACCACGCCCAGGGGCGAACCGGCAGATACGCGCCATGCCCGGCGTCGCCGAATCGCTGTTGCATGAAACTGCGCACGTCCGCGGTAATCATGTCGGCCGTGGTGGGTGAATCCCCGTAGTGCAGAATCCGGGTTACCGAAGGAGATTCGCCCCGCTCGGTCCTGAGCAGCGACGCATAGAACGCCTCCAGCGCCCCTTCCGGGCCCTGCAGCTTCAGGGCCGCCGTCCCGGCGGCTTCGATGTCCGGCCGCAGCCTCGATTGCTCGTCCTCCTCGGGCGCGGCTTGCCGCCGGGGCTGAAAGTCCAACACCGTTGGCACAGTGGCCCACTCATAGATTCGCCAGTTGTGAAACTGCGGAATGAATTGCGGTGAGGCAATGATGATGCCGAAGGTGGCGATCGTGAGCAGCGGTTTGAAGGGCCAGAGTTGCATGGCGGTTTAGAATTGCGTGTACAGGAACGGCGCCGCTCCCGTCATGCTCAGATACTCGATCACCATCACCAGCAGAGCCAGCACCGCCGCCTGCGCGTAAAACGGCGCGTCAGCGAATCGCCCAGCCGTCCAGTTTGACCACTTTTGCGGCGTGAAATGGCCCAAAAGCGCCACAGCCATCACGACAACCACCCCAGCCGATATGTTGTCGAACGCTACACTCATCGATCCAATCCTTCCAAGGACCTCATTCGCGTTCTCGATCGACGATGCCCGGAACCAGATCCACGCGAACGTGACGAAATGCGCCGTCAGCAGCGACGGTCCCAACCGTCTCCAAAACTGTTGAGGCGGCCTCGGATTCCCTCGTGCCGTCCGCCAGCCATGCTGAACGGCCAGCGCGCCCCCGTGCAGCGCCCCCCAGATGATGAATGTCCAATTCGCCCCATGCCACAACCCGCCTAGCAGCATGGTCACGAACAGGTTCATGTAAGTGAACAGTCTCCATTTCGACCGCAACCCCGGCAGAGAGAAGTAGAGGTAGTCGCGCAACCAGTTCGAAAGCGTGATGTGCCATCGGCGCCAGAACTCAGCGATGTTCAAGGACTGATATGGGCGGTTGAAGTTCTCCGGCAGCTTCAGTCCCAGCAGTAAAGCGCTGCCGATGGCGATGTCGGTGTAACCCGAGAAATCGTAGTAGAGCTGTAGAGCGTACCCGTAAACGCCGATCAGCGTCTCGGCGCCTGTGTACAGCCCCGGCGTGTCGAAAACCCGGTTCACCAGGTTTTCAGCCAGGTAGTCGGCGATCAGGAACTTCTTGAACAGTCCCAGCCCGATCCGAAACAGCGCGCGGCCCGCATCGGCAGCCGCCAATTGCCGGCCGGGCTTTTCGAGTTGTGGTGCCAGAGCCAGCACCCGTGTGATCGGCCCCGATAGCGTCGTCGGGAAGAAACTCACTGCCGTCATATGCGCCAGCAGGCTACGTACGGGCTTACCGTCCTTGCGGTAAAGGTCGATCGTGTAGGTCAGCGACTGGAAACAGTAGAACGAGATACCCAGCGGGAAGGTCCAATGCCACGCCGGCGGTTTCTGTCCCATCAACCCGCCCCAAGCACCCAGGAAGAACGGCATGTACTTGAACGTGGCTAGAATCCCCAGATTCATCACTACACTGGCGCTCACCAGCGCCCGCCGCTTCCAATGGACCTTGGCCGCGCCAAGGCCAAGTCCGATCAGGTAGTCCACGAACGAAGCAGCCGGAATCAGAGCGAGATAAAAGAGCCCCCACTTGGCGTAGAAGAAGTAGTTGGCCAGTAGCAACACGGCCAGCGATGCTGCCCTGAACCGCGCCAGCGGCCAGTACAGCAGAAAGATGGCAATCAGGAATACAAAATACGACGAACTGGTGAGCAGCATGAACGGCGGTGGCGAGCGTCCGCCTTTGTCATTATATCCGTCGCAGGCCAAATTCTATCGGCTCACACCCCCTTCGGGGAGAGTTTTCGCCTCTCATTGCCAGAAGGCATACGATGTGTCTGACTGCGGTGGCGGCGGGTAGGTCTTTGTGTGCCCGTTGCGGTGGTTCGTCACCTTGAGCGCCCTGTTCTTCGACGCCTCGACAGTGATGCCGAATCCCTCGCACTTCTCCTCGATGTTGGCGATACGTTCCTCCGCCACATTGGCCTCCTTGCCGCCGGCCAACGAGTAGTGCAGTTGCCACATGTCGCTCAGTTTGGGCGAAGAGACGAACACCTTCCACGCCGAGGGTGACCCGCCCTTCTTCGCCCCGTTGTTCATGACGATCACCCGCGGCCTCAGCCCGTGGACGATCGCCGCCGGATTCGATTGGTCCAGCCCGTGATGCGTGGTCAGGAATAGATCCACCGGTCCGATGTAATGCTCCGGACAGGCGATCTCCAGCTCCTTGTTCCAGGTCAGGTCGGCCAGGTCGACGAACTTGAACTTCCCGTATGTCAGCAGGAAACCGATCGACCGGGCGTTTTCCGATGGATCGTCCGCCTTCCGCTCCGCGCCAGCACAAAGCGGGTTCTTCTTCCCGCCACCCTTGAGCGGCTTCGGGATCTTTTCCCCGCGTGCGGTCACGATGTCGATCCGGATGTCCTTTAGTTTCAACACGTCACCCGGCTTTACCTGCATCCGCTTCACGCCTGCCGCCATCACCCGCAGATAGGCATCCTCGAGTTCCTTTGGTCGCTTGCCGGTCTCGGTATTCGACCCGTGGTCCACCATCGTCACGACAGGGAACATCTCGGCCAACTGCGGCACCCCGCCCACATGATCCAGGTGGTAGTGCGTCATTAGCAGATAGTCGATCCGCTTCAACCCCGCCTTCTTCGCCGCCGCCACAATCCGTTTGGCGTCCCTGCCGTCATAGCCCGGCCACCCGGCGTCGACCAGCACGGATTCGCCTGACGGCGTCACGATCAGGGTCGCCTGTCCGCCCTCGGTGTCGACGAAATGGAAATCCACCGTCTTCGCCGGACCGGCCCCGAAGGCCAGCCCGCATGCCGCCAGAACCAACGCAGGTCGCCACATGGCGGAATCGTATCATATGGAACAGATCGCAACTTCCGCTCGTAGTAAACTACGGAAACATCCAGCCGTGCCTTTCTGTACACAATGCGGCTCCCAGGTCCAACCCACGGACACTTTCTGCGCCGCATGTGGTGGGCAGCAGGGCGGTGCTCGCCCTGCACCAGGAGCTTCACCCTCGGCCGGCTCCTCCAAGGATCCGCTCGCCGGTCTGGACGACCGCCGGGCGGCGACGTTCTGCTACATCCCCATGGTCGGGTGGATCGTTTCCATCGTCGTGTTGGCCGCGGAACGGTTCCGCAACAGCCGGGAGACCCGGTTCCACGCCTTCCAAGGGCTCTACCTTTTCGTCGCCTGGCTGTTTGTCGATTGGGTCTTTTCCCCCTTCTCCAACATCGCCCAGCCCATGCGCATCTCTGCTGGCGTGATGAAGGTGGCCGTCTTCGGCACTTGGATCTTCATGCTCGTCAAAACCAGCCAGGGCGAGAATTTCCGCCTCCCCCTGCTTGGCGAACTCGCCGACCGCAGCGTCTCAGAGCAGAAGTAGGCCCGCAGTTCAGTGCCGGTTGTAGAATTGTCACTTGCTTGAATTCCTGCTTGCCGGTGCCGCTCTCGGTCTCACCTCCGGAATCTCTCCCGGCCCCATCCTTGCCCTCGTCATCACCCAGACTCTTCGCTATGGCCGCCGCGAAGGCATCCTTGTTTCTTTCGCCCCGCTTATCTCCGACCTGCCTATCGTCGCCGTTACCCTGCTGCTCCTCTCCCGGCTTTCCGGCGCAGCGCCACTGATGGGCACAATCTCCATCGCTGGTGCGATCTTCCTCGTTATGCTCGGGTTCGAGTCTTTCCGCAGCGTCCCGCCTGCCGTGGCTGCCCCCGGCGGCGCGCCGAGGTCGCTGGCCAAGGCCGTCGCCCTGAACCTCCTCAATCCGCACGTCTACCTGTTCTGGATGACGGTCGGAGCGCCAATCGTCCTGCGCGGTTCAGCCAAAGGATTCGCCGCGCCGGTTGCCTTCCTCGCCGCCTTCTATTTTTGTTTGGTCGGCTCCAAAGTGGCCATCGCGTTACTGCTCAGCCGAGCCCGCAACCTATTGACAGGAAAGGGCTATTTCTACGTCCTTCGAGCCCTTGGGGGTGTCATGTTCCTGCTTGCCGCCTGGCTCCTCAGCGAGGGCCTGCGTCACTTAGGGTTCGTTTGGTCGTAATTCCTGGGAGCCAGCCGGGAGTGCTGGAGTCAGCAGTTAAACCATTCTATTCCAGGGCTTTGCGGATCGCCGCCTCGGCCACCGGTGCCATCAGTTCGTAGCCCTTTGCGTTCGGATGCAGCCCGTCGCCCGAGAACCCGTCCTTCAGGAAACCCTTCTCGTCCACCGTCGCACCGTAGTAATCGGCGAACCCCACGCCGGTGGCCGCGGCATACTCCTTCAGCCAGGCGTTCAGTTTCAGGATGTCGGCCGGCGGACGCCGCACGGTTTGCGGCCGCGGCGTGTAGTCGCTCACCGGCATCACGGAACAGAAGATCACCTTGATTCCATGCACCTTGGCCAGCTCCGCCATCGCCTGGTAGTTGTCCGTGATCATCTGGAGCGTCTGCGGACCCGTGTTGCGCGACACATCATTCGTCCCGGCCAGGATGATCAGCGCGGCGGGCTTGAGCCGGATCACGTCCGGCCACATGCGGACGAGCATCTGCGAGGTCGTCTGGCCGCTGATGCCGCGATTCACATAGGGCTTGCCGGGGAACGATTCGGCCAGTTTCCAGCCGTCCGTAATCGAATCGCCCATGAAGACAACCCGCTTCGCTTCGGCCGGCAGGGCCTGCAATCTCAGATTGTCGGCATGATAACGGCCAAGCTGATTCCAGTCCTGAAGCTGGTCGGCCAGGGCCTGGGCGGTATTGGCAAGGCAACACCCGGCCTTGGGCGGGTTGAACTCATCGACAATCTGGGCATTGCCCAGCGGAGCAAACAGCAGAATCGCGGATAGGGAAAGGGTGAGTTTGGACATAGCTTACGATGGGCAGCATACCGCAAACCAACCCTGGACGGGTCGGAATGGCTACACCGGCGCCGCCGCGACGTACCGCCTGTCCACGTAGTCTTCCAGCATCTCCATGAACTCTTCGGCGATGCGGTCGCCCTTCAACGTCTTCACCAGTTGTCCATCGACATACACCGGCGCCTTCGGTTCCTCGAAAGTCCCCGGCAGGCTGATCCCGATGTTGGCGTGCTTGGATTCGCCCGGCCCATTCACGATGCACCCCATCACGGCCACCTTCATCTCCTCCACGCCCGGATAGCTCTCCTTCCAGACCGGCATCTGCTCCCGCATGTAGTTCTGGATCTTCTCGGCAAGTTCCTGGAAATACGTACTTGTCGTCCGCCCGCAGCCGGGGCAAGCCGTCACCTGAGGCGTGAAACTCCTCAGGCCCATCGACTGCAGAATCTGTTGAGACACAAGGACTTCCTCGGTCCTGTCCCCACCCGGCGGCGGCGTCAGCGACGCCCGAATCGTGTCGCCGATGCCTTCCTGGAGCAGCACCGACAGCGCTGCGGTGGTCGCCACAATTCCTTTGGCGCCCATGCCCGCTTCGGTCAGCCCCACATGCAGCGCATAGTCGCACTCGCTGGCAAGCATCCGGTAGACATCGATCAAATCCTGAACTGCCGACATCTTGGCGCTTAGGATGATCTGACTGCGGGCCAAGCCATATTGCTCAGCGGCCTGCGCCGACTCGATCGCCGATTGCACCAGCGCCCGCTTCATGACCTCTTCCGGCGGTTTCGGCTCAACAAGTTGGCCGTTCTCGTCCATCAGCCGCGCCAGCAATACCCCGTCCAGCGACCCCCAGTTCACCCCGATCCGCACTGGCTTGCCTTGCTCGAGCGCCACCTCGATCATCGTCCTGAAATTGTCATCCGTCCGTCGTCCGATGTTGACGTTGCCGGGGTTAATTCTATATTTCGAGAGAGCTTTGGCGCACTCCGGGTACTTCTTCAGCAGGATGTGCCCGTTGTAGTGGAAGTCGCCGACGATGGGGACCTGGATGCCGAAACTCAGTAGCGTCTCACAAATGACCGGGACGGCCCGCGCCGCCTCTTCCGTGTTCACCGTCACTCGCACCAGTTCCGAACCCGCCCTCGCCAGCGCCGCCACCTGGTTCACCGTGGCCGTTGTATCGGCCGTGTCAGTATTTGTCATTGACTGCACGACGATGGGACGGCCGCCCCCGACCACGACTCCGCCAACCTCCACCCCTACGGTTTTGCGTCGAACGATTTGGGCCATGGGCAGTCTCCTGGATCTGAATGGCTCCCGGCGTTGCTCGCCACCCCTCTACCGGCGCGGGACATCTCCGGCTGGAGCCAGAATCTGACTCGAAACCTTTAGTTTAGCAGCCACATCACTATGAACAGTACCTGCCGCTCTGACCGTTCAAGGGCGATTGCCCTCGATGAACTACTTCGCCGTTGGAGGATGAAATGAACATGACCTCTCCCCCAACCAGGGCCTATCTGCACGGGTTGGCTGAACCACTGAACTCGGACTTGAAGAAAGTCCTCAAATCGGTGGCTTGCGACACGGCCGAGTCCCCACAACAGGCCCAAATCGTCTTTTGTGCCTGGGATCCACAAGAATTCCAATCGCTCCGGTCGCAGTTTGGCACGTTGCCGGTCGTCGTCGTCAGCCGCGTGCCCGACATGTCCGGCTGGCTCGACGCCCTGGAAGCCGGCGCATCCGACTATTGCGCCGCGCCGTTCGAATCTATCCAACTGCGTTGGATTCTCGACGCCCATCTCCGCCACCCTCTCCGTTCCGCGGCCGCCTGACACTTCGGCGCCGCCTGTTTCGGGGGAGCGGCGTGCCACTGCGATACAATTGAGGTGAAAGAGGCGGACCCCCACCTTGCATTGGAAGAACTTCTTCCGGTTGGCTGCGCATACGCAACTCATGCCCGTGCTGGAAAGCGGCGAGGAGACCCTTGTCGGCGGACAGGCGGTCATGGAAGGTGTCATGATGCGGACTCCGCACGCCTACTGCGTGGCGGTCCGCAAGTCGGATGGCTCCTTCGCCACCGAAGAGTATCCACTCGACCGTCTATCTGAGAAGCGCCCCATCTGGAAACTGCCCATCCTGCGCGGCATCGGCACGCTGGGCCAGGCTATGTGGTTGGGCGTGAAGGCCTTGCGCTTCTCCGCCGACGTCGCCACGGCCGACTTGGCCGCGGCTGAAGGCAAGACTCCGGCAAATGGCGGCAAGCCTTCCGGCGAGATCCCGGGCTGGGCCATGGCGCTGAACCTGGTCTTCTCGTTTGTCTTCTTCATCGCACTTTACAAGTTCGTTCCGCTGGTCCTGACCGAGTGGATTAGGAAGTCTGTCCCGGCGCTGGAAAACAGCATCCTGTTTAACCTCACCGACGGCATTATCCGCATGATCATCTTCATCGGGTTCATGTGGGGCATCTCGCTCTGGAAGGATATTCACCGCGTGTTCGAATACCATGGCGGCGAGCACCGGACGGTCTTCTGCTTCGAATCGGGCCAGCCGCTCACTGTCGAGAACGCCCAGAAGTTCGTCACCTGGCATCCCCGTTGCGGCACCAGTTTCCTGCTGGTCGTGATGCTGGTTTCCATCGCCGTCTACGCCGTCATCCCGGCCCCGACCTTCGCCGCCAAGATGGCCGTCCGCGTCTTGGCCTTGCCGCTGATCACTGGTCTGAGCTATGAAGCAATCCGCTTCACCGCTAAACGCCGCGCCAGCCTGATGGCCACCCTGGTCGCCCCCGGTCTCTGGCTGCAGCGCATTACCACTCAGCCGCCCTCCGACGATCAGACCGCCACCGCCATCCGCGCCCTGGAAGGCGCAATCGAAATCGAGAAGCAAAACGGTGGCGAACTCGTCATCGCCTAACACCGCCCCCCGCACCACCCACGCCAATGGATCTGCAGAAACAACTCGAAGAAGTCGAACGCCGTTTTGAGGACCTCTCCTCACAGATGGCTGATCACGCCATCATTTCCGACCCCGAGACCTACCGCAAGACCGCCAAAGCCCACCGCGACCTCGAAGAAGTGGTCACTGCCTACCGCGAGTACAAGAAAGCGGCCGCCAATCTCGATCAGGCGCGCTCGATGCTCACCGAGAAAGACCCTGAACTTCGCGAGATGGCCGAGATCGAAATCGCCGAACTGGAACCCCGCATCGGCGGGCTCTCCGAGCGTCTTCAATTCCTTCTGCTACCCAAGGATCCCAACGACGACAAAAACGTTCTGGTCGAAATTCGCGCAGGCGCCGGCGGCGACGAGGCCTCGCTGTTCGCCGCCGAAGTCTTCCGCATGTACTCGCGCTATGCCGAAACCAAAGGCTGGAAGATTGAAGTGACTTCGACGTCGGATTCCGAAGCCGGCGGATCGAAGGAAGTCATCGCCCTGATCAACGGCGACAAGGTGTACTCAAAACTCAAATACGAAAGCGGCGTCCACCGCGTGCAGCGCGTCCCGGTCACCGAACAGCAGGGCCGCATCCACACCTCGACCATCACCGTCGCCGTGCTGCCCGAAGCCGATGACATCGACGTGAAGCTCGACCCCAAGGATGTCCGCACCGACACGTTCTGCTCATCCGGACCCGGCGGCCAGTCCGTCAACACGACCTATTCCGCCGTTCGCCTGACGCACCTGCCCACCGGCCTCGTCGTCTCCTGCCAGGACGAAAAGTCGCAGATCAAGAATCGCGCCAAGGCCGAACGTGTCCTGCGCTCCCGCCTCTACGAACTCGAACTCGAAAAGCAGCAGCAGGCCATCGGCGCGGACCGGCGTTCGCAGGTCGGCACCGGCGACCGTTCCGAGAAGATCCGCACTTACAACTTCAAGGAAAACCGCGTCACCGACCACCGCATCGGCCTCACCCTCTATCAACTCGACCGCATCATGGAAGGCGATCTTGAGGAGTTGATGACCGCCTGCAACGCCTTCTACAACGCCCAGAAGCTGCGCGAGCAGGTCGAGGCGTCGAGCAACTAAGACCGCTGGGGGATCTCATGGACATCCGCGTGGCAATCGCCCAGGGTGCCGAATTGCTGAAGAACGGCGGCGTCCGCGACGCCCGTCTCACCGCTCAACTCTTTCTCGCCCAAGCTCTGAACCGCGACCGGACCTATCTCTACACCTACCCCGAGCGCGAACTCACCACCGTCGAGTGGATCCATTTCGGACGCTACCTTCACGAGCGTCTCAACGGCAGGCCGGTCCAGCACATCCTGAAGTCCGCGGAATTCTATGGCCGCCGTTTCCGCGTCACACCCGATGTCCTCATCCCGCGCCCCGAGACCGAGCACGTCGTCGAACGTGCCCTCACCCTCGCCCCTTCGGCCAGCCGCGTCGCCGACGTCTGCACCGGATCCGGCATCCTCGCCGTCACGCTCGCCC
Organism: uncultured Candidatus Solibacter sp.; assembly: GCA_964604945.1. Classification (GTDB taxonomy): domain Bacteria; phylum Acidobacteriota; class Terriglobia; order Bryobacterales; family Bryobacteraceae; genus PNKE01. The sequence goes on from CAZSBK010000032.1 coordinate 28,110, forward strand.
TGGAACTTAAGCCCGCCTTTACCGCCGCCACCGACATTTCCGCACCTGCCCTCGGCGTCGCCCGTTCAAATGCCGCCGCCCTTGGCGCGAACGTCGGATTCGTCCAATGCGACCTGATGGATTCGCTCGACGCACCATTGGACCTCATCGTCGCCAACCCGCCCTACATCCCTTCGGCGACAATTGAAACCCTGGATGCCGAAGTACGCGATCATGATCCGCGCATCGCCCTCGACGGCGGCCCCGATGGCCTCGACCTCTATCGCCGTCTGATCCCTCAAGCCTTGTCACATCTCGCACCAGGCGGCTGGCTCGTCGTGGAAATCGGCTATGACCAGGGCGCAAGCGTCCCGCCGCTGTTTGGGCAGGGTTGGTCCAGTCTGCAAGTGACAAACGACCTCGCCGGCCATCCCCGCGTCATCGAAGCCCGGCGCTCGTAGCGCAGACAATCGTGTCGAGACGTTCTCCGTCAGCTACCCCTTACGACTTCGGCGCGTAATATCCCTTGCGCGACCTCACCTGCAGACCCTTCCGTTCTCTCAGTCGGATCTTCACCTGGTGATACAGCCCATCGGTGTGCATCGGTTCGGGCCGGTACATGATGCTGTACTGGCTGCGCAGTTCGTTCGCCAGATTCTCGAAGTCCTGGGTTAGGTCCTCGGCCTTGAAGGGGAAGAACGCCAGTCCGCCGGTCTCTTCCGCAAGATATTTCAGCAGCCGGTCGCCTTCGGTCTCGATCTTCGTGCTGTTAGTCGAGATCGAGTAGATCACCGTGTCGGCCTTGTGCGCTACCTCCAGAGCCTGGTCGCGCGAGATCCGGCTGGCATTGTCCTCGCCGTCGCCGAGCACGATCACGGCGCGCCGGAACTGATGGCGCGGCTGCTCCCGACCGAGGTGATCCCGGCAGATCTCGGCCAGGCCGTCGAACATCGCCGTACCGCCTCCGGGCCGCAGGTTCACTAGTTTCTCGCTCAACAGGGTCGAATCCCCTGTCAGGCCCTGCACCATTTCGGCCTGCGTGTCGTAACTGTAGATGACCGCTTTGTCTTTCTCCGGGCGGATGACGCTTCTCAGAAACTCGCTGGCGGCTTCCACTTGGAACTTGAATCGTGTCTTGATGCTGTTGCTGGTATCAATCAGCAGCCCGATGCGAAGCGGCATGTCGGACTCGGCCAGAAAGTCGAGGATCTTCTGCTGTTTCTTGCCTTCCAGAATCTCGAAGTCGCCCGACTTCAAGTCGGTCACGAACCGGCCCTTCTTGTCCGACACCGTGAACAGCAGGTTCACGCGGGTCACTTCGAGGGTGATCGTTTGGGTCGGATCAACCGGCTGCACCGGCGGTTGCTGGCCAAGCAAAGCTCCGGCCGCGGGCAGTCCAAAACAGAAGGCGCGTCGAGTTGATCTCATTGAATCTCTCTGACTCGATTATAGGAGGCCTGTTTTCCACGCCTCAAGCTCTTCCGGCACCGGCGCTTCGATTGTGATCACTTCCCCGGTCGACGGCAGCGCGAATTGCAGCCTGAACGAGTGCAGCCACGGTCTCCCATCCTTGTGCGGCGCGGCCCCATACAGCGTGTCCCCGGCCACTGGATGTCCGATCGAAGCCAGATGGACTCGAATCTGGTGCGTGCGCCCGGTCCCGATCTTGACCTCCAGCAGCGTAAAACGCTTGAATCGCTCGATTACGCGATACGACGTATGCGCCTCGCGGCCCGTTTCCAGGCGCGCCGTCATCCGCGTCCGCCGCACCGGATCGCGCGCGATCTTTCGATCGATGCGCCCTGTGTCCCGCGCCACAACACCCTCGACCAGCGCCAGATACGACTTTTCGACCGATCTTGAAGCGAACTGGCGCGCCAGGTCACGGTGCGCCGCATCGTGCCTCGCCGCCAGCATCACGCCCGAGGTGCCCTTGTCCAATCGATGCACGATCCCCGGCCGCAGTTCGCCGCCCACCCCCGACAGTTCGCCAAAGTGGTGCAGCAGCGCATTGACCAGCGTTCCCGCATGCTGTCCCGCTCCGGCATGCACCACCATACCGGCCGGCTTGTTGATCGCCACCACATCGGCGTCTTCGTACAGAATGTCGAGCGGAATCTCCTCCGCCTCCGCCCTGAGCGGCTTCTGCGACGCCGGGTCCACCTCAATGACCTCGCTCGCCCGCAGCTTGTAGCTGGCCTTCCTCGCCGCGCCGCCCACCTTCACCCGGCCCGCTTCGATCCACTCCTGCAACCGGGCCCGGCTATAGGCCGGCATCCGCGACGCAAGAAAATGATCTAGTCTTGCGCCCGCCTGCCCGGCCTCGACTGTAAACGATTCCATCTCTATCAGACTACCCGTCGTGAGAGAATCGCGGTACTGTCACCCGTGCGCACCCGCGTCGTCACCTTCCTGGCCATCGCCACGGCGGCCTTCGCCGCACGCATGTGCCACGTAGGCATTTTGTGGGTGGAGGAGGCATACCCCATCGCCGCCGCCCGCGAAATGCTGGCCGGCAAGGCGCTCTACCGCGACATCTGGTTCGACAAACCGCCCCTGTTCCCTGCCTTCTACGCGCTGTTCGGCGCGCTCGACGGCTGGCCCCTTCGCCTCGCCGGGGCGCTGTTTGTCACGCTCTGTTGCCTCGCCGCCTGGCATGCCGCCCGGCGTCTGTGGTCAGAACGCGAAGCTCTCATCGCCGCCCTGCTGATGGCCTTCTTCCTCACTTTCGCCATGCCGGCGGCCGTCATCGCCCTGACGCCCGATCTGCTCATGATCCCGCTTCATCTGGCTGCAATTGCCGCCGCCGCTACGGGTCAGCCGCTGCTCGCCGGTGTGATTGCGGGCACGGCGCTGTGGCTGAACGGCAAGGCGCTGTTCGTGATCGCGGCCTGCGCTGTCTGGCAATGGCGGCGCCTTCCCGCGCTCGCCGCCGGATTCATCGTGCCAAACGTGATCGGCGTTGCCTGGCTTGCCGTCAACGGCTCGCTTGACGATTACTGGATTCAGGTCTGGCGATGGGGCGCTGGCTACAGTCGCGATATCCCACTCCAGGACGCTCTGTCAGAGGGCCTCCGTCGCACGGCCAATTGGGCCGGCTTCCATGCCGCCGTCGTCTTCGCCGCCCTGTTCGCCTTCCGGCCGGCCGAATCCCGCCGCCGCGAAATGGCCGCCTGGATCGCCCTGTCGCTTGCCGCCGTCTGGCTCGGCGGACGGTTCTTTCCCCGATATTTCTTTCACTTGTTGCCGGTGGCCGTCGTCCTGGCTGCGCGTGGTTTCGTTCTGGCGCCCAAACGCCTGGCCCTGATCTTGGCCGCGCTGCTCCTCATTCCTGCTGTCCGCTTTGGTCCCCGTTACTTTACCCTCACCGCCGGCCTGGCCGCCCACCGCCCGCCTCAATGGCAGGATCTCGCCCTCGAACAGGGTTGCCGCGCCGCCGCCAGTCAACTCCGGGCGCTCGCCCGCCCCGGCGATAGTCTCCTCGTTTGGGGCTATCGCCCCGAACTCTATCGGCTTTCGGGGCTTCATGCCGGAACCCGCTTCCTCGACTCCCAACCGCTGAACGGCGTCCTCGCCGACCGCCACCTGCGGGACTCCCGCCCCACCTTCCCCGAGATCGCCGCCCGTAACCGCCAGGCCCTCTACCAAACGAACCCTCCTGCCTGGATCGCCGACGGCCTCGGCCCCCTCAATCCCACCCTGGCCGTCTTCACCCCGGAAAGTCTCGCCGCCTGGCGGAATCTGTACGAACCTGTATCGACGACCCAATCCTTCGTCTTGTATCGGCTTAAATAACTGATAACAGATCAGTTATTTGGAACTGGAGTTCGTTTGGCCAAGTTCCTGCCAAGCCCTTGCCTGCCCGTCCCGACTTGCCTGAACCGCCTGGCCCCGGCCCGTCATCCAGTAATCCATGACCCGACTTCAATCCATCCTTCTGGGAGCCACACTCATGCTGACGCCAGCCTTCGCCGCCAACTCGGTCCACGAATTCACCTTGAACGACATCGACGGCAAGCCGTTCGCCTTCTCGCAACTAAAGGGCAAGGCAGTGCTGTTGGTCAATGTCGCCAGCCGTTGCGGCTACACGAAACAGTACGCCGGGCTGGAAGCGCTCTACCAGAAGTACAAGGACCGCGGTTTTGTGATCGTCGGCGTCCCGGCTAACGATTTCGGATCGCAGGAGCCCGGCTCCGACGCCGAGATCAAGCAGTTCTGCACCCGCACTTACAACGTCACCTTCCCCATGCTCAGCAAGGTTAGCGTCAAGGGCGACGGGATCACCCCGCTGTACGCCTACCTCACCACGGCGCAGGGCGGCGACGTCAAGTGGAACTTCACCAAATTCCTTGTGGGCAAGGACGGCAAGGTAGCAGTCCGTTTTGAATCAACGGTCACACCGGAAGCTCCCGAACTTGCCGAGGCCATCGATCGTCTTCTGAGATAGCGTGTTGGATCTTTTCTGATACCTTGGAGGTTCGGGCGCGCTGACCGTGCCCGGATCTCCTTTTTATGGCGCGTATCCTTGTTACCGGCGGAGCGGGCTACATCGGCTCGCACACAACTCATTTCCTGCTCCGGCTCGGCCACGACGTCACAGTCGCGGACAACTTATCCAAAGGTTACCGTCACAACGTCCCCGCGGGGCGACTGCGCGTCGTCTCGTTGCACGACCGGCCGGCGCTTGATGCCGTATTTGCCGAATCGCGCTACGACGCCGTTATTCATTTCGCCGCGTTTATCGCCGTCGGCGAATCGGTCCGCCTGCCCGAGATGTACTTCCACAACAACGTCTGCGGCACCCTCAACCTCCTCTCGGCGATGAAGCAGGCCGGAGTGAGCAATATCGTCTTTTCCTCAACCGCTGCAGTGTATGGTGATCCCGACCGGGTCCCGATTCCCGAGACGGCGCCTCTTCGGCCGGTCAATCCTTACGGCGAATCAAAACTGATGGTGGAGACCACGCTCGGCTGGCTGGACCGTTGTTCGGACCTGAAGCACATCATTCTGCGCTACTTCAACGCCTGCGGAGCCGATCTGGAAGAGGGCATCGGCGAGGAGCATGAGCCCGAGACCCACCTCATCCCGCTGATCTTCCAGGCCATCCGGACCGGCAAGCCACTCACCGTCTTCGGCGGCGACTATCCGACGGCGGACGGTACCTGCATCCGCGACTACATCCATGTAAGCGACCTGGCCTCGGCTCATGCCTCTGGCTTGGACCATCTGATGGGTGGCGGATCGAGCGGCATCTTCAACGCCGGCACGGGCCAGGGCTATTCGGTACGGCAGGTGATCGACGCCGCCGAGCGAGTAACCGGCAGGTCAGTGCCCTGGACATTGGGCGCCAGGCGTGAGGGCGATCCGCCGGAACTCGTAGCGGACTCAGTTAAGCTGCGGAATCAATTGAGTTGGCGGCCCGCCATCGCCGGCCTGGATGACATGATCGCCAGCGCCTGGGCGTTCGACCGGCAACGCCGCGGCTCGGCATGAATCACGCGCGCGCCTGTAACCGCCCACGGTTTTGCGAGCGCCATATCTTTGGCGAACTTGCGCCAAGGCGCGCCGCGAGACGTGCTGGCGCCTTGGGACGTCTAGTAATCTGAAGAGCAGGGCGATGAGGCCGATTACAGCCGTGGCGTCAGGCCATTCCAGGAGCGAAGAAAACCAAAATGCCGGCGACGATTGAACCTACTCCGAATCCAAGTCCGAAGACGGATCAGCCGGAAGGCGGCGGCCGTCCTGTCTGGCTGAAGTTGCTATTCTTCCTTAGCCTGATTGCCTTTGGCGCGGCCGTGTTCTATTACGTCAACCGCCCCGCGCCCGTGACACCGGCCACGCCTTCCGTCGTCAAACTGGCGCCGGTGGAAATGGGCGATATCGAGCATCGTCTCCGGATCGTCGGGGCGACCACCGCGAAGAACTATGCGGCGGTCTCCGGCCCCCGGCTCAGCGGGCCTGACAGCGGCAGCAGCATGGTGCTGCTCCGGTTGGCAGAGTCCGGCAAACCTGTCAAGAAGGGCGACATTGTTGCCGAGATCGACCCGCAAACGGCGCAGGATCACATCGACGATACCGCCGATGGACTCCGCGACCAAGACAACAACGTGAAGAAGAAGCAGATCCAGCAGGAACTGGACATGGAAAACCTGCGGCAGAGCCTGCGCGTGGCCAAGGCGACGCTGGATAAGGCGAAACTGGAATTCTCGGCTCAGGAAGTGCGCACTGCCATTGACCGAGAGCTGCTGAAACTTGCGGTGGATGAGGCCGAAGCCGCCTATAAGCAGATCGGTGCGGAACTGAAGCTGCGCGATCAGTCACAGAAGGCTGACATGCGCATCACCGAGATTTCACGGCAGTTACAGGTTGCGCACCTCAAGCGGCACACGGACGACATCGTCCGGTACGTCATCCGCGCTCCGATCGACGGTATGGTGGTCATCGAATCCATGAACCGGCGCGGAGGCGACCGCGTGATGGTGGCCGCCGGCGACCGGATCTACCCTGGGATGCCATTCATGAAAATCGTCGACACAAGCCAGATGCTGGTGAACGCCACGATAAACCAGGCCGAAGGGAACCTGTTCCGGTTGGGCCAGACTGCGACGGTCAATCTGGACGCCTTTCCCGGCGCAAAGTTCCCTGGCAAGATTGATTCCATAGGCGCTCTGGCGGTGAGCGGCTTCGGCGAGAGCTACTACATCCGGACATTGCCCGTCCGCCTAGTGCTGACTGCCACCGACTCGCGCGTTATCCCTGACCTTTCGGCTTCAGCCGACGTCCTGCTGGAAAAGGCGGAGCGCGTCCTCATCGTTCCGCTTTCGGCTATTTCACAGGAGCAGGGCCAGGCGGTTGTCCATGTGAAGACGGGCAACGGCTACCAGAAACGTCAGGTGAAGACGGGCCTGAGCGATGGCGTCAAGGTCGCGGTGCTGGATGGCCTGAAGCAGGGCGAGCAGGTCGTGCTCAACTAATCAACCCAATCGAATTGACCATTGCCGGCTGGGAGGTACACTCTCTCAGCCGGCTTCCCGTTTTGCGCCCGAACCAGGATAGCCCGGGACCGGGACTGATAGCGCAGGCACCAACCGTGCGCTGTTTTCTCAACCCCCAACAGCGTTGCGTTCAGATCGGCGACGGAGCGGCGCGCGGGACCAGGGCAGGACGACACGCGGTGGCTGCCGGCGGGGAGCAGAATGTCGTCCGCGCCGCCCACAGGCCAGGGTAGGCCGTCAACTGCCGCGCAGCCAGCCCAGGGCAGCCAGACGGGCTTAGCCGCGTCAACCTCGACCAGGCCAGCATCCAACCGCCGTACTTCGACACCAGGAGCGGCGGCGGCGGCAAGAAGCGGCCAATCGGGCGCTGGAATCGAGTTCTCGGAATAAAGGGCCACGCGCGGAAAGGCCTCGGCGGCGCGGCGGAGAAGCAGGAGGAGTTCGCCGCCGGTCTGCTGCCTGGCTGGATAGACGTCCTGATAACGCTCGACGATGTTGAGGTCGATGGCCAGCAGTTCCGGCTTCTTCGCCAATGCAGCGTAGCGCCGGGCGATTTCGGTGTAGCGCGCCGGGCCGAGGTGCCAGACCGTGGCCGGGTCCTCGATCAGGAATGTGGCGTTGTAGCGTTCGGTTTCGGGGATGAGGGAGGCGGCGTCGGCGCCGAGAGCATCACGCATGGCCGGGTCGAAACGGTCGTCGATGTGGGTGAGGACAATGTCGAGGCCGGGTTTGGCAGCCCGATAGGCGGCCAGCCGGGCGAGCCAGCGCTTCTGGAGCGAGCGGGCCAGTTCAGCACGGAAGTCCAGGAACTCGCGCATGGGAGCGGCGGTGCGCTTGTGGAAGCGGGGCGACGATTGGTTGTACAACTCGGCCGGGTCAAAGCCATGGGCGTCCTGGAACTGCCGGCGGATCGAGGGATGGAAGGGAGTGAAGCGGGCCGGGTTGAGGTAGCCTTCCAGGGATTCGAAGTAGAGTTCGCCAAGGTTGAGGCCGTCCCAATCGAAGCGAGAGGCGAGCGAGTCCAGGCCGGTATGGATGGCGCGGTCGCACGCCGGGTCGGCCAGGTTCATGAGCTTGCGCCAATCGAGATGGGCGTCCTGGCCGGTGGCGGTCTTTTCGCGCCATCCAGAGTGATCCTGCCAGAAGCGTTCGCTGACGTGCGGGAATTCGATCCAGGCGTAAACCAGGATGGCCTGGCGGTGGCAGGCTTCGATCAGGGATTTGAGCCAGGCATCACGCTGTGGGTCGGGCTCCCAAAACTGCCAGGCGGCGACGTGAAGACCGGCGATGCCGCCTTTGCGCCAGAGCGAAGCGAGGTAATCGGGGTCGGCACGAAGGCGGTACGAGGCGTCGAGAAAGGCCCACAGGTCGCGTGAAGTTGCCGCGGGCCTGAGCCCGAGTGAAACGAGGGCCTGGAGGAGATACGGATAGCGTTCGTAGCCCTGCCCGCCGATCGGGGTGGCGGTCCAGAAGACGATGCGTTCATGGGCCCTCCAGCCGGCGGCGAGCGGAGCGCCGGTCCAGCGTTCGCGGGTGAAGACGCGGGCCTGGGCCGGCAAGGCAAAGACGGGAACGGTTGCGTCGTGCTGCCAGACGATCTGGAGCTTTTCGTCGAAGGTGTCGGCGACGCTGCGGATGCGGACGGTGTCCGACGAGGGGACGATTCCCAGCGCCAAGGCGTCGGACGACGGACCCTCCAGGATTGTGACGGCGGCAGGATCGAGGTTCACCGACCGGAGCAGTTCGTCCCAACCGGCATGGACCGCGGGCAGGCCGGCGACGGCTGACAGCAGGACGAGCCGGGCCACGCGGCCACTGGTGTTAGTGCGTGAAGCCATACCAAAAGCCGGCGCGGAAGTCCCAGTAGTTGGGCCGGAGCGGGTTGGAGGCGTTGCGGGTGTAAACTCCGCGCAGGGCGTCGATGCGGAAGGTGACGCCGCGCGGCAGGGCGGACCAGCGCGCGCGCAGGCCAGGGCCGGATTCGACGAAGTTGCCCCAGTATTCGCCGCGGCGGTCGGCGGTCACCTGCCAGTTCCAAAGTACCTGGAGGGTGGGGGTGAGCGTGAATCCCGTCCGGGCCTGGACGTAAGCCAAGGTGTTGTTGCGGAAGCGGCTGATGTAGACGCCGTCGACGTTGGATTCAGAGAACCATCCGGTGGATGCACCGAGCGGATGGCCCCAGCCGCGAAACCAGGAGACGCCTCCGCGGAAGTCGGGTCTGGAGCGCGGTTCGTAACGGCGATGAATGTAGGAGACGGCCTGACCGGCCTCGCCCCAGGCGAGCAGGTTGCGTGCGATGGGATAGGACGCGCCGGCGCCAAAGATGACGGCCGATTCCGAGAGATAGGCGGGGAAGTACGGGTTGACGAGAGATTCGGAGGTGCGGCCGCGCGAATCGGCCATGAGGCGCATAGAGAGGTAAGGGCGAAGACGGGTGGAAGCGAACTTCCATTCGCCCTTCATCTGGCCATACAGCAGGGCACCGGACCAGCGGGCAGAATAGAAGGGCAGCATCCAGGTGGTGAAGTGGAAGGGGGCGGCGGTTTCGTAGAGGCGCGAATAGGACTGGCGCGCCGAGCGGGCAGCGGGGGAATTGCCGGACTTGCGGGCGCGGTCGAACCAGAGCAGAGCATCACGGTCGTTTCCCGACTGGTTGTAGGCTTGGGCGAGGCCGAGCATGATTTCGGCGTCGGAAGGATCCTGTTCGTTGGCGGCCCGGAAGTAGCGCAGAGCATCGCTGAGAAAGCTCTTTTCGAGGCTGCGGCGGCCCATTTCCTTGTCGGAGGGCTTCGCAGAGGGCGGAGTGCGGCCTTCGAGCAGGTCGAGCTGAAGGCGGGCGGTTGAGTCGCCTGGTTCGATGCGGAGCAGGTCAGTGAAGACCGCGACGGCATCGGAACGGCGGTCCATGGCCAGGAGCAGGAAGGCGTATTCTCGGCGCAGGGCGGCGTTCGACGGATCGATGTTGATGGCAGCCTGGAACTCGTAGGGGAAGGGATAGCGGTTGGGCAGGAGGGCGCGGGCGGTCTCGGCGAGACGGGGCTCGCTGCCGCGCGACAGAGCGAGACGGCAAGCCAGAGCGAGATCGGGCGGGGCGACACGGGCGATGTCGAGCATCAGGCGGCGGCGGCCGGGTTTGAGGCGGAGGGCTTCGCGGTAATGGCTGAGGGCGAGGACGGTTTCGTCGCGCTGCTCAGCGAGGCGGGCGAGTTCTTCATGGGCGGAGTATTGGTCAGGCGCAGCCTGGACGGCTTGGGTCCAGCGGTCGATGCCGTCGCGTAAAGGGCGGTCGATGTTCTCGAAGGCCTGAGCGGCGGTGCGGCGTATCTCCTCGTCAGTCGAGGACTGGAGCCGAAGGAAGGCGCGGCGCGCGTCGACTTCCATTTTGGTCTCGTAACAGAGGAAGGCGTATTCGAGGGCGGCACGCTGGTCGGCCGGGTCGAGTTGGGAGGCGGCTAGGAATTGGTCGCGGGCGTCGTCGCGACGGCCGACTTTGAGCAGGGCGTAGGCGTAGTCCTTGCGTAGAGCGGGCTGGGAGGTGAGGGTCTGGACGGCTTGACCAAACGAACTCACAGCAGAAGGATAGTCCTTTATTTTCAATGACTCATAGGCGGAATTGGCAACCGCCTCAGCGGCTTGGACCTGCTGGGGAGTGGGCCGGGGCTGGTGCGAGCCGGCAGGGGAGGCCGGATCGCGACCAAACGAACTGTCCTGTGTTGGTAAGCCGTTGTATATAAGTGGCTTATGGGACTCTCCGGCGACTTGGCCGTGAGCGAAAAGCGGCAGAGTGAGGACACAGAGGGCGATGTAGGGTTTGCCGACGGGCATAGTCATTCTCTCAGAAGGGATAGTGCTTGGAGTAGGGCGATCCTCTCACGCGAAGAACGGGCCTGGACCCGCTCGCTGCGGTCGCGGACCCGGGCCGGCAAAGGCCGGTTCCTGTCCCTCTTGACGGTGCCGACCAGGCGATAGGGAGTCCACATGCGAATGCGGGCTAGACTGGGAAAGATGGTCAACACGGGCAAGGACACAGAGCGCGAGATCCGGCAGACGGTATTGGACAACGGGATCCGAGTGATCACCGAGCCGATGCCGGCTGTGAGGAGCGCGGCGGTGGGGGTTTGGATCAGCACGGGGTCGAGGGTGGAGAAGCCTGGCGAGAACGGCATTTCGCACTTCATCGAACACATGCTGTTCAAGGGAACCGAGCGGCGGACGGCGGAGGATATCGCGCGGGAGGTGGACGCGATCGGCGGGCACCTGGACGCATTCACTGGCCGGGAACTGGTGGGTTACACGACGAAGGTGCTAGACGAGCACATCCCCATCGCCTTCGACGTGCTGGCGGACATGCTGCAGAACCCGAAGTTCGACGAGGAGGATATCGAGAAGGAAAAGGGGGTCATTCTCGAAGAGCTGAAGATGGAGCACGACAGCCCGGAATCTCTGCTGCATGACGTGTTCATGGGCAAGTTCTGGAGCCGGCATCCATTGGGGCGTCCGATCATCGGGAGCCGGAAGACCATTCAAAGCTTCGAGGCAGAGCAGGTGCGGGAGCATCACCGGCGCTACTATTCGCCGGCGAACCTGGTGATCACGGCCGCGGGTAGTCTGCGGCACGACGACCTTGTGGATGTGGCTCAGCGGCATTTCGGCGGACTGGCCAAGGGCGGGACCGTGGCGAAAATCAGAGCGCCGAAATCATCGGCAGCGTTGACGCTGAGGAACAAGCGATCACTGCAACAAGTTCACGTGTGCGTGGGCGTGCCGGCGTATCCGGCGACGCATCGGTTGAGGTTTGCCAGCTACACGCTGAACCTGGTGCTGGGCGGGGGGATGAGTTCGCGGCTGTTTCAGAATATCCGGGAGCGGCAGGGGTTGGCGTATTCGATCTTCTCGGAACTGAACATGTACAAGGACACGGGGATGCTGGCGGTGTATGCGGGGACATCGGCCAAGAGCGTGAAGGCGCTGGTGGAGGGCGTGATCGCCGAGTTCAGGCGGATCAAGCGAGAAGCGCTGACGGCGGAGGAGCTACGCCATTCAAAAGATCACATTAAGGGATCTTTGATGCTGAGCCTGGAATCGACGGGGAGCCGGATGAGCAATCTGGCGCGGCAGTGGCTGACCTACGGGCGATTCTACGCATTGGACGAAATCGTGGAGATGGTGGAGGCTGTGACGGCGGATGAGGTGCAGGAGGTGGCCGCGGACCTGCTGAGTGGGGACAAGATCAACGTTGCGCTGCTGGGGCGGCTGGACGGGATGCGGCTGGAGCGGGAAGATCTGAGTTGTTGAGGGGTTGATGCGAGCGCTTCACATAGCGGCAGGGGTGTTGGCGCTGGCGGCGGCTGCGATGGCGGCCGACTTCGCGGCGCTCGTGCCGCAAGGTTATGTGAGCGATTTTGCGGGAGTGATCCCACAAGAGCGGCGAGCGGAGTTGGAACGGTATTGCAAGCGGGTGGAGGAGGCGACGGGGGCGCAACTGGCGCTGGTGACGCTGCCGGGCCTGGAAGGCGAGCCGGTGGAGGACGTGGCGAACCTGCTGTACCGGAAGTGGGGGGTGGGGTATAAAGGCAAGGACGAGGGGGCGCTGCTTCTGATTGCAGTGGGCGAGCGGCGGACGCGGCTAGAGGTGGGTTACGGCCTGGAGCCAGTGGTTCCGGACGGGTATGCGGGGAGCCTTCTGCGGGAGATGCGGCCGGCGCTGAGGGCAGGCGACATCGGCGGAGCCATGGCGGTGGCGGCTCAGACACTGGGCGAAAAGATCGCGGCGGCCAAGGGGGTGAAGATTGGCGAGCGGGTCGAAAGGCCCAGGAGCCACCGCGAAGGTGAAGAGGGGGGAGTGCCGCTGCTTCCGTTACTGGTCGCCGGAGGACTGTTGCTGGCCGTCATGCTGCTTGGCGGTGGCGGACGGCGAAGCGGGCCGAGGGGCGGCGGCGGAGCAGGCGATGTGGCGTTGGGGATGCTGCTGGGGATGCTGAGTTCATCGCGAAGGGCACATGGGGGTGGCGGATTTGGGGGGTATGACTCTGGGGACAGTTTCGGCGGCTTCGGCGGGGGTGATTCGGGTGGAGGAGGGGCGTCGAGCGACTGGTAGGCGCAAGGACTGGCAAGACATGGAAAAGCTACTGGAACAGTTACTGGCGAAGTTGACCAAGGCGCTGGAGGCGAGGCTCGAGTCGGTGATTCTGTATGGATCGGCGGCGGAAGAGGTGCGGCGGGACAAGTGGTCAGACTTGAATGTGTTTTGCGTGGTGGATGAAGTCGACAGATCGATGCTGGAGGCGGTTGAGCCGGTGATGAGATGGTGGCGGGAGCAGTCGCATCCTGCGCCGTTGTTGATGGGCGCAGCGGAGGTAAGCGGGTCGACAGACTGTTTCCCAATTGAGTTCCACGACATGCTGGAGCGGCGGCGGGTGTTGTACGGCCGCGACGCGATCGCCGGATTGGAGATCGACTATTCGTTCTACCGTGCGCAAGTGGAGCATGAGTTGAGGGCGAAGCAGATCCGGCTGAGGCAGAAGGCGGCAGGGGCGATGGCGGATGGGGATCTGCTGATCCGGCTGATGGCGGAATCGTTGAGCACGTTCCTGGTGCTAAGCCGCCATGCACTGCGGTTGGCGGGCAAGGAAGCGCCGTTCGAGCGGAGGGAGCTGGCGTCGAAGGTGGAAGAGGCGTTCGGCGCGGATGCCGGGGCGTTTTATACTTTATTGAGCCACCGCGAGGGCACCTTGAAGCTACGGCATGCCGAGGCGGGGGCGCTATACGACCGTTACATGGAGACGATCGGAAGGGTAGTGTCGGCTGTGGACGCGATCGAGAGGTAAAGAACGGAGAGACGATGAGAATACTGCTTGTCATCCTGGGCGTGCTGCTGGTGTTGGGATTAATCGCCGGCGGCAAGGCCGCGTCGGTGAACAACCTGCTTGTGACAGAGCAAGAGGTGGTGAAGAAGGCATGGGCGGATGTCGACATCGCGCTGCAGCGCAGGGCGGATCTGATTCCGAACCTGGTGAACACGGTGAAGGGCTTTGCGGCGCAGGAGAAAGAGATTATGGAGGCCGTGGCGAATGCGCGGTCACAGTTGCTGAACGCCAGGAGTCCACAGGAGAAGATCGAGGCCAACGGGCGGCTGGACTCGGCCATCGGGCGGCTGCTGGTGGTGGTGGAAAATTACCCGCAGTTGAAGTCGAACGAAAACTTCCTGCGGCTGCAGGATGAACTGGCCGGGACTGAGAACCGAATCGCTGTGGAGCGGCGCAAGTACAACGAATCGGTGCAGAAATACAACACAACCATTGGGCTGTTCCCGAACAACATGTTTGCGGGGATGCTGGGCTTCCACCGGAACGATGAATACTTCAAAACGGACCCAGGCGCGCGGACAGCGCCGGCAGTGAAATTCTAGGCGACTCGGGAGGCGAGACACGTGGGCGCGAAGCTGTATCCGAACTACATCGACGGCGCGTGGGCGGAAGGCGGGACGTTCGAGAATCGGAATCCGGCCAATTGGGACGAGGTGGTGGCGCTGCACACCGCGGGTGCGGCCAGCGACATGGAGCGGGCAGTGGATGCGGCAAGCGCGGCGCTGCCCGGGTGGGCGGCGATGGCGGGTCCGGCGCGCGGGGCGCTGCTCAGCAAAGTAGCGGAGATCCTGGACGGCAGGTTCGAGCAGGTGGCCGCGGACATGACGCGGGAAGAGGGCAAGACGCTGCCGGAGGCAAAGGGCGAGGTCAGACGGAGCATCAACATTTTCCGGTACTTTGCGGCCGAGGGGTCGCGGCTGGGCGGAGTGATCGCGCCGAGCGAGCGCGACCGGGTCCACATGTTCTCTATCCGGAAACCGGTGGGTGTTGTGGGCATGATCACGCCGTGGAATTTTCCAATCGCCATTCCAGCCTGGAAGATGGCCCCGGCGCTGATCTGTGGCAATGCAGTGGTGATCAAGCCGGCGTCGGCCGCGCCACTGAGCGCGTGGCACATCGTCGAAGCCTGCCATGAAGCGGGCGTCCCGAAGGGCGTCGTGAACTTCGTGGCAGGGGCGGGTTCGGCAGTGGGCAATGCGCTGGTGGATGCGCCGACGGTGAAGGCCCTCAGTTTCACTGGCTCATGCGCCATCGGATACAAGCTGCACCAGCGGGCGTCGAAGAGGCGAATCCGGATCCAGTTGGAGATGGGCGGTAAGAATCCGACAATCGTGCTGGGCGACGCCGATTTCGGCGCGGCGGTAGAGAACGTGGTGAACGCGGCGTTTTTCTCCACAGGGCAGAAATGCACAGCGACGTCGAAGGCGATAGTCGAGGAGAGCATTTACGACAAGTTCGTCGAGGCGGTGGTGGAACGGACCAAGAGGTTGAAAGTGGGCGACGGCATGGCCCCAGGCATCGAGGTTGGACCGTGCGTTGACGAAGGGCAGATGAACACTGTGCTCGGCTACATCGAGCAGGGCCGGGCGGAGGCGGGCGAGCCGTTATGCGGCGGGCGGCGGCTGACGGGTGAGGCCTATGACAAGGGGTGGTTCGTCGAGCCGACGGTGTTCGCGGGAGTGACGCAAGCGATGACGATCGCGCGCGAAGAGATCTTCGGGCCGGTGCTGGCCATTCTCAAGGCGAGTGACTTCCGTCATGCACTGGCAATGGCCAACTCGAGCGAATTCGGACTCTCCGCGTCGATCCAGACGTCGAGCCTGTCACGAACGATGGAGTTCATCTACGGCATGGAAGCCGGCTTGTTGACCGTAAATCTGCCGAGCGCTGGAGTGGAGTACCAACTGCCGTTTGGGGGGACGAAGGATTCTAGCTTCGGTCCAAAGGAACAGGGGCAGGCGGCGTTGGAGTTCTACAGCGACCACAAGACGGTCTATCTAAAATACTGAGCGACACATGAAAATTGGACAGATTGAGTGGAATGGCCGCACGACGGCTGCGGTCTTCGACAAGGGTGCGGCGCGACCGATCCCGGGCCACAGCCTGCTGGAACTGATTCATCGGGCGGCATTGGAGCGCACCAGCCTCGTCGATTTGGCGGCCAACCATGCGGCGAATATGCGCGAGAGCGCAGTGCTGGTGTTGCCTGTGGAGCCGGCCGAGGTATGGGCCTGCGGGTGCACTTACGAGATGAGTGCATCGTTCCGCGACGCCGAGCACGGGACACGTGAAGGATTTTACAGGCACGTGTTCACTGCGCCGAGACCAGAGATCTTCTTCAAGGGCACGGCGCGAGTGTGTGTTGGGCCGGGCGGCGAAATCGGGATTCGAGAGGATTCGAAATTCACCGCGCCGGAGCCGGAACTCGCCGTGCTATTGGGGGAGAAGGGAAAGGTGCTTGGCTACACGCTGGCCAACGACGTATCGGCTTGGGATATCGAACGCGAGAATCCTTTGTACCTGCCGCAATCCAAGGTCTACACGGGATGCTGCGCGCTGGGACCGTGGTTTGTGACGCCAGACGAGTTGACCGATCCATATGGGCTTGAGCTGACCTGCCGGATCGAGCGGGCCGGGACGTCGATTTTTTCGGGCAGGGTGTCGACCTCGAAGCTGGGACGCAGGATTGAATCTCTGATCGAGTACCTGATGAAAGCGAACGAGGTGCCGGCGGGGTCAGTGCTATTGACTGGAACGGGCATCATCGCGCCGCAAGAGGCGGCGTTGGCCGAGGGCGACGTGGTGACGATCGAAGCGAGTGGAATTGGGACATTGTCGAACAGAGCCGTGGTGGTGAGGTAGGGGCCCGAAGGCCAGGCATCACGGGTGCGAACCGCCCGGGGAAGAGGGCGCACCTGACGAAAGTGCGGCAAGGAAATTCCTGAGGATGCCAGGGGCTGGCAGGGGTGTCTCCGGCTCGGGGTGAAGTGCGGACCATTCGAGGGCGAGGGTGAGAGTCAGAAACGCCGGGTTTAGCTTCTGGTCCCCGCGGCCGATGGAAGCCAAGGCATCGGAAGGGCGGTTTGGCATGGGCACTGTCACGACAGGCTGGCGCTCCGGAGCCGCGCACAGAGCTGCGGGTGATGTGACCAAGTGCTCACGGCAACGCAAAGGCCGGTCCTCGTAAATTGAGCAGGATTCGGCTTCGAGGAACGGGCAGGCGATGGCGAGGTCGAAGTAGCGGTAAGAGAGGGTGCGGGTGAATTCGGGTGCGGCTTTGGCGGTTCCGGTGAGGATTTCGAACAGACCGGTTTGACGGAGTTTACGAACGGCGGCGGCGAAGCGGGATTCGACAAGCGTCCGGCGATCCGCGGGGAACAACGCGACGAGGGCGGCAAGGCGGCGGGCTTCGGCCAGGGTGATGGGGACCGGTTGCCGGCAGCAGGCGCCACAGCCGGCACGGCAACTGACGCCGGCGCCGGATGAGTGAGCCTTGATGACGAGGTTGGCAACAGCGTTGATCACGGGCAGTAGACTGGAGGCCGGGACAGGGTCCAGGGGGAGGCTCGCGGAACACTGGTACTCGTTTCCGAGCAGCTCGAGGGTGAAGGTGACCAAGCCTGTTTCCATGGAGATTGATGGTACGACGGCAGGCTGGAATGACGCGAGGGCGGGCGCGTTGATAGAATCGTCTGCTTACTCATGAGCACAAGCAAGAAGGGCCTCTTCGTAACGGCGAGCGGGCAAAACGTCGCGTTCACATTCGCGCTGGTCAGTTCACTATTTCTGTTGTGGGGCTTCTGCAACGGAATGATCGATGTGATGGACAAGCATTTCCAGAACGAGCTTGGACTGTCAAAGGCACAGTCGGCATCGGTACAGTTTGCGCACTACCTGGGCTATTTCCTCATGGCCATGCCGGCAGGCTGGCTGGCGACCAAACTGGGTTACAAGGGCGGTATTGTCGCGGGACTGCTGTTGGTGGCGGTGGGCGGTTTCTGGTTTATTCCGGCGACGTGGGTGAACGAGATGGTCCACGAGGGCAGGGTGACGCCAAACATGGCGTTCGTCGCGTTCTTGACCGGCGTGTGTCTGATTGCAGCGGGGTTGACGTTTTTGGAAACGATCGCCAACCCGTACACGACGGTGCTGGGGGATTTGAGATATGCGGCGACGCGGATCAATCTGGCGCAGTCGTGCAACGGCGTGGGTTGGATTCTGGGGCCGATCGTCGGCAGTATGTATTTCTATGGCACTGACGCAAGCGGCCGCAGCACGGGCAGCGAGACGCTCTATATCCCGTATGTCGGCATTGCCATCGGCGTGATCGCTTTGGCAGTGATCTTCTACTTCGCCAACATCCCCGACATCAAGATGGAGGACGACTACCACTTGGACGACACGACGCAGGACGTGTCGCACTCCATTTGGGCGCACAAGCATTTCAAGCTGGCGGTGGTGGCGCAGTTCCTTTACGTGGCGGCACAGGCGGGCATTTTTAGTTTCTTCATCAACTACATGGTGGCCGAGCCGCCGCCGATCCCGGCTAGCTGGAATGAGGCGATGACGAGTCTGGCAGGGAAATCGACGATGCTGCACGACTGGCTGTTGGGATGGTTTGAGATCAACAAGCAAGGCGTGCTGGCGTTCACCGACAAGGGAGCGTCGAACGCGGTGTCGCTGGGCCTGATGTTCTTCCTGGTAGGACGGTTCACGGGTGCGGGCATCTTGAGGAAGTACTCGGCGCACAAGGTGCTGGGCGTCTATGGAGTGGCTAACGTAGTGGCGACACTCCTGGTGTTCTTCAAGCTGGGATGGGTATCGGTGGCGTGCGTGTTTCTAAGCTACTTCTTCATGTCGATCATGTTCCCGACGATTTTCGCGCTGGGGATTTTCGGGCTGGGGGCGAGGGCGAAGAAGGCTT
>CAZSBK010000033.1:0-46850 GCA_964604945.1 uncultured Candidatus Solibacter sp.
CGAGGCAAAGCAGATCGAGGGCCGCATCAAGCAGCTCCGCGCCCAGATCGAAGAAACCACGTCCGACTACGACCGCGAGAAGCTCCAGGAACGCCTGGCGAAGCTCGCCGGCGGCGTCGCCATCATCAAGGTCGGTGCAGCCACCGAGACCGAGATGAAGGAAAAGAAGGCCCGTGTCGAGGATGCCCTGCATGCCACCCGCGCGGCCGTTGAAGAAGGCATCGTCCCCGGCGGCGGCGTCGCTCTCGTCCGTGGCGCGAAGGCCCTCGAAGGCCTCAAGGGCCCTGAAGACGAGCAGATCGGCATTAACATCATCAAGCGCGCCTGCCAGGAACCCCTCCGCCAGATCGTCGGCAACGCCGGCTGGGAAGGTGCAATCGTCGTGGAAAAGGTCGTCACTGCGAAGGAGCCCAACTTCGGCTTTAACGCGGCCAACGGCGAGTATGGCGACCTGGTCGCCCAGGGCGTCATCGACCCGACCAAGGTGACCCGCACCGCTCTGCAGAACGCTTCTTCCATCAGCGCCCTGATGCTGACCACTGAAGCGATGGTCTGCGAGATCCCCGAGAAGAAGGCTGCTCCCGCCGGCCCCGGCGGCCACGGCCCCGAGATGGACTACTAAAAGGTAGCCGCTCCGGTCTTCCGGAAATGACGCCCGCCCCGGCTCAACGGCCTGAGGCGGGCGTTTTCTTTTTGACTGAATGAGTTAGAGGCAAGCGGCTGAGGGGCGAATCGTAACCGCACATTTTCATTTGACAAACGTTTGTTTTGGACATACGATTGAAACGGTCGTATGACTCAAACGAACGTTAGTTTAGGATCGACCGCCACATTGGCGTCAGAACCCGAGGCGGCGCAAGGCAAGGACACAAAAGACCGCATCCTGGATGCCGCAGAGTCCCTCTTCGTCGCCCACGGATTCCAGGCCACATCGCTGCGGCGGATCACAGCACTGGCCCGTGTCAACTTGGGGGCCGTGAACTACCACTTTCAGTCGAAGGAGCATCTCATCCAGGCCGTTGTCACGCGGAAGCTCGAGCCGATCAACAACGCCCGGCTTGAGTTGCTGGACCAGTTGGAAGCACAGGCCACACCCGAAAACCCGCCGACGCTTGAGCAGGTCCTGGTCGCGTTTCTCAAGCCGGTTACCGACGCTCAATCGTCCAACGCGGATCTTGGATCATTCCCCGTCCTGATGGGCCGGCTCTATGCCGTGCCCGGCGGAGTGTTCCAGAGGTTCTTCGCCAGTGCGTTTTCTGTTGTTGCCCGTCGTTTCAAGGAGGCAATCACGCGAACGTTACCGGGTGCCCGGCCGATAGCGGTTCTTTGGGGCATGCATCTGACGATCGGCGCCATGGCACACTACCTCGCCCGCCCACCTGTGCTCGCTCTGCTGGCTGGACGGGACGCAGCGCCTGATCCCAAACCGGATGAGGCCCTTGACCGAATGGTTTCCTATATGGCCGGTGGGATCCGCGCGATGGTAGCCAGAGAGGAGGCGCGCAGATGAGAATCAGATGGTTTGCCGCAGCCGTGCTTGCGCCGCTGTGCGCCTTTGGTCAGACGCCTCCGAAGGGCGAGGCCCGGCCCACAATGGGGTTGTCCCTGGAGAAGGCTGTCGAGATCGCGTTGGCGCCCAAGGGCGCGGTCCGGCGGCAGTTGGCGGCGGAACTCATCCGCCAGTCGGAGGCACAGAAGCAGATGGCGCTCAGCACCGTCCTGCCGAATGTCGATGGCTCCTGGACAATGAGCAGTTTCACGCGCAACATGACGGCCTTCGGGCTTTCCGTTTCGCCGCAGGCGGGCATTCCGTTTTCGATTCCCTCCTTCGTCGGTCCGGTGGAAACTTACGACTGGCGGGCCACGGCCACCTGGAATCTCCTCGACTGGAGCGCCTGGCAGCGCTACCGGGCGTCGAAGGCGCGGCTGGATGCCGCTTCGGCCGAGGAAAGGACCGCCCGCAATCAGACCACGGCCATGGTGATTCGAGCCTATGCCTCGGCGCAGCGTGCCGAGCAGATGGTGGCCACGGCAGAGTCGAACATCGCCCTGGCTCGACGCATTTTGACGCTCGCCCAGAGCCAGAAGGCGGCCGGCATGGCGACCGGCATCGACGTCACGCGCGCCGAAGTTCAGCTAGCCCAGGAATCATCGCGCCAGATCTACGCACTTCAGGAACGTGACCGCGCGCGGCTGGAACTGCTCCGGATTCTCAACGTCGATCTTGGCGCGGAACTCGAACTCACCGATCCGTTGCTCTACACGCCCACAGATCTGCCCCCGGTCGAAAAGGCGCTGGCGCAAGCCCGCGAGTCGCGGCCCGAGATGAAGGCGCAACTGGCGCGGGAGCGGGCCGGGCAGTTGAGCAGCAACGCGGCGAAGTATGCGCGTCTGCCCTCGGCGCAGGGGTTTGGCGAATACGGCAACATTGGGGTCACGCCCGGGTCCGGCCTGCCGACGAGAGTCGCCGGTTTGCGCGTCAACATCCCGCTGTGGGATGGCGGACGGCGGGACGCCCAGCGCGCCGAAGCGGGCAGCCTGCTGCGTCAGGAAGAGATCCGCGGACGCGACCTGCGGCAACAGGTCGAACTCGAGGTCCGCTCGTCGATCGACACGCTGCGGACAGCCGACGCGCAGGTGCGTGCCGCTTCGGAGATGGCGGCGCTGGCCGAACGGGAAGTGGAGCAGGCCGAGCGGCGGTTCCGCGAGGGCGTCGCCTCAAGCGTGGAAGTTGCCGACGCCCAGACGCGGCTCAGCCGGGCGCGGGAATCCAAGGTCACAGCCATCTACCAGCATCGCGCCGCCAGGGCCGAACTCGGTCTGGCCCTGGGCGATGTTGCCCGCGCGATTCAATAACCGACGACGAAAGAGACTCACCATGCGGAAGAAACTCATCCTCATCGCAATTCTGGCCGCCATCGGCGGATACTGGGGCTACACCAGATGGCGCGATGGTGCCGAAGCGGACACGATCCGGCTCAGCGGCAACATTGAACTGACTGAAGTTGATATCGCCTTCAAAACCGCCGGCAAACTCGTCGAACTCAACGTCGACGAAGGCGACGCCGTCAGCAAGGGCCAGACTCTCGCCCGTCTCGACAAGGCTGAATTCGAACGGACCCTCGATCGCGAAAACGCCGGCGTGGACGTCTCCCGCTCAGCCCTCGCCCAACTCCACACCTCCATCGAGTTCCAACAGGCCGCCATCGACGGCGACATCGCTCTGCGCGCCGCCGACCTCCGACAGGCCGAATCGCGCCTCAAGGAACTTCAAACCGGCAGCCGCCCGCAAGAGATCGAACAGGCCCGCGCCGTCGTCGCCGAAGCGCAGACCCAACACGCCCAGGCCTCGGCTGACTGGACCCGCGCCCAGCGCCTCATCGCCAACGACGACATCACGCGCCAGCAATTCGACCAGTTCCGCACCCGTTACGATGCCTCCGCCGCCACGCTGAAACGCGCCTCGGAAACGCTGAAGCTCGTTCAGGAAGGCCCGCGCGTCGAACAGATCGATCAGGCCCGCGCCGCCGTCGACAAAGCCAACGCCGCGCTGCGCCTCTCCGAAGCCAACAAGATCGACCTCAAGCGACGCCGCCAGGAAGTCGCAATGCGCCAGGCCGATGTGCAGCGCGCCTCGGCACAGGCTGGTGTTCTGCAGTCGCAGATCAACGACCGGGAGATCGCTTCCCCTGTCGATGGCGTGGTTCTCTCGAAATCGGCCGAAACCGGCGAAGTCCTGGCAGGCGGCGCGGCGCTGCTCACCGTCGGCGACATCGACCGGCCCTGGGTCCGAGGCTATATCGGCGAACGTGACCTAGGCCGGGTTAGGATCGGCATGCCCGCAGAGGTAACCACAGACTCCTATCCGGGTAAGGTCTACCGCGGCAAGATCACGTTCATCAACTCGGAGGCCGAGTTCACGCCCAAGCAGATTCAGACCACGGAGGAGCGAGTGAAGCTGGTCTACCGCGTCAAGATCGAGGTGGAGAATCCGAATCGCGAGCTGAAGTCCAACATGCCCGTGGATGCCGTCATCAAGGTGAAATAGACCCGCATGATTCGTCTGGCCAACGTCACCCGCAAATTCGGCGCGCTCACGGCGGTCCGCGAGATGACGCTCACCGTCGCCCGCGGCGAGATTTTTGGCCTGCTCGGACCTGACGGTGCAGGCAAGACAACAACTCTGCGCATGCTCTGCGGCCTGCTCGATCCGACGGAAGGCACGCTCGCCATCGACGGCTTGGACGTGACCACCCACATCGACGAAGTGAAGGACCGCATCGGCTACATGGCCCAGCGTTTCGGGCTCTATGCAGACCTCACGGTCGAGGAGAACATGCTGTTCTATTCCGACCTGTTCGGCCTCGACAAGAATGACCGCGACCCGCTGATGGCCCGCCTTCTCGACATGACCCGCATGGCCGAGTTCCGCTCTCGCCACGCCGGCAAGCTCTCAGGCGGCATGAAGCAGAAGCTCGCCCTGATGTGTACGTTGCTGCACAAGCCCCAGGTCCTGTTGCTGGACGAACCAACCAACGGCGTCGATCCGTTGTCTCGGCGAGACTTCTGGAAGATCCTCCACTCGCTGGTGGAGGAGGGGTTGACAGTTCTGGTGACCACTTCCTATTTGGATGAGGCCGCGCGATGCGACCGGCTCGGGCTGATGCATTCGGGCCGGTTGATTCGCATGGGACTGCCCGATGAGTTGCGGGACCTTGTTCGCCCCCTGTGCTACAAAGTCGAGACGGCCGCCCGCCGTACGGCCCTTACCTGGCTCCAGGGCCGGCCGGGCGTGATCGGGGCCGAACCGGCCGGGGCGGCATTGCATCTTTACAGCGGGGCGGGACGTGAGGACCTTGACCGGCTGGCCAGCTTGCTAGGCAAGGCCACGGGCGCTGAAGCCGTTATTGAACCAATCGAACCGACGCTCGAAGACGCCTTCATCGCGCTGATCCGCCAGGAGGAACGTCATGGCTGAACGGGCGGTCCGCTGCAGTTCACTTGTCAAGCGCTTCGGGTCGTTCACTGCCGTCGACAACGTGTCTCTAGATGTCGGCAGGGGCGAGATCTTCGGGTTCCTCGGTCCCAACGGAGCCGGCAAATCCACCACAATCCGGATCCTCTGCGGGCTGCTTGCCCCCACATCGGGCACGGCCACGGTGAACGGCTTCGACGTGGGCAGGGAAAGCGAAAAAGTGAAGCAATCGATCGGGTACATGTCGCAGAAGTTCTCGCTCTACGACGACTTGACAGTGGAGGAAAATCTGGACTTCTTTGGTGGGATTTATGGCGTCGCCACGGCACTGCGGCCGGAGCGCAAAGCCTACGCCTTGCGCATGGCGGCGCTGGAGGCTGAACGGGGGACGATGACACGACAACTCGCCGGCGGCTGGAAGCAGCGCCTGGCGCTTGGGTGTGCCATCCTGCATTCGCCGCCGGTGGTCTTTCTCGACGAACCGACCTCCGGCGTCGACCCCATCGCCCGCCGACGGTTCTGGGACCTGATCTACGATATGGCCGCCGGCGGCACGACGGTTTTCGTCACTACGCATTACATGGAAGAGGCCGAGTACTGCCATCGCCTGGCGCTGATGTACCGGGGACGCATCGTCGCTCTCGGTTCGCCGTCCCAGTTGAAAGAGGCATGTGGCCCGGAAGCGACGATGGAGGACGTCTTCGTCGAGAGCATTGAGCGCGAAGAAGCAGAACATAGGGAGGCGGCCCGATGAGCTTCCGGAGATTCCGCGCCGTGTTCAAGAAGGAAGGGCTCCACATTGTCCGCGACCCGCGGAGTTTGACGGCCGCTTTGTTCGTCCCGATTGTGATGCTGTTGCTGTTCGGCTATGCGCTGACGCTCGACGTGGACCAGGTCCCCACACTCATCTACGATCAGGACCGCACCCCCGAGAGCCGCGCGTTGATAGAAGCATTCCGGGGCTCGCGCTTCTTTTCGGTGTCCGAGACGCTCGGCGGCCACCCCGCAATACGTCACGAGATCGATCACGACCGGGCGCTTCTCGGCATCGTTATCCCAGCCGATTTCAGCCGCTCGCTCGCTCGCGATCAGGAGGCAACTATTCAACTGCTCCTGGACGGGTCCGACTCCAACACGGCTTCCATCGCCGCGGGGTACGCCGAAGCTCTTGTCATGGCCTACTCCGCCGGGGTCCGTGACGCTGCTTTGAAGCGCCGCGGCATGGGGGAATTGAAAGTGCCCATCGACGCGCGGGTAAGGGTGCTTTACAACCGCGAGTTGAAGTCGAAGAACTTCATCGTCCCTGGCATCATCGCGGTGGTGCTGATGATCGTCTCGGCGCTGTTGACCTCACTCACCATCGCGCGTGAGTGGGAGAACGGAACGATGGAACAACTGCTTTCGACGCCAGTGCGCCCGGTCGAACTGTTGATGGGAAAGCTCTGCGCCTACTTTGTCCTCGGCATGGCGGACATGGCGGTGTCCCTGATCATTGGGGTCGGCGTCTTCGGAGTACCGCTGCGCGGCAACATTCTGTTGCTCATCGTCACCAGCGGGCTGTTCCTGTTCGGCGCACTCTGCTGGGGCATCTTCCTATCCACGGTCGCCCGATCGCAGTTGCTCGCCTACCAGGCCAGTATCGTAACGAGTTTCCTGCCTGCTTTCCTTCTGAGTGGATTCATCTTCGCCATCGAGAACATGCCGCTTGTGATCCAGCAGTTCACGCGCATCTTTCCATCGCGCTATTTTGTCACCATCCTTCAGGGCATCTTCCTGAAGGGAACAGGGCTTCGAGTCCTGTGGGTCGAAATCGTCTTTCTCCTTGTGTATGCAGTGATTGTCTTCACGGTTGCGAGCCGCAAGATGCGGCAGAAGGTGGCCTGAGATGTGGGAACGAATCAAGCAGATCGTCATCAAGGAATTCCTTCAGACGCTGCGCGACAAGCGGACCCGCTACGTCATCATCTTCCCGCCCCTCCTGCAGACCATCATCTTCGGCTTCGCCGTCAACCTCGATGTCACTACCGTCCGCCTCGGCGTGATGGACCTTGACCGGACGCACGAAAGCCGCAAGCTGATCGACCGCTTCGCCGCTCCGGCCTCATTTGAGCTTGTCGCCGGGGCAACCAATGAATACGAAGCCCAGGGCCTGCTGGACCGCGGGCGCGTTCAGGCCCTCGTGCGCGTGCCCGCCGGATTCGGCGCCGATGTCGCCCGCGGACGCCAGACAGAGATACAGATCCTGGTCGATGGGGCGAATTCGAACACCGCCGCCCTAGTCAGCGCTTACTCCTCAGCTGTTGTTGCCAGTTACAACCGCGAGTTGCTCACCGAAACACAGTTGAAGAAACTTGTTTCGCGCACCCGCTACGGCCCGGTGAAACTCTCGATGCCGGGCGTGGCCGCCGAACGCCGCGTCTGGTTCAATCCTGAACTGCTCAGCCGGAACTACTTCGTGCCCGGGGTGATCGTCAACATCATCATGTTGGTGACCCTCATGCTCACGGCCCTGTCCATCGTCCGGGAGAAGGAGATAGGCACCATGGAGCAAATCATGGTGACCCCCATCCGCCCGATCGAACTGATGCTCGGCAAGACGATCCCGTTCGCCCTCATCGGCATGTTGAACATGGTCATGATCACAGTCGCGGCGCTGCTCGTCTTCCGAGTTCCGTTTGAAGGCCAGGTCCTGTTGCTGGTTGTTGCCACGGCACTATTCTTGTTGACCACGCTTGGCTCGGGGCTCTTCCTGTCCACGCTCTCCGGCACACAGCAGCAGGCCATGATGAGTTCGTTCTTCTTCTTTCAGCCAGCCTTCATGCTGAGCGGCTTCAGTTTCCCAATCCGCAATATGCCAGAGCCGATTCAATACCTTACCTTTCTGAATCCCATGCGCTACTTCATGGAGGTTGTGCGAGGGGTCTTTCTCAAGGGCAGCGGTTGGGATATCCTATGGCCGCAAATGCTGGCCATGGCCGTATTTGGCGTGGTCATCCTGACGTCGAGCGCCATGCGCTTTCACAAGCGACTGGACTAAGTTGGACGGGCTATCTGAATCTGGGCGGCCGGCTACAGGATCAGCATGCAATCGCCATAGGAAAAGAAACGGTAGCGCTGCTCGACGGCATGGCGGTAGGCGTTCAGCATCAACTCAACGCCGCCGAAGGCGCAGACCAGCAACAGCAGACTGGATTTTGGCAGATGGAAGTTGGTCAGCATCGCACCGACGGCGCTAAACTCCTGGCCAGGATAGATGAAGATGTTCGTCTCGCCCGAGCACGCGTCAAATCCGCCGTTGCGCCGGGCCACTGTTTCCAGCGTCCTGACGGCCGTCGTACCGGCGGCTACCACGCGCGCGGCCTGGCGTATCGACTCTGCCGCCCATTGCTCCACCTGGAACGATTCCGAGTGCAATTGATTCTTGGCAACTTCGTCGTTTTGGAGCGGCTGAAACGTGCCCAGCCCGACATGCAGCGTCACCTTGGCCAGTGCTGCGCCCGCCCGCTGGCACGCTTCAAGCACTTCGGGCGTAAAGTGCAGCCCAGCCGTGGGAGCCGCTGAGGAACCCGGCTTGCCGGCATACACAGTCTGATACCGCTCCCTATCTCTCGGTTCATCCTTGCGATGAATGTATGGAGGCAGCGGTACGTGCCCTATGGCCGCGATCTCCGCGTCGATGTCGTTGTGAGTGCGAAAGTGGACGACCCGTTCGCCACCCCGCCCCACATCGAGGATGTCGCACGACAACGTCGGAGAGAACCACACTTCCGCGCCCACGGGCAGTTTCCTGCCGGGCCGCACGAGCGCGTTCCACAGTCTCCGGTCATGAGAGGCCGGTTGAACCAGGAAAACCTCCACCTCGCGGTGGTATTGATCACATTTTCCAAACAGACGCGCCGGGAACACCCGGCTGTCGTTCAACACCAGGCAGTCGCCTGGTTTGAGGTAGTCTGGGAGTTTGACAAAGACACTGTCTTCGAGTGTGCCCGTAGCGCGGTCCACGACAAGCATGCGCGAGGCAGAGCGCTCGGCAAGCGGCTCTTGCGCGACTAACTCATCCGGAAGGCGGTAGTCGAAATCGGTCAGTTTCATCCGAAGTACGCAGACCTAGGATAGCGATTTGTCTTGAAGAACGCACTCATGCCTTGCAACATTTTGGGAATAGAAAGCTCCTGCGACGAGACTGCTGCTGCCGTGGTGCGCTCCCCCGGCGTCATCCTTTCCAGCGTTGTCGCCTCGCAGATTTCCACCCACATGAAGTATGGCGGAGTAGTGCCGGAATTGGCATCCCGTGAACACCTGAGATCCATCGTCCCGGTGGTGCGCGAGGCCCTGGAGTGCAGTGGACTATCTTACGATTCGCTGTCGGCCGTCGCCGCCACGGAAGGGCCGGGGTTGGTTGGTTCCCTGTTGGTTGGGTTGACGTTTGCCAAGGCACTTTGCGCTGCGCGGGGCTTACCGCTGATCGGAGTCAACCACATAGAGGGGCATATCCACGCCGTCCTGATGGAAACCCGGGCCGGGGGAACGCCGATCGGCTTCCCGTCCCTGGCGTTGGTGGCCAGCGGAGGGCACACCCACCTTTTCGAACTGCCAGCCGAAGGGCGTTACCGTCTGATCGGCAAGACTCGTGACGACGCCGCCGGCGAGGCATACGACAAAGTCGCCAAACTGCTCGGCTACGGCTACCCTGGCGGCCCGATTCTCGATGCGCTGGCGCCGCATGGCGATCCCGCCACCGTCCGCCTGCCTCTCTCGAAGATGAAAGGCAACGCGCTGGATTTCAGCTTCAGCGGGCTGAAGACGGCGATGCTGCGTTGGGTTCAGGCCCGTGACATGGAGGGCGAGATTGCCGTCCGGCGGACGCTGATGAAATCGGGCGCGCCGAGCCTGGACCAATGGCTCGATGCCACGCCGCGTCAGACACTCGACGCCATCGCGGCGTTCCAGTGCGTGGTCATCGAGGAGTTGCTCAGACGCCTGGACCATGCAGTGGAATCGTGTGACGCCCAAGCCGTCATTGTTTCCGGCGGCGTAGCCTGCAATCAGGGCCTGCGAAAAGCAGCTTCGACCGGCCGTTTCCCGTGTCCTGTGTACTTCCCGACGCCGGGACTGTCAACGGACAACGCAGCCATGATCGCCGCCGCCGCGCTGGGCAAGTTCGACCGCGGGGAGTTCGCGGACGGCTCGCTGCGAGCGAAGGCGGGTTTGACTCTAGCCTAGACTCTGTTCTGCAATAGACCAATGCGCTGGCTCGTCCTGCTCGCCCTGCCCTGCCTCCTCCAGGCGGAGGTCACGCGAATCCACATCGTCGAACGGACCGATGTCCTCGACGGTAAGCCGCTCGGTCCGGCGGGCTCCTACGAAAAGGTCATCGCCAAGGCCCGTTTCGCGCTCGACCCCAAATTGCCCGCAAACCGGCTCATCCACGACCTCGGCCTAGCAGCCCACAACGCCCAGGGCAAGGTCGAGTTTTCGGCCGACCTGTATGTCCTGAAACCCCGCGACCCTGCCCAGGGGAATGGAGTCTTGCTGTTCGAGGTCTCAAACCGAGGCGGCAAGGGCCTGCTGGGCCGTTTCAACGCTGCCACCGGATCGCTGGACCCGTCGACGCCCGAGCAATTCGGAGATCTTTGGCTGATGAAGCAGGGCTACACGCTGGTCTGGTTGGGCTGGCAATGGGACCTGCCCAATACACCTGGGCTACTGCGCCTCGACGCCCCAAGGGTTCAGGGAGTTACCGGCCCTGTGCGCGCCGAGTTCGTCCCCAACGCGCCCGCCGCGGTGATGCCGCTGGCCGACCGTAATCACCAGGCGTACCCGCCCGTGCAAGGCACACACATCACGCTGACCCAGCGGACGGAACCAGAGGGCAAGCCAACGCCGATTGCCCAGGCGCAGTGGAGCGTATCGCCCGATGGCCAGTCCATTGCCATGGCATCCGGCTTCAAGCCAGGCATCATCTATGAGGCCGTCTATACCGCGGCCAATCCTCGCGTTCAGGGCGCCGGCATGGCCGCCATCCGTGATCTGGTCTCGTTCATGAAACACCAGTCCGACGGGCTCAGCATCCTCGGCGATCAACCACGGTACCTTCGATATGCCATCGCCTTCGGGGTCTCGCAATGCGGGCGGTTCCTGCGCACCTTCCTCTACTCCGGCATGAACGCCGACGAGAAGGGCCGCAGAGTCTTCGACGGTGTTTGGGCGGATGTCGCCGGCGCCGGCCGCGGCAGTTTCAACCACCGCTTCGCCCAAGCCTCCCGCGACGGCCAGGCGTATTTCAATCTCCATTACCAGACCGACCTCTATCCGTTCACCGACATTGCACTCGACGACCCGATCACCCATCGCAAGGAAGGGTTGCTGGACCGGTTGAAGCCCGCCGTTCGGCCCAAGATCTTCTACACGAACGGCAGCCATGAATACTGGGGCCGTGCCGCCGCCTTGATCCATGTGACTCCCGATGGCCGCGCCGACGCGCCACTGCCGGCTGACACACGCATTTACTTCCTGGCCGGCACGCAGCACGGATCAGGGCGCCTGCCTCCAGTTCGACAAAACACGCGCTACCTGGCCAACCCAGTTGACTTCCGGCCAATCCACAAGGCGCTGCTCGAGGCCATGCGGGGTTGGGTGGTTTCGGGCACCCAACCGCCTGATTCACGCTACCCGCACCTTGCAAAAGGCGAGTTGGTTCCAGCCGCCCAGTACAGGAATCCGGCAGGAGCGCACCCCAAGCGGGCCTTGCCAGCGTTCCGCCTGAACTTCGGACCAGAGTTCGAATCCAAGGGCATTGTCACAAATGAACCTCCCTGGATCGGCCCCGCTTTCCCGGCTCTTGTCCCCAAGCCCGACGCCGACGGCATCGATCTGGGCGGCATCCGTATGCCCGAGGCCGCAAATCCGCTCGGCGCGTTGACCGGCTGGAACTTCCGCTCCACGAACGTGGGTGCGCCAAACGAACCGGCCGCCCTGATTGGCGCGTTCCTGCCGATGTCTGCGACCGCTGTCCGTGCCCGTTACGGGCAACGTAATGACTATGTGGAGAGGGCCACGGCATCGGCTAACAC
The DNA here is from genome assembly GCA_964604945.1 of uncultured Candidatus Solibacter sp. GTDB lineage: Bacteria > Acidobacteriota > Terriglobia > Bryobacterales > Bryobacteraceae > PNKE01. The sequence continues at coordinate 12,049 of CAZSBK010000033.1, forward strand.
ATTGATCCGTAACCGCTTCATGTTGATCGAGGACCAGGGAAAGGCCGTCGCGCGCGCGGTTGCACTTTACGACGCCGTCGTCACGGGCAGACTCAAGTAGGCACCTCGGCTCGACGTGCCACCGGATGGACCTCTTCCACCGGCAGATGAAGCCGGAGTGACTAAAGTCATACTCCTTCCGCAAGTTTCCAGTTACTCTCTCAGAGTGAGCGTACCGGTCCCCTGCGTCCAAACGCACACGGAAGGAGTTAGAGGGAAAAGATGAAACGCCTGTGGTGGAGCTTTACCGCCGTCCTCGTCTTCTCGTTCGGTGTTCTCGGATGGATCGGGACTCGGATATATCAGGAAAAGCCGCCGATTCCGACGACGGTAGTAACCAGTACCGGCCAACCGGTCTTCGCAGCCGGCCTGATCGAGAAGGGACAGAACGTCTGGCAGTCGATGGGCGGCATGCAGGTTGGCTCGATTTGGGGCCACGGAAGCTACGTCGCTCCGGATTGGACGGCCGACTGGCTTCATCGGGAGTTGGTCTTCGTCCTGGACTGGTGGGCCCAGAATGAATACAAGAAGCCGTACGATTCGTTGCCGGGTGAGCAACAAGCGGCTCTTCAAGGGCGGCTAACGGCTTTGTATAAGGCAAACACATACTCGCCGTCAACGGGCATCATCACAATCGATCCCATCCGGGCCGCAGCCATCGAGAGTAATGCCGCGTACTACACTGGCTTGTTCCGCGACGGCAAGACCGCCTACGCCATCCCGGCAGGCACGGTGACTGACCCGGAACGAGCCAAGGCTTTGGCAGCGTTCGTTTGGTGGACGGCCTGGTCGGCGTCCACCCACCGTCCAAACGAATCAATCACCTATACGGGCAATTGGCCCCACGAACCGCTCATCGGCAACCGCCCCACCGGCGACACCGTCATGTGGACTGGCGTCAGCATCATCATGCTGCTCGGAGGCATCTGCGCCCTGGTTTGGTGGTACGCCTCGCAGAAGCATGAGGGCGAGGATCCCAGCCAGATCCCCGCATCGGACCCGCTCGGCTCCTGGACGCCCACGGCCAGTCAAATGGGCACGTTGAAGTACTTCTGGGTGGTCGCCGCGCTGATCCTCGTTCAGATCGCCGTCGGCGTCATCACTGCTCACTATGGGGTGGAGGGAGATGGGTTCTACGGCATCAAACTCTCCGAAATTCTGCCTTACTCTGTCACGCGCACATGGCACGTGCAACTCGGCATCTTCTGGATCGCCACGGCCTGGCTCGCGGCCGGATTGTTTATCGGCCCGCTGGTCAGCGGCAAGGAGCCAAAGCTTCAGAGCCTGCTGGTCAACGTACTGTTCGGCGCGCTACTGCTGATCGTCGCCGGATCGCTCACCGGCGAGTGGATGAGCATCATGAACAAGCTGACCGACTCTCAGGCGTTCATGTGGGGCCACCAGGGCTACGAATATGTCGATCTCGGCCGGGGCTGGCAACTCCTGCTGTTTGCCGGGTTATTCATTTGGCTCTTTCTCGTTGTCCGCTCTATCCGGCCCGCGCTGGCATCGGGAGGCGAGAAGAAGCCGCTGATCGGCCTGTTCCTGGTCGCCAGTACGTCTATCGGCCTGTTCTATGGAGCGGGACTGACCTGGGGCCAGCACACCCACATTTCAATCGTGGAGTACTGGCGCTGGTGGGTGGTCCACCTGTGGGTTGAAGGCTTCTTCGAGGTGTTCGCCACGGCCGTCATCGCCTTCTTCTTCATGCGCCTGGGGCTGATCCGCCCGCGTCTGGCAGCTCAAGGCGCGCTGCTGTCAGCGACGATCTACCTCTCCGGCGGCATCATCGGCACCTGCCATCACTTGTATTGGAGTGGCACCCCGACGCTGGCCCTGGCCTGGGGCTCAGTCTTCAGCGCCTTGGAGGTGGTTCCGCTCACCCTGGTCGCCTACTCGGCGATCGACGATCTGCGCCGTGGCCGTTCGGCCCCTTGGGCGGAAAGATACAAGTGGCCGATCTATTTCTTCGTCGCGGTCGCATTCTGGAATATGGTCGGCGCCGGTTTGTTCGGTTTCATGATCAACCCGCCGATCGCACTGTACTTCATGCAGGGCCTCAATACCACGCCGCTCCACGGTCACGCCGCCCTGTTCGGCGTCTACGGAATGCTGGGTATCGGCCTGATGCTGGTCTGCCTGCGGGCGCTGAACCCCGAGCAGCAGTGGCGCGAGAGCTGGCTGAAGTTCGCCTTCTGGGCGATGAACATCGGCCTGCTTGCCATGTGCGTATTGAGCCTGCTGCCTGTGGGCCTGCTCCAAACCTGGGCCAGCGTGGAACGGGGCTACTGGTATGCCCGGGACACGGAGTTCCTGCAGCAGCCCGTCATGCAGACCCTACGCTGGCTACGCGGGCCCGGCGACGCCCTGTTCGCCCTCGGTGCGGCTGTGCTGGTGGCGTTCGTGTTCACGATCCGGCCGCGAAAGAGCGGGGCGTAGCCAACGCTTCGATCTCCACATCAACCGGCGGAGGCTCGAATTGGGCCTCCGCTGTTTCGTCTGGCTGCGGACCCGGTTTGACAGTAGTTCCTCCAGGTCCCTACAATTCGGAAGGTGGGTCTGTGTGCGCGGCGGGCGTACAGCTTCAGCGCGCTCAGGGATCCGGACCGGCATTTCCGGCGTCTAATTGCCGTGAATGGACATTGAGCCCCAGCGGCGCATGGCCGACTGTGTGGTGAACACATCGGTGAAACCGTCGTCTGCGCGGGTGGCGTCTCCATTCATGGCGCGGCTGAGGAAAGGCCAGGGCGCTGATTTCAGCCGGAGACTGAGATCGGTTTGGCGCCGATTGCGAGTTTGTAGGCCGGTCCGGCGGCACGGGTGAGTTGAACCCCAGGCGGGACGGAACGCCAGTTGGTCCCGAGTCGCCCCGATGAGAGTTTCTATCTAGAATTGGAGATCGATGATGAGTAACAAACTGATGCGGCCCTTCCTGCTCGCCGCCGCCCTGCTGGTCGCCGCTGGCACCGCCAGCGCCCAGATCAAGGTTGGCGTGGTCGACCTTCAGAAGGTCCTCCAGGGCACCGCCGAAATCAAGCAGGCCGAAGCCGACCTGAAGGCACGCTTCGGACCGCGCCAGGATCAATTGGCGGCCACGGAAAAAGAACTGGCCAAGATGCAGCAGGACTTCGAAGCCAACCAGACCAAGTACACCGAAGCCGCCCTGGCCGACCTCAGTGCCCGCATTCAAAGCCGCCAGCGGCAGTATCAGCGTAGTGCGCAGGCGCTTCAGGACGAGGTCAACCGCGAGCGTCAGGACATCCTGAGCCGAGTCGGGCAGCGATTGCAGGAAATTGTGAAGAAAGTGGCCGAGACCAAGGCGCTGGACCTGGTCGTCGACGCCCAGTCCACGATGTTCGTCAGGCCGACGTTCGACATCTCGGCTGATGTCACCGCAGCCTACGACGCCGCCTATCCCGTCAAGAAGTAGACCTGGAGGCCTCCCCATGGCCGGTTTCTTCGAGAGTTACGAGACCAAGAGCAGTTGGCGGGAGAAGACCGTCAAATGGTTTTTTCTCGCCATCATGGTGGTTCTGGTTCTGTGGGGCGTGGATTGGACCCTGGCCAAACTGGGAAAAGACAACCTGAGCGACATCCGCGCGCAATGGCGCATCCGTTCATTTGTCAGCGCCCTTGGAGAGAAGCGGTACGAGGACGGGTATCGCATGTGGGGTTGTGACAAAGCGAAGCCCTGCCGTGACTATTCCTACACCAGCTTCATGGAGGATTGGGGCCCCCACTCCGCAAACTCGAACATCACTCGCGGCCAAAAACTGGTGACGCGCCACTGCGAATCGGGCATCGTCCGGACAGACCTGCTGCCAAACAAGGAAATGGTGAGCCTGTACGTGAACCGGACGGACCAGATCATCAGCTACGCCCCTTGGGGCGACTCCTGCACCGGGCCGTCGATCCCGGTGCCGTAGCGAGGACGGTGTGGGCCCGCACGGACTCTGTCCATTGGGCTGACTGCGCCCATCAACTGCGTCTGGCCCTGGCGGCCTCACCCAGGATTCTGATCCGCTCCGTCAGGAGATACACGTCCGTCCACGGGTTCTTTCGCTCACAATCTCGGCCGCGCTGCCACTGCTCAAGTTGGATGGCTCTCTCCTTGGCAAGATCATAGTGGCCGATCATCTGCTCGATGGGCACTCGCTTATCGAATCCAGGAATGATCTCTCGGCACTGCGCCTGCAACTTGCTGCGCTCGATATGCGCTCTCTGGTCCCGGAAATGCAAAAGGAGCCAAATCTCGAAACAGGGGTTTGAGAATGCGACTTTAAGCTGGTTCCGCGCCGCCAACTCGAACGCTTCGCAAACGTTCGGATGTTCGTCCCGGTCAAACACACACCAAACTTCGTCGAAGGCGAGGTTTAGGTCGTGTTTGAGCTTCGCCTCTTCCTTCGCCTTGTCCCTCTGAGCTACTGCAGCCTCAACAACGGTCAGAGGCACGCCTACGCCATGAGCTACGAGATTGACATGGCTTCTCCACTCACGACGAAGGCTCTTGAAGTAATCCGGTTCGGTCAATTCGCCCTCGCAGACCACGAGTATCCGGGGGTAAGGGTCTAAATGCGCCTTGCGACGGCCCAGGTTGTCACGCCTTCGCATCTGCCCCGCCCAGTGCTTCCGCAAACGCGCCTTCGTTCAAGAACGGGATCGCCCCATACCGGCCCTGAAGATACCCTGCCTCAAGATTCTCCTCCTTCCTGGGCTTGAAGTCGCTCAAAGGGTAGATCGTCGTTGCCCCGTCGCCAGCTTTCTCACAGAACCATATCTGGTCGCGCCTGAGCCCTGCATGACTGAGAATGTTCGTGTCGTGCGTATTGAAAATCAACTGAGCCCCCCTCGGGTTGATTGCCTTGCTCTGGAAGAGCCGGACAATTCGCAATGCAAGCAGGGGGTGAAGGCTGGAATCGAGTTCATCAACACATAAGGTCCCGCCAGCGCCCAATGCTCTCAGCACCTGACTCAGAAGTGCGAAGTATGAGAGTGTCCCATTTGATTCCTGCTCAGATCTGAATTCATGCCCACCCCGATGGACGAAGCGCAACTCGGCTTGTGAGCTAGGGAGGTCGGGCACATCCTCTTCGGGTCTAGCCCGGCGGATCGCATTCACGATGCTCCCCATAATCTCAGCGGCTTCGGGCGGCATTGTCTCCTCAACGACTCGAATCTGCTCGATGCCCAGATCGGCACCCTTGACCAAAGGGAGCAAGGCAACTTCAAGGTCCTTGTGCTGCTGAATGTGACGGGAAAGTAGGTTGTGCAGCGCGCCCCGAGGGACCGGACTCAGACCTGCGAAGGAGAGCGAACTGGTCAGCCACTTGTAGATTGGCTCCAGGGCTTCATTCGCATTCTGAACTGCTGCCGATAGGAATAAGCTGTTCGGCCTGGTAAGCGTTTCGATGCTCCGTTTGGCTCCAGGCATCATGGAGCCGAAACCGATCTTCGCGCCGGCTTTCCTCTGGTACCACACTTGTCGCCTTCGAGAGGGAAAGGCGTACAGCCACTCTTTCTTGATGACCTTTGAATCCGCACTGAAGCCAAACTGATACCGCGTTTCTCCGAGGAGAAAGTCAATTGCGTACTCAGATGCCGCATCGCTCGCATGCCCGCCCAGAAAAGGATCCCTGGGGACACCTCCGTCTGGCTTCCACTGGCGATGGGAATCAAGAACTGCGTCTTGAAAGTAGTCAAGGGCCTTCAATAGATTCGACTTCCCCGATGCGTTCGCGCCATATACTGCCGCCACTGGCAGTACCCCTTCACTGATCTTCTTGAAGTGCCGCACGACGCCTTCTGGGTCCGAGTACTTGTTCGCGACCATTGAAAGTTCCTGCTCGTCCCTGAATGACCGGTGGTTCCTGAATCGAAAGCGGAGAAGCATGAAATGGGGTCCTTCCTCCATCTAACGACCGCCTTGAGCGGATTTCTTGCGCAAAACGGGTTCTAACTGAGATGTATCACTAATCCAGGCAGAACGCAAAGCGGAAGCTCGCGCCGGCTCTTCCGTCCGTCCCAGCTACTCCTGGAAATGCCTCAGACTCTGAACCACGGACGGTTCCATGCAGGCGTAATAGCCGCGGAAGACGACTTCCCGCTCGGGTCCCTCAAAGACAGGTTCCAGTGTCTCTCGAAGCCACTCAAGGATCTCACGATGAGGGATGCCATCCCTGATCGCCTTGGCAACATTGGTTTCCGTCATCATGTAAGCGGCGTAGCTTTCAGCGGTCATGCGGATGCCGGTTTCAAAATAGGCATGATCAGACAGGCGGAAACCCGTGCCGATCCGTTCCAGAATCTCCGGCGACAGTTTTACCGCCTCACCCGCCGGAATCGGGTAACGAGCCCGGAAATGTCCAAACCAGTGGTCGAGATCTTCAGTCGACCTGAAACTGCGTCCGGCCGAGAAGTCATAGACAAGCAGGATGCCCCCGGGGGCTAGAACCCGCGACGCCTCGGGGAAGAAGCTGTCCAGTTTGACGTAATTCAGCGAACCGGCGGCGGCGATCAGGTCGATTGAGCCCGTCCTCACCGGCAGGTTCTCAGCCGACGCGACAACGAAGCGCGCGCCCGGAGCCACTCCGGCAGCGCATCTCAGCATTGCGGCGGCCGGCTCAACCCCCAGGCAGAAGCCCGCGAAGGCAAGCAGCGGCTTGGTGGACAGTCCGGCTCCGCAACCGACATCCAGCACGTGGCGTGCGTTTAGCCGTCCGCCCAACTTCTCCCGCACGAGGTCCAAAACGTGCGCATGGACCGGCGGGCGCGCCTTCGCGTAGCCTGCCGCCATGCCAGGGGTCTCAAACGGATTCACCATGAGCCCGCCTTGGTACGAGATTGAACAGATGTCCGTCTCACCATTGATTGACTATAGTTTCGCATCGGCAGAGGTCCGTGAGGTCTTTAACGACATTATTCAGACCAGGGCATCGGTCACGTCAAGGGCTTCTGGATGGTGCTGGCCAACCAAACGAACCGCCCGGCCAACGGCCACCGCGTGCCGGAGAACGGCACGTTCCTAAACAAGCCCGAATGGCGACGAACGCGGATCAATGGGAGTGAATTCCTAGCGCCTGCCGAAGCCGAAGCCGATAGTGACGCCATAGACGACTACCCGCTCGCCTTTCAGGATGTCATAGGCGAAGTCGGGACCGATGGTCATGTTTTTGCCAACTTCGATGTCGTAGCCCCCGCCGACGCGGAACAGGGCGCGGTTGACCTTCTGATGAGCCGCCGATTCGCCTTCCGCAGCCTCGGTCTCATGCCGGCGTAGTTCGTGGTCAAAACCGGGACCGGCCTGGAGTTTGAGACCCTTCCAGGGATGGACCGTGGCGGTGAACGCCACCAGATCCTCGCGGAAGCCGCCGCCGACATACTCGCCGGTCACGGTGACACCGATGGGCCGGGCAAAACGGAATTCGTAGTCGCCTCCGACGGTGAAGCCGTTCTTTTCACCGGAGTGGCTCCCAGAAACAAGGGCCGCTACATGATGGCGGTGGTATTCCTCCGCGCTGTGTTCTTCAGCGAGAGCGGCAGGGATGGAGAGGGCCAGCAGGGTCAGGGTGGCGGTGTTGAGAATCTTCATTCATACAACAAGATATCAAACTCTCCCTTGATCCCTGCCAAATCGCGGCTCTGGGAAGCCGCCCAGACCGAGGCACCCTGGCACCGGAGTTGCCGGCGGCGCCTACGCCTTCATCTGCTGGGCGAGATAGTTGGGCAGGCCCATCTGTTTGATCATGTCAAGTTGGGCTTCGAGAAAATCGACGTGCTGCTCCTCGTCGATGGTCATGCGCTCGAAGATCTCGCGGGTGCCATTGTCGCCGGCTTCGACGCAGACTTTGACAGCGTTGTTGTACTGGGCGACGGCTTCCATCTCGGCTGCCAAGTCATTTTCGATCTGGGCTTTAACGTCGTTGCCGATCTTGGGGTCGAGCGTGATGTGGACGTTCGGGACGCCGTCGAGGTAGAGGATGCGCTCGATCAGTCCTTCGGCGTGCTTCATCTCGTCGATGGCTTGCTTCTTGATGAGGCCGCCATAGCGCTGGTAACCCCAGTTGGTCAACATCTCGGCATGGACCATATACTGCATGATGGCCATCAACTCGCTGCTCAAGGCTGCGTTCAGTTCGGCGATGACTTCTTCGTTGCCCTTCATCATTTGCTCCTGTGCTCCATGGTAGCCCGGACGGATTGTTGCAATTCCAGTCATGGCTCGTCTGGTTATTTCGATGCTCGCCGCGGCGGCCATGATGCCGGCACAACCGCCGAAGGACGACTCGATTCTCCTCATCGACGTATCTTCTGAATCTTCCCGCTAAGTGGTCGTGGACCGGGAACCGGGCCAGTATCTCGGTTATCCCACAACAACGCTGCTGCCCGGCGGCAAGACCATCCTCATCGTCTACCCAAAGGGACATGGCAAGGGCGCGATCCTCCACAAGCGGTCCACAGACGGCGGGCTGACGTGGTCGGGCAGGCTGCCGACGCCGGAGAATTGGGCCACGTCACTTGAAACACCGACGATCCATTGGATCAACCCGAGGAGAATGATCCTGTTCTCTGGGCTGTACCCGATCCGGATGGCGGAATCGACAGATAGCGGCGCCACATGGTCGCCTCTGGTGAAGGTTGGCGATTTTGGCGGCATCGTGACCATGTCGAGCCTTGTCCACCTGGCGGACGGCCGTCTACTGGCCGCTTTCCACGACGACGGGCGATTCCTGCGCAACGCCGGCAAGGCTGACAGATTTATCGTCTACAAAACCGTTTCGACCGACAACGGGCGGACGTGGAGTGCGCCCGTCGAGATGGTTTCCCACCCGCAGGCGCAGTTGTGCGAGCCAGGCATTGTCCGGTCACCTGACGGAAAACAGCTAGCCATGCTGATGCGCGAGAATAGCCGGAAATTCAACTCTTTTGTATCGTTCAGCAACGATGAGGGCGCGACTTGGTCCGAGCCTCGCCAATTACCGGGATCTCTGACCGGAGACCGCCACGTGGGTGTCTATGCGCCTGACGGACGGCTGTTCATCACCTTCCGTGATACGACCCTGGAGAGTCCGACCAAGGGCGACTGGGTAGCCTGGGTGGGCCGCTATGAAGACATCGTGAAGGGCCACGAAGGGCAATACCGAGTCCGCCTGATGGACAACACGAAGGACGGCGACTGCTGCTATCCAGGCCTGGAAAAGCTGCCCGGCGGAACGCTGGTGACCACGACTTACGGCCATTGGACGAAGGACGAGCAGCCCTATATCGTCAGTGTGCGGCTCGATCTTGCGGAACTGGACGCTAAAGCGAAGTCCGGCGCCAAACGCTGAGCCCACGTTCCTGTATGATAGCGGCGGAATGTTGACACGCCGATCGCTGCTCTCGATTCTGGGCGCGCCCCCACTGCTGGCCCAGTCGCGCACGCCTGGTTTGCCGAACGTCGGGTTGAAGGCAGAAACGGGGCCGCCACGCTCGGAGTGTGGCGTGGGGGCGCTGATGCCCTGGGCCGACGTGCTGTGGGCCGTTACCTACAACTCGCATATGAAATCGACCGGCACGGGTCTGGGCCTCTATGCGATCGACGACCAGTTGAATCCCAAACTTCTGCATGTCCACGACGGAACGCACGCCAACCGTCTGATCCACCGTGAATCGAGCACATGTTTCATCGGGCCGTACGCCATCGACGCCAAAGGCAACTGGAAGTTCATCAAGGAATTCGAAAACCAACGGCTGACGGCGACGATGAGGCACTTGACCGACCCGGCCAACCGTGTCTATGTCCAGACCATGGAAGGTCTTTTTTTCGAGATGGACGTGAACGATCTGAAGCCGCGCCTGATGTTCGATTTGATCAAGGAAGTGAAGCTGGCCGAACGGCCGCACTTCAAGGGCGCCTTTACCGGCCAGGGCCGGGTGGTGGTGGCCAATAATGGGTTCTATGAGTTCGGCGAGGATGACGCCGGCTTGTATGAGTGGAACGGTAAAGGCAGTTGGCACAAGCTAAGCGGGAAGCCGCATATGGATTGTGCCGGGCGGATGGATATGCACGAGGTCGTCTTTTGCACCGGCTGGGACGAACGCTCGGTTTTGTTGTGGGCGTTGGTCAAAGGAGAATGGCAGAAATACCGGTTGCCCAAGGCGAGTCACGCATTTGCGCACGCGTGGCAAACCGAGTGGATGCGAATCCGCGAAGTGGAGACCGAGCACTTCCTGATGGACATTCAGGGTTCGTTTTTTGAATTGCAGCCAATGGCGTTCGAAGGCCGGATTTGGGGTGTCAAGCCGGTTTGCCAGCATTTGCGCATTATCCCCGACTACTGTGCTTTCCGCGGCCTGTTGGCGTTGGGCGGGAATCAGACGACGCCGAACAGAGACAATAATCCTGTCGCCGGCCAGCCGCAATCTGGAATCTGGTTTGGCAAGACAGACGACCTCTGGGCTTGGGGCAAACCCCAAGGATGGGGTGGACCCTGGCGGAAGACGCCGGTGATTGCAGGCCAGCCGAGCGCTCCGTTCCTGATGACCGGCTACGACAAAAAAGTCCTTCACCTGTCAGCCGGAGCCGGACAAGTGAAGGTTGAGATCGATTTCCTGGGCAGTGGGTCTTGGGAAACCTACGACACGCTGCCAGGCGGCCGATATGTCCATCATGAGTTCCCCGCCGGCTTTTCAGCGCATTGGGTCAGGCTCACACCAAGCGCGGATTGCGTGGCCACGGCAGAATTCATGTATACCTGATCCGCCAGGGTCGGGCAGGGAGTTGCGGTAGGATAGGGGCTTGAGGTTGTCTCTCAGAAACGTCCTGCTGGTCGTCATGTTGAGCGGGTTTGTGCTTTTCGCTCAGAGCAAGCGCGACGAGCTGCAGCCCTCTAACATGGACCCTGCGCCGAAGTCGCAGCCGCCCACCTACCATGAGCCGCGCCAGAAAAATACAGTTCCGGCGGAGCAGAAGTGGTCACTCACTCAATATGTGGATCCTTCCGACCCCAGGTTCTACGCGAAGGTCGGGCTGCTGTTGGGATCAGTCCTGCTCGCCATGAAGGCATTCCGGCAGATGCGGGACCCCCATTAGCGGCCACCTCAGCACTCCGATATTATCACCCACTAATAAAACATCGACCCGGAACCGAGCCGATGAAGTTGATCGACTGGCCAATTCGCCGTCGGCTTACTTTTCGGGGCAGGTCCGGCTATTATGCCCCGGTTTGTGGCACACCGAACAGACGCGGCCCCCGGACTTCCGGTCGCGGCGTCCGGAGCCGGTGCGGCCTCCGGATTCAACTAGGTCGTAATCAAAGCCGAGATCGCGCAGCGAAGAAAGCTGACCCTGGATACTCTCCAATATCCCTGCCTTCGTAGCTTCCAGGAGGGTTCGTCTTTCCGCGTCCAACTTCTTCAACTTTTCGAGTGTGGCACTGACATCAGGCATAGCTACACCGTATCAGGGACTGAAGCCTCCGGCAATAGTTATTTGTGATGTATTTCCAATTGTTCACCCGGCGGCCCCCGCTGATTTAAGTGCACGCCGTCCTAAACACCCGCCAGGCATTGCGGTTCGCAGGCCATTTGAACGCGTGGTTCTATTCTTGAATCCGAGGAAGCTCCAACTGTCTGGAGTTGGTCTCGTGGCATATTCCGCACAACTGCGCTACCCATGGGCACAAGATGCAAAGCAGCCACTTGCCGGTAGACTCGAATCCGCGGGCAGAGTTGTTTATCCCTGGGCGGCTGCCTGAATCCACGGGCAAGTGACTACGCTGCTGATGATCGCCTGACGGGATGGCTTTCGAGCGGCGGTGTGCCCTTTGTAGACACAACCGCGTCAACCTCCGGCCAGGCTGCTGGCGCCAGTCCTAACGAATGGGGTTGGGCCCGGGGGCTCAGCCGTAGTTGACCGGATTGCTTGCCAGCCAGTGCTCGTCGCGCACGGCGCCGATGCGCTTGCCCGCCTCGCGGGCCATCTCGGATGTCAGCGGGCGCGTCTTCCAGGCGAAGCTTCCGGCGAACCCCGCGGCCGCGCCCAAGAATCCGCCTGTAATCACCCCGCGAACCGGCTTGCGGTCGTCGGCCAGGACACCGAAGATGGCGCCCACCATCGCCCCAATTGCCGCCGCTTGCCACGACTCCTGCGCCGCCGCCGTCACCATGTCCGTTGTCTCAGGCAACTCTAATGCTGCCTTGCGCGCGTCATTCGCGCCTTCGACACCCGACTCCACGAGTTCCTTACCGTAGGCGAGATTCGATTTGAGTTTTTCGGAAACGCTCATCCTGTAGTGCTCCTCGTTTCATTGTAGAGAAATGGAAGTGGCCACTGCGCCGTCCCTTCAATTCCTGTTGAAGTCCGGCGAACTGACGGCGCCCGGCTCCGGACCTGATCCACAACAGCGCACTTCGTCCTTCAGACACTCAGCGAAACAACCGTTGTTGCAGGCATCAAAGATGGGCGCGCCAAGTTGCTCTGATTCCGCCATTATCCCCAGAGGTCGCCGGTGTTGACGGCCTTTCCTTGCAGTTTCAGGTAATAAAAGAGTTGGCTCTTGTGCCGGTCCAGGTGCTGGATCATCTGCAGGAAATGCCAACCAAGGATCCTGTGCACGTCTGGAGCCCACGGCGCTGCCATCACACGGGTCGCCAGTGGGTCCTCACCCGCCTGACTGATCATCTGAAAAGCGACGATCTTATCCTCGGTGAGCAGCTTCTTAGCTTCCTCCACACTCCCGATAGTGGCCAGCTTCTCGGCCGGGGGCAGCATCTCTTCAGCCGAGAGATCCTCCATTTTCACTCCTTCGGGCAGTCCCCAGTCACCGGTTAGGAAGGCCCGGCACCCGGCGCCGCAGCTCTCACTGATATGCTTCAGCAACTGGCCGGTGGTCATCCAGTTCTCGCCGCTTTCGGGTTTCCAGTCGAGCCGGTCGGGGTCGACCCTGTCGAGGAGCCGCTCGGTGGTTTTATAGGCCGACTCCGCTTCTGTCTTGAGTAACTCTGTCCAATCCATGCCTCTCCTCCAATCGAAAACTTGCGCGAACGACAAGAGTTTAGGACAGCTGCTTCTCGGGCGCAAGCCCCGATGCGAGCGCTCTCAGGCGCTGCAGGGCTCAACCAGGGCAGCGCGCCATTCGTATACCATGAATCGTCATGAAGGCAACACGGCGTGGATGGATCGCGGGCCTTGGCGCGGCCCCGTTGGCGATGGCGCAAGAGCGCAAGGCCCCTCCTCTGGACATCAACGATTTCCAGCCAAAGAGCATGTTGGTAGTGGACGAGCACATCGTCGAGAAGCCCCGTTTTCCGGTAATCGACGTTCACACTCATCTCACTTTCTCTAGAGAGGGCAGCGACCGGGTCAACTTCCCCGCCCCGCCCGCTGAAATGCTGGCGGTGATGGACCGGCGCGGCATCCAGACGCTGGTCAACGTCACCGGCGGCGCGGGTGCCGGCGTCAAGCCCTTTGTCGATGCGCTGGACCGAGCACACCCCGGCCGTTTCATCACCTTCACGCAACCCTTCTATCGCCGCATGAACGAGCCCGGCTACGCACAGATGCAGGCCGATGCTGTCGCCGCCGCACACAAGGCCGGGGCGAAAGGGCTTAAGGTCCTCAAGAACCTGGGGCTCGTCGTCCGCGATTCGAACGGCAAACTCATCAAGGTGGACGATCCGCGATTCGATCCGATGTGGGAGGCCTGCGCCGCACTGAAGATTCCGGTGGCCATTCACGTCTCCGACCCGGCGGCGTTCTTCACTCCGACTGACAAGTACAATGAACGGTTCGAAGAGTTGAACAACCATCCGGACTGGTCGTTCCACGGCAAGGACTTCCCTTCAAACGAGGAGATTCTGGACGCCCGCGACCGCGTCTTCGCCCGGCATCCGAAGACGCAGTTCATTGCCCTGCACGTCGGCCACTTTGCCGAGAATCTCGGTCATGTATCCCGCTCACTCGACCGCCTTCCGAACATGACCGTCGAACTCGCCGCCCGAATCGGCGAACTCGGGCGCCAGCCGCGCGCTTCGAGGAAGTTCTTCGAGAAGTATCAGGACCGAATCATGTTTGGTACCGACGCCATCCCCAAGGGCTACTCGACGCCACAGCAGATCTTCGGCGACGAACTGTACAAGATCTATTACCGCTTCCTCGAGACCGAGGACGAGTATTTCGACTACGCTCCGGCGCCTGTTCCGCCGCAAGGACGCTGGCGGATTTACGGGATCGGTCTGCCGGATTCGATCCTGAAGAAGGTCTATCACGACAACGCCGCGCGCATCCTGGGATTGCCGGCGCTCAATGCTTAGATGGCACGGGGAGGACGCGATGGAAGCCACTCGTAGAGAATTTGTCGCTGGCGTCGCCGCGGCCACTGTGGCCCCCGCGGCGCCCGGCAAGCTGTCCGGACCGGATGCGCTCCTGGTCGCGGCGCGTCACACCGTCATCCGGGAAGGCCCGACGCCAGGGTTCTTCGAAGGCATGCTACTTGGCAATGGCGACGTCGGCCTTTGCATTACCGTCCGCCCGGATGCCATCGGCCTTCATTTCGGCAAGGAAGACGCCTGGGACATCCGTGTGAGCGAGGACCACGCGCAACACGTCCTGCCATTCGCCAAGGTCATCGAGATGTGGGATCGCGCCAGCAAGCGCGCTATCGCGGCCGGCAGGCCCGATGCCACTTACATGGAAAACTCCGATCCCGAATTGGCCGCTTACCAGGCCAAGGTCCGAAGCTCTTACGCAAAGCCCTGGCCGCGGCCCTGGCCCTGCGGCACAGTGTGGCTGCACTGGGACTCGAGGTGGGTGACGGTCGGGCAACAGAAGCTGTCGATCGTGGACGGCCTCTTCGAACTCTCGCTCGCCGTGACCGAGCCAGGTCAGCCAATTCGCAAAGTGATCGTCCGGTGTTTTGTAAGCCGGGACTTGAACCATGCGCTGCTCAAATGCGACGGGCCTTCGCCGTTCGTTTCGGTGGCCTACTATCCGCACTATGACGCGAAGGCGCAAATGCCTGAGCCGGAGCTTGCGTGCGGCGGAGCTACATTCGAAGGCTTCCAACTCTGCCCCGCCACCGCCCCCACGGACGCGAATCCGTCCCCTGGCGCCTCCCCCGACGATTCGAGTTTCGCCTTGGCCGCGAAAATGACAGAGGGCTGGCGGGGAAATGTGGACCAGCGTCGCCGGCGCGTCGTCTTCGAAAAACCGGCGGCCGCCGGAACCGGATTCCGGCTCGACGTCTCTCTGGCGACTCCCCGTGACAACTCAGACAACCGGCACGCTGCGATAGAGATGACGGCCAGGATGGCTGCCGTCCCATTCGCCGAGCTTCAGAAGCAGTCCGCTGCGGCCTGGAGTGCTTTCTGGTCGAAATCGGCGGTCGATCTCGCCGATCGCGAACTTGAACGCATCTGGTATCAGAACCAGTACTGGCTCGCCTGTTGCCTGAAGCCGGGAGCCGTCGCGCCTGGACTGTTCGGCAACTGGTCCCGCGGTTCGATAGGCACTGCATGGCACGGCGACTACCACATGAACTACAACACGCAGCAGGTCTTCTGGGGCGTGTTTTCGTCCAACCACGCTGAGCAGCACCTACCGTATGTCGATCTGGTCGAAAAGCTGATGCCGATGGCCGAATGGAATGCACGCGAGCAGTTCGGCCTGCCTGGCGCCTACTTTCCTCACTCGGCCTATCCCGTGCCCAGCAAGGTAAATCCGTACCCGGTGCCTCCCTGGGGTTACGAGATCTGCGAGACGCCCTGGACCGTCCAAAGCCTCTGGTGGCACTACGAGTACACCAAGGACGTGGACTTCCTCAAACGCGCCTACAAGCCGATGCGCGCCGCCATGGACTTCCTCATCGCCTACGCCAAAAAGGGCGATGACGGGCGCTACCGGCTGAATCCGTCCGTATCCCCCGAAAACTGGGGCCTGACCGTCGATCAACGGTTGAACCGCGATTGCATCATCGACCTCGCGCTTACCGAATTCCTGCTCGATGCCATGCTGGAAGCCTCGGCCGTTCTGGACGTCGATGCCGGCTTGCGGCCGAAATGGAAAGAGGTCCGCGCGAATCTGGCGCCCTACCCCACGGCGAAGGGCCCTTATGGCGAGGTCTGGCTCGATGTCGCCGGTGCGCCGCCGGAGTATGTCTACAACGTCCCTGTCACAGCATCTCCGGTCTTTCCCGCCGAGCAGGTGGGGCTGGACCGCCGCAGCGAGATGCTGGACCTGGCCAAACGAACTGTCGCCACCGTCCGGCTGGAAGGCAGCAACGATCTGGTCTGGCAGCCGTTCATGCGCGCCCGGCTGGGCATGTTGGACCTCGACTGGTTCAAGCGCGAGGTCCGCTACTGCAGCCTCCCCAACGGCATCGCCAACGACCGTGTACGCCAGATCGGCGGCCGGTTCAGCGACGGTACCAACTTCGAGTACATGCTGGAAATGGGCGTCTGGACCGAGAACCTTTCGCTTCCCGCCGTCGTGAACGAATGCATGCTGCAGAGCGCTTCGGGCATCATCCGGCTGTTTCCCAACACGCGGAATCTCGGCCCAGCGCGCTTCCGCCATCTGCGGGCCAAGGGCGCGTTCCTGGTCTCGGCGGCCTGGGACGGCAAGTCCGTCAGCGGCGTCCGGATCGAAAGCGAGAAGGGCGGCTTGGCACGCGTGGTTCCCCCCTGGCCGAATGCGAGACTGGTTGTTACCTCGGCGGGCAAGCTGATCTCGTTGAGGATGACCGGCGGGGCCGCCGAATTCGAGACTCGCGCCGGCGTGGCCTATGAGCTAGGGCCAGCTTAGAGGACCAGCCGGCTCATTCCGATTCCAGCGCTTTGCGGGCCTCGGCCAACGCGGCTTTGTGTTCGTCGCTGACCTTCGGGTAGGCGAGCTTGAGAGATTTTAGTTTCTCGCCGATCACAGCCGCAACTGCCAATCGGGCGAACCACTTGTTGTCGGCTGGAATGACATGCCATGGGGCGTGCTTCGTGCTGGTGTGCCGGATGGCGTCCGTGTAGGCGGCCATATACTCGTCCCAGTGGCCGCGCTCCTCGGCGTCGGCCAGCGAAAACTTCCAGTTCTTCTCGGGCTTCTCGATGCGGTCGAGGAAGCGGCGCTTCTGCTCATCTTTCGAGACATTCAGGAAGATCTTCACGATCTCGATGCCGTTTTGCACAAGGTACCGTTCGAAGTTGTTGATCTCCTCAAAGCGCTGTTTCCAGATCTTGCCGCTCTTGTACTGGGCAGGCAGTTTCTGTTTAGCCAGGATCTCGGGATGAACCCGGACAATCAGCACCTCCTCGTAGTAACTGCGGTTGAAGATCCCAATGCGGCCGCGCTCGGGCAGGCACTTCGTGCAGCGCCAGAGATAGTCGTGATCGAGTTCCTCGGCCGACGGTCCCTTGAAAGCGAAGACTTGGCAGCCCTGGGGGTTGATGCCGCTCATGACGTGCTTGATCGCGCCATCCTTCCCAGCGGCATCCATGGCCTGGATCATGACAAGCAGGGCGTGAGTGTCCTGGGCATAGAGTTTGTCCTGCAAGTCAGCGAGTGTCTCGACGCCGCGCGCGAGAAGGTCTTCGGCGCGGTCCTTGTCCAGACCTCTTGGGGTCCAGCCGGGAGGGAAGTCCTTCGTGAGGGAGATCTTCTTTCCTCCGGACGGAACGGTGAGCCGGTCAACCAGAGCGCTCAGTTTGTATTTCAACTGGGTTCCTCCTGTGACTCCATACGATAGTCCCAGGCGGGGCCGAGAGCAAGCGCGCGGCATTCTCCTACGGGCGGCGGGGGGGACCTTCGGGCTGGCGCGAATCGAGCGGCTGCGCGCCACCCTTGAACGTCAACGTGACATCAGCGCGGAACGCCTTCTCGTCGAGTTTGACATCAGACTTGGTTACACCAAGGAAATCGAGCACCCCGCGGGTGCGGATCTGGTTGAGGAAGAAATCCGGATAGTCCTTGCGGAACGGCTTGCCCTGTTCGAGGATCCATAGCTTGCGGATAGCCGGTTCCGTGATGACATCCAACCCGACAATGGTCAGTTTGCCCATGAGGTACTGCGCACCCGGATCGACCTTTATGACCATGCTGGCCGTCTTGCGCTCCTCATTGAGGCTGCGAAGCGCCTTGTAGGAGCAGTTCAGGTAGCCGCGGTTTCGCAATTCGCCCAGAATGCGCTCCATGGCCAGGCCAAGACTGGTATGGTTAGCCGTCTTGCCCCGATCGAACTGGCCGAGCCGCTCGATCTCCGCCTCTTCCATAGGAGCACCCTCTACCTTGATCTCATCGAGCGTATACACCGGCCCTTCGTCCACCTCCACGATGGCCAAAACGCCGTTAACGCCGGGCTCGGCGGATGGCACGACCTTGATGGTCGGGAATCGAACCGTCAGCCGGCCGATCGTCTCATAGATCGGTTTCGTTTGGTTGTCGAGCAGTTGCCTGAACAGAGTCTCGCTGTAAGGGAGTCCAATCGCCGCCTGGGCCAGGGGTTTGCGCAGGTCGGGTCCAGGAACGCTCTTGTTGCCTGTGAATTGGACGTCATAGATGTTTGGCGGCGGCGTGCTGGGCTGAAAGACGACAGTCAGCGTCTTGCCATCAGGCAGACCCACCTTGGCGGCGGCATGGTCGTTGACGCCTTTGGCGGTGAGCAACTTTTGCATCACTGCTGTCGCCCTCGTCAGGAAACGTTCATAGGTCGGCAGTTCCTTGCCGAAGCAGGGCAATTCCTGTGACGCGGCGGCCTCAAACTCGGCTCCGGTCACCGGCAGTCGGTCGATCGACCAAGGCAGAAATTGGTCTGCTTCGGTGACGGCAATAATGGCCTCGTAGCCGGTCTTTGCCGCCGAGGGCCCATAGCGCCAGCTGACAGTCTCGATGCAGCCGGTCTCGAGCAGCCGGTCTCGGGCCGCTTCAAACACCTCTTTAGTCGGTGCTTGGCCGGGTTTCAGCCCACTCAGGCGGATCAGTTCGGCCTCGCTGATGCGGCTGCCGCCTTCGACGCGCACAACTTCGATCACCGGACCGGACGACCTCGCTGCAGCCGGCGCCTTCGTGCGCGCACTCCTGCGCGACGGCGCCTGAGCCAGTAGGGCCATTGAAGCCATCAGGAGAACCGCGACAAGCCGCCTCATGGTTCCATTATCCGAAAAAGGCCGGATGCGAGCAGGCTGCTGAACCTCTCGCGCTGGCCGCGGGAGTAGTTCAGCCGCCTGCTAGACTGAGGGTGATGTCCTACGATGTCGTGGTGATCGGCAGCGGACCGGGGGGCTACTCCGCTGCGATTCGAGCCGGCCAGTATGGCTTGAAAACCGCCCTGATTGAAAAAGATCCTCACCTCGGTGGGACGTGCCTGCACGTCGGATGCGTTCCCACCAAAGCGCTGCTGCACACTGCCGAAGTGTGGGATTACTTCAAACATTCAGCCGACCAGGGTATCCATTGCGAAAACCCGTCGCTCGACCTGCCCAAGGTCCTCGAGCGCAAGGACAAAATTGTCTCAAAACATGCCTCCGGCGTCGGCATGTTGATGAAGAAAAACAAGGTTGAGGTGATCAAGGGCTTCGCTAAGCTCCTCGGTGGCGGCAAGATCCAGGTCGATGCGCCCGGTGGCTCGAAGACCATCGAAGCCAAGAGCATCATTCTGGCAACGGGTTCGGTCGCCCGGATGCTGCCCGGCCTCACGCCGGACGAGACCAAGATCGTTACCAACGTCGAAATTCTGAAGATGCCCATTGTCCCTAACAAGTTGCTTGTCATCGGCGCGGGTGCGGTTGGCGTTGAATTCGCTTCCATCTTCAAGCGCTACGGCTCGGACGTGACGGTCTTCGAAATGCTGCCCCGGATGGTTCCGGTCGAAGACGAGGACGTCAGCAAGGAACTGCTGCGCTCGTTCAAGAAGCAGGGCATTCACTGCGAGCCTGGCGCGAAGGTCCTTGAAGTGACCAGGACCGATCGCGGCGTCAGACTGAAGGTTGAATTGAGCAACGGCAAAGTCGAAGAAGTTGAAGGCAATACGTTGCTGGTGGCCGTCGGCCGCAAGCCCAACACCGACGGAATCGGTATCGAAAAGACCCGAATTGCGCTCGATCGCGGCTTCGTCCAGGTTGACCCTTACCAGCGCACGGCCGAGCCTGGCGTCTACGCCATTGGGGACATCGTCGCCGGCACGCCCCAACTCGCCCATGTGGCGACGATGGAGGGTATGATTGCAGTCGGCCACATTGCCGGCAAGCCAGTGCGCCCCATCAACAGGCAGCGCATCCCCGGCGCAACCTACACCGAGCCGGGCATCGGCAGCGTCGGTCTCACCGAGGCTCAGGCGCGCGAAAAGGGCTACGACGTCAAGATCGGCAAGTTCCCGTTCCTGGGCAACTCGAAAGCGTCGATTCTGGGTTCGCACGACGGGTTCGTCAAAGTGGTCGCCGACGCCAAGTACGGCGAGATCCTCGGTGTTCACATCATTGGCCCGCATGCCTACGAACTGATCGCCGAAGCCGTTACGGCCATGGAATCCGAGGCAACGGTGGAGACAATGATGACCACCATCCACGCTCACCCAACGCTCTACGAAGCCGTCGGCGAGGCGTTCAACAACGTCTATGGCTTGGCCATCAATGCGTGAGCTTGAAGTTCGCGATCTGGGCCGCATGGAGTACAGCAGAGCCTGGGAGCTTCAGAAGGAGCTCAGCGAACGCCGCAAGCGGGGTGAAATCCGCGACCAGTTGCTCTTTGTCGAACACCCGCATGTGCTCACTCTCGGCCGCAACGGTCACATGGAGAACCTTCTGGCCTCCCGAGAGCATCTAGCTGAGATGGGGATCGATCTGGTGGAGATCGACCGCGGGGGTGACATCACCTACCACGGTCCAGGCCAAATCGTCGGTTACCCGATCATCGATCTGCGAGAATGGAAAAAAGACGTGGTGGCATACGTGCGGGGGTTGGAGGACGTAGTGATTCGAACACTCCGCGCCTTTGGCATTGAATCCGGACGAGACCCGTCAGCGGCCGGCGTATGGGTGGAAGGGGCCAAGATCTGCGCCATCGGCGTGCATATCAGCCGCTGGGTCACCACGCACGGATTCGCCTTGAACTGGAAGACGGAGTTGAAGTATTTCAACTACATCGTGCCGTGCGGCCTCACCCGGCCGGTGACGTCGATGTGGAAGCTGGGCGCGCGAGTGGAGCGGCCGGCCGTGTTGCACGTGCTGCTGGACGCCTTCGCCGAGGGATTTGAATACAAGATGGCGCGATTGACCGCGCCGGCCGGCAAAGTATCTGGATTGTGAGTCGAAGTCCAAACAGGAAATGGAGTAGGCACCATGGCTGATGTCGTCATGCCCCAGATGGGCGAATCGATTACCGAGGGAACTCTGACAAAGTGGCTGAAAAAGGCAGGCGAGCGCGTCGAGCGCGATGAGCCGCTCTTTGAGATTTCAACGGACAAGGTGGACTCCGAGATCCCGTCACCCGCGGCCGGCGTGCTGACAGAGATCCTCGTGCAGGAAGGCCAGGTGGTCGCCGTCAATACGGTGGTGGCGCGAATTGGTGAAGCCGGCGAGGCGGTATCCGCTACCCCTGCCACTGCTCAGCCGCCCGTAGCCGCTCCTGAGCCGGCTCCAGTCCCCCAGGCGGTGGTCATTGAAGCCGCGCCGGTTGCCGCCGCCGCGGCCGGGGAAGAGGAGTTGGGACCAGTGTCGCCGCTCGTCCGGCGCATGGCCCGCGAAAACAATATCGATCTCAAACTGATCGCCGGCACCGGGCCTGGCGGCCGCATCACCAAGGCCGACGTCGAGGCTCACTTGGCAGCGAAGAGCGCGCCAGCCGCGCCTCCGCCCGCCTCCGTGGCCGTACCAGTAGCCCTCGCCGTTCCTATGCCCCCCGCCGCACTCGCCGCGCCCGTGGCCCGTGTTGAGCCCGTCAAGACGCGCGTCGAACCCATGTCGATCATGCGCGCCAAGATCGCCGAGCACATGGTGATGTCGAAGCGAACCTCGGCGCATGTCACCACCGTGCATCGCATCGACATGACGAAAATCGCGCGTCTGCGCGCAAAAGCAAAGGACGAATTCTTGCAGCGTTACGGTTTCTCGCTGACCTTCCTTCCTTTCGTTGCACGCGCCGCTGTCGAGGCCATACGCCAGTTCCCGATCTTCAACTCATCCATCGAGGGAACCAACATTCTCTATCACAACGATGTCAATCTCGGCATCGCCGTGGCTCTGGAGAACGGGCTGATCGTACCCGTCATCCGCAGCGCCGACGAGAAGAATATCGTCGGCTTGCAGCGCTCAATCGTCGATCTGGCCGCCCGCGCCCGCTCAAAGCAGTTGAAACCCGAGGATGTCCAGGGCGGCACGTTTTCCATCACCAACTTCGGTTCATTTGGCTCGCTGTTCGCCACGCCTGTGATCAACCAGCCACAGGTAGCCATCCTCGGCGTAGGCTCGATTGAAAAGGCGCCGGTGGTGATCGACGACGCCATCGCCATCCGCAGCATGGCCTATCTGGCGCTGACGTTCGACCACCGCCTGATCGACGGCGCAATAGCTGACCAGTTCTGCCAGAAGGTCAAGGCAGTACTCGAGAATTGGTCCGACCAGATTCTGTAGTCCGGCTGCGGCCGCCGGCCGCTAACTGAGGAGGTTGCGGGGAAATGGCTCGAACCATCCTGGGCAGTCTCTTGATGACGGGCGTTTGCCTTGCGCAGACGCCCGTTCCTGTCGATCCGGCGGCCAGGCTGATCGAAGAGATCGAAACGATAGCCGCGGCCGAACCGCCGTTGCTCGGGATCGACACCCAGGTGGAGGCGGCGCGGATTCTGCTCGACGTCAGACGTCCACGAGGCCGCCGGATGCTCGATGACGCCATGGGGCGGATTCGTTCGATCGAGGACCCCAAAACCGAATCCACGCTCCTCTTTCCGGCCGTGGATCTGCTGTTCAAGCACGATCCGGATGCCGCCGCGCAGACCATCGCAACTTACCTGGCTGACATCCAGGGCAAGAAACCGAAGCTCGATTACGGCCTTTTGCTGGACTCCTTCGAAAAACTGATCCGGCTTCGCTATCCGGAGTTGGCTGGAGCCTGCGAGGAGGAATTCGAGAGGATCCGGAAGGCCGATCCGCCCAAGCAGGAGGAGATCGAGAAGCCCAGCAAGAAGAAGGCGCCCAGCGTCGAGGGCCTGGACCTGGACGCCATCGTCGCCCTGGCTCGCAAGCAGAAGGAGCCGCTCGTCAGAATCGAAATGGTGTTGGGCGCGATCGACGATGCCGGCACACCGGCGGGCAAACGCGCCGCGCTGGCCGCCGAATTCCTGCCCGATACGGAAAAGCTGCCATTGGGCGACGACCGGCTTATGTCGCAATCCATGCTGACACGGCGCCTCCACGAGGCCGGCGACCGTCCGGGCGCGGCCCTGGCGGCGCAGATGCTCGAACAGACTTTTATCAGGATGTACGACTGTGAAACTGCGGCCTGCACATCTTTCCAGGGCGAGGGCCCTCCGGGCGAACTCGTACGTACGTTCGCCGAGTATCTGAATGAGAACAAGATCGACCCGGCCGACATCGGATTGACGCACAGATCGCTGAGAGTCCGCATGATGCTGATCGAATTGGAGCGGCTGCTGGACACCAAATAGCCGCGCTCCGGCCGTCTGCCTGCGCTCCGGCTGATACAATTCCACTGTCGTGATCGGAATCCGCCAGGAGTCCCCCGAGGACTTCGACTACATCGACGAACTGCTCAACGCCGCATTCGGACAGCCGGATGAGGCGCGGATCATGCGGCGGCTGCGCGAAACACCCGACCTGATCCTCGCCCTGGTGGCGGAGTCGCACGGCGCGGTAGTGGGTCATGTCGCATTCTCGAGGCTGGCTGCCGTCACCCCCTCCGGCGTACGGCAAATGGTCTGCCTGGCGCCGATGGCCGTGCGGCCCGGCAGGCAACGGAAGGGCATCGGCGCGGCTCTGATCCGCCGCGGTGTCGAGATGCTGCGGGAGATGCACTTCCCCGCCATTGTCCTGGTGGGCGACCCGGCCTACTACGGCCGGTTTGGCTTCAAAGTGGAATCCGCCACGCTGCTGGAATGCCCCTACTCCGGCCCCTACCTCCAGGCGCTTGAACTCAGGCCGGGGTTTCTCCCGGAGCTGGGTACGGCGCGGCTTGAATTCTCACCCCCGCTGATGCCATAGCCGCCGGCGGTGACGTAAAGGGGGCGGGACCGTCGCTGATCCCGCCCCGCCAAGTTGTTCCCGTAAATCGATTCGGACGAACCCTATTGATCTTCCTTCAACTGCTGCGCAAGGTAGTTCTCGTAGCCCATCTCCTTGATCATGAACAACTGCGCTTCGAGGTAATCGATGTGGTGCTCTTCGTCGATCAGGATTTTCTCGAACAAATCCCGCGAGCCGCTGTCGCCAACCTCCACCGCAGCCTTCACTGCTTTGTTCAGCCGGGCAACCGCTTCCAGTTCCAGCGCCAAATCGTTTTCGAACATCTGCTTGACACTCTGCCCGATTCTCAGGGGGTAGAGTTCGCTCATGCTCGGCGAACCGTCGAGGTACAACATTCGGTGCAGGAGTTTCTCGGCGTGCACCATCTCCTCTATCGATTCCTTCTTCGTGATCTTGCCCAGCCGCTCGTAGCCCCAGTTCTCCATCATCTCGGCGTGGAGGAAATACTGGTTGATGGCCGTCAGCTCGGCGGTCAACACCTGCTGCAGGTATTGGATTACGGTCTCATTGCCCTTCATAGTCCGGATTCTAACAGGACTCCATGGGTAACGCCTAATTCGCCGTCATCAGCAGCCCTGGGGCCGCGGATGAAACCTGTCCTGGCTGCCCGGCATCCAGGACAGTAGCTGGGTTACACGTCCAAAGATCCCCTACGGAGGGGATAATACGAATAGATACCTGGCGCGTCTATCCAAAGTGAGATGAATATGAACTGGCTAACCCGAATCCGCCGAGACCGGAGACTCTCCATCGTCTTGACTGGCTTGACCCTCTCGGCGGGAATCCTCATAGGCACCCTGATTTCGACGGGCGTCACCGCGGCCAGCGGCCAACAGGCCGCGCCCGACGCCACGCCGATCACCATACCCCCGATAAAGACCCTAACCAACGACTTCGTGAAAATCGCCCGGCAACTTGAACCCTCGGTGGTCTTCATCACCACCGAAACCAAGACACAGCCGCGCGTGACCAGCCGGCGCTCTCCTCAGGGCGAGGACGAAGACCAGACCGACATGTTCCACCGTTTCTTCGGGATGCCGTTCTCCGAACAGCAGCAACCCCGCCGCAGCGTGGGCTCGGGGACAGGCTTCATCGTCGACAAGAACGGCTACATCATGACGAACCTGCATGTGGTCGACTCAGCCACCTCCATCAAAGTGAAAATGCATGGCGATCAGACCGAATACAAGGCCCGGCTGATCGGCAGCGACGTTGAAACCGACGTTGCGGTGATCAAGATCGACGCCGGCAAGCCCCTGCCGGCAGTCCGGATCGCCAACTCGGACTCCGTCCAGGTAGGCGACTGGGCTATCGCCATCGGCGCACCCTTCGGCCTCGAAGCCTCGGTCACCGCCGGCATCGTCTCCGCCACTGGCCGGGACATCAGCCCACAGCAGTTCCAGCGCTTCATCCAGACCGATGCCGCCATCAACCCCGGCAACTCCGGCGGCCCGCTGGTCAATATCAATGGCGAAGTGATCGGCATCAACACGATGATCGCCACGTCGAGCGGCGGCTACCAGGGCATTGGTTTCGCCCTGCCCGTCAATATGGCCGCCAAGGTCTATAACCAGGTCATTCTGACCGGGCGCGTTTCCCGCGGCTCTATCGGCGTCTCCTTCCCGAAGGAGATGAAACCCGAGGCGCTGAAGGCCCTCGGCTTCTCGAACGGCGTCGTCGTCACCGAGGTGACCCCCGGCGGCCCGGCTGAGAAAGCGGGTCTGCAGGAAGACGACGTCCTGCTGAGCCTGAACGGCAAGCCCATCAAGGACGGCGACGATCTCGTGGCCCGCATCTCCGACATGCCCGCCGGGGCCGAAGTGACCCTCGGCCTGGACCGGAGCGGCAAGCGCATCGAAAAGAAGGTCGCCGTGGCTGACCGTGCCACAGTCCACAAGAACAATCCCCTGTTCGCCGGCAACCGGCCGGAGATGACCGATCCTGGCAAGGAGACAGAAACCACAGCCAAGTTCGGCATCGGTATCCAGCCGTTAACAGCCACCGACCGCAAGGACATGGACTTCGAGACCGAAGGTGGAGTCCGGGTCACGGTGGTCGAGGAAAGCTCTTTCGCCGAGGAGATCGGCATCCGCGAGAAGGACATCATCGTGTCCATTAACCGGCAGCCGGTGTCAAGTTTTGAGGATGTCAAACGCATCCAGGCCAAACTGAAGGGCGGCGATCCGGTGGCCTTCCGCGTCATGCGCGGCGTCCAGTCCTCCCGCCGTAGCCAAATCAGTTGGACCGGCATCTATCTCGCTGGCACTCTGCCGCGCGAGTAGCCGGCAGGTTTGTTTGGTTGCAAATTGAAAGAGCCCGGCGCTCTAGTGGAGCCGCCGGGCTCTTCCTGTCTTTGCCGTCTGTTAGACTGGCGTGTGTGAGAATCGTTCGTCTGCTGCCCCTGTTGCTGGCTCTGATTCTCCCGGCCTTGCCGCTGTTTTCGCTCGCCGGTAGCGCCAGGAAGAAGACCACTTCCACAGCGAAGAAGGCGCCGGCCAAAAAGTCCTCCAACCAAGCCGCGGCGCGGTCCAAGTCCTCGAAGAAAGCGACCGTTTCCCGCTCGTCCAAACGCCGTGGACGAACCTCGCGACGCCGCGCTGCGAGGAACCTTGGACAACGGGCGCCCGAGCCCGAGCGGATCAAACAGATCCAATCGGCGCTGGCCGGCCGAGGCTACGATATCGAGCCGTCGGGTGTCTGGGATCAACGGTCGGTGGAAGCCCTGAAGAAGTTCCAGGACGACAACGCAATCAAGAACCTGACCGGTAAAGGCAAACTGGACCCTCTCACGCTGATCGCTCTCGGCCTGGGGCCCGAACGGGGCCCGCAGGCAGGGAAACCGAAAACCAATTCCGAAGGACAACAGCCATGATTATTGGTGTTCCGAGAGAAGTGAAAGACCACGAATCCAGAGTCGGCCTGGTGCCGCACGGTGTGACCGCGCTGGTGGATGCCGGCCATGAAGTGGTGGTGCAGGCGCGCGCCGGCGCATTGTCGTCGCTGCTGGACGAAGACTACGTCCAGGCCGGCGCCCGAATTGTTCCTACGGCGGCCGACGTCTGGAACGCCGCCGATATCGTGATAAAGGTCAAGGAACCGCAGCCCTCCGAATATGGCTTCTTCCGTCCCGGCCTGACGTTATTCACCTATCTGCACCTGGCCCCACTGCCCGAACTCACTGCCAAGCTGATGGAATCCGGGGTGACTTCGATCGCCTACGAGACGATCCAGGAATCCGACGGCTCGCTGCCGCTGTTGACGCCGATGAGCGAGGTCGCGGGCCGTATGGCGGTCCAAATTGGCGCGCAGTACCTGGAATCGCCCAATGGCGGGCGTGGCATCTTGCTGGCCGGCGTTCCTGGCGTTGCGCCCGCCAACGTGGTCATACTCGGCTGCGGTGTCGTGGGCCACTCCGCCTGCAAAATTGCAGTCGGCATGGGCGCCAACGTGACAGTGATCGACAAGAACCTGAACCGTTTGCGCGAACTCGACGACATCTATGGCGGGTTGATCACCACCCTGGCATCGAACCAGTGGACCGTGACCGAATCGCTCAAACACGCCGACCTGGTCATCGGCGCTGTCCTCATTCCCGGCGCATCCGCGCCGAAGCTGGTCAAGCGCGAGATGATCTCGCAAATGAAGCGCGGCGCGGTGGTCGTCGATGTCGCCATCGACCAGGGCGGTTGCTTCGAAACCTCTCACGCCACTACCCACACCGATCCGGTCTACTTTGTCGACAACGTGCTGCACTATTGCGTGTCGAATATGCCCGCGGCTGTGCCCCACACCTCGACCTACGGCCTGAACAACGCCACGTTGCCTTACTTGATGCAATTAGCCAACAAGGGCCCGCACAACGCTATCGCAGCAAGCAAGGCTCTCCGCCTCGGCGTCAACACCTATCAGGGCAAGTGCACCTACCCCGCCGTGGCCGAGGGCCTGGGCATCGCCTGCACTGCGATTGACTCGCTCCTGTAGTCTGCTTGGAAACGAAAGCGCGCGGACGCGCGCCACGCCTCGGGTTGGCATAACGTGTGAAGCGTCATGCCGAGCTATGGCGGTCGCGTGCGCCATCTCCTGTGTCAAGGCCCGAAGGAACGCGCCGACGCCGAGTTCGCCACAGCCTGATGGACGATCTCCGGGTTGTGGCCGAGGGAACGTCACACCGATAACGAGCCTCACGCGTCAGCGCGAGGTACAACACCCGGTACCGCCCCCTCACGGGGGACGACTCGCCCGGTAGCTTCTTCAACCACGAACGGAGAGAGCCCGGATGGCCCCGCTGGGGCCACCAAAGCTGATGAAAAGCAACCCTTACCCGTACCAACCGCGAACGGAGAGAGCGGGCTCCGGGGTGATTTTCGACAGAGCGGGTTCGGCAGTCCGGCTACCGCAGCGGCGAATACGCCGCCGCGCGATACAGAGAAATATCGCTGATGGCCGAGATCTGCCCGCCCTTGGCAATCGACTCGGCCCGCACCTTCACCCACTCCGGGTCCGAGCCAAACGCCGTCCACGCCTTCTCTCGGGCGGCCAGATTGTCGAAAGGAATCAGGTAGGTCAGGTTCGGACGGTTGGGTCCGAAGACGGTTGACGAATAGAAGAGTGGATGGATGCCGGTGCGGTGAAAGATCTTGATCTCCGGACCAGCGAACCGCTCGTGCAGCAGCTTCCACTGCCGCGCGGTGGGCGAATGGTATGTCCGCAATTCGAAGATTCTGGGTGTCTCAGAAGCCTTCGCCGGGGCAACAATCTCCGGCGAGTAGTCGGTTGCCTGCAGCAGTTGGCTCTCCTGCGAGAGGTATGCCGGCTCGACAGCCTCCCACTGGTCGAAAGCCGCGTTGAACTCCTTATCCGCGAAGAGTGACGTCGAGACCGACCACATTTGCTCGAAGGACTCCACTCCCATGATCAGCACCACCTGCGGTATGTGTGGAGCGGCCAGCGCCTCCATCACGATCACTGGTCCGTGGTGGTATTTCGCCATCGTGGGTAGAAGCCACTTCGAAAAGAACCCCGCGAGCCGCGCGGGCTGCGACCCGTTCTCCAGAAAGAACCTCTCCAGGACATAAAACTTCGTCTTGCCCTGTGACTGCGCTGAGGCCGCCATCGGCACTGCTGCCGGTATGGCCCCGAAAAACTGGCGGCGATTGAGGATCACGCCGTCATTGTAGTGGATTCCCGCTCCGGCGGCGTCATGAGATGCGAAGATTGCGGAACCAGGCCTCGGAGTGGTGGTGCTGCAAAACGATTGGCGACGCTTTCTTCTCTTCCGGTTTCATCTCGTAGGAGACCACGCGCACGCCGTTCAGCCAATGCTCAGCATAGAGTCCGCGGACCACTATGCGCCCCTCATTCCATTGCATCGCCGGGTGGAGCGGTTTGTCCGCCGGCGGCGCGATCTTGCCATAAAGCGATGCCGTGGACGACTTTGAATCCTTCGCCTCGGACGATCCTGCGTCATCCAGAATCTGATACTCCTGGCCGCGCGACGAGTGGGTCCGGTACCACCAGGATTCCGGCTTGACCCCCGTTCCGACAGGCGGCTCCTTGCCGCGGCACGAATAGACGACGCCCGCATTGCCACCCGGCGTGATCTTCCACTCGAAGGTGAAATCGAAGTCGGGGTAGATGTCCACGGTGGCTAGGCACGGAACCATGTAGACCGGCTTGGCGTGGATGCAATGGTCCTTGACCTCCCATCCTTCTGACGGGAACCCGGTGCCGCGGTATGTCACCCAACCGGACTCCGATTTGCCGTCAAAGATCGAGCGCGGCGCCGCAGTCAAAGCCCATGGGGCCAGCGCGGCAGCGAACAGAGACCGGCGAGTCCTAACCATCTTTTAGAATATTCTACCCACCTATGATAAGTTGGCAAATCGGATACT
This sequence comes from uncultured Candidatus Solibacter sp., assembly GCA_964604945.1. Lineage (GTDB taxonomy): Bacteria > Acidobacteriota > Terriglobia > Bryobacterales > Bryobacteraceae > PNKE01. The sequence goes on from CAZSBK010000033.1 coordinate 42,192, forward strand.
GCCATGCGAATTCTATTTCCATTGATCCTCCTTCTCCCCGCCGCCTGGGCCCAGCAAAAGCCCGAATGGGACGACCCGTCAGTCGTCCAGATCGGTGTCGAGAAACCCCACGCCACCATGATGGTCTACCCGTCCCCCGCTCTGGCCAAGACGATGGATCGGGCACAATCCCCATGGTTTCAACCACTTAATGGAACCTGGAAGTTCGTTTGGTCGAAAAATCCGGCCTCCCGGCCAGCCGACTTCTATCGGCCAGACTTCAAGGACACGGCCTGGAAAACCCTGCCCGTCCCATCCAACTGGCAGTTGCACGGCTACGACTACCCCATCTACACCAACATCACCTACCCCTGGCCGCAGGGCGAAAATGATCCGCCCGTGGTGCCGAAGGACTTCAACCCCGTCGGCAGCTACCGCCGGACGTTCACCGTTCCGGCCAGTTGGGCCGGCCGCGAAGTCCTGCTGCACTTTGAGGGCGTCGATTCAGCCTTCTATGTCTGGGTGAACGGCCAGAAGGCAGGCTACAGCGAGGACAGCCGCACCCCGGCCGAGTTCAACATTACTAAGTTCCTCAAGCCCGGCGAGAACCTGCTGGCCGTCGAAGTGTATCGTTACTCCGATGGCGCGTTCCTCGAAGACCAGGACATGTGGCGCATGTCGGGCATATTCCGCGACGTGTTCCTTTGGTCCGCGACCAGACAGCACATCCGCGATTTCGAGGTGAAGACCGACCTCGACGACAAGTATCAGGATGCCGTCTTGAAAGTCCGGGCTAAGGTCGCCGAACCCGGCGGCACGGTCACTGTCGAACTCGACGACGCTGCCGGCAAGCCCGTCTTCCCCCCACAGACGGCCATGGCCACGGCCGAGACTATCATCAACGTCCCGGTGAAGGCTCCCTCGAAATGGACGGCCGAGACGCCTTCTCTTTACACGATGCTGCTGACCCTCAAGGACGCATCCGGACACGTGATTGAGATCATCCCACAGCAGATTGGTTTCCGGCGTGTCGAAATCAGGGACGGTAAGTTCCTGATCAACGGCCAGGCCGTCCGCTTCAAGGGAGTCAACCGCCATGAGACCGATCCCGACCGCGGCAAGGTCCCGACCATGGACCTCATGAAGAAGGACATCTTCCTCATGAAGCAGTTCAACGTCAACGCCGTCCGCACGTCGCACTATCCGAACGATCCTCGCTGGTATGCGCTCTGCGACCAGTACGGCCTCTACGTGATCGACGAGGGCAACATCGAATCGCACCACTACGGCAACGGCAAGGACAACCGCCTGACGAACTCGCCGGAATGGACCGCCATGCACGTGAACCGCGTCGAGCGCATGGTTGAGCGCGACAAGAACCATCCGTCCATCGTCATCTGGAGCTTCGGCAACGAATCCGGTGACGGCCTGAATGCGAAAGTCGTCTACGACTATTTCAAAGAGCGCGACAACTCGCGGCCAGTCCACTACGAAGGCTCGTCGGCCATGTTCGGCCCCAATACCGACATCCACACCTTCATGTACCCGACTCCCGAAACGGTCGAAGCGCGCAACAAGAAGCAGCCGCAGCAGCCCATCATCCTCTGCGAGTACACGCACGCCATGGGCAACTCGAATGGCGGACTGAAGGACTACTGGGACCTGTTCTACCGCGACGGCAACATGCAGGGGGCGTTCGTTTGGGACTGGGTGGATCAGGGCATGCGCCAGCCGGTACCGGAGCAGTATCGGGACAGTTCCGGCCGCAAGACGTTTTTCGCCTACGGCGGTTGGTGGGAGAATCCGCGCGGCGTGCGCAACGACAACAACTTCTGCATGAATGGCCTGATCAGTTCAGACCGGATTCCGCATCCCGGGCTCCATGCCTTGAAGTACGCGTACCGCTACATACACGCATCGGCGGTGGACGCAGCGGCGGGCAAGCTGAAGATCAAGAACTGGCACGATTTTGTCAACGCCGCCGATGTGGCGGCGGGCGAATGGGAAGTGACTGCGAACGGCAAGCGGATCGCGTCCGGTTTGCTGCCAGCGCTCGACCTGAAGCCGCGCGAGGAGAAGGAGTTCTTGATAGCGCTTCCGAAGATCGATGCAGTGCCAGGAGCGGAGTACTTCCTCAACGTCTGCTTCCGCATGAGTAGGGCGTCCGCCTGGGCTCCCAAAGGGCACCTGGTGAGTTGGGAACAGTGGAAACTGCCTCTCTCGGCCGCGAAACCGGCGATGAAGACGGGCGTCGCCGAGTTGAAGATGATTCAGGGCAACGCTGGTGAGTTGAACCTGTCGGGTCCCGACTTCGCCATGACATTCGATACCAATCAGGGCACGATCGGCTCGTACTACTACCAGGGCAAGCGGCTGCTCGAACGCGGCCCGAAACCCGATTTCTGGCGTGCAATGACCGACAACGACATCGGCGCATGGAAATCGATGAAACAGCGCGCCTGGCGCGATGCCTCTCTCGATTGGACCGTTTGGAAGGCGGCCAGCGCCCAGTGGAGTCTGAAGTCGATCGAACAGAAGCGGGTCGATTCCTCCACCGTCAGGATTGATGTCACCGCGGCGGTGGCCGAAGCCGGCGCTACCGTTGCAGTGGCCTACACCATCCACGGCGGCGGCGACATCATCGTCGAAACCTCCTATGCGCCGGGCGTGAAAAAGGTCTCCTGGATGCCTAGGTTCGGCACCGAACTGATCGTTGCCCCGGGGCTGGAAAATCTGAGCTGGTACGGCCGCGGACCGGTGGAGACCTACATAGACCGCGACTTCGAGATGGTCGGCGAATATTCGACATCGGTTGCCGCTGACTGGGTGGACTACTCTCGGCCTCAGGAGAACGGCAACAAGGTTGACGTGCGCTGGGTTGCCCTCACTGGCGGCGATGGCACGGGTCTGCTGGCCATCGGCGAGGCGCCCTTGAGCATCGCCGCGCGCCACTATTCCAAGGATCAGTTCGAAGGGGCCTCCTATACTCACGAGATGACGCCAAAAGCGCAGGTTTTCCTCAATCTCGACATGCGGCAAATGGGTGTCGGCGGCATCGACAGTTGGAGTCCGAATGCGCTTCCACGCGTCCCCTATCGCATCGCTCCGGACCAGCCGTACAAGTTCCGATACCGGTTGAGCCCGGTGGAAGGCGATTTCGCGGGCAAGACGCGGGAGAGCTTCTAGCGCCCGATTCATTCGGCGCTGCGACAATGAAACGTGACGTGGGATGAACACCGAAGGCGTGCAGGACGCGCCGTCTGGCTGGTCGCGGCGTTTGCCTTCTTCGGCCTGAAGCCGGCATTGGCTGGGGATCCCTCTGGCGCGGCTTTGCTCGCCGGGCCGCCACCGGCCATCGTGGCCTGGGGCGACGGCGTAACCCGCTGGCCCTTGGATGGAAGCCCGCAAAGCCGTTTCCTGCAGGACCGGAGATTCACGTCCGGATGTGCCAGCCAGGACGGGACGCTGTACCTGGTCGAGAGTGGCCAACTGTCCAGCTACCGTCCTCCCTACAAATCGGGCATCCTGCTGGAGAAGGACACCGATTTCCAGGATTGTCTCCCATGGTCCATGGACGGGCATCCAGGCGTCCTGATTCCGCACCGCCATCTTCAGCTCCGCTTCTATCGGGAGGGGGCTCCACCAGTCGATCTCTACTCGATCTACACGCCATCAAAACAAGGTGGCCTGCTCGAAGCCGACATCGACCGCGACGGCCGCCCGGATCTGCTCTGGGGCAACTACTGGCTGCGCCGGCCGAACCAGCCAGGCGCGCATTGGCGGCTTTTCGCCATCAACACCTTCTTCGAGCAGCCCGAATCGGCCCTGGCGCGGATAGCCTGGGATGGACCAGATTCTCTGTATTGGGGCGCAGCGGCAGGCACACCGCGGCTGGTCCGGCTCACGCCCGGGCCGGACAGAACCCAGCTTTGGCGGATCGAGCAGTTGAAGGATGCGCCGCCAGGGATCAAAGCCTTAGTCATCACTGAGGACGGGCTTGCCGTCGCACACTCCGCCGGCGTGGATCTGTACAGCCAGCGCGGTGGGGCCTTCGTCAAGACACTCCTCGACTCGAAGCCCGCAACGGCGCTATTCAGACTCGGGCGGGAGGTCTGGTCCGTCTTCGACGACGGGCCACGTCGGGTCTACCGCCTCAGGTAAGCGTCGTCGCCGCTGATCCAGTCCTGCCGGGGCGGCGAGAAGACGTCGAGCACAACAGAATCACGAACCACCTCGACGCCATGTGACTCCATCGCCGCCAGGGTCAGGCACTGGCCCGGCATCAGATCGAGTCTGTTTTCACCCAGTACAAACCGCAACTGCCCTTCAAGTACCGTTGTTACTTGCTCGTTCGTATGGCTGTGGGCGGGCACTACCGCGCCGGCCTTCATCTCCAGGCGCGCGACCGTGAACTGCGGAGTGTGGACAACCTGCCTTGTCATCTTGTCATTCAGCGCCTCGCGGGGCGCAGTGGACCAGTCAATGTGCATCACGGGGCACAGTGTAGCATGAGAGAATCATGGAGGAGCATTCATGAAAGGCGTCGTACTCGCGGGCGGCAAGGGCAGCCGTCTTCACCCCCTCACCAAGATCACCAACAAGCACCTGCTGCCGGTCTATGACAAGCCGATGATCTATTACCCGATCCAGACGCTTGTCGACGCCGGTATCCGCGACATC
>CAZSBK010000034.1:0-46849 GCA_964604945.1 uncultured Candidatus Solibacter sp.
GGCTTGTTACCGGTATTGCGGATATGCGCTATAGAAAGTGTGAAAACGGGCTAATTTGGTTCAGCTCTTGCGCAAAGCCCTGCAGGGATCGCCACCTGTGGTCCGCGGAGACTGCATCAGCAACAGGGATGAACAGGGTACAAGGCAGCGAGCTCGGCTGCTAAGCCAAGGTTAGCTTGACGGCTCCCGCACCCGGAAGGTCGGTCTGACTCACGGTGTGACGACGCCACGAACTCGTCGGCACATCACTGACTCCAACTCGGCCGCGATGCATGCGGACCACACCCATCAGCAGGTCCCAACTGAATGCCCCTACGTGCCGGAGACGAAAAGGTATACTGCCCTCAATGTCCGACCACCACTTGCCCGTATCCCCCGTGAAGGATCCCGTCACCTGGCTCTACCCTCCCATCGGGCCCTACAACACGGGCCGGCTCCAGGTCTCGCCCGTCCACGACATCTACTTTGAGGAGACAGGCAACCCCTCCGGCAAGCCGGTGATTTTTCTGCACGGCGGCCCCGGCGGCGGCTCAGATCCCAAGCAGCGCCGCTTCTTCCACCCCGCAAAGTACCGCATCGTGAACTTCGACCAGCGCGGCTCTGGCAAGAGCACGCCCCACGCGTCTCTCGAAGCCAACACTACCTGGGATCTCGTCGCCGACATCGAGAAAGTCCGCGAGCATCTTGGCATTGAACGTTGGCAGGTGTTCGGCGGATCCTGGGGCTCCACACTCGCCCTGGCATATTCTCAAACTCATCCCGATCGCGTCACCGAGCTTGTCCTCCGTGGCGTCTTTCTCCTCCGCAAGCAGGAGATCGACTGGTTCTACCAGCGCGGCGCGTCGGTCCTCTATCCTGACGCGTGGGAGCCGTACCTCGCCCACATCCCCGAGGCCGAGCGTGGCGATTTGCTCTCCGCTTACCACCGCCGCCTGACCAGCGATGATCCTGCCGTGCGGCTTGCCGCTGCGAAGATCTGGAGCGGATGGGAGGGCGCCACCTCCAAGCTTCTGCCTGATCCTGCCTTCGCTGGCCACTACGAAGAAGATGAATTCGCCCTCGCCTTCGCGCGCATTGAGGTCCATTACTTCCGCAACAAGGGCTTCTTCGAAACCGAAGACCAGTTGCTGCGCAATGCCTCCCGCATCCGCCACCTCCCCGGCGTGATCGTGCAAGGCCGTTACGATGTCGTCTGCCCCGTGGAAAGCGCATGGGCGCTCCACCGCGCGTGGCCTGAAGCCGACTTCATCATTACCCCCGACAGTGGCCATAGTGCCTTCGACCCGCCGAACAGTCGCGCCCTGGTCGCGGCGACGGACAAATTCGCCGTCTGAGCGCTCCTGGCCGTACGGGGTCAACGGCGAACCTGCCTCAATCACCGCGGGTCGAGCTGAGCCGGCAGTGATCGGGAGCCGGCTCGTCGGGCGCCTGGATTCCGCCCGCCCGGTGCCCGCCGGGAGCCGCCACCGCGTCAATTCGGATCCGGCGAGATACAATCGCCGAATGCGACGACGCACACTCCTCCGCACTGGACTCTCGGCCTTCTCGTTCGGCCATTGGCCCCTCGCCTGTCTCGCTCGGGCCGAGGCTCGCAAGATGAAGATCACGCGCATCCGTCTTTACGCGTCCTCCATCAGTCGCCCCCTCATCGTCCAGAGCCACCACGTCATCACGGTTGAAACCGACGCCGGCATCACTGGTGTCGGCGAGGGCGGCACCGCCGAACTGATCAGGGACTGCGCCGTCCACCTCATCGGCAAGGATCCAACGCGCATCGAGGCCCTCTGGCAGCTTATGTACCGCGGCTCCTTCTATCCCGCCGGCCGCGAGAAGCTTCACGCCCTTGGCGGACTCGACATGGCCCTTTGGGACATCCTCGGTAAGTCTCTCGGCGCGCCGGTTCATCAACTCCTCGGCGGCGCCGCCCGCGATCACATCGAGTGCTACTCGACCGGTTTCCCGTCGAGGGCGACTCTCCGCGAAACTGCACGCGCCTGCATCGACGCCGGTTTTCGCGCTTTTCGTACCTCTGTCATCGACCGGCCCAGCGGCCCGCAAACCAACGTTCAGCCTTTCGACTCCAGCGACGCTATCCACCGAACGCACCAGAATTGCATCGAGATCCGCGAAGGCGTGGGCTCCGGCGGTCGCTGGGCGATCGACTATCACACCCGCCTCGACCTTCCCGGCGCCGTCCGCCTCTCCACTCTCATCGAACCCCTGGAACCCTACTTCGCCGAAGACCTGGTCCGAAGCGAGAATCCTGGTGTCTACCGCCAGGTCCGCAGCCTCGTCAAAGTGCCCATCGCTGTCGGCGAGCAGTTCGGCGACCGGTGGGACATCAATGAACTCATCGAGAACCGCCTGATCGATTACTCGCGCGTCTCCCTGCCCAACTGCGGCGGTATCACCGAGTTCATGAAGCATGCCGCGATCTGCGAGACTCACTACGTCGGCCTCGTACCCCACTTCACGGGACCTGTCTCCGAGGCTGCGCTCGCCCACTGTTGCGCCGTCTTTTCCGGCCCCGTCCTCATGGAAATGCGAGGCAACGGTTCTCTGCCGGCCACCTATCTCGCCAATTCGTTTGATTTCAGAGACAGCAAGATCTGGCCCAACTCGCGCCCGGGCCTCGGTGTGGACTTCAACCCCGCCGGACTCACCCTGCTCGCCGAGATCGACAAACCCGGCCAGCCGATCCCCCTGTATCGCCGCCCCGACGGGTCGCTGACCAATTGGTAAGCGTGTCGAGGGACGTTCGGAGACCGGCCCGGATGTGCGCGCCGCTCCGTCATCCGGCTCTCGCCACGAGCCGGCTGGCGCGGGCGGCGATGTTGGCCTGGAACTACCCGGCATGGAGGGATGGGAAGCGTTCCCCTGGAAGCAATCTTCAGAGTGGGACCAGGGAAGCTCGTCATTCGCCCTGCGATGCGAAATTGGCGGCTCTAGCCTCGGCAGGCAGAGGTATACTGACACCGGGCCAGGGCACGTGATCGCGCGTCCTGGCTGTGCAGGATCGGAACGGCCGAACACGAGAGAGGAGGTTCCCGTCATGCGACCTGCCATCAAGCTTCTTGCCGCGTGTCTCTTCGTTTTCCCTGGAGTCTGTGCGGCGCAACCCATCAATCTGACTGGCAACTGGCATCTCAACGTTGAGAAGTCGAAGTGGGGCAATGTCACCAAGCCTCACAGCGTGGTGCTGGTCATCGACCACAAGGAGCCGGTGCTCCAGTACCAGGGCAAAGTGACCTATTCCAATGAGGACAGCCGGGACTTCGGCTATTCCGGAGCCATCGACGGAAAGCCTTACCCGATGGACCGCTCCTTCGGCACCGGCATGATCACCGTGCACCGGGTCGATGGCGAAACTCTGGAATCGGAGTTCCGCTCGGAAGACGGCCGTTACGTAGAGACCGCCCGAACGTCGGTTTCGCGCGACGGCAACACACTCACGCGCCGGCTCCGTCTCAAGGCGCCAGAAAGTACGCAATCGTGGACTGAGGTCTACGAGAAGCGCTGAATTCCAGCCCGTTCTTCTTGCCGCTCCCGTCGCGAGGCGCAGCGTGAAGTGCGTGAATACGAGGTGCGCGGAGCGTACTTGAATAGTGCGTCGGGCACGCCGACGAGCGCAATATAGTAGGCGCGCTCTTGGCACAAGCCGCATCGCGCTGCTCGGAGAGTGAAGGATTTCTGTACGCTCAGCGCGATGATAACGAGAGACTCCCGACTACAGCGCAGACAGTGCGTCTATGCCCCAATCCGCTTTTGCTCGGACCTCCACGCCCGCGCCATACAGTTCACCCACCGCCACCGCATCCACGGTTCGCCCCTTCGCATCCACCGCTCCGGCAATCACCACGCGCCTCGGCAACACTGCGCGTGCAATGAACGGCAGGTCGGTCTCTCTCAGGACGCCCGGCAGGAAGTTGGCGAACGGCTCGGCATACTCATCGCCATCCAATAGACTCGACCACGAGATCAGGCCGCCGGCAAGATACACGGTCTCTATCGCGGGCTCCAATGCGGCGGCGCACAGGGCCGGAACCGACATCGAGCCTTGCGCCGCCAACACGACCCGCCGCCCTTCGCCGGCGTACGCCTTCACCGCTCGCGTGGCCGCGATCAGGTCCTCCACGCGCTGCCCCAACAGGGGTTTGCCAAGCATGAGCGAGGCCCACGCGTAGGCCTCTTCCCTGGCGTGCGAAACAGCATAGCCCTGATTGCCGCGGCTCACCTCGGGGCGCAGATCGCCCACCCCGCGCACATCCAACGCACACACGGCGAATCCCGCCGCGGCCAGTCGCGGACAGAGATCCCCTTCGCGCCACTGCCTGGTGCGGCCGCCTGGTTCCGCAAGTATCAGCAGCGAACGTCGTGACGAAGCGCTGTCCGCTTCCGCCGCCGGCACAAAGAGATATGCGGGCAGAAAGACGCCTGGCGCCGATTCCACTTCGATCGTTTCAATCCGGCAACCTTCCCCGACCTCCTGGCCGAAGACGGTCACCTTGGGCTTCGGCGTAACTTCCATGCGCAGCATCGCCGCCAGCGACGCCCGATCCACTGGCCCCGGCGTGGGCTTGGCCAGCACGACTCGTGCAGGCTTGACACCAACCAGCAAATTCGATTCCGGCTCCGGGTGGACCTCCGGCTCGGCCACTGCCTTTGGCGCTACTTCCGGTGACCCCATCAACCAGCGCTGGAAGAACCGATACGTGTGCAGCCGCAGTTGGTGCGTCAGCGCATGAGGCAGCGCCGTCGTGATCCACTCCAGTTGTCCCGGCTTGCCCAGCACCGAGTAAACCCTCCGCAGTTTCGCGAACTCCTCTTCGCCGCTTTTGATGTAGTTGGACGAATACGTGCCAAACGAGTCGCGCTCGCTCGCCAGAATCAACAGCGGCTTCGGCGCCAGCGGATACAGCAGGTCCCACCGGTCGAATCCGATCGGTCCCGCGCCAATCAGATTCTGCTCCGCATCGTCTGTCGAGCCCGGCGGATTGAATGCGGCGCAGGCGAAGTTCTCGGTGTTTCCGCATGACACCACCGCACAAGCCAGCCGGTCGTCCACGGCCGCCAGCAGCATCGTCAGGGTGCCGCCACCTGATTGCCCAGTCGACCCCAGCCGCCGGGCATCGACCATCGGGTGTCCCGCCAGTACGTCCAGGCTCCGCACTGCATCCCAGACTTGCAACCGCGTCGCCGTATCGCCGACCAACAGCATCTGCCGCCCCGCGCGCGAGTGTTCCTCGTCTGCGTCCCCAACCCCGTAGTAGGTCCTTTCCCCCTGCCCCATCGGATCGAACGCCAGCACCAAATAGCCCAGCCGCGCCAGCCCCTGGCAGCACTTCTGATACGAGGCGTACGCCTTGCCGTTCAGGCTGTGCCCCATCTGGAACAGCACGCCAGGATACGGCGGGCGTCCGCTGCTGGGCACATACAAGTTGGCCGGGATCCGCGTGCCCGGCCGGCTTTCGTAACTCAGCTTCTCCAGCCGGTATCCTGCCCTCTCGAATCCGCCGGCCTCCTGCATCTGGAGCGGCGTGCGTTCCGGTTCGCCGCCTGCCAACTTCCAGAAGGTCTCGCGTACCCACCTCTGCCGGGCCTTTACTGTATCCGGCGTCGTCAGCCGGGCCAGCGCCGCATTGCGCCGCAGGTACGCCTCCCGCGCCAGCCCGCCGAGATAATCAGGCAAACACCGCGCGTAGACGCGGAACCGCGGCTCCGAAAACGCTGCGGGTACTGAGGCCAGAGTGAGAAGGGCTGTCCGCCTGGTCATGCTGACTACGAAGCTTAACACTTAAGCTGCGCTTTTTCGGGCGTTGAGTAAACTGGTTGTGGCTGCTCGGGTTGCTATCCGCCAGTGAGTTTCTTCAGGCCATCGAGCGTGAATTCCGGCGACTGGCAGTAGTCGATCGTGCGGCGTTCGCTGGTCACAATCTTGGCAACCGCTTCTGGGATCTTCGGTGCGAGCTCCAATGGGACGACGTGTACTCCGTGCTGGTCGCCGTGCAGGAGGTCGCCCGGCTTCACCGTCAGCCCGCCGACCGTTACCGGTTTGCCGAACTCAATCATGTGGACATAGGCGTGAGAGACGGCGATGTGCTGCGCGAAGAAGTGGAAGCCCATCTCTCGCACTTCCTTCAAGTCGCGGACACATCCATTGGTCACCGCGCCGGCGCAGCCCAGCGCGCGGTGGATACTGCCGTTCACTTCGCCCCAGAATGAGCCGGCGCCGGGCGGATCGTCGAGATCCTCCAGCACGATGACGCGCGGCTGCGGAATGGACACGATAAAATCCCACCAATCCGACCGCTTGGTGTAACTTGCGCCCGCCGGAGGCGCCTGGTTGGCCCGGATCTTGCCCGTTACCGCGTAGCCCACCATCGGGCTGAACTCCGGGAACACGCACTTGATCTCCGGGCGCATGAAGCCTTGATTGCGCGGGCGGAAATTGAACGTCTCGATGGCATTTGCCACAGTCGGCGTGTCGAAACGTCTGATGTCAAGCAGGACCTTATATTCCAGCGGCCCGGCAGGACTGGCGACAGCGCCGGCCGGCGAAAGGCCCAGCGTGGTCGCGGCGGCGAGCAGATCACGGCGTTCCATTGTGCAAAGAGCATACGGCGATTCAGTGCTTCGAGGCAAGCGGTGGGTTGACGGTCAGTCCCGGCTTGCTTCGCGCCGGTCTCCACCCGGAGCGGCCCCGCCCGCGCTGACGCCAGATGAAGTTGTATAACGTGGTGGACGGAGAATGCCGCCAGGGCGGACTCTGCTGCCCAACCGGGTTGATGGAGGAGATACAGCCATGAAGTGTCGCCGGATTGTCGGGCCGTTGCTCGCCGCGTTGCTCGCACAAGTGCTATTCGCCGCGGACCTGCATGTCTCGGTGCAGGGTAGCGACTCGAACAGCGGTTCCGCGTCGCAGCCGTTTCGAACCATCTCCGCGGCCGCGCGAATTGCCCAGCCCGGCGATGTCATCACCGTTCACGCCGGCACTTATCGCGAGCGTGTCACTCCCCCGCGGGGCGGCGAGTCTGACACCAGGCGGATCATCTATCAGGCCGCGCCCGGCGAACTTGTGGAGATCAAGGGCTCCGAAGTCGTGCGCGACTGGAAGCCCTATCGCGGTGACGTGTGGAAGCTCACCCTGCCCAACTCGTTCTTCGGCGGCTACAACCCATATCGCGACCTGATCGAGGGCGATTGGTTCACGTCCAAGGGCCGGCCTCACCACACCGGCGAGGTCTACATCAACGGCAATGCGCTGCTGGAATCGGACCAACTCGAGCATGTGCTCAATCCACAGCCCTACCCCGACGCCCGCGACCGCGAGGCATCTCTGTGGACGTGGTTCACCGAGAGCGATTCGAACAATACCCTTATCTACGCCAATTTCCACGGCAAGGACCCCAATGTGGACTTGGTCGAGATCAGCGTTCGCGACAGTGTCTTCTACCCCGCCACGCCCGGCATGGACTTCATCACGGTCCGCGGATTCCGCATGCGTCATGCCGCCACTCAGTGGGCGGCGCCCACTGCTGAACAGATCGGACTCATCGGCACGCACTGGAGCAAGGGATGGATCATCGAAAACAACGTCATCAGCGATTCGCGCTGCTCCTGCGTCACTCTTGGCAAGGAGCGAGGCACGGGCCACAACGTCTGGAACCGCAATCCGAAAAAGGACGGCGCGACTCACTACAACGAGGTGATCCTCCGGGCTCTCGATATCGGTTGGTCGCGCGAGAATATCGGCTCGCACATCGTCCGCAACAACACCATCTTCAATTGCGAGCAGGCCGGCATCGCCGGAAGCCTGGGAGCGGTCTTCAGCCGCATCACCGGCAACCACATCTATAACATCTGGGCCAGGCGGCAGTTCACCGGCGCCGAAATGGGCGGCATCAAACTGCATGGCGCCATCGATGTGCTCATCAAGAACAATCGCATCCATAACGCTGGCCGCGGACTGTGGATGGACTGGATGGCCCAGGGCACGCGCATCTCTTCAAACTTGCTCTACGACAATACGACCGACGACCTCTTCGTCGAGGTCAATCACGGCCCGTTTGTCGTGGACAATAACCTGTTCCTCTCTCCGGTGAGCCTGCGCGACATGTCCGAAGGCGGCGCTTATGCCCACAACTTCTTCGGGGGCAGGATCGTGAGCCGCCCCGAGCCAACTCGCTGGACGCCCTACCATCGCGGCCACTCCACGTCGCTGGCCGGTGTCACCCTCACCACCGGCGGCGACAACAGGTTCTACAACAATATCTTCAACGCCGTTGTCGAGACGCCTGCGCCGGCACCCTCGGCGGACAATCTGATCCTCAGCGGATACGGTCCGTGGGTTTACAACACGCGCAAGTTCCCATCGCAGGCGGCTGGCAACGTCTATCTCAACGGCGCGCGTCCGTACGCGAAAGAACCGGATCCCCTGCTTCTCAACGATGCCGATCCGAAGCCCCGCGTCGTCGAACAGGGTGCGCACGTGTTCCTCCACATCACCCTTCACCCCGCAATCGCCACGGCTCCCACCGTGCCGGTAACCACCGCGCTCCTGGGCAAAACTCAGGTGGCGGAACTCACCTACGGCGACACCGGCGGCTCGCCCCTTTCTATCGGCGCCGACTACTTCGGCAAGCCGCCCGCCAATGCAAAGCCGTCCGCCGGCCCATTCTGGACTTCTGGCAGCGGAGCAATCAGCTTGAGGGTCTGGTGATCCGGTGCTGGCCTGCTTTTCTCGCCACTCCCGTCGCGAGGCGCAGCGCGAAGCCCGTCGATACGAGGCGCGACCGAGGCGAGCGGAGGCGTACTTCAACTGCTACGTCGAGCACGCCGGTCGAGCGCAATGAAACATACGCGGGCTTCCCGCAAGCCGCAGTAGGGTGCTGGCGAGAAGTGCAGGCACTGTGCCGCACGGCGGACCTGTCGCATCATTATGTGGTGGCCGCGGCCGGGCGCTGCCCAGGGCCAGGAGTAGGGTGAATGAATCAACTCGCGGCTGGTTTCATGGCCCGGCAGTGCGGATCGTGTTTGTTGCCTGGCTTCCGTTGCAGATACGATGGTCGGGCAGACTTGGAGGATCTCAAGACATGATTTCTGAAGCCGCGCTTCTCGCCGCGCTCGCGTTCTCGTTCACTTACGGGGGCCGCCCGTCCCACGAGTTCCTCAAGACCTGGGCCGTCGAACGCTCCGAGCGCCCTCTGACCGCGAATCGGATCCAGCGCGTCGAATCCTACACCGACAAGGCCACCGGACTCGTGGTCCGGTGTGAGTCCGTCGAGTACGTCGGTTGGAACACGCTGGAGTGGACTCTCCATTTCAGGAACGCGGGCACGGCGGATACGCCCATCATCGAGGACATCCAGGCCCTGGATGCGCGCTTTCAAGGTCCGCCCAAGGGCGAGTTCACCCTCCACCACCACACCGGCAGCCCTTACACCCCCGCCGACTTCCAGCCCTTCGCGACCCGCATCCCGAAGAAATCGGAGACAGCTATCAGTACCTCGGGCGGCAGGTCCTCCAATAGCGATTTCCCTTACTTCAACATCGAATGGGACGGCGGCGGCGTCATCGCCGTCATCGGTTGGCCCGGCCAGTGGGCCGCTCGCTTCACGCGTGACGACAGCGACGCACTCCGCGTCCGCGCCGGACAGCAACTCACTCATCTCACTCTGCATCCTGGCGAAGAGATCCGCAGCCCGTTGATCGTCCTCCAGTCCTGGAAGGGCGGCCGCATCGCATCACAGAACGCCTGGCGGCGCTGGATGCTGGCCTTCAACGTGCCCCGCGTTCGCGGCAACCTGCCGTCTCCGCAGCACACGCCGTGCAGTTCCCACCAGTACGGCGAAATGGTCAACGCCGACGAAGCCAGCCAGATCAATTTCATCGACCGCTATCTCCAGGAAGGTTTCAAGATCGACTACTGGTGGATGGATGCCGGCTGGTACGTCAACAAGACCGGCTGGCCCAACACGGGTACCTGGGAAGTCGACCGCGCCCGCTTCCCGCGCGGCTTGCGGGCCATCAGCGATCACGCCCACTCGAAGGGCGTCAAGACCATCGTCTGGTTTGAACCCGAACGTGTCACGCCGGGAACCAGGCTCTTCGTCGAACACCCCGAGTGGCTCCTCAGCAAGGGTTCAGGGCAACGCCTGTTCGACCTCGGCAACCCCCAGGCGCGTGCCTGGCTTGTCGATCACGTGAGCAACCTCATCCGGCAGGAAGGCATCGACCTCTATCGCAACGACTTCAATATGGACCCTCTTGACTACTGGCGCGCAGCCGACTCGCCCGACCGCCAGGGCATCTCCGAGATCCGCTATGTCACTGGCTTCCTGGCTTACTGGGATGAGCTGCGCAAACGCTTTCCCGATATGCTGATCGACACCTGCGCCTCCGGCGGACGCCGCATCGACATCGAAACTTTGCGCCGCTCCGTGCCGCTGCTGCGCAGTGACTGGCTCTTCGAACCGGAGAGCCAGCAGCTTCACACCTACGGGCTTGCCTCCTGGGTGCCCTACTACGGCACCGGCACGCGTGAGATCGATCCCTACATCTTCCGCAGCAACATGTGCCCCGCAATCAACAGTTGCTGGGATATGAGGCGCCGCGATTTGAACTACGATCTTGCACGCCGTCTCGTCGAGCAGTGGCGCTCGGTTGCCCACTACTACTCCGGCGACTACTTCCCGCTAACCGGATACCACATCGGCAACGACGTCTGGATGGCCTGGCAATTCGACCGTCCCGATCTGGGAGAGG
Organism: uncultured Candidatus Solibacter sp.; assembly: GCA_964604945.1. Classification (GTDB taxonomy): domain Bacteria; phylum Acidobacteriota; class Terriglobia; order Bryobacterales; family Bryobacteraceae; genus PNKE01. The sequence continues at coordinate 10,765 of CAZSBK010000034.1, forward strand.
GCATGGTTCAGGTCTTCCGCCGCTCGGCCAGCGCCTACGAGTCCGCGCGCTTCCCGCTGCGCGCTCTCACCCCGGAAGCCACCTACGAAATCCGCGACCTGGATGCTGCCGCGCCTCTGAAGATGACTGGCCGGGAGATCACCGAGCAAGGACTACCGGTTTCGATCAGGCAGCGGCCAGGCGCATTGACCATCACCTACAAACGCCTCTAGCCACTCATCGCGAATCGGAAGCGGCGCGGCGCCCGAAGACTGAATGAATCGGGGGCCTTCGGCGGTCCCCCTTCATGCATCCCCCCGCCCGGTGTATGAGGGGTTCGGGATCGACGTAGTGGGCTGAGAGATAGCCAGCCGGGTGCTGTCCGCTCAGGGCGGGACGCACAGATATAGAGTGGGAGGATGAAACTCCGCCGGCGTGATCTCATCGCCCTGCCCGCCGTGGCTGCCGCGCGTATTACGCAGCCGACATCGAAGTCCACGGCCCTGTGCATGAACGAAGACAACAGCCACTGGTTCTTCACTCGGGCTGGGAAGGAACTAACCGAGGAATTCGTTGCCTCGTTCGTCGATCAATACGCCGGGACGCAGGTGCGGGAACTGATTTTCTCGGCGAACTCGCAACGGACGAGCTTCGACAGCAAGGTGTGGGACCCGATCTGGAAGGGGTACGATCCGAACGGCCCGGACGACCAGCCAATGTTCCGGTCGACGGCGGCGGAAGCGAGGGCGACAGGGCGGAAGTGGGTTCACACGGCGTGGTCACTGGCGCAGAGGAAGATCGATCCTTACCGGCTGTGGATCGAGCGTGCACGGCGGCACAAATTGTCGCCGTGGATTTCGATGCGCATGAACGACCTGCACAACGTGGACGATCCGGGCAGCTACATGCACAGCACGTTCTGGCGGCAGCATCCGGAGTACCGGCGGATGCCGTGGCGGACCGTGGACTGGCGCGACCGGGCCTTCGACTTCGCCCATGCCGAGGTGCGCGAATACCATTTCCGGCTCGTTGAAGAGTATTGCGAGCGTTACGATTTCGACGGCCTGGAACTGGACTGGATGCGCTTCGGGTTCCACTTCCGGCCCGGCCGCGAGACGGAGGACGGGGCGCTACTGACGGACTTCGTCAAGCGGACGCGCGCCCTGATCGACCGGTGGGAAAAGCGCCGGGGCCACCGGATCCAGCTTGGCGCACGAGTTCCATCGCGGCCGCAGACAGCTATCTCGCTCGGGCTCGACGGCGCGCTGTGGGCGCGCGAGGGGTTGATCCAGATGCTGGTGGTGACGCCGTTCTGGGCGAGCAGCGAGACCGACATCCCGGTGGAACTGTGGCGGCGGCTGGCCGGGGACAGGGTGACGCTGGCGGCGGGGCTCGAACTCCTATTGAGGCCGTATCATGCCTACCGGCCGCTGCAATTCAATTCGATCGAAACCGTGCGGGGCGCGGCGGCGGCGATGCTGGCGCGTGGCGCGGACCGCGTCTACCTGTTCAACTACATGGACTCGCAAACGCAGATGAGCGGGCCGGAGAATTATCCGGCGCTGTTACGGGAGTGCGGGCGGCTGGACACGCTGGCGGGCAAGCACAGGCGGCATGTCGTGACCTACGCCGACACCTGGGCGCCAGGCGAGGCCGCTGGGTCGCAGTTGCCGAAGACGCTGGCGGCGAATGAGTGGGCGTCTTTCCGATTGCACCTGGGGCCGCAACTCGCCCAAGCGCGGGTCCGGCTGGAACTTGAAGGGTGCGAGATCGCGGAGGTCCGGTTGAATGGCGAGGTGTGCCGGGCAGCGCAGAGCGGCGAGACGCCTGTGCCTGGTCCGGCGCGGGGGTTCCATTCCTGGGACGCGCCACCGCGGCCCGGGGGCGTTGTGGTTATCGACGTGAAGGCGGCCAAGGCGGGCACAGTCCATTGGGTGGAGGTGAGCGGCGAGTGAGCCGGCAGCAGGAGGCGGCGGAGGCTTCGGATTGGGTCGTCATCTTTGAGCCTTGCCGGCTAGTCACGCGAATTTCACTCGCTCAAAGCGCTGACGACAAGCGAGCGGGTAGAGTGGAGAGTGACCGGCAATGATGACCAGACGCCAAGCCCTTCTCCTCGCAGCCGCGGCTCCGATGGCGGCGCAAGAGGTTCTGCACAACGGGATCGTGCTGAGTGCGGAATGGCCACCGCGCAAGCATGAGCTGGAATACAAGCCCATGGACGTGCCTTACCTGACGTCACCGCCGGAGGTGATCCCGATCGACGTCGGGCGGCAGCTTTTCGTGGACGACTTCCTGGTTGCAGAATCGACGCTCGAACGAGTGTTCCACCAGGCGGAGTATCATCCGGCGAGTCCGGTGCTGAGGCCGGACCGGCCGTGGGAGAAGACGGAGCGGGCGCCGGTGTCGATGGTCTTCAGCGATGGGGTGTGGTTCGATCCGGCGGACAACCTATTCAAGCTCTGGTACATGGCGGGGTACTGGGGACCGATGGCGTATGCGTGTTCGAAGGATGGGATTCACTGGGAGAAGCCGGCGTTGGATGTCCGGCGAGGCACGAACATTGTGCTGGACATCCCACGGGGATCGACGACAGTGTGGCTGGATCACAATGAACCGAATCCGAACCGGCGGTTCAAACTGTTCCGGCAGATGGGCGGCGAGAAGCCGCCGCGGTTCGCGCTGCATTACTCGCCGGACGGGATCCACTGGAGCGGCGTGGCGGCGATGAGCGGCACGGCAAAAGACCGCAGCACGATGTTCTACAATCCGTTCCGGAAGAAGTGGGTGTTCAGCCTGAAGGAAGACAACCGCGACCAGCGGATGCGGCTCTACTGGGAGAGCGCCAACATCGAGGACGGCTTCTTCTGGACGAAGAGGACCACGCCGGTTTGGGTGGGGGCCGATCCACTCGATCCGAAAAGACCGGACTTGAAGGTTCCGGCGGAGCTGTACAACCTGGACGCAGTGGCGTACGAGAGTATTCTGCTGGGGCTGTTCAGCATCTGGAAGGGGCAGCCGGCCGATCGTCCGAAGCCGAATGAGGTGCTGGCCGGGTTCAGCAGGGATGGTTTTCACTGGCACAGGCCGAACCGGCGGGCGCTACTGCCGGTCTCCGAACGGCAGGGCGACTGGAACTGGGGCAACGTGCAGTCGGCGGGCGGGTGTGTGTTGGTGGTCAGGGACAAGCTGTATTTCTATGTCTCGGGACGGGCCGGTGAGCCTGGCTCGAAGACCGATGGAGTCTGCACGACGGGACTGGGCATACTCCGGCGGGATGGATTTGCGTCGATGCGGGCGGGCAACGCGGGCGGCGTGCTGACGACGCGGCCGGCGCGCTTCTCCGGGACGCAAGTGTTCGTCAATGCGGCAGCGGCAACGGGCGAGTTGCTGGTGGAAATCATCGGGGCCGACGGCAAAGTAGCTGGCGGTTGTTCCAGAGAGAACTGCGAACCGATCCGGAGCGATGGCACGGTGATGCACGTCCGGTGGAGAGGCGTGACGGAGCTGTCGAAGTTGCACGGATTGCCGCTGCGGTTCAGGTTCTACCTGAGGAATGGCGATTTGTACTCTTTCTGGGTGAGCCCGGATTCGGATGGCGCGAGCCGGGGTTATGCCGGGGCGGGGGGACCCGGGTTCACCGGGCCGATGGACTTCGTTGGCAAGCCCGCCTCAGGTGTCCCTGGAAACAAGTCTTCCGATACAGACTAGGCAGACGGGCGCGACATTCCTGGCTGCCCTCAGAGCGGCTTCACCCGGAAGCGCCGGCGCCGAAGAGATCAATCTGCCGGTGATTGGCCACCGGGCGCAATCTAGACCAAAAGGTGTACAATCCAACACATGTCAGAGGCAACCGCCGCCCGCACCATGGGCACTCCGTCCCCGGAACTGGTGTTCCACACAATCACGGCCTTTCAGCAATCGGCCGCTTTGCGCGCCGGGATCGACCTTGACCTATTCAGCGCCGTCGGCGGAGGCTGCCGCACGGTGGCCGAAATCGCGGCCCGCTGCTCGGCTTCCGAGCGCGGCATCCGCAGTCTGTGCGACTACCTGACAGTGATTGGCTTCCTGTCAAAACAGGATGGAAGGTACGAAAACACGCCGGCCAGCGCTGCATTTCTCGACCGCCAGTCGCCCGCGTGCATCGGCTCGGTCGCGCGGTTCCTGCATGATCCCAGAATGATGAGCCCGTGGCAGCACCTGACTGAGATCGTGCGCTCCGGGACCACGTCGCTGCCCGGCCAGGGTACGGTGGATCCGGACAATCCCGTGTGGGTGGAGTTTGCTCACGGCATGGCCCCGATGATGGCCCCAATTGCGTCGCCTCTCGGCAGGATTGTCCTTGCCGACGGGGCGGGGCCGATGAGGGTACTCGACATCGCGGCCGGGCACGGACTATTTGGCATTGAGGTCGCCCGGCAGAATCCGGAGGCGCATGTTGTGGCGCTGGACTGGCGGGCGGTGCTGGAAGTGGCGCGCGGCAATGCCGAAAAGGCCGGGGTCGCATCGCGCTGGGGGTGTTTGCCGGGAGATGCGTTTAAGACAGATTTTGGCGGTCCGTATGATGTGATCCTGTTGACCAACTTTCTCCACCACTTTGATCCGCCCACGTGCGTCCGGCTTCTCAGGAAAGTTTGTGCCGCGCTCGCACCAGGCGGCCGTGCGGCCACGCTCGAATTCATCCCAAACGAGGACCGGGTCTCGCCACCGATGCCGGCAGCGTTCTCGTTGACGATGCTGGCGACAACGAGGTCCGGCGACGCGTACACGTATTCCGAGATCGACGCGATGCATCGGGAGGCAGGTTTCTCACAAACACAACTCCACGACATGCCGCCCTCTCCGCACCGCATCGTCACGGCGTTTGCCGGCTGAAGCTTTCGCTTCCAGCCGGACGTCCGGGATTTTCTGGAAGGCCTTCAGCCGCGTATTTGCCCCCGGATGCCGCAGTTGCGGAGTCCGCTCCCGTTCCGGCGGTGGCAACAGGGCGCTGGAACAGGCACGAGGGAACGTGCCATTGGCTCCGAGTGCGAATCGATGGGTCAGAGGGCCTTGAGGGCTGACTTGAGGACCTTGCCCGAATCGCTCTTTGGCAGGGAAGACAAAACGACGATTTCCTTCGGGCGGAGCGCGGGCGCCAGTGATTCATTGCAGAACGCGGCCACGCGCTCTTTGACGCCGCCGGCGGTGCTGGCGCGTGGCACGACGAACGCTTTGAGCGCTTCGCCGAGCAGATCGTCGGGCATGCCGATGATGGCGGCTTCCAGCAGATCCTCGCAGGCGAGTAGTTCATGTTCGACCTGCCGGCAACTGACGCGGATTCCGCCACTTTTGACGAAGTCCTTAATTCGATCGACGATGAAGATGAAGCCGTCCTCGTCGACCGTGGCCAGGTCTCCAGTGTAGAGGCGCCCATCCCGGAACCACTGGGACGTTTCCTCGGGCGCGCACCAGTAACCCCTTGCGACATTGCCGCCCGTGGCGACGATTTCGCCCACTTCGCCCGGCGCTACCTTTTCGCCATGCTCGTCTAGAACGCTCAGTTCGACACCGGGCAGCCCCTTGCCAATGGAGCCCAGCTTACTGTCAAGGAACTCCGGCGACAGACAAGATAAACGTGCCGTGGCCTCCGTTTGGCCGTACATGATAAATACCTGCGTGCCGGGCAGGGCAGTACGCAGTTCGCGAATGAAGGCAGGCGCCAGAGGTCCGCCGGCCTGCTGGACATGCCTCAAGCGGGGAAACGAACGCTGCCGGATGGTCGTGTTGCGGAGCAGGATCTGGAAGTGGCTGGGGACACCGGCGAATCCGGTGCATTCCTTTGATTGCAGCTCGTTCAGCACGGCTTCGGGATACAGGAATCGCGGCCCAAGCACGATGCTCCCGCCGGCGCGGAGGTGCGTATGTAGAAGCGACGCCCCAAAGCAATAGTGCAAAGGCAAAACGGCCATCATCCGGTCCAGTTCCGTCAAGCTAAGAGAGGCAATGATGGACTCTGTGTTGGCCATGATGTTCGCATGGGAGACCATCACGCCCCGAGGCTGGCCGGTTGAACCAGACGTGAAAACCAGGGCCGCCAGATCATCAGGCACCACTTCGGATTGGGGCGGCTCGATTGCTTGGCACTCCGATAGCATCTGGTCCAAACTCTGCTGGGAGGCCAACCCTGGCACGGCGGGCGCCGCCAGGTCGGTCACGACGTGGAGTCCGGCAAAGGCCGCCTGGTTCCGCATCAACAGCCGGGATTGCACAAAGCAGAGTACAGGCTGAGTACGCCTGGATATGCCTTGGAGGTGCTCCGGCGAGCTGTCAGTGGCAAGCGGCACCCAGACAGCGCCGGCGTGGAGGGCCCCCAGGTAGCAGGTCACCCAGAAGAAGGAGTTCTCACCCACCGCCAACACCCGGTCGCCCTTCCGCAGGCCCATACGCCGAAGCGCCGCGGACAGGCGCAAGACGCCATCGAGCAATTCGCCATAAGTGCGTTGCCCTTCTGGGCCGAGCAAAGCGACGCGATCCGGCTGTTTATTGTCCAACAGATAGCTGACGACATTGGTGGCGAGGGTCATAGCAGAGAAGGCACCAAAGGGGGTGAGGCGTGTGGGCCCGCGTGCTCCGGCAACAATACCGGCGGCGCATCCGGGTCCAGGCAGACAGTCGCAGCCACAGAGCCATTGTATGGGCGATTGCCATTGCCCGTCCAGCGTCGCAGTACTAGTCCTTTTGTTCTCCCTAGTAGAGCAGGAATTGTCCGCAAATCGAGTGAGACGTTGCCCGGGCCGGGGCCTCTATTTTTGTCGCATTGACCGGAAAGTCAGTTGGGTGGAGTCCGCCCGCCCGGCTCCGAAGGGATCCATGTGAGGCGGGACGCAACCAAGCGAAAGAGAAGTCACTGTACGAGACGTGCGTGTTGGCTGCCATTGGTGGCGCTGACGGCTCTGGACAGCGCGGTTCAGCCGGCGGATCCAGAGGTTGTCGCGTTGCCGCGCGTCCAATGCGGGCTCACAGACAAAAGCCACAGCCGCCTACTGGTTGTCCTTCCACTCCTCGTACCAGGCCATCTGGATGGCTTCCAGCTTGGCTTCGTTCGAGGTGTGGGGGTCGCCCGCGAAGTCCGAGAGCGTGCAGACCATGTCGTGCAGGTCGGTGAAGCGGACGGTGAGCGGGTCCATGTCGGGGAACTTCTCGAAGAGTTCAATGCCGATGGATTCGGAGTCGGTCCAGTTGAGTTCCATTAGATTTTGGTTCCTTTCAGGGCGTCCTGGACAGCGGCGTTCATCATGGATTCAGCCAAGCGGACGGTGGCGGCGTCGAGCTTGGCGATGTGATCGAGAATCAGGTGGTGGTCGCCGGCATGGTAGACGGCGAGAAGTTGGTTGATTGCCAGATCGACTGACGCCCGTTCGTCATCTGACAACTGGAGCCAGGCGTCATTCGCCTTGGCCTTCTCGACCGCGGCGAGGATGTTGTCGGCTTCGACCCGAGCTTCGCGGACCTGGCGCGCCTTGAAATCCTCCTCCGCCTTCTCGAAGCTCTCCTTGACCATGGCGTCGACTTGCTCGTCGGTGAGGCCGTAGCTCGGTTTCACCTCGACCGATTGTTCTTTACCCGTGCGCACGTCACGAGCGCTGACCGCAAGGATGCCGTTGGCGTCGATCAGGAATCGCACCTCGATGCGGGTCATGCCGGCGGGCAGCGGATCGATGTCCTTCAGGTCGAAGCGGGCCAGCGAGCGGCAGTCCTTCACGAGTTCACGCTCACCCTGCAGGACGTGGATCAGGACGTTCTTCTGGCCGTCGACCGAAGTTGTGAAGACTTCGCTGGCCGAGGCGGGGATGGTCGAATTACGGTGAATGAGCTTGGTGACGACGCCACCGATGGTCTCGATGCCGAGCGAGAGTGGCGTGACGTCGAGGAGGAGTTGATCCTGGACGTCGCCGGCGAGGATCGCCGCCTGGACGGCCGCGCCGATGGCGACGACTTCGTCGGGGTTCAGGTCCGTGTGCGGCTCCGCCTTGAAGAGATTGCGGACGGCCTGGCGGACGAGCGGGATGCGAGTTGAGCCGCCGACCAGGACGACTTCGTCGATCTGTTCCGGCGTCAGTCCGGCGTCACGCAGGGCCTGGCGGCAGGGCGACAGGGTCCGGTCGACGATGTCCTTGATGAGCGATTCGAAGTGGGATCGAGTGAGAGTGCGCTGATACGCTTTGCCGCCGAAGGTAACTTCGAGGTTTGCCTCGGGCGCAAACGACAGTTGCTCCTTAGCTCGGATGACCGCCTGGCGGAAGGTCTGGACGGCTTCGCCGACGGTCGAGACATCGCGGCCCCACTCAGTGCCGGCGTCTTCCAGCGCGATGGCCAGCAGGCGGTTGTCGATGTCGTCACCGCCCAGGTGGGTGTCGCCGTTGGTGGACAGGACCTCGAAGATGCCCTCGTGAAGACGAAGAATAGAAATGTCGAAGGTGCCGCCACCAAAGTCGTAGACGGCGACGACGCCGTCGTTGCGCTTGTCCAGGCCGTAGGCGAGCGAGGCGGCCGTCGGCTCGTTGACCAAGCGCAGCACTTCCAGTCCGGCGATGCGGCCCGCGTCCTTGGTGGCCTGGCGCTGGGCGTCGTTGAAATAGGCCGGCACGGTGATGACGGCCTGGGCGACGGGCTCACCGAGGTAGGTTTCGGCGTTTGTCTTGAGTTTGCGAAGGACCTGGGCGGATACCTCCGGCGGGGTCATGGTGCGGTCGCCGACGCGCAGCCGCAAGACGTTTTCAGAACCTTCGGCGATCTTGAACGGGAACAGTTTAACCTCGTCCCGGATGTCGGCCACGCCACGGCCCATGAGTCGTTTGACGGAATAGACGCTGTGTTCGGGGCGCGTGATCAGCCGCGGCCGAGCCTGTTCGCCGACCACGAAGGAATGGCCATCGTCGCTCAGGGAGACAATGCTTGGGACCATGTTTTGGCCCTGGGGATCGGGAATGACGACAGGGCCGGTCAGGTCCATAAAGGCGACCAGCGAATTGGTTGTGCCGAGATCGATGCCGACGACTTTCTTGCGGTTCTGTCCGCCGAAGTCGATTTGAAACAGCTCCATGATTTGAGACTCCAATGATGGCCGGCCGGCGGGTCAGGCGTTGCGCGACGACAGTTGGCGGTCGACCTCGCCCACGAGATTCTTGATGTAGCGACGGCGGTGCAGGATGGCGCGGATGGCAGTGAGGGTCTTGAGTCGCGCTTCACCGTCCGGCGCGCGATCATGAGCCAGGAATGCGGCCTTCAACTCTCCATCGATCCCGCCGAGCATGGCGAGAAAGCGGATACGCGCCTCGTCGAGCTGCTCGACGACCGAGTCATCGCCCGACTGGAGTTCGTCGAGCATCATGTTGAACTCGAAGACTTCTTCCAGCAGTTCGGGCGGCACTTCTTTTGACCGCTGTTCGCCCACCTGGAATCCGTTTTCGCTGAGGATGTACTCGGCGCGGCGAACGGGGTCCTTGAGTATGCGGTAACCGTCATTCAGGATCGCGGTAGCCTCGAGCGAGTAGTTGCGTTCACGCTCGGGGCGGCGGCCGTAACGGTCCGGATGCAGCAGGCGGCTCATCTGGTAGAAGGTCCGCTGCAGGTTTTCCGGATCGATGGCGAGAACCTTCGGCAACCCGAAAAAGCGGTAGTAGTCCGGCGATGGAGCCTGGAGAGAATTGCAGAACTGGCAGAACAGCGAGCGGGCGGCTTTTTGGCTGGGGGGATGCTCGCCACAATTCCAGCATTGGTGCTCTTCGGTCGATTGAGACACGGCGCGCCTCCCTTAAGACGAGAACGAAGTGCCGCAGCCGCAGCTCTTGGTGGCGTGAGGGTTGTCGAAAGCGAAGCCGGATTGCATGAGCGACTCCTTGTAGTCGAGCGTCATGCCGTCGAGATAGACCATCGACTTCGGGTCGACGAAGACCTGGACGCCATTAAATTCAAAGACATGGTCGGTGGGGCGAGGACGGGAATCGAATTTGAACTGGTAGCTCAAACCCGAGCAGCCGCCTCCCAGTACGCCCAGCCGCAAGCCGCCATCCACGCCTTGCTTGGCGAAGGCGGCACGGATCTTTTCCACGGCTTTGTCGGTGACGTTGATCGAGGGCATGGCTTCACAACTCCTGGCGGCCGCGGCCTTTGCTGTGAAGGCCGCGTACCCCAATTCAATTTTACGACCTGAGTGCGACTTCGGCGGGTGCGCCGTTCTTGGCCTTGTAGTCGTGAATGGCGGCCTTGATGGCGTCCTCGGCCAGCACGGAACAGTGAATCTTAACTGGAGGCAACGCCAATTCGCTGACGATCTCGGTGTTTTTGATCTCCAGCGCCTGGTCGATGGTCTTGCCTTTCAGCATCTCGGTGGCGAGCGAGGAACTGGCGATGGCCGAGCCGCAGCCGAAGGTCTTGAATTTGGCGTCCTCAATGACGCCGGTTTCGGTGTTGACCTTGATCTGCAGCTTCATGACGTCGCCGCATTCGGGCGCGCCGACCAGGCCGGTGCCAACGCCAGGGTCTTTCTTGTCGAAACTTCCGACGTTGCGCGGATGGTTGTAGTGGTCCAGGACCTTGTCGCTATATGCCATTTGTCTCGAATCCCCTTGACTTGATTTCTTACTAAAACTCGCGGATTCCCTCGCCGCGCCTAGTGCGCGCTCCATTCGACCTTGGTCAAGTCGATGCCTTCCTTGACCATCTCGTACAGAGGCGACAGCTCGCGCAGTTTCTTCACCACGTCGATCACCTTCCGCGCCGTGTAGTCGATCTCCTCGTCCGTATTGAAACGGCCGATGCCAAAGCGTATGGAGGAGTGGGCCAGATCGTCTCCGGCGCCGAGCGCCTTCAGGACATAGCTTGGCTCAAGCGTAGCCGAAGTGCAGGCCGAGCCGGAGCTGACGGCGATGTCGTTGATGCCCATCAGTAGGCTTTCGCCTTCAACGTAAGCGAAGCTGATGTTCAGATTGTGCGGAAGACGGTGCTCCATCGTGCCGTTGATGTACGTCTCGTCAAGCTCCGACATGAGCTGGTCCCTGAGGCGGTCGCGCATGGCGGCGTGCTCGGCCATTTCCTGCGGCATCAACTGCTGGCACAATTCCGCCGCCTTGCCAAAGCCGGCGATGCCGGGGACATTCAACGTGCCCGACCGCATGCCTCGCTCGTGGCCGCCACCGTCCATCTGGGCGGTGAGTTGGACGCGCGGATTGCGCCGCCGGACATAAAGCGCTCCGACGCCCTTCGGCCCGTACATCTTGTGCGCCGAGAAACTCATCAGGTCGATGTTGTCGTCGCCTACCGACACCGGAACCTTGCCCACGGTCTGGGTGGCGTCAGTGTGGAACAGAACTCCTTTTTCGCGGCAGATCGCGCCGATTTCCTTCACTGGCTGGATGGTCCCGATCTCGTTGTTGCCATGCATGATTGAGACCAGGATGGTCTTGTCGGTGATGGCGTCGCGGAGCTGGTCCAGGTCGACGAGGCCGTCGGGGCGGACGGGCAGATAGGTCACCCGGCAACCGTGCTTTTCCATCCGCTTGCATGTGTCGAGGATGGCCTTGTGCTCAGTAGCGGCAGTGATGATGTGGTTGCCGCGCTGGGCATACATCTCGGCCACGCCCTTGATGGCCAGGTTGTCCGACTCGGTCGCGCCCGAAGTAATCACGATCTCCTTCGAGGTCGCGCCGATCAGATCGGAGAGTTGCTTGCGCGCCTTCTCCACCGCTTCCTCAGCCGCCCAGCCGAAGCTGTGGTTGCGGCTGGCGGCGTTGCCGAAGTGATCGATGAAGTATGGCTTCATCGCCTCGAAGACGCGCGGGTCCATTGGGGTGGTCGCGTGATTGTCCAAGTAGATCGGAAATTTCAACATGGTCAGTTCTCTCGCCTCTCGTTGGTCAGGCTCTTGGCAGCACCCTGAATTCCGCCAGTCGATGATCTCCGGCAGCTGGCAATTCCGCCTCGCTGTCATCGGAGAGGTCATGGATGGTGATGCTGTCCAGCAGCCTCAGGATTCCTTCGTGCACCTTCCGGAGCGGTTCGCGAACGGAGCACTTCGCAGAAAGCTCACATTCGCCATGCTCTGTAAAACAGTTTGTCAGGATGATCGGCCCGTCGATCGAACGAATCACCTCGAGAGCCGTCATGGTTCCCGGATGCCGTGCCAACCTGTAGCCGCCGTTCGTCCCTTGCTCGGAAACCAGGAAGCCGTCGCGCACCAACTTCTGAAGAACCTTGGCCAGAATCGGGGCGGGAATCCGGTAGGCTTCGGCGATTTCCTTGGCCGAGGCCGTCTTGCCCTCCCTGAGCAGAGCCAAGTGCTTTAGGCTGATGAGCCCATAGTCGGCTTTCTTGGTCAGCTTGAGCATGATCTATCTCGGACTCTTTACGTCCTAGATTCAAATGTAGCAGGGAAGGATTCAGCCGTCAAGCCAGGGTATGTCATTTCATGGGCTTAAATCCGGACCGAAAGCGTCTTGGATGGTCCTACCGGCCGGGGCAACCGGCATGACTCAGCGTAGACCCACACGGGAGCGCGTGGATCTCAGACGGCAAGACAAACCGGCGCAGATCGTGGCCGCTCAATCCGCCATACTCGAGGCGCTGAGCATGAACATGAACATCTTGTAGAAGCTCAGAACGGTGAGAAGGACCAGGAAGGTCGCCAGGAACTTCCACAGTTTCTCCTGCCAGGTATCAATCAGGCGCGGCGTGCCGGCAATCCATGCGGTGATGAAGCCCGTGGCTAGGCCCCCGATGTGGGCGGCATTGTCGATGTGGAAGAACGGCAGCAGGCCCATCAACAGGCCGTAGATCGCCCAGCGGATGTAGAAGGCCTTGATCATGGAGGCCTCCATGCTTTGCTTGTGCAGAACGCCGACGGCGATCATGGCGCCGATCAATCCGAATAGTCCGGCGGAAGCGCCGACCGAGAGGCTTCGCGTCCAGAACGAAGACGCCAGGAATCCACCGATGGTAGACAGCAGGTAGATGACGACCATGCGGCGCTGTCCGTAGATCTCCTCGGTATGTGCGCCGACGTCCATCATTGCCCAACTGTTGAACATAATGTGCATAAGGCCGCCGTGGAGGAATCCGGCGGTGAGCAATCGCCACCACTGGCCGCCAAATAGGGTGGCGACAGGCCACGAGGCTCCGAAATTGACCAGCGTACGGCCGTCCAGGCCCATCAGGGCGCCGGTGTTGCCGGCTTTCATGCTGGCCAGGACGGTGGCCAGGAACATGCCGGCGTTGAGCGTCAGGATCAGGACCGTGACGAAGCGCGCCGCCGGGATCATGCCGGCGAAGATAGTCCCGGGGTCGCGGCGGTCGATCGCCCGGGGTCCGACCTCGGTGTCGCAATACGGGCAGATCTTGTCCTTGGCTGTGATAAAGGCCCGGCAGTGCGGGCACATGCGTCGATTGTCCACTTAGCTTCCATTGTAAAGGTCTTCGCGGTTCCATCCGATGGTTGAGTAAGGATGTCTCCGATTGAGCAGCCAGTCGCGGCCCGGGTTTTCACCGGATGACTTAACTGGAGTCCGATGAGCCGGGTTCGCCGCGGAGGCGAGGCTGGACGGCCATGCGAATCGAGTGAATTGTCTGGAGGCAAGCCAAGATGAAGAAGAACATGATGCCGCTGTTGGGCGTCGCGTTTGTGGCGGCGCTTGTCGCGACCGGCTTTTTTTACGGGCTATTGATCCCGCGCTTGCGCGGAGGGGGGGAGACCGTGGACGCTAAGTCGGCCGTGGTCGCCAAGCGGGCGCTGAATCGCGGCGCGCTTCTGACTTCGGAGGATTTGGAGCGCGCCGCGATCGACCCTGCGAAAATGCCCAAGGATCCGGCGCCGGCCGTGGACGCAGTGGCAGGTCTCACGTTGCTTGAACCGGCGGGGCCAGGCCAGCCGATTGGGATGTCGATGCTGACGCGTCGGGGCGAGTCCGGCGGCGCCACGCTGGCGATTCCGCCGGGCATGAGGGCGGTGACAATTCACCCGGCGGCCTCGGGCGGAGTGGTGGCGATGCTGGCGGCTGGGGGCCGCGTGGACATCCAGGTCCTGGACAGGGCCTCAAGCCAGATCCGGCTGCGCCGGATGATGGAAAACGTAGAAGTGCTCTCGGTGAACCCGGGCCGGTCCGACGTGACCCTGCTGGTGAAACCGGCCGACGCCGACCGGTTGAGCCTTGCCGATGCGGCCATGAATATCCGCATCGTATTGCGCAACCCGCTGGATAAAGCGACGACAGGGCCGCAGACGATTGAATCGACATCGCTTTCGCAGCGTGAGGCCGCTCCGGCTCCGGACCAGACCGCGCTGCTGGCGGCGCGTAAATAGCCGGGCGGATCGGATCGGCCAGCAATGTACTCCCTGCTGATCTTCGTGGGCATGTTCATGACGGCGATGCTCGCCGCCACAGCGGCGGTGACCTTTGCCTGGGCGGCGGCGCAAGCCCGGATCAAGACCAGCAGTGAGGAGGCTGAGGACGAAGGCGAGGGGCAGGTTTCATTGCTCAGGCATGAAGCCGAGTCGATTAGCACAATCCGCATATGGCGCGTCCTGCTCGAGCGGCTCATCCACGCCGATCGATTGAGGCTGCAGATCGCCGAGGCCGATCTGAACTGGACTGTCGGCCGGATGGTGTTGTTGATGATGCTACTCGGCCTGCTCACGGCGACCACGGCAGGCGCCATTCCATGGATGCCGGCGCCGCTGCCCCTTGTGGCGGCGGCGGGGGTGGGTTCGCTGCCCTACGCATTCATGAGACTGCGCAGAGCTCGCCGGCTGGCCCGGTTCGCGGCCCAGTTTCCAGATGCACTGGAGTCGCTGGCGCGGGCGATGAAGGCTGGCTACCCGCTGGCCGCGGCCGTGGAACTGCTGGCCTACGAACAACCTGAACCGTTGGCGTCCGAGATGCGGCGCACGCGCGAACAATGGCGGTTGGGCACAAGCTGGGAGGACTCGATGGACGCGTTGGCCGAGCGCATCCCGATCGCCGAAGTTCGCATGTTCGCCGCGGCCGTAAAGCTGCAAAACCGCGTCGGCGGCAAACTGAACGACGTGTTGTCGCGCCTGGCCGAGACGATGAGGGAAGGCGGGGCGCTGGAAGGCGAGATCCGGTCGATTACCGCGCACAGCCGGATGACCGGCGGCGTGCTGACGGCCTTGCCCATCGGCATCTGCGTGGTCATGTTCGCGATCAATCCGGAGTACATCGCCAACCTGTTCACTCACCCGGTAGGCCGGCTGCTGGTGTCGGCTTCAGTGGTTGCCAACATCGCGGCCCATCTGGTCATCAGACATCTCTCCAAGATTCGCATGTAAGGGAAGCCAAGCCGATGACGGAAGCCGTATTGACAGTCTGTTTCTTCTTTTTCGTGATGGCCGCAGTTGGCGCCGCATTGCTGGCGTTCCGTTGGCGCACGCTGGCCCGTCCGATCGAGCTGCCCGAGGAACCGCAGTTGAAAGGCGAGGGCGGACTGAAGAGCGGACTGCGGCAGTCGATGCTTTACATCGCCCAGTTGGGCCCGCAGCAGAAGGGCAAGACGCGGAGTTTGCGGGAGAAACTGGCGGCCGCGGGTTACCGCGGCGACATTGCACTGAGGATCTTTCAGGGATCGCAGACCGCTTCGGCGCTGGCCGGCGCGCTGGTATGCGGATGGGCCGGACTGCTGGTGCGGGAAAACCTGGTGGCCGCATTATTGACAGCGGTTTGTGGAGCTGGATTCTGCTTCATGCTGCCAGACAGGGTTCTCGAGAGCATGGTCAGCCGGCGCAGGCAGCGCATTGACGAAGCGCTCCCGGCCGCGCTCGACCTGCTAGTGCTTGGAATTGAGGCCGGCCAACCGCTCGACGCGGCCATGGCGGACACATCGCGCCAGTTGCGCACTCTATTCCCGGAACTGAGCGGTGAATTCCAGCAGGCAATGCTCGAATTCCGGGCAGGCCGGACGAAGGCCGACGTACTGCACGACCTCGGCACGAGGACTGAGTCAGAGGAACTGCGGCGTCTGACGCGCGTCATGCTGGATGCAGAGCGGTTCGGATCGAGCCTTGCGCCGGCGCTTCGAACACACTCACGCTACGTTCGCACACGCCGGCGGCAGGCAGCGCAGGAGGCGGCGCGCAAACTGGGAGTGAAACTGGTCTTCCCGGTCTTCTTCCTGATCATGCCGTCCGTGTTCGTGGTCACGCTCGGTCCAGCGATGATTCAAATGGTTCAGCAGTTGAAGCCGATGATCGACGGCATGTAGCGCCGCCGGCGGGATCCTGTCATGCAGATTCCCAAACGAAGGCGTCAAACTCCCGCACCGTTCTGAATCCGAGACGCTGATACATGGCCAGGGCGCGGCCGTTCGCCGCGGTGACCGTCAGTGATGCTTCCGACAGGCCTTCGGCGAGCAAGCTCGTCATGGCCCGGCGCATCAACTCGTACCCGGCTCCGGCGCCGCGCAGGGCCGGCGTCACACAGATCTGGGCGACGTGCCCGGTGCATGGCGCGACCGAAGTACAAAGCGCAAGCCCCTGCGGGCAGCCCGCGGGGTCGATCAGGACCCAACTGGCTGCTGGTTTCAACACGCCGCAGCCTGGATAGTTGGTGATGTTGTCGAGGAATCGCTTGGCCCCGTCGAACGTGCGGTACTGGTCATTGATCTGGCTGTCGATATGGCCGCGATATGAGTTTTCGATGAGGCCGGCCAGATCCCTGGCCATGGTGGGATTCCATCGTTCGTAGCGAAATCCGGGCGGGGGCTCGATGGGCCGCAACCGGATGGATGGCTCCAAGTCCCCGATCATGAAAAACCGGCGGAAGGTGGCAGGCGCCGGCCCCTGAGGCAGCACCTGCGGCCCGTGCATGTTGAGCAGCATCAACTGTGCCTCGATGCGATGGACCCAGCCGGTGGCGGGCAGGCCGGCCTGGGCCGTCAAGTCCGGCCAGCCCGACAGGGTATCGAGCGCGCCACGCAGCAGCGTGTTTTCCACAAGTAGGCTCTGCCAGGCCGGGCGGACAAAAACGTCGCCGATCAACGCCTTGCGGCCTTCAACCACCCAATAGCAGTAGCCCGCCATTTCAGCGCCGTCGAGGAGCGCCAACCCGTCCAGAGCGCGGTAGCCCGCATAGCGCGTGAGCATCGAAGCCGAGGCGCTGAAGTCCCAGTGCAGGAGTCTGCTCCAGCATGCCACTTCTTCCTCCAGCAGAGGCTGGAAGTCAGCTACATTCAACTGCCGGAGGTCGACCAGGCGCCGCCCGCTGATGGGGGCCGAAACGGCCATAGACTCAGATCATATCAAGCGCGGACGCGCGCATCGCGCAGATACTGCTTGACCCGGCGCAGCGCCTGGCGCGTCCTATGGTGGTTCTCGATCAGCGCAAACCGAACGTGCCCGTCACCCGCCGGGCCAAAGCCGATCCCGGGGGAAACAGCAACCAGCGCGTTTTCGAGAATGGCCTTGGAAAACTCGAGCGATCCCATGCCGCGGCAGACCTCGGGAATCGGCGCCCAGACAAACATTGTCGCCCGCGGCTTCTCGACCGGCCAGCCCGCGGCATTCAATCCCTCGACGAGCACGTCCCTCCGCCTTTCATAGATGCGGCTGATCTTCGAGACTTCGTCCTCGCACTCCCTCAGCGCGATGATCGACGCGATCTGGATCGGCTGGAAATTTCCGTAGTCCAGGTAGCTCTTGATCCGGGCAAGCGCCTTGATCATTTTTGGATTGCCCAGGCAGAAACCCATTCGCCAACCGGCCATGTTGTAGCTTTTGGTCATCGAGAAGATCTCAACGGCCACTTCTTTGGCTCCATCCACCTGGAGGATTGAAGGCGCCTTGTAGCCGTCGAAGCCGAGGTCCGCGTAGGCAAAGTCGTGCAGCACCATGGTGCCGTGGTGCGAGGCCAATCGGACGATCTCCCTAAAGAAATCGAGGTCCACGGTCGCTGTAGTCGGGTTGTGCGGGTAGTTGATCAGGATCAGGGCCGGCTTCTTGGCCGACTTCCTGTAGAAATCCTCAAGCCGGTTGAGGAATTCCAGCGGGTCGGCAACCGGCATCGGCACGGCCTCGCCCTCGGCCATGATGACGCCCCACTGGTGAATCGGGTAGCAGGGCGAAGGCGTGACCACAAGATCGCCTGGGCCGATGACGGCAAACATCAGGTGGGCCAGGGCATCCTTTGACCCTATGGTGACGATGGCTTCGGTTTCCGGGTCGAGGTCGACGTTGTACTGGCGGTGATAGCGGCGGACGATCTCGAGACGAAGATTCGGAATGCCCCGGGAGACCGAGTACCGGTGGTTCTTGGGGTTGCGGGCGGCCTCCACCAGTTTGTTGACGACCGCACGCGGCGTGGCGCCGTCCGGATTCCCCATTCCGAAGTCGACTACGTCGTACTGTTGCGAGCGCAGCCGGGCCTTCATCTCATTGACGGCGGCAAAAACGTATGGCGGCAGTTTGCCGATTCGATAGAACTCGTCTGGCAGTAATCCCATGTTCCTACCATGCTACACTGCCGTCATGCGAAGCTTCTGCTGGGCCTGTGTCGCTGCGTCTGTGCTCGCCCTCTCTCTTGCCTGTGGACAAGCGCCGCGCTCACCCAAGGAGATCAATTCGGAGCAGTTGGCGAAGTTGCTCGAACAGCCAGGAAGGGTGTACTTCCTCGACGTTCGAGAGCCGTCCGAGATCTCCGCGCTCGGTTCGGTCAAGGGCTACGTCAATATCCCCATGAGCCAGATCCCCGGGCGGCTGAATGAGATCCCAAAAGACAAGCTCATCGTCACGCTTTGAAGCCAGGGTGGCCGGGCCTCCCGTGTGGCGGCCTTCCTCGAATCGAAGGGATACAAGACCCTGGGCTCATGTGGACTGGAAAGCGTGAAACGTTCTGGCGGTGGGAAGTTGGTCACGGCCCAGCCGGGCAAGAAGTGACGGCGGTTGGGAAAGCCGTCCACCAAGCAGTAACGCCGCCGCAAGTCGGGCCTGGAGGCGCGGATTCCGAGCTAAGCGCGGAGCGAGCCAACGGCCGTGCCGCCCCCATTGAGGGGATTCCGCCTTGCGCGGTTCTGGGTTAGCACTACTTCTGGAGGCGTCATGTGCGCATTGCGCCTATGGTGTGAGCAGCGTGCGCCATGAATGAGGCCCCACTGCCCATTGTGCGGGACCTCGGATCGGCCTGATAGACTGAGCCAGAGCCTTCAATGAACCGTAGAAGCTTCCTTGCAGCATCCGCCGCCGCTATGGCCCCACTTCAGGCGGCAAACAAAATTAACTGGTCAAGAATCAGTGTCCTGACCGACGAGGTCGCAAAGACGCCAGAAGAGGCGCTGGCATTCTGCCGTCAATACGATCTGAAGTGGGTGGAACTGCGCGGCGTCCCAGGACAGAGAAAGTCCTACTTCACGTTGGAAGGGGAGGATCTGAAGGCCGCCGCCAAGCAGTTCAAGGATGCCCGTCTCGGTATCTCGTTTCTGAACACAGGCATGTTGAAGTTCGACTTGCCAGGGACGGTCCCAGCGCGGAAGCGGAACGAGTCCGATGAACAAAAAGCAGCCCGTGCGGCATCCATGAAGGCCCAATTCGACAGGCGTCTGGAGACCTTGCGCCAGGCTATCACGGCCGCCCATGCGTTTGACGTGGACATCGTGCGGATCTTCACGTTCAGCCGTGTTGAGGATCCGGACGCCCTGCTGCCGCGGATTGCCGAAATCCTGGGCGAGATGGTTGCCATCGCCGAAAAGGAAGGAGTGCGGCTTCTTGTGGAAAACGAAGGATCGTGCAACGTTGCCACCTCGGCTGAGCTGGCGAAGATCTGTTCGTTGATCTCCTCGAAGTCGTTCGGCATCAACTGGGATCCTGTCAACGAACTGCCGCACAAGGCGGTACCGTTCCCGGACGGCTACAAACTACTGCCGAAGCGCCGTATCATCAATGTTCAAATGAAGGCCCGCGCTCTTGTGGTGGGGCCAGATTTCCTCGATTGGAAGGGGATTCTCGGAGCTCTCGAAGCGGATGGCTACCGTGGCAAGGTTGGCCTGGAAACGCATGTCTTCGATGGCACGCTGATTGAAAAGGCCCACCTCTGCATGGCGAAGATCAAGGAACTGGTGAGGTAGGTCGAATGCAGGTCCTCCGCTACACGGTGATCGGACTGCTTCTGGTGATCTTGCTTGCCGGGGTGGTCTATTGGTTCAACCGCGGTTCGCAGGTGAGGCTGGATGCTGAAGTGGTGCGGGTCAGGACCGTGGCGACAAGCGAAACCAGCGCTGTGCTGATCGCCGAAGTGAGGATCGGCAACCCGGCCCACGTCCCGTTTGTTGTCCGGGGGGTGGTTGTCAATGTGACAACTGAGGGCGGCGCAGCCGCCACCGGTGATCCTGTGGCCCAGGGCGATCTGGACCGGTTGCTGGGCTACTACGCATCAGAGGGCCCGCGCTACAACGAGACACTGAAAGTCAAGACGAAACTGGCGGGTGGATCGGGCCGCGACTATACCATTCCGGCCAGCTTCAACCTATCCAAGGCCGCCTTGGATGGGCGGCGGCGTCTGGCCTTCGAGATTGAGGACGTGGACGGCGTCCGCGTCAACGTGGCGGAGAAAAGGTGAAGCCGGCGTTCTGTCGAGACCCGTGGCTCGGCGCCGATTTGCGCAACTGCTTCTGCTCATACATCCTGAGGTCGGCCGCTGTCACTAGTTCGTCCGGATTCCTCCCGTCAGGCCCAAGCTGCGCGATGCCTAAACTCATGTGGACGCACTCCTCGCCGCAGACTTCAATCCCGGCGGCTACGACAACCTCTTCCAGCACCTGGCAGCGCACCTGCGCGGCCTTGAGGTCCATGCCCGGGAGAATAACGACAAACTCGTCGCCGCCCATTCTCGAAACGAAGTCGTATTCGCGGCAGTTGGACTTCAGCCCGGCGCCGATGGCCTTCAAGAGTTGATTGCCCACCAGGTGGCCGAACCTGTCGTTGACGGCCTTGAATCCATCCAGATCGCACACCACCACCGAGACAGCCAACTGGGCGCGGCCGGCGCGCGCGATCTCGTTCTGCAGGTGGGCGAACAGCGAAGCTGCGTTCGGCAATCCGGTTAGCCCATCGGTTGAAGCCCTGGACTTGGCTTGGCAGTAGAGCAGGGAATTTTCAAGCCAGGAGGCCAAACTGGGGGCCAAGGCAGTCAACAGGCGAAGATGGCCGGCGGTGAAGTACATCTCCTGGTCCGAGTACAGACTCAAGACGCCGGCCACGGTGCCGTTGCACACCATGGGCACTGAAAGGATCGATTGTAGCCGGCACACTGCTCCCTGTCCGTCGGTGAACTGCACGTCGGCCGCGGCCATGCCATCGGCCACGCCCCTGCCCGTGCGAGCCACAAGGCCGCTGACGCCGCGTCCCAGCGGAATCTGGACCGACTGGAATGTGTGGTGGTTCTCGCCGCAGACGTGCCAGGGTGTCAGAACTGCGTCGCGAAGGCGGTAGACCACCATCGTCTCGTGTGGAATGATCCTGCTTAATTCCCTCTCCAGCCGGAGCATGGTCCCTTCCAAATCCAACGAGGCTTTAAGGAGCTTCACCAATTCCGTGAGCGTCTGCTCCTCACGCCGCGCTTCAGCAATCATGGCGGCTACCGACTTCGCTTCGACGCCGGACGGTATGGTCCCGGCGGGCACACTGTCGGTGGCTTGCATCTCCCAGGCCTGGTAGTTCTCGACAAGACACTGGACGACGGCTGGGTCAAACAGGAGGCCTTCGTCCTTTTGTATTTGCCCGACAGCGTCGTGCAGGGATAACCCCCGCCGGTAGGGCCGGTCGGCAGTTAGCGCATCAAGTGCGTCCAGGACCCTCAAGACGCGGGCCCCCGCCGGAATCTCAGTTCCCTTGCGTCCATCCGGATAGCCCGTCCCGTCCCAGTTTTCCTGATGGGCTCGGACCATTGGCGCCACCGGGAAGGGGAGGCTGGCCCTTTCGATGATGTCCGCGCCGATGACAGGGTGTTGTTTCAGTAGTTCGAATTCTTCCGGAGTCAACGAGTCCGGCTTGGTCAACAGGTAATCGGGTATGGCCAACTTCCCGACATCGTGCAGCAGGGCTCCGGCCTCGAGCGCCATCAGTTGGACACCCTCCATCCCCATCGCCCGTCCGAGACCATGGGCATACCGGGCCAGCCTTTCGAAGTGAATCACTCCGCGGCCTTCGCGCGCCTCCATCGCCTGCGCCATCACCTGCAGAACTCCCATCTGAAGCCCGGTGAAGTCGTTCAACCTCTGGCGTTTGCGATCCATGGCAAGGCGTTCGTCCTTCAGCGAGCGGCCAGCCAATATGAGCAGCGGCAACATGATCATCAGGGATTCGTTTGTCGGCAGCGCCGAGAGCACCACCAACAGCGCGGCCCCGGCGGAGCAGCCGACGTAATACACAATCGACCAGGCGTAATCGCGCGGCCAGATCGAGAGCAGCCGGACCCTCTGTTGCGTACTTTCGTAAGAGGCCAGAAGGAAACTGCTCACCCCGATCAGCGCCGGGCAACTGAGAATGATCCCGATTGTCGCTCCGTTTGACGACACCACCTGAATCACCTGCTTGTACATCAAATTGGCTGCCTTCAGGCTTAGAACAGCCACTGCCAGCTGAAAAACGACCAACCAAGGAACGATCCGGCGGTCGCGCCTTTTGAATAGAGGTAACGTGCCTGCAACGACGCTCAAAGCATAGGACTGCGGCAACGTGAGCTGCGCGAAGCCGGCCAGAGCGAAGACAATCCCCAGCGACAGATCACCGCCCCTGGTCTGCAACTGGACGTCGAGAAGGCTGACCGCGGCCGTCATTGCGAGGTAGACCCAAAAGTAATTGCCCGGATACCCGAACCCCTCAAGCGAGTCTGACAGCAGGACGCTGGCACCGATCGCGATGGTGGAGAGGATAACGAGTTTTGCCTGTCTCTTCATGGTGCGTGCGGCTGTTCTATCTTAGCCTATATGGGTTCACTCCTAGGTTTACTAATCTAAAGTAAAACTCAGCAGGAATCAATAGAGTAAGGTTTTTGTGTTTATGCGATAAGGTGTTATGCTCAGTACCCTTAGAACTTAAGTCCTCTGTTTAGCTTAGACTTCAAAACGCGTTACTCTTGAGCGAGCATGATCGATATCCACTGCCACCTCCTGCCCGGCATCGATGACGGGGCCAAAACCGAGCAGGAGTCTGTCGAGATGATGCGCCTGGCGGTTCGTTGCGGGACCACCGGCCTCGTTGCTACGCCGCATGCCGACCCACAGTATAGCTACGATCCGGCAACTATCAGTGCATCCCTGAATCGGCTGCGGGTGCTCGCTCCGGAAGGGCTGAATCTGTACCAGGGTTGCGATTTCCATCTGATGCACGACAATGTACAGGACGCCCTTTTACACCCTACTCGCTACACGATCAACGGCGGCCGTTATCTGCTTGTCGAGTTTTCGGATCTCGTCATCTTTGAAAATACGGAAGAGATCTTCGGCCGGCTGGAAGCGGCCGGCATGGTGATCGTTGTTACGCGCCCGGAACGCAATCCGCTATTGCGCCAGCGCCTCGGTCTCCTCGAACAATGGGTGGCCGGCGGCCGGCTGATGCAGGTGACGGCCGGGTCTCTCATGGGATTGTGGGGGACACGCGTTTTCGACTTCAGCCGCGCAATGATCGACCGCGGTTTGGTTCACTTCGTCGCGAGCGACGGCCACGATCCACGGGGGCGTCAGCCGCGGTTGGACGAGGCTCACCGCTGGCTTTCCACCCACTACGAGCCGGCTCTGGCCGAACTTCTCACAGTTGTCCACCCTACGGCAGTGATCGAGAACAAGCCGCTAGACCTCAAGGCGCTCCCGCCAGCCTGTAGGCGTCGCCGGTCCTGGTTCCGACGGCTGTTCGGCAGGCGGAAACCGAAACCATCTGAATCCTGAGCACAGGCGTGCGGATCTATAGGGTTGTCCGTCCTTCCGCCGCAGCTGTCGGAGTGGATAGAATACGAGTAAGTCCACTTTCTGGGAATTCCGCGTGCAGCCTTCAATCCGGCAAACCTATCGCTTGAATAACGTCAACTGGGTGACCACAACCGCCCTGATCCTTTTCCATGCAGGCGCGGTGGCGTCGCTGTTCTTCTTCACCGGGCAGGCGGTGCTTGTTGCGGCGCTTCTCCACTGGCTCTGCATCGGTTGCGGAATCGGAATGGGATACCACCGCCTGCACACGCACAGGTCGTACAAGGTTCCCACGTGGCTTGAGTACTTTCTGGCCGTCTGCGGCGCCATGACCTTGGAAGGCGGCCCTATCTTCTGGGTGGCTACTCACCGCATCCACCATCAACTCTCCGACCTGCATGGGGATCCGCATTCACCGCGCGACGGCGCCTGGTGGTCCCACATGGGCTGGATTGTCTTCGGCAAGGCGATGCACAACAACACTGAGGCCATGTCGAAGTACGCGCCAGACCTTGCCCGCGATCCGTTCTACCGCTGGCTCAACACCTGGCACTACGTGCCGCTGATCGTGCTCGGCCTTGTCCTGCTGCTCGCCGGGGGCTTGCCCATGCTGCTCTGGGGTGTCTTCACCCGGGTTACGCTCGGCCTTCATGCTACCTGGCTGGTCAATTCGGCCACGCACCTCTGGGGCCGCCGCCGCTTCGAGACCCGCGACGATTCACGGAACAACTGGTGGGTCGCCTTGCTCACCTTCGGCGAGGGTTGGCACAACAACCATCACGCCCATCCAGCTTCATCGCGTCACGGGCTGGCATGGTATGAACTGGATCTCACCTGGATTCAGATTCGGCTGCTCAAGGCACTGGGCGTGGCGAGAAACCTCATCACCGTGAACGTGGCGGGCGAAAGCCAAGCGCGCCGCGCTGCGTAGCCTCCGGTTGCCGGACTTCAGCCAAATCGTTTGCGGTAGCCCGCCACCACTCGCGCCGCAGGTCCGTCATCCATAACCTCGCCGCCGGCCAGTAGAACCGCCCGCGAGCACGCCGATTCGAGAAATCCCAAGTGATGGGAGACTACCACCACCAGGCTGCCCTTCTCGATCAGTTTCATCATGCGGAAGTAAGACTTCTTCTGAAAGTGTTCGTCGCCGACTGAAAGCAGTTCGTCGACAAGCAGCACTTCGGGCTTGAAATGAGTCGCCAGGCTGAAGGCCAGCCGCGCCAGCATCCCCGAAGAATAAGTGCGGACGGCCACATCGAAGAATGCGCCCAGTTCGGCGAACTCCTCGATCCTTGGAAGCGCTGCGTCCATCTCCCCACGTTCGAGCCCATTCAGGGCGGCGTAGAGAAATGCGTTCTGGCGGCCGGAAAGGTTGCCGTTCAGCACGCCCGTGGGCTCGAGAAGGGCCGAGACTCGCACCGGCCTCTCAATTGAGCCCTCACTCGGATCGATCACGCCGGCGAGCAGACGCAATAGCGTACTCTTGCCCGAACCGTTTGGCCCGGCCAGTCCCACAACCTCGCCCCGGCTGAACTCAAGGGTCAAGCCCTTGAGTGCCCAGAACTCCCTGCTCGTCCCGTTCCGGCCGCTGCCCAGACGGGCTAACCGGCCGCGCAACGTCAGGTCGCGATCCGTCATGAAGCGGTACTTCACTCCCGCCGCCTCGAGACGGATCAGTTTTTCGGCCGGCTTCGCCGCCGGCTTGGCAGCACTCTGCTTCATAGGTAGTAATAAAACCTCTTCTGGTTGGCGGCGAAGGTCAATCCACCCGCCAACAGCAACGCCGATGCCCAGACTCCAGCCAGCAGCCAGGCCTCAACCGGCGGCAGGATGCCCAGCCTCACCGGCAACTGGAAGAGTTCAAGGAAGGCGACTGCCGGGTTCAGCCGGTAGAATGGCCGCAGCGCCGGGCTTAGCGTGTCCGGTCTCCATAGCACCGGCGAGAAGAAAAACCAGAGGAAAAGCGCCGAGTTCAGCAGATAACGAAAATCGCGGAAGAACACGTTGGCCTGCGCGCACAACATCGCAACGCCCGCCACGGCGGCCGCGGTCAACAGCGCCGACGCGGGCAGGCACAGCATCGACAGGTGATAGGGCGCTCCAAGCAGAGGCATCAGCGCGAACAGGATCACCATCCCGGCGACGGCATCGATCCCGTTCAGCGCAACCGCCACCAGCGGCAGCACCTGTTTCGGCATAGAGATACGTGTGACATAAAAGGCGTTACCCACGAGCGATTCTGCCGCGTGCAGGCTCGATGCCTGGAAGAACGTCCAGGGTACGTAGCCGCAGAAGAAATAGACTCCATAGTCGGCCAGGTTCCAGCCGCTCAGGCTGGAGAAGATCAGCGAGAAGCTGAGGATCGTCAATAGCGGCATGGCCAGCGCCCAAATCACCCCAAGCGCCGACCCGTTGTAGCGTTGGTCCATCTGAACCTTCAGCAACTCAATGAATAGATCGCGCGATGCCGCAACCTCTTTCCATAAGCGCATCATCGGGCAAATACCTCCTCCACAACCCCATCCTGGCGGACCGCCTCATTGCCGCCATGGCTGCGGCGAACGGCGGGCCAGGCCGTCACCCGCACTTCCCTCAGCAGGATGGTCACGGGCGAACAGGCATGGACCCGGAATTCGAAGTTGTCCATCTCCTCCTCAAGTTGAAAGAA
Organism: uncultured Candidatus Solibacter sp.; assembly: GCA_964604945.1. GTDB lineage: Bacteria > Acidobacteriota > Terriglobia > Bryobacterales > Bryobacteraceae > PNKE01. The sequence goes on from CAZSBK010000034.1 coordinate 37,346, forward strand.
GACGCTCACAACCGTGCCGCCTTCCGGCCCCAAGTGCTGCGCCAACACTTGTGCCGCCTTGCAGAAGCCGCGGGGTCCGCAAAACGCCTCCACTCGCGCGATCTCGCCCGCCTCTTCCAGGCCCCCCTCAGCCCACAGCAAGAACTGCGCCCTCCACGATCCGGCCGGCACTGTCATGTATGGCCCATAGACGCATGTCCGCCATGCCTGGCCTTCCGATCGCAACGCCAATCCCCGCGCCCCGGCGGCCCACACGATGCGCGTCTCCTGGGCCCGCTGGAACTCGGGCGCGGCGGCCTGGTAGATGACTCGTTCCCCAGCCCGCCAGTCCTGGACGAGGTTCCTGTAGGTCCCCGCCGTCGATTCGGCCATCGCCTCCCGGCTGAACTTCCGCCGCCAGCGTTCCAGCCCCGCCCGTCCCATCGACCGCCTCCGCTCCGGATCCGCCAGCAGCGCCAGGATCGCCTCACTTAGCTGGTCGGCATCGCCAGGCCTGACCAGAATTCCCGTCACCCCGTCGTCGACCACCTCACCGATTCCACCTGCCGTCGTCCCCACCACCGGCTTGCCGTGCGACATCGCCTCCACAAACACCAGCCCGAACGATTCCCAGATCGACGGCGCAACAAACAGACTGCACTGGCCATAGAGCGCAGTCAGGCGCTCCGCGCTGACCTGGCCCGCCAGTTCAATCCGATTGGTCCAATTGGGCTTCCGCCATCGCAGTTTTTCCAGCCAGGCGCGGCCCATGCCGAGCCCGTCGTCGCCGGCAAGCACATAACGGGCCGCCGGCTCCCGGTCCAACAGCGCTTCAATCGCCGCCATCAATGTGTCAATGCCCTTGCGCGGCTCCAGTCTTCCGGCGAACAATACCATCGGGCGGCCATCCGGCGCGGCATCGCCGTCCGCGGATATCCTTGGCGTGCCTAGGCCAAGCCTGATTCGCCTGGTGTGTTCGGGACGGGTCTCATAGTCCTTGCACACAAGATCCAGGATCGCCTGCGTGCTGCCGGTCAACATTGAAACGTGCCGGCTCATCCGGCGCTCGAGTGAAATCGCCGCCCGCAGATCCTGATCCAGCGTCCAGCCCTGCGTCGCCGCCACCTCGATCAGAGGCGAGTGGGCGCGCATCACGACGGGCAGTCGCCCGTCGATCGCCGTCACCACGCCTTCCGCATCCCAGTTGGGTGATTCGACCACATCCAGTCCACACTTTGCGTCGATGTCCACCACCGCCCGGTGCGCCGCCCAACTGTAGGCCAGGTTCTTTGAAGTCACCGCCATGCCCGGTTCCATCGCAAATCCGGACGGCAGTGACGGCTCCGGCGTCCGGTGAATCCATACGCCTTCGCGGCGCTCGACCTGTTCGCCGGCGTCGGCGCTGACCAAATGCACGCGGCACCCCAGACCGGCAAGCCCCCGCGCCAGCTCCCACGTGTAAGTCGCAATGCCGCCCGGATGCTTCCAAGGCAGGCTCTGCGACAAGAGGCAGACCGCCAGCCGCTCCGGTTCGGCGCCAAAGGCCTTGAATGCGATCTCGTCCCGGCTGTCGAATCGCCGCCCATGCTCCAGACCAAACCAACCCCTGTAGAACCCGACAGCCATCCCTTTCCAGGCCGCCCGCCGGTAGGCGCGCGCCTGCTGGCCGCTGATCTCGCCCTGACTCTCCCAGATTCCAATCGCAGCGATGCGTTCCCGGCATACCCGCCTGAGAATCGCCGCCGCCGCTGCCGGCTTCAGCAACGGGCCCGAATAGTTCTTCAACGCGCAATAGACGGTGTTCTTCACGATCGCGTACCAGTTCAACTGGTGGCGGCCCGCCCGGTTCTGCGACCGCGCCGCTTCGTGAAACACCACCGCGTTCGGCCTGTGAACCGTATGATATCCGGCCCTCTCGATCCGCCAAACCACGTCGGCTTCGTCGTGATAATACTCGATCCGCTCGTCGAATCCGCCAATCGCCTCCAGCGCCGCGCGGCGGAAGATGCAGTTGTTGCCCGAGACCGTGTTCAGCCGCCCGCCTTCCCAATGGAAATGAGTCCCGGCTTCGGCCCGGTTCCATTCGACGAAGCCCTGGCGGTCCAGCGTCCCGCAACTGAACTCGATCTCGCGGCCGTTCGTCCGGTAAACCAGCCCACCGGCGCCGCCGGCCCTCGGATCGAGGAACGCCGGGACCAACCGTTCCAGCCAGTGCCTGTCCGCCACCGCGTCATCGTCGATGAAGGCGACCAGTTCGCCAGAGGCGGCCGCGATGCCTTCGTTTCTCGACACTGACAGTACGCGCGAGTTCGTTTGGACGATCTTGATCCGGTCCTGCCAGCGAGCGAGCACGTCCGCCGTGTCATCGCTGGATGGACCGTTCACCACCACAACTTCGAAGGCCGAGTAGGTCTGTGTTTCAAGCGAGGCCAGGCACCGGTCCAGCCACCAGCCGCGGTTGTATGTGTTGATGACGACGCTGACCTGACGGCCCTGGTTCATCCGCCGGCCCAGCGTGGAGACCGCTTCGATCAGCGCCCTCACTTGTTCGCGCCCGGCCCCGGCGGTGAACGCCTCCAACCGGTCCTGTTGTGAGGCGTGGATCGCCCACCGCGACGCCGAATCATCGAGCGCCGCCCGGATCTCGCTTGCCCACTCCCGCTCATCGGTCCCCCTGAGCAAGTGGCCCGCTCCGGCCAGCGTCCCGGCCACTGCGCCGGCGTCATAGGCGAAGATGGGCAACCCCAAAGCCATGGCCTCAATCAGCGGAGCCCCGAACCCCTCATGCTCGCTGGCCGAGACAAAAACGTCCGAATCGAGCAGGACTCGCCTGGCCTGGTCGTCGCCGATCTTGCCCGTAAACGTGACGTCCTGGCCTGGCTTCAACCCAAGCGATCCGCACAGTGAGATCAACCTGTTGTGCCAGTCCGGATGTTGGGTGCCGTCGCCGATCAGCGTCAGACTGGCTTCCGGGTCCCAGACTCTCCAGGCGGCCAGCATCCGGATGAGCCGGTCCTGCCGTTTGTTTGGCGCCAGCCTGCCCAGAAAGACGAACCTTGTCCCGTGATTCACCGGCGACCGCGGCGAAAGCATCGGCGGCGGATTGAGCCGGTCAACGTCGATGAGCAGTGGGAAGACCCCCGTCTGGCGGTAGCCCGCCGTTTTCAGGTCCCGCCGGCTGAACTCGCTCATTCCGTAAGCAGCGTCGAAGGCCTGCGCCATCGCCTTCAACTGGGCCAATCCCAGCGCGCACTCGCGCTCTACCGCTTCGTTGCCCCCCGCCAGTTCCGGTGGGGTGATGTTGTGATACATCAGGATGCGCCGGCCTGCGTAGCTGTCTGCCCAGCAGGCTAGGGGCGAGTAGTGGAAAAACTGGTAGAGCAGGATGTCGTCTTCATCCACACCCTCCATCAGGCTCTCGGGTCTATCTACTTCGGCTGACAGCGCCGGATGCGCGTGGGCCGCGACCAAACGAACTTGGTGGCCCAGTTCGGCGCAGTGCTTTCTCAATAAGAGACAGTGGGCGCTGACTGCGTCGCCGGGCGCGACCGAATTGGTGAGAATATGTATCCTCATCGTGCCTCTTCCCTCGCCCGCCGTTCGGCGTCGTCAAGGATTGCCGCAGTCACCTCCGCCGTTTCCGAGACCGCCCTGGCGTAGGCATGCAGACTCCGCGTATACCACGGCAACAGCGCCGCCACGCCTCGGATGACCAGCGAAGCCCACAGTGGGTAGCCCTCGGGCGCGGAGCCCATCCGCGCGCCTGCCGCCGAAAGGGCATCGAGCGAATGTCGCAGCCTGTCCAGCAGGGGACTCGAGAAGATCCTCTCCGGTGGCGCCTCCTTGTCTTGCATCCTCCGCTGATCCGCAACGGCACGATCTGGGTGGCCGAGTGCGCGCCGCAGGACCGACTCAATCCGGTCGATCCGGTCGTCACTATCGAGGGTTGGAATTGTTGGACAAACCATGGGCCGTTTCGAGCCGTCTTTCGCCTGCCCTCCGGCCTGCCCGGCTATGGGCTACCGGATTCCAATACGACAGGCGCCGCTCCTGGGATCTAGTGCCCGGCGGTTCTCTTTTTTCTCTCCCAGATCGCGCCGGAAGCAGAATCCGTTCCCTGGCCGGCGCCTGCCAGCCAGTCGAGCCACGTCTGGGTGGCAGCCGCCGGCTCATAGGCCCCAACCGCCTGGTCCTGCCGGTCCAGAATGCGTTTCCGCAACTCGGGCGACTGGTCCACGGCGTCGATGGCCTCGGCGATGGCCGGCCAGTCGGGTGACTCGAAAGTGACGCCGGCGCCCTGAAGCGTCTCGGGAGTTGCAGCCGCGGCAAGCGCAAAGACAGGCGCCCGGTGGTGCATCGCCTCCACCAAAGGAACGCAAAACCCTTCGTGGACGCTCATGCTGATGAACGCCCTTGCCACGCGAAACCACGCGTTCATCTCGGCCTGTGAGACGCTTCCCGTGAACTGCACTCGTGGCAGCCCCATTTTCCGGCAGAGCGAGGCCAGACTCTCCACATAGCCCGGCGCGTGGCCGGTCGAACCCACAACGACCAGCCGCCAATGACGGGCCGAGATTCGCCGCAGGTAGTCGTAGACGAGAATGACGTCTTCGATGCGCTTGTGCGGTAGGACACGGCCTGCGGCCAGCAATGTCGACCCGCTCAGCTTCGCCTCTGCCAGTGTCGCCCGATCTGGTTCTGCTTTTAGCAGTTCCGGACGCATCAGATAGGGCAGGATTTCGGCACGCGGACCGCCCCAGGCGGACAGTGAAGCCGCGCTCGAATTTGAATGCACCGCCACGGCCTGGCACCGTCCGGACACCCATCCGGCCCGCTCCAGTCCCTGACGCGCGTTCTCGACTATTTCTCGCGGCGCGCCGCAGAGCAATTCCGGCGGTGTCACGTCGTGAAACAGCATCAGCCGCCGGCACCCAACCTCCACCAAGTCGTCGAACGCCGCATGCCCCAGAGAGTAATGGATGAGCAGCGTGTCCGAACCGGTCACATCGAGTCGCCTCAGATCTCTGACCGTTGCCCCGTCCACGGAGCCGGCATCGACGGCATGGATGCGCGAATCGATTCCCGCGCGCCGCGCCGCCCGATGTAATGCAAGCATCTCGTTGCCGATGGCGTCGCGCCCGGATACCGAGGGATGAAACTGGATCAGGCGTGCCACACGCGAGTCACCGCCTGCTGCCCTCTTCCAGTTCGCGGATTCGTAACTCCAGGGCCAGTAACTGATTACGCATCCTCGTGTCGAGCCCGCGTTGCTCGCGCATGTGCGATTCGAGCGACAACCAAACGGATTCGATCGCCTCATCGCGCATTCTGAACGACCGCAGCGTCCACCACATCAGCCGCGACTGGCAAAGGACCAGGAAATGGCCCAGACGCCCGCGCCAACTCCGCGGTGCCGGCGGCACCAGGCTGTCGCTTCTAAATAGGGAAGCCACCGACGACCGGGCCAAGTACCGGTCGGATTCAATCTCTTCACGGAACTCCCTTGCCAGCGACTCGTACTGCCTCTGGGCGCGCGCACGCTCGAGTTTGGCGGTCGCGCCGGCCGCCGGGGAGAGGAGGGCGTGCGGTTGTGGGGCGACTATCGATTCCGTATCGGGACTTTGCCGCTGCGCGCCCTGCCTCACACAGTAGTAGTGTGCGGGGAAGCAGTTATTCTCGGACGAAAGAGAGCTGCATGCCGGATTCGGGAAGCATCCGGTAGAATAGCAGCGTAGCCTGGTTTGCCGGGTACAGAAACTAAAGAAGGTGTCTTAATGGAGCAGTTGACCAACGATGCCGAGTCGGTGAAGATTCTGGAGATCGAGCGAGCGGCGCTCGTGCTCTGGTGCAAGGGCGACCCGAGCGGGTTTCTGCGGGCGTCCTGGCCGGACGTCTCGTATTTCGACCCGTTTGTGCGGACTCGGCTTGACGGCATTGCTGCCTTGGAAGAGCTTTACGAATCGCTCAGAGGCAAGGTGAGTGCGGACCGGTTCGAGATCGTCAGCCCGCGGATCCAGATAGCTGGAGACACTGCGATTCTCAGCTACTACTTTGAGAGCAAGAGCGGCTCGCGCGTCATGAGTTGGAATTGCTCAGAGGTGTATGAGCGCCGCGGGGCGGAGTGGAAGATCGCTCACACCCATTGGTCATTCAATTCCAGGCAGCCGGAAACGGAGCGGGGCCAGGACGGCTGATCCGGGAGGGGTGGAGGTCCGCGAAACGGATCCAGAAACGGAAAAGGCGGCCCTTGGCGGGGCCGCCTGGTTTGCCGGGATTTCGATGCGGGAGACGCTCAGATCTCCATCACTTCCTTTTCCTTCGCTTTCACGGCGCTGTCCACTTTGGTGATGAAGGCGTCAGTATGCTTCTGGATCGTGTCGTGTGAACGCCGGTCGTCGTCCTCGCTGATCAGCTTATCCTTCAGCATCTTTTTCAGCGCGTCGTTCACGTCCCGGCGGACGTTGCGTATCGTGATGCGGTGGTCCTCCGCCATGTGGTGAAGTTGCTTCACCATTTCCTTGCGCCGCTCCTCGGTCAGCGCCGGCACCGGCACACGGATCAGCTTGCCGTCGTTGGACGGGTTCAGTCCAAGATCCGCTGAGCGGATCGCCTTCTCGATCGCGTTGATCTGAGAAGAGTCATAAGGCTGCAGCGTGATCAGCGTCGGTTCGGGCACGTGGAGCGTCGCGACATGGCTGAGCGGCATCGGCGCACCATAGGCCTCGACCGTCACTCCATCGAGTAAATGGATAGATGCCCGTCCCGTGCGCACGCTGCCCATGTTGTGCTGGAGGTCCGAGATCACCTTCTCCATCCGCGTAAGCGCCGCCTTTTCCACCTCGGCGACATTGGCGAACGGGGACGAAACTGGTTGGTTTGGTTCTGATTTCATCTTTCTGTTCCTTGGCGTCGGCCTTTAGCGAATCATGCGATCAGAGTTCCGACGGGTTCCCCCATCGACATTCGCATTATATTGCCACGCGTCGTGAGATTGAAAACCACCATGGGTAACTGGTTGTCCCGGCACATCGCCACCGCCGAAGCGTCCATCACCTTCAGGTTCTTGGCCAGCACTTCGTCGTAGGACACCCGGTCGTACTTGACGGCGTCGGCGTGCTTGCGCGGGTCCTTGTCGTAAACCCCATCGACGCCCGTGGCCTTGGCGAAGATCTCGGCCTGGACCTCCAACGCCCGCAACGCCCCGGCCGAATCGGTCGAAAAGAACGGATTCGATGTGCCGCCCCCGAACACTACCACCCGGCCTTTCTGCATATGGCGGATCGCTCGCCGCCGGATGTAGGGCTCAGCCAGTTGATTCATGTGAACGGCCGTCATCACGCGTGTCGGGACACCCTTCTTCTCAAGTGCGTCCTGCATGGCCAGACAGTTGATGATGGTCGCCAGCATACCCATCGAATCGGCAGTCACGCGGTCCATGTGGCGTGCTGCTGCGGCCACGCCGCGGAAGAAATTGCCCCCGCCGATCACAATGCCCAACTCGACCCCGCCGGCGTGCACTTCGGCGATCTCTTCAGCCAGGGCGCCGACGCAGACCGGGTCTATGCCGAAACCGGCGCCCCCTGCCAAGACCTCCCCGCTTAACTTCAGCAGGACTCGCTTGTATCGGGACGCCGGCATCGGTGTTACCTTATTCTACTCGGCGGCTTCTTCAGCCTGGGCCGTTTCCCCAACCTTGAAGCGCAGGAATCCCACCAACGACAGCGTGTCGCCCAGTTGCTTGCCCTTGTTGGCCAGCAACTGCGTGATCGGCATCGCGTTGTCCTTGATGAAGGGCTGCTCGAGCAGGCAGACCTCCTCGTAATACTTCGACATCCGGCCCTCGACCACCTTATCGACGATCTTCTCCGGTTTGCCTTCCGCCAGAGCACGCGCCCGCTGGATCTCTTTTTCCTTCGCCAGCGTCTCGGCGGTCACCTCGTCGCGCGTCACGAACCGTGGATCGGCCGCCGCCACCTGCATCGCCAGGTCGTGCAACAGTTCCACGAAGACCGGGTTCGAGGCCGATTCGGCCTTGCCCGTCACCACGTCCACCATCGTCACCAACTGTGCGCCAGGGTGTGTGTAGGCCCCGACATAACCCTTGGCCGTCAACCGCGCGAACCGCGGCACATTCATGTTCTCGCCGACCTTGGCGATCTTCGCCTTGATCATGTCCTGGACCGTGCCGGGACCTTCAATCGCAGGCAAAGCCATCAGCGCCGCCACGTCGGCCGGCGACTTTTCGGCGATCAGTTGGGCGAGTCCACTCACCAGACCCTGGAAATCGTCCGTACGGGCAACAAAGTCGCTTTCGCAGTTCACTTCCACCAGCACGCCGGTCTTGCCGCCGCCGGCCACCAGTACTCCAATCACGCCTTGCTTTGTCGAACGCGCCGCTTTCTTGGCCGCCGAGGCCAGTCCACGCTTGCGCAATACGACTTCGGCTTCCGCCAGGTCGCCCTTCGCCTCCACGAGCGCGCTCTTGCACTCCATCATGCCCGCTCCGGTCTTCTCGCGGAGTTGCTTCACAAGCTGGGCGCTAATTTCTGCCATGAGTTCCTACCTTCAATAATCTCTAAGGGAATCAATGCGTGACATGCCCGGCGGCCGCCCTCTGGCGAACACGCCGGGCAGGATAGTCCAGTTCAGCCTATTCGGCTCCGGCCGGTTCTGCCGTCTCCGCAGGTTCGGTGCGCTTGGGCAGCGAGACCGAGGGCAGATCCAGATCCGAAATCCCTTCGGTCAGCACGTCTTCGTTCAGCCGCGGATCCACGTAGTGGGCATACTGCGACATGTCTTCGATCACCTCTTCGGTGTCTTCGACAACTTCCTTCGCGGCGCCGGCGAAATCGTGTTCGCTGGCCAGGGCGCGGCCTTCCACCATCGCGTCGGCCACCTTCGTGGCGAACAGCCGGATGGCGCGCAATGCGTCGTCGTTGCCCGGAATCGGCCAATCCACTTCCGTCGGATCGCAGTTGGTGTCCACGATCGCCACAACCGGAATGCCCAGCTTCCGCGCTTCCTTCACCGCGATCGACTCCTTGTTCGAGTCGATGATGAACACCATGTCCGGCAGCGTGTCCATGTCCCGGATGCCGGCCAGGTTCGCCAGCAGGTTCTTGCGCTCACGGTCGAGTTGGATCAGTTCTTTTTTCGTGTGGTGTTCGCGTTCAAGCGAGTCTTCCGCAAGGATCACATCCAGATCCTTCAGCCGCTTGATCGACTTCTTCACCGTGGCGAAATTCGTCAACAGGCCGCCCAGCCAGCGGTTGTTCACGTAGTACATGCCGCAGCGGTTGGCTTCCTCGAGGATGGCTTCCTGTGCCTGCCGCTTGGTGCCAACGAAGAGAACCGTCTTGCCCGTCGCGGCCTGCTCGGCCACGTAACGCATGGCGTCCTTAAAAAGCTTCAGCGTCTTCTGGAGATCGATGATGTAGATCCCGTTACGTTCGCCAAAGATGTATTCCTTCATCTTCGGATTCCAGCGCTTGGTCTGGTGCCCGAAGTGAACGCCGGCTTCGAGCA